>JAZQNK010000096.1:0-21725 GCA_045627325.1 Treponemataceae bacterium | reverse complement strand
AAATAAATGTCATGCTGAACTTGTTTCAGCATCTGATTGAGAGATCCCGAAACAAGTTCGGGATGACGGGAAAGAGGTAATATTATGGCTGGAAAAATTAAAGTTGGTGTTTTAGGCGCTACAGGTATGGTTGGGCAGCGCTATATCAAATTGTTGGAAAATCATCCATGGTTTGAAGTAACATACGTTGCTGCAAGTCCACGTTCTGCAGGTCAGTTATATAAAGATGCAGTTGCAAACCGCTGGCTCATTGGTGAAAACATTCCAGAAGGCGTTGCTAACTTAATGGTAGAAGATGCAAACCTTGCAGAAAAAGCAATTGGTAAATGTCAGTTTGTATTCTCTGCTTTGGAGCTTCCTAAAAAAGATGACATCAAAAAATTGGAAGCTGCTTACGCTGCAGAAGGAATTCCAGTTGTTTCAAATGCAAGTGCTAACCGCTGGACAGAAGATGTTCCAATGCTCGTTCCAGAAATCAACTTCTCACACTTGGACGTAATTAAAGATCAGAAAAAACATAACGGTTGGGACAAAGGCTTTATCGCTGTAAAACCAAACTGTTCTTTACAGACATATATGATGCCAATCCACGCTTTAATTCAAGCTGGTTATCCAATCAAGAGAATGGTAGTTACAACTTTACAGGCAACTTCAGGTGCAGGTTATCCAGGAGTTCCATCATTCGATATGATTGATAACATCGTTCCATTTATTGGTGGTGAAGAAGAAAAAACTGAAAAAGAATGTCTTAAGATTCTTGGTTCTGTAAAAGATGGAAAGATTGTAAACTCAGAATATCCAATCGTTTCTTCTACATGTACACGTGTACCAGTTGTTGATGGACATACAGCATGTGTTTCTTTGGAATTTGCAGATAAAAAACCTAGCATGGAAGAAATTGAAAAAATCTGGACAAGTTATACATCACTTCCACAGGAATTAAAATTGCCTTCTGCTCCAGAACATCCAATCGTTGTTCGCCATGAAGAAAACCGTCCACAGCCACGCCGTGACCGTGAAACAGAAAAAGGTATGGCATGTGTAATCGGACGTCTTCGCCCATGTAACGTATTCGACATTAAGTTTGTAGCATTAAGCCACAACACAAAACGTGGTGCTGCACTTGGTGGTATTTTGAATGCAGAATTACTCAAAGCAAAAGGTTTCTTCGATAATCTGTAATTTTTTTAACTGTTTCAGGCTTGTTTTGAAACAGTTAAAAGTTTATAAAACTGTGCATTGATTTGTATTTTGCAGTCAATGCGCAGAATTGTACTGCTAAAAAGACTGCATGGCACAGCCGGTCTTAAGCTGTTTTAGACTGGCTGTGTAATAAAAAGTATTGTAAAGAAAATGAAAAAGTGCTGTTGTATGAATATTAAATTTAAAAGAGGAAAAACTGCTTCTGTGGTTTTTCCTCTTTTTTTATTTGTAAACGGCAGAAAAGATTTGCATTTAAATTTTACAATTTAAAAGTTATTTTTTTTAGTTTTTTGTCGATAATGCGGTGCCTAAATTTTAGACTTTTGCCGATAATAAATTGATAAAAAAGTTTTAAAAAGTATTTTTACGTTCAGGGCAAAATATTATCAAGGTATCTTAAAAAATCTCAAGGATGAGTTTTTGTGTGCCGCAAAAGCTGATAATTATTTTGTTATTCGGGGAGAAGAATTTTGACGGAAACGAAAAAGAAAAAAGTTAAAAAGATAGTCATAAGCATCTGTATTGTTGTGCTTATTCTGTTGTGTCTTGTTATTCGTTCTTGTACAAAAAAACAGGCAGAGCGCATGGAAGCACAGAGGCTTGCGCTTGAAGAAGAAGCACGGCGTAAAGCTGAACTTGAAGAAATGCTCCGGCAGTTAGCTTTACTGAATTCTCAACCCAAATTATATAATCTTGTTGTATCAGATATAAAAGGTGGAACAATTACACCGGCACTTATTAAGGCTTGTGCAGGACAGGAGATTTCGCTTGAAGTTGTTGCAGATGAAGGAAAAGTGCTTGTAAAAAACAGCCTGCGCTTTGCTGCTGACGGAAAAAGCAAAATCATTACTGGTTCAAAATTTGTAATGCCTGCATCTGATGTTGTAATTTCTGCTGAATTTGAAAATTCCCTGGATGGAATTTATATAGATCCTAGAAGCCGCATTCATGGAAGCGTAAGTCTTTATAAAGATGACGATTCGTGTGTTCACATAAATTTAAAGCCGCATAACGGCTATGCCGTGCTTGATGTTCTTGTGTCTGATGAATCTTGTGATGGCAGCGAAAATGCTTTTAGTTTTATCAAAGAAAAAGACAAAGATGCAAATATTCTTGTTACATGGCAGCCTTTGGAATATGCAGTTGACTATGATTTGAACGGCGGTTCTTTTGCAGAAGATGCTTCGCCGATTGCAAGCTATTTTACAAGCGAAGAAAGTTATTATCTTGAAACGCCGGAACGAGAAGGATACAGTTTTGCTTGCTGGCAGAATGACAAAAAACAGAAGATTTTGTCTATTGCACCGAATACTTATGGCGATGTTTCGCTTAAAGCTTTATGGACTCCATTAAAATATGAGCTTTCATTTTTCAAAGATGATGAAACCTGTCAGAAAAAATCTTATACTATTGAGGATTTTGTAAAATTTGACGTGCCTTCTAAAAAAGGTTTCGTTTTTGAAGGCTGGTATGAACTTGGCGAAGATGAAAAGCAGAATGTGGCTGTTGATTGTCTTGAAAAAGGTTCAACCGGAGACCGCATATATTATGCACAGTGGAAGCCTGTTGTATATAGCGTAAAATTCAATTGTACGGGCGGAAATCTTGTTGATGAAGATGCTGCAATAAAAGAATTTGTAATATCTGATTCTGCTTATGGTTTGCCTGTTGCTCAGCGAAATGGTTATCGTTTTGCCGGATGGCGCGAAGCAGCCGGTTTAAATCAAATATTCAGTGAAATTCCTGCTAATACGGCCAGAAATTTGAAATTCAATGCACAATGGATTCCTGAAAATTATTCTGTAAGCTTTTTTGATAAAGACGGTACAAAACTTTTTGATTCTTCATCTTATACAATAGAAGACAATTTAACATTGCCTGTGCCAAAAAAAGCCGGCTGGGTTTTTGATGGTTGGCTTGAAGATAAAGACGGTTCAAATAATGGGCTTACATCTATAAAAGCCGGTACATTTGGCAATAAAACTCTTTATGCTCATTTTAGACCAGAAGATCATAAAATTTTTATGCATCTTTATGGCTCTGGTGCAAACGAAACTGTAAAAACTTCGCTGTATAACCGTGAAATGCCTACATTTACGATTGAAAATCCAAGACGTGACGGCTGGCAATTTATGGGCTGGTATGCTGATGCAAACCGAACACGTAAAATTTCCGGCACAATATCAAAAGGTTCAACTGGAAATAAAGATTTTTATGCACTTTGGAAGTGTACTGTAACTTTTGATACTCTTGGTGGCAAAGATTGTGCAAGCCGCACCGTAACCAGCTCGGCACCGGTTGTCGGCAAATTGCCTGAAACACAACGTGACTGTTATACTTTTGACGGCTGGTACCTTGATAAGGGCTATAAGAAGCGTCTTTCTGAAAATACACAGATTACAAAAGATACTACTGCATATGCACATTGGATTCCTGTGCCTTATTCAATTGTTTACAGAACAAATGGTGGTGTGCTTCCAGAAGTTTATGTAAGCGAATACACAGTTGAAACCCCGCAGACGTCGCTGCCTGTTCCAAAAAAAGAAGGATATGGTTTTGCAGGCTGGTATGCTGATTCATCTTTTAAAACACCTGTTGAAGTTGCAGCGCGGGCACAGGCAGCTGAATCCAGAAAGCTTTTTGAGCGTATGCTTAAACGGAAAAAAGGTGCTGTTTCAATTTCTGCAACAGATAAAACAAGTGCAGACTCTGTTGTCAATAAAAAGCAGCCTCTTGATTCGGCACTTTCAACTTTAGATGTAATTTATGAACGTCAGGATGAACTTCCTGTTGATATTACTCCGTCAAATGACCTGACTCTTTATGCAAAGTGGTTTAAATTTGATGCAAAGGTTGTTCCGGCAGGCAAATATATTCGTTCTGCAAATGCTCCTAGAATTGAAGACATTCCATATGATCTTGAAGTAAGTACATCGGAAATTTCCCGCAGTACATATTTTGCTGTAATGGATATTGACCCGAGTGATAATGCACGCAGTACATATTCAAATGAAGAAGAAAAAATGGCAAACCCTGTGCAGAATGTAAGCTGGTTTGATGCAATTGTTTTCTGCAATAAATTGAGCATTATGAACGGTTTTACACCTGCTTATAAAATTAAGGGAAGTACAAATCCTGATGACTGGGGTCCTGTTCCAATTAATAATGATGAAGAATGGGTTGCTGTTGAGTGGAACCGCAATTCTGACGGCTACAGATTGCCGACGGAAAAAGAATGGATGTGGTGTGCAATGGGCGGTCCTGTTATTGAGAGAGACCTTAACAAAGACGGTGTAAACGTTGTCGGTTATGCTAAGAAATTTGCCGGACATAACACATTTGATGAAAAAGCTTCAAAAGAAGTTAAAAACTATGTCTGGTATACATCAAATTCAAAGGCAAAAACACATGTTTCTGGCACGACACAGCCTAATGAAGTTGGGCTTCAGGATATGAGTGGAAATGTCTGGGAATGGTGCTGGGATCCGTTTGAATTTCACGAAGACGATAATCTTAGTGCAGACGAAAAAGCATCGATTAATACCGGAATTAATTACCGTTCAATTTGTGGCGGAAGCTGGTACAGTTTTGCTTCGTTGTGTACTGTTTCTTCAAGGCTTTCGCTTAATATTTACGGAAGAAACGGTTTGACCGGTTTCCGTGTTGTGCGGACAATTAAAAAATTATAAATACAGATGAAAAATAAAAAGGCGGCAATTTCACATTGTGTGGAACTGCCGCCTTTTTTGTTAGAAGCTTAGCTGTTTAGATTATTCCATTTATTAACTGATAAGCCAGAGAACCTGCTTTTGGAATTGGCGGCAGATTGTCTTTGCTGAACCATTTTGCATCGTCAATTTCGCTTTCCTGCAGTATGAGTTCGCCGCTTTTCCAGTCTGCACGGAGCCCAATCATGAGCTGGTCTGGATATGGCCACGCCTGACTTGCGCAATAGCGGATATTTTCAATTTCAATGCCTGTTTCTTCTTTTACTTCGCGTTTTGCGCATTCTTCGATTGTTTCGCCGTGTTCCATAAACCCTGCAAGACACGTATACAAATCTGTGTTTCGTGTTGCATGCCGTGCAAGCAGAAATTTGTCGCCTTTTGAAACAAGAATAATAATTGCAGGAGAAATGCGCGGAAAAACAACATTGCCGCATAATGAGCATGTTCTTGCTGTTTCATATTTGTCGTCCTGCATTGGTCCGCCGCAGCAACCGCAGAACCTTGCAGTTTTGCGCCATTTGAGCAGCGCAAGTGCACGGGCTGCAACAGCAGAATATGAAGCATTTATGGCAAAAAGTTCCCTTAGTTTTACCCATCTGTGTCCGGCAGGTGTTGGGGCACCTTCTTCGAGAAGTGCTGCTGTATAGTATTTATCTGTTTCTGTAAACCAATCTTTTGCATGATGCTGCTCAAAACAGCGTTGCAAAACCTTTTGCTCGGGCAGCTCAATAGAAGATTCTGCCTTTACAAGTAATTCACTGTCTTTAAATATAAGGCACATTGTGCAATGTGCTTCTGTTTTTGCTGTAATCATCGGCATAGATTTAGGATAGCACGGTTTAATAGAATGTCAAATTTTTTTGTGATTTCATTTTACTGTGATTTTGCAAAGCAAAAAAAATGGAGTTTTTAAATAATTTAAATGCGCATATGCAAAAGGAATTTCTAAAGCATAAAAATTGTCTTGCATACACGCATTTTTCAAATATTTTTGTTATTTGAGATATTTCAAAGTTAGCACTAAAAATAGAATTTCTAGTGTCTGCCTTTAATTGTTTTCCTTTGAAGGCATTTCAGTTTCGCTGCTGAAAGATTTCTTTAACGAAAGAAACATTCCAATAGCAATAAATACTGAAATAATATCTGCAATCGGCTGTGAATAAATGATGCCGTCCAATCCGATGATTTTGTTCATTATAATTAAGGTTGGCAAAAATACAAAACCCTGACGGCTGATAGAAAGAACCATTGACGGAATGCTTTTTCCCATTGCCTGGAAAGAATTGCTTAGAACAAAAAGTATTCCGATTACAGGCATTGAAATTTGAAGTGCGCGAACCATCTGGATTCCATATGCAACTGTTTCTTTGTTGTCAATGAACAGTTTGACGATAGGTTCTGTAAGATAAAGATATAAAACTGTAATGGCAGAACCGATGCACAGATTGGCAATTGCAGAAAATTTGATGACAGATGTCATGCGCTTGAAGTTTTTGGCGCCGTAGTTGTAGCCGATAAGCGGCAGAACGCCGATTGCGAGTCCAAGCTGCATGAAAACAACAAACATATTAGCTTTCATTGCAATTCCCATTGATGCAATTGGAATGTCGCCATAACCTGCAAGAAATTTATTCATAAAAATGTTTGAAAGACTCATCAGAATGTTATTCAAAGATGCTGGTGTGCCAATTGCAAATACATTTGAAAAAATCCCTTGATCCATGCGGAATTGCGAAGGTGAAAGTGAAAGCACCGTGCGTTTGCTTGAAAGAATATACACAAGATAAAAAATACATGTACAGATGTTTCCGATAATTGTTGCAATTGCAGCACCTTTTACGCCCATATTCATGTTCAAAATCATAATCGGGTCAAGAATCATGTTTACAACCATACCGAGCATTTGACCGAACATAGATGTTTTTGCAGAACCTTCGCCACGTACAATGTTTGCAAAAGCACAGCCAAGAACAACAAATGGTGCACCAAAAGCAATCCATTTAAGATATTCTGTTGCGAAACTGATTGTATTATTGCTTGCTCCGCAGGCTGTTAAAATAGGCTTGTTGAAAATTACAAAAACAGTACCGATTAACAAACCTGTAAAGATTCCTGCAAAACAGCAGAATGACGAAATGCTTTTAGCGCGTTCATATTGTTTTTCGCCGAGAGACCGGGAAATGTATGCGCTGCCGCCTACACCGAAAATATTTCCGGCTGCCATAAGAAACAAAAAAACAGGTGTTGCAATGCTTACTGCTGCAACCTGGTTTGGGTCGCCTGTACGTGCAATAAAATAGGTGTCAACCATGTTGTACAAAACATTGACAAGCATTGTCAGCATTGTTGGCAGCGCAAGTTTTGCAACTGCTTTTGGAACAGGTGCGCTTTCAAAAATTTCTGAATTTTTAAACATTAGTTTAACTCCGGTGAACAATGAGAATAAAAGGTGTTTTTCCTATAAAAGTTTGAGCAGTAACTAGATTTTGAACTGCATTTTTTAGAAAGACACAAAGTTGTTTTATGCATCTAAAAAAATCAGTTTTTTTAAGATGCCGCAGCTTTATTACGTTGTGTTTCATGCTGTTAAAATTCAACGGCATGAAGCATTGCGTTTTCAAAGTTGCTCTAAAAATTAAAGAATTAATCTGTCTTTATGGTATTAAAAATAAAAATAAATATCAATAAAGAAAGCTCACTAAAACGCATAAAACCGCAGAAATTGCAAAAAAATAACAAAACTTTCAAACAAATATATTAAACCACTGTGACAAAATAAACAGATTATGTTATACTTCGCCATCATGAAAAGAGCGGAACATTCAGCATTTTTTATGCAAGGCCTGCGCCATGGCATTCCAATTTGTCTGGGTTATTTATCAGTGTCATTTGCTTTTGGCATTTATACAATTAACCAGGGTTTTGCTGTGTGGCAGACTGTCCTTATTTCAATGGTAAATGTTACTTCTGCTGGTCAGCTTGCCGGTGTTCCGATTATTGCACAGGGACTTCCGTTTGTTGAGATGGCTCTTTCTCAATTTGTTATTAATCTGCGTTATTCATTAATGTCTGTTTCTCTTTCTCAAAAGCTTGATTCGAATGTTTCTGTTTTAGACCGTTTTATTATTGCGTTTGTAAATACAGATGAAGTTTTTGCTGTTGCTTCAAGCCAGAAAAATCAAGTGAGCCGATGGTATATGTTCGGTTTGATTTTAATGCCATATTTTGGCTGGGCTTTGGGTACTGCACTTGGTGCGCTTGCCGGCAACATTCTTCCGGAGATTATTTCAAATGCACTTGGAATTGCAATTTATGGAATGTTCATTGCAATTATCATTCCGCCGGCAAAAAAAAGCCGGTCTGTTGCGTTTGTTGTGCTTGTGTCTTCTCTGATGAGCGTGCTTTTTAAGTTTGCACCTTTATTCAGCAATATTTCCGGTGGTTTTGCAATAATAATTTGTGCTGTTTCTTCAAGTGCAATTTTTGCATTGATTGCTCCATTAAAAGACGAAGAAGAGGCAAAAAATGAATGACACTTTGCTTTTTTTGAAATATGTTGCCGTTATGGCGTCTGTTACTTATGCGGTGCGTGCAGTTCCGTTAGTGCTGTGCAAAAATAAAATTCAGAATGCATTTATAAAATCGTTTTTGTATTATGTGCCTTATGCTGTTCTTGGTGCAATGACATTTCCTTCGATTTTTTATGCAACTTCAAGTGTCATTACGGCAGCTGCCGGCTGTATTACGGCTCTGGTTCTTGCGTGGTTCGAAAAAGGACTTTTAACTGTTGCGGCATGTGCTTCTTTTGCGGTTTTATGTGCAGAGCTTGTAATGCGCTTTTTGTAAAAGATTTTTTAAGCTTTTTTTAGGCTTTTAAGATAAAATGAAAACACCGGTTATTTTCAAAAAAATTCCGGCAGGTGTTAATATAGAGGAGTTATTTCATGGGCGGATTATTTGGTGTTGTTTCAAAACAAAGTTGCGCGCTGGATTTGTTTTTTGGAATTGATTATCATTCTCATCTTGGTACTCGACGTGGCGGTATGACAACTTGTGATAACGGCGCATTTCAACGGGCCATTCACAATATTGAAAATTCTCCGTTTCGTACAAAGTTTGAAAAAGACGTTGATGAAATGACTGGAAATATGGGTATCGGCTGTATTTCTGACAATGAACCGCAGCCACTTCTTGTTCATTCTCATTTGGGAAGCTACGCAATTGCAACTGTTGGTCTTATTACAAATATGAATGAACTTGTAAAGAAAACTCTTGAAGCAGGTGCAACGCACTTTCTTGAAATGAGCGGTGGAAGCATTAATGCAACGGAACTTGTTGCTTCTCTTATAAATCAAAAATCTTCAATAGAAGAGGGCATTCGCTTTGTTCAAGACGTTATTGAAGGTTCAATGACAATTATTTTGATGACCACGCAGGGAATTTATGCTGCACGTGATAAACTTGGACGCCTGCCTTTATTGATTGGCAAAAAGCAGGATGCATGGTGCATTGCTTCTGAAAGCTTTTCTTATGTAAATCTTGGCTATGAAGATGCAAAAGAATTGGGACCTGCGGAAATTGTTTTTATAAGCATGGCAAATGGAATCGAAGTAAAACAGCCTGCAAAAGACAAAATGAAAATCTGTACATTCCTGTGGATTTATTACGGTTATCCAACTGCAACATACGAAGGTGTCAACGTTGAAAAGATGCGCTACCGCTGCGGCGAAATGCTTGCAAAACGTGATGAATCGCGGCAGGAAGTAAAACCTGATATTGTTGCAGGTGTGCCGGATTCTGGAATTGCTCATGCAATCGGCTATGCAAATGCGTCCGGCGTTCCGTTTGCACGTCCGTTTATCAAATATACTCCGACATGGCCGCGTTCTTTTATGCCGCAGAACCAGGCGCAGCGCAATTTAATTGCGCGCATGAAGCTTATTCCTGTTCATCAGCTTATAAAAGGCAAAAAGCTTCTGTTAATTGATGATTCAATTGTCCGCGGCACACAGCTGCGTGAAACGACAGATTTTCTTTATCAGAGCGGTGCACAGGAAGTGCATGTTCGCCCGGCATGTCCGCCGCTTTTGTTCGGCTGCAAATATCTGAACTTTTCACGTTCAAATTCAGAACTCGACCTTATTACACGCCGCATCATCAAAATGCGGGAAGGCGACAATGTTTCACCGGAAGTTCTTGCAACTTATGCTGATCCTGACAGCCAGAACTATAAAGAAATGCTTGAAGCTATCCGCCAGCAGCTGCATTTTACAACACTTGCATTTCATCGTCTTGATGATATGCTTGAATCTGTTGGAATTGACCAGTGCAAGCTTTGTACATACTGTTGGAACGGAAAAGAGTAAAACTTTTTAAGCGCAGCTTAAAATCAAAATGCACCTTTGAAATTGAGCAGAAGACATTTTCCTGTAGATGAAAACTCATTTATTGAATATTCAGGAGAAACATATTATGCAATTAATTCTGTTTTAGCTCAGGCAATTTCTGCTGAAGATAAAATCAAAGTTGTTCTTATTCAGACTAAAGGTGGTGATGATGCAGAATCAAAAAATGCATTACATTTAAGATATGGATATTGATGACATCTTTGCAATGATGATTTATGACAATGCAGCAAAAATTACTCATCCAGAACAACTTGATGATTTAAGGAATATTCTTGAAGACAACTTCATGGAAAACTGCTACCTTTTCAACGAAGCAGATCCCCTTGAGTATGCTGTAAAAAATACTGTATATGACGAAGCTGTAAGTGACGATTTTGATGAAAGTATAATCCGTAGGGCTCTGGAACTTGGCTACTATCCCATGTCCATGAAGAAAAGAGTTACAAAGATTGCAGAACTCAAGGAAAAAGACTTTGAAAATCTAAGGAACAAAGGCAAGGAGAAGGAACAGAAGTTTTTCCGGAACTTCATGACCATAAAATACCACGCAAACAAGCTGATAATTCCTTTTGACAAACTTCATGTATCCAAAAAACTCAAGGCTTGGCTTAATGGAAAATTCGCAGATTACACCCTCACCTTTAACAAAGCCTATGATCAATGCATGAAAGAACTTTTAAAGGCTTATCCAGAAACATGGTTAACAGATGATCTTTTGAAAAGTTTCAAGGCAATTCATGAAACCCCTGATGAAAAAGTGAGCATTGATTCTGTGGAAATCTGGCATGACGGAAAACTTGTAGCCGGTGAAATCGGATTTACGACAAGAAACGCCTATGCCAGTTTAAGTGGTTTTCATAATGAAGATGATG
This sequence comes from Treponemataceae bacterium, assembly GCA_045627325.1. GTDB lineage: Bacteria > Spirochaetota > Spirochaetia > Treponematales > Treponemataceae > UBA1240. The sequence continues at coordinate 10,514 of JAZQNK010000096.1, read as the reverse complement.
TCGGGACAGTACAAATGTGCATCCTTGGTTTATTCCTTAAAAACAATGGATACGCTTACTGGGATCTTGGAATGGAACTTGAATACAAGTACAGGTTTGGTGCCATTTCCTGCACCAGGGATGAACAGGAAAAACACTATGAAACATTGGGTACGGAAAAACTTTCTTTTCCTAAGGAAGAAATCAAACTTTTAGACTTCCTTAAGTTCCTATAAAAAAAGAGCCTTGAAATGAAGTGCACCCCTGAAGTTGGACAAATAAAGTTCAATTTCAGAAGGTGCATTTTTTTTTGACATTCACAATAAAAAATTGCAGTTTTAGTAAAATTAAAAAACTTTATAAATTACTTTCCTGGTCTTGTGTTAACGAGTACCAGTCAATTTTGCGTGTTAATGTCATTAGAAGCACAACCACAACAAAAAGTCCGATGCTTCCAATTAACAGTGCATAATCTTCTGCCTGCAGCGTGCCAAACAGAAAAACATAAGAAACAAGCTGAATCCCTGACAAAATCAAAGCCCATTTGAAATTTTTGAAAACACCGGAAGTATAGAAAAGAGTAGAAAGGCAGACTGCTCCGGCAGAAATAAAATAACTTGTCCAGAAACTCAAATGCTCAGAAATTGAAAGCAGCAGCAGATAAAACAGAATGTCTGCAATGCCAATCAGACAATATTGAATCGGATGAACCTTGATTTTTACAAAAAGTTCGCAGAGAAAAAGCGAAATGAATGGAACAAGCAGAAAAAGAATTCCATATTTTACGCTTCGTGTCGTTTTTTGATAATTGTCAACAGGCAGAATTAATTCTGTGCGCACAGACTGCTGTTTGCTCCACGAATCATTATGAAATTCTAATGTGCTGCTTTCATTTTTCCATGCATGAGAAAAAGCAGTTGAAAGACCTGGAATTTTCCATGTTGCAGAAAAACCGGTGTCTTCAATTTTTCTGTCTGTCGGAAGCCATCCTCCGGAAAAACTCGGCGAGTTCCATGTTGAATTCATTGAAAAGTCGTTGTTTGTTCCAATCGGTACAATGTCGATTCTTTCTGAACCTTGAATTTTAAATGAGCTTGTCAGATTGAAATTGGAATTAAAGCAATCTTCTGGCAGTGAATAAAAAATTGTTGCATTAAACGGTGAAATTTCTGAAAGTTTCAGTTCGCTCTGTTTTAAAGATGAAGTTTCCGAAAAAAATTCAGGAAGTTCTTTTAAGATTTTTGTATTTGAAATGCCAAGCATGAGAATGCATTCGTCTTTGATAAAGTTTTTTTCTTCTATAGAAAACTGCTTGAAATCAACTGGCGAAAAATCAACGTTCATTTGAATGTCTGCCGTAAATGCAGGCACTTTGAAAATTCCGCGATTCAAAAAATAAGGGTTAATTTTTGAATTAACTTTATAATCAATTGGTGCAGAAATTAAATACTTTTTTGTTCTTGAAATTTCTACATTTTTTGTGCCGTTTGAAACTGTTTCGCGTTTTGTTTCTTCCCAATAAGGCATGGCAATTAAAACACCTTGAACCTGCGGTTTTCCGCCGATTGGCATTGAAATTGAATCAACAGCTTCGTCTCTGTAAAAGCTTCTGTCTTGTACAAGAGATTTTATAAAACTAAGTGGAATGAGCATAAGCAGAAGCAATGCGGCAATTACAAATGGTTTTGAAGCAATAAAGTCAAGTTTGTTTGTTTTCATTTTTTTTCTCTCCAGATATTTTTGTGGAACAGATACATAAAAGTTTTGTTCTTTCAGTTTTAAGATTCCTCAAAAAAATGCAGTATTTATCAGCGGATTTAAAAGATTAAAATCCGCTGTACATGCATTATTTAAGAGCCGTTTATGTGCTACAGAATCAGGCCTATCAAAAAGGCAATTCCAATTATGGTAAAAATTCCGCCGAAAATTTTGAAAATTAAACCAAAACTGAATGAAAGAATTGGTATGACAATTCCAAAAACTGCAAGAATAATCTTTAATGCCAGTACAAGTGCAAAAAAGACAACCGCTATTATAAACAACGATAAAATCATAATTATGCTCCAATATTTTAAAATTTCCGCATGTTTCGTGCAGATTAAAAAATATGTACAAAACATGCGGTCTGTAAAAATTTACTCCAGGCTATTGTTTGTCGTCAATTTTATCTTTTCTAAAGTATTTGTCAAATTCTTCATCTGAACGGTCATATTCATTTGCGCTTTTCATTTCTTCTTCGTATTGCTGTTCTGATGAAGAAAATGGTCTGTCTGGAATGATAACCAGCCCGATGATGTATACAAGAAATGGAATGCCAACACCAACAACTAAAAGAATAATAAAACCAAGTCGGACTATTGTCGGATCAATTCCGAAATATTCACCAATGCCGGCACAAACACCTGCAATCATCTTATTCTGTGATTTATACAATCTCTTGTTCATAAAAACTCCTAATAAAGACACCGCGTCAGCGGCGAAAATGTTTTTCAGCCTTCTTAATAAAATGAAACAGTAACACTGCCCATTCCGCAGTTAATCAAAAAGTGGTTTTCTTTTCGTGCCGTGCAGCTTGAATTAATGCCGCTTTTTTTCTCCTGTCCGAATTTAATTTCGCCAAGACCGACTTGTGCATCATACGAATAATCTTCCGCAGTTCCATTTACAGCAACTTTGATGCATCCCATTGCGCAGTCAATTTTTGAAAAGCCTGTAAATGTTCCGCTTGTTTCAATGTTGCCCATTGCACAATGAATGTCGCAAAGTCCGCCTTTGATGCCTTTGAAAACAAGATTTCCTGCACCGACATCAAGAGATGTTCTGCTTGAAGAAACCGAAACGCCTTTTGTTACAAGGGAGCCTGCACCAACTCTTATTTTAATTGAATCGAGCTGTGCATTTTCTGGAATTGTAAGCAGAATGCGCGGATGCCAGTTCTTGCGGTTTTCATGTCTGAAAAAATTAGAAAACAGATTGTTGCCTTGTCCGTCAAATAAAATTCTTTTCTGGTTGTCAATTGCAAGGGTTCCATATGGTGTCACTTCGCATCTTATGCTGCAGGGATCCATTCCTCTTGTTTCAACAGAAAAGCGCTCGCCGGAAATCATTACAACTTCTGCTGCTCCAAAAGATAAATCTAAAGCTCTTATGTCTTTGTTTTCAAAAACAAATGAGCGCCCGCTTGAAGAAGTTCTTCTGTTAAAATCGGCTTTTTCGCTGTCTTTGTCTTTGCTGCTTTGCATGTTTGCCGGAACACAGGCAAATTTTGCTTTTATTGTTTCAGCAAGTTCTTCAGGTGTTCCAAGTTCTGCCATTACAGCTTCGTCATTGTCTGCATCTGCAAAATAATCCTGATAAAATTCCAGGGCTTCTGTCTGTTCATCAAGCGGAAGTGCCTGAATGCAAGACCGCAGTCTTGAAAGATATTCATTTCGTGTCATAAATCCTCCAGAAAAATCCGCATTTTTTTTGCGGGTACCTTGTGCACAATCAAAATTAAAGATGAAGTTCTTTTGTCTAAAAAAGATTTTTTAGACCAGTCGTTTGTATCAACTTGGGTTTTCTTCATCTTCTTCGAGCGGCTGCCCCATAAGAATGTGGTCAATTTTTTGCCGGTATTTAATCCATTCCTGTCTGAATGAATCAAGCTGAAGCATGCCGTTGGATGTTATTTTATAATAACGACGATTTCTTCCAGCACATTCCTGATCATATGTTTCAAGACAACCGTCTTTTTGAAGGCGGCGCAATATAGGATACAAGGTGCTTTCTGAAATATCCATTACGTTTCGGACATCTTGTGTTATTTTATAGCCGTATGTTCCGTTGTTTTCTTGTGCAACAACAGACAACACAACGGCATCTAACATAGCAATGCCCGTATTAACAGTCATTTATGCCTCCTGTTTTTTTTGTCTAATAAAATCAATGCAATAATATTATTTCAATAATTATGTTATACAGAGTATAATATTGTTTGTCAATAAGTTTCTTTAATTTTAATGGAAAAAAATAAAAAAACTGAAAAGATGCTTATTTTTGTTTTTTTCAGACTTAAAACTGGATTCCGTTTAGAAACGGCTTAGATTTTGAAAAGATCTATTTCTGCGCCGATTTTCTGAATGTTTTCAGCAACGTTTAGTAAAATTTTATATTTATCTGTAAAACTTTAATGAATATAAAAAGCTGTTAATGTATTTGCTGACAAGGATGAAAAAAGTTTTATACTAAATATTAGGATATCTAATATTATAATTTAAACCGTATAAAATGTTAAAGGTTGTTCTAGAACGAATGAAACTGTTGAGTATAAAATTATTTGCAATTGTGAGTCGATTAAAACAGATTCTGGAAAAATTTATTATTTGAAGGTCATGATTCCTCAAATGTCTGATGTTACTGATCCTGGTGCATTACGACTTCCAGCAAAAAGAAAAATAGAAGATATCAAAAGGAGCGTACAAAAATGCTGATGAAAGATAACATTTTTTAGGCGATGCTTTTGACAAAGCTGAATATGAAAGTTTAAAAAGTTTGCTGGATCTTGAAACGCTTGAAAACCGAAATCTTTGCAGTAACGGCGAGCATGTTTCCGGTGGTGAAAAACAGCGTGTTATGCTTGCAAGATTTTTTCATGAGCTGAAACATAAAGACTGTTTTATTATTGATGAAGGATTTATTCGCGCCGACGGGTTCAATACCCCGACGCTCTGCGTCGAGGTTCGCCATTGCTGTTGACAAGGCACTTAAAGAGAAAATGCTTGAACTGACTGTTAAAGCTGTAAAAGTCAAAACAGGTGCCTGCATCAGTCGTGACGATGAAGTGTTGTCTGTTCTGACAGATTGTGAAATACGTTTGTCTTGAATGGATTCAAGGTTAAAAAATAAGCCCTGAACATAACTTAAGTTCAGGGCTTGAAAGAAAATAAATATGTGCAGATTATTTCTTTTGTTTTAAGCCTTTGTTTGTGGCGTTTGCAGTTGAAAGCATTGATGAAACAATATATTTGCAGAGTTTCTGCGTTTCTTTATCTGCAGAAGAATAGCTGTTTGCAAGCGAAGATGCAAATTTAATCGGCTGGTCTGCAAGATCATTTACAGTATGAAGTCCTGCTTTGTCTGCTGCTTCAAAAATGATGTTGATAAACTGTGTCGTCTGGTCAACTGTAAAATCCTGCAGAAGTGCCTGAGTCGTTGCGTAAACGATATTGCTTGCATTGGAAACTTGTCCGATTGGAACAAATTTGCATGATTCTATTTTCCAGGTAAAAATATTGTGCTGGTCAAAGAAAGAACTTTTCTTTTCAAGATTTGCAACCGGTACATAATTATCTGTGTGGTTAAGCATCATGCCGACAACTGAAGTTTCCGGAAGAAATGTGTGAATTTTGCTGCCATAAGTTTTTAATGTGTCTTTTACAACCTTGTTGTCCAAAAAGCCCGGACCGTCAAAATTCCAGACGCTTTCAATTTTGTCTCTTGTGTCTTTAGCTGCTTTTCCGGCTGCATAAAGGGCAAGGTTTCCGCCTTTTGAATGGCCGCCAATTATCAGTTTGCCTTCGTATCGTTTTGAAATGTCTTCAAGATAAGCAGATGCTTTTTTTTGTGCAGGCACTTCTTTTTTTACTGCAAGGTTGCAGTCTTCTTTCCATCCGATGATTGTGTTGTCTGTGCCTCTGTATGCGACATAATGTCTGTTTTTTGCAAGCGAAAAAGTTATTGCACTGAATTGCAGCTGTGTTTTTGTGTCGATGACATTTACATAGTCATGCATTTCTATTGAACCGAACCGTTTCGATTTTGCAGCCTGTTCAAGCATGTAAATGCAGTGCTGCCAGATTATCATAAAATTTTCTGTAGCATCATATCTTGATTCTGCGGCAAAATATCTGTTTGCAACTTCAGTTAATGTAAGGGCTTTTGCGCCAGACCCGATGTCAATGTCGCCGTAATCAAGGTATGTAAGCATTGCAAGAATTGCACTGTCAAGTTCATTAAAAGGTGCCTGGTCAAATGTAAGGTCTCCGCGCCATGTAATATAATCAAACAAAGATGGTTCTGTGTCTTTTAAAACTGCATCTTCTGCAAAAACTGTTATTGCCATAAAAACTAAAAGTAAAACTGCAAGAATCTTTTTCATAAAACCACCGGTCAAATTGTAAATATTATCTTTAGAGGCTGTCCAAGAAGTTCATTGCATAGTGTCATTCCGAATTCAGTTCGGAATCTCTAGGCTATATGTAGTGTAGATGCTGAACCGAGTTCAGCATGACAAATCTTTTTGGACAGCCCCTTTCTGCCGGATAAACTTATAAAATGATTTTAACCGACTGTTCATAATTTTACAGATAAATGCACATTTTGTACAATAGGGCAGAAAGCAGGCACAAATTGCGCGAATATTCCATTTTTTTTGTCAGCAGATGCATTAATTGAAAATTATTAGCTTTTCAAAGTTTTTCATAATCGTTATAGTGTCTGTATGAGAAATTTTTTACGTTGTTTTGGGGTTGTTATTTTTGCTGCAGTTTTTCCATTATGTTTGTGTGCTGCACCAAAATCTACAGAAGAAATTAAATTAACTTCCATAAAAGATTCTTATCAAGGTTTAATTGATTCAATAGGAGTCGGTTTTGATTGCAATCAGCTGAAGCAAGAAAAAACTGCATATCTGGTACAGGTTAATTTTTCAAGTTTGACTTCCAGCAGTGAGCTTCGTGCTGATTCAGTTTTGAATATAAAGCCAAGCCGTTTTGTGTCTTTTACTGCTCTTGACGGCAATTCATATGATGTGCCTTTTCAGATTAATGAAAAGCCGATAAATGATGTACTTCAAAAAGCAAAAGAAGTTCATACAACACTTCGGATTCATCCTTTAATCTGGCATGAACATTTTCCTGCATGGTTTTTTTATGAAGATTTTGATACTTCAAAAGCATATGTAGACCAGGCTACGATGAATGCCAGAATTGAGTGGTATATTACATCGTTTGTAAATGCAGTGCGCAAATGGGAAAAATCTGGTGCACGTGGCATTAAGGTTGTTGAGTCATGGGATGTCGCTTCTGAAATTTATATTGATAATGGAAAACTTCGTGATAAAAACTCTTCTGCATGGTCTGCAATTTATAAAGACGAAAGTTATGTAGTTCTGGCTTATAAAATTGTTGCAGGACTTGCAAAAGAAGATGAGAAAATCGTTTACAGCGATTCAAATCTGCATTTAGCAAAAAAACGTGATGCAGTAATAAAACTTTTAGGTTTGATAAAAAAAGCTGGTGGCCGTGTGGACGAAGTTGGCGTAATTTCGCATCTGACTGCAGACTGGCCGAGCCGCAAGGATTATTTTGCTGCATTAAAAACTATTGCAAAACAGAATGTTTCCATTCACATTTCTCAGCTTGATATTGCTCCAGCCGGAAGTAAAAATATTGCAGACTGTTATGCTGATTTTATGGGACAGGTTCTTGAAAACAAAAGCATTATTTCGGGTGTAAGTTTTAGAAAACTTGTTAAAAATTCAGAAAAGACTTATATTGACTCAATGCGTGGTCCTCTATTTGATTTGGATTTTTCACCAAATGATTCATACTTTAGTATTCTTAAGGCAGCAGAAAAGTATAAAAAATGATTTATAAAACAGTTTTGGAAGCAATGGGGCATACGCCGATTATTGAATTGCAGCGTATGACAGACAAAGATTCAGCAAGAGTTCTTGTAAAATTTGAAGGACTGAATGTCGGCGGTTCAATAAAAACACGAACTGCATACAACATGATTGTTGAAGCTGAAAAGAACGGATTGATTAATAAAGATACAATTATTGTAGAACCTACAAGCGGCAATCAGGGAATTGGACTTGCATTGATTGGTGCAGTTCGTGGTTACCGCACGATAATTATCATGCCGGATTCTGTAAGCGAAGAACGCCGAAAGCTTGTAAAGCATTATGGTGCAGAAGTCATGCTGATTCATGATGCCGGGGATATTGGGGCATGTATTGCAGAATGTATTGATACGGCTTTCTGTATGCAGCATGAAAATCCGCATGTGTTTATTCCTCAGCAGTTTGAAAATCCTGCAAACCCGGCAGTGCATCGTTCTGCAACAGCTGTTGAAATTCTTGAAGATGTAGACGGACCGATTGACGGTTTCTGTTCTGGTATTGGAACAGGCGGAACAATTACTGGAATTGGAGAAGCGTTAAAGGCAAAGAACCCTGAAATTACAATCTGGGCTGTTGAGCCGGAAAATGCAGCAATTCTTGCAGGCGGTACAGTCGGCACTCATCTTCAAATGGGAATCGGTGACGGTTTGATTCCAGAAAACTTAAATAAAGAAATCTATGATGATATTTATATTGTTACAGATGCTGAAGCAATAAAAACTTCAAGAGATCTTGCAAGAAAAGAAGGCCTTATGTGCGGCATTTCGAGCGGTACAAATGTTGCGGCGGCTCTTGAACTTGCCCGTAAACTTGGAAAAGGCAAAACTGTTGTTACAGTGCTGCCGGATACAGCCGAGCGTTATTTTAGTACGCCGCTTTTCAATGAAGATTTGCACCTGTAATTTATAAAGCTGCCGGATTTTTCTGGCAGCTTTTTTTGTATTGAAATAATTTTGTGTTTTAAAATGAAAAAAGCAGACTTAGCTGTTATTTCAGCTTGTCTGCTTTTTTTAGTTTAACTTAAAGAATTAAACTGTTACTGTCTGGATTGAACCGTCGTCATTAAAATTCAAAGAACAGAATTTTACATCTCTGTGGTGGTTTACGCCGTTTGAACGGATGCAGTCGTGATAGAACAGATACCATTTGCCTTTGAATTCAACGCAGTAGTGGTGGTTTGTCCAGCCGACAACAGGATTTAAAAGAACACCGCCGTATGTGTATGGACCATAAACGTTGTCGCTTATTGACCAGCAGATTTTGTGAGTGTCGCCTGTTGAATATGTAAAGTAATATTTGCCGTTTCTCTTGAACTGGCATGGTGCTTCAAAATAGCGGCGGTCATGGTCTGCACCTTCAATTGGTTTGCCATTTTTGTCAAGAACAACAATTTCTCTTGGTGTTTCTGCAAATTCTTTCATGTTTGGCTTCATTTTTGCAATGCGTCCACCCAAAGCAGGAATTGAACCAGTTGGTTCTTTGTGTGCTTCGTTAAAAACATTGTCGCGGTATTTATCGAGCTGACCGCCCCAGATTCCGCCGAAAGTAAGATAGTAGCTTCCGTCATCGTCTGCAAAAATACATGGATCGATGCTGTAGCTGCCTTTGATTGGTTCCGGTTCTACTTTGAAAGGACCAGAAGGATTATCGCTTTCTGCAACACCAATGCGGAAAAAGCCCTGTTTGTCGCGTGCCGGGAAGAAGAAATAATATTTTCCATCTTTTTCTGCACAGTCTGGAGCCCAGAGCTGCTCTTTTGCCCACGGAACGTCTTTCAAATGAAAAATCATGCCGCAGTCTTTCGGCATTGTTTCTGTGTCTGCCATTTCATAAACATGATAATCTTCCATCATGTACTGATCGCCGTTGTCGTTTGATTCAAGCTCAACATCACGGTCGTGTGAAGGGTAAATGTATAATTTTCCGTTAAAAACATGAACGGATGGATCTGCAGAAAAAGTTTCTGGAATAAGAAGTTGCTTCTCTAACATCAAAATCTCCTAATAAAAATTGGTTTTCCCGTTTTTGAAAGTAAAAAGTCAATTAACCCTTATAACTTCCAATGAAAATCATAGTATCATATGCGTTTTTGCATTTGTATCGGTGATATATCTTATAAAAGAAAAGAATGAGCTTTTATATTGTTGAATTTTCTATTCTTGATTTATTGCCTGTCATGCTATACCATTTATTTTATGTTGCTTGTCTGAATCCGTTTTGTTTTTCAACTGTCTCCAAAAGCAATGCATATAATTGTATAACAAAGGGAATGTATTTTATAGGCAAAAATGGAATTAAACCACAGCATAACTATGCAAATCAGCAAAATCGGAACAAAGGTTCCATCGGAACAAACCATCTGTACAATCAGAATCAATGCAATCGCGGAAAACAACTTTACTCAAACTAGACTAGGGGTAAAAAGTAAGAGAGTAGCTCACAAAATGCAGATAGAACATGATAATTTGCTCTTTCTATAAATTTAAGACTGAATAAATATTATATCAATTATGGAGAATTGTTTTATGAAAAAATATATTGGCTTGCTATTGTGTTTGTTTTTTTCAGTTTGTGTTTATGCGCAAAATATCGGAGAAAAAGTATACAAAGAAATATCTGTAAATGGTGAAACTTTTTCAAAATGGCTGATATGTGATGAACTTGCTGAATACGACAGTAAAGGGAACTTGATTCATTTAAAAAACAGCTACGGCTATGAAGAGTGGAATGAATACGACAGTAAAGGGAACAGGATTCATCACAAAAGCAGCAGAGGCTATGAAGAGTGGAATGAATACGATAGTAAAGGGAACGAAATTCATTGCAAAACCAGCAACGGCTATGAAGATTGGAAAGAATACGACAGTAA
>JAZQNK010000095.1:0-54607 GCA_045627325.1 Treponemataceae bacterium | reverse complement strand
ACTTCGCTGACTTTCATATCTCCGTATTTTTGCTGCCACTTGTAAAATGTCTGTTCTGCAACGCCATACTCCCGGCTGATTTCAGCAACACTTTTTCCTTCCTTGTGCTCCTGAATCATTTTCACAATCTGTTCTTCTGTCAATCGATTCTTCATTTTTCTACCTTCCTTTACTTTAACGGTAGAAAAACTCGCCTTTCAAGTGGTACAATTATTGGGGGAGAGACCACTCCAAAAATTTTAGATAATTCACCACGATTCATTTCATCAATGATGAAAACGTATTTTTTATTTAGTTCTGTGGAATTATTACCTTTTGTGTCATCTTTTTTATCATTATCTTCTATAATTTTTAATACATCCATGTATGAAATATTAAGTTTATAAACTGAGGCTAAAGTAAGTCTTTTGTTATTATTTAAATTATGAATATCATATTTTAAACCTTTCATAATCCATATAACATCTCTGTAACGTGGATAATCACCACCAATATCATCATAATAATAATCACTTGTTACGATTCCAATAGCATCAATAGTCCATTCTGTATAACATGAAAGTACAATATCTCCGATTTTTATTTTATTTGCAAATGTTTGAAGAACATTACTTCCACCATATTCTGCTGAATAGTTATTAAAAGTAGATATATCAATATCACCATATTCACTCCAACCTATTCTGATATGATTGTTCTCCATACACTCTGTTCGAGTTTTATTATCACCAGTACCTTCTAACGAAATTTTCCAAACTGTTGGATTTCTTCCTAATAAATCTGTATAATCTTTTGATTTACTAAATTTTGAAATAATGGTAGATTTACAAAATTTCTTAAATACTCCATCCATTCGGTCAAATGTAATATTTCCACTTTCATCCTTTACTGGTCTCAACCCTTCAACAAAATCCGTATAATCATAAGACGGATGGAATTGAACAAAACCAATTTCATCATCAGAGCATCCCATTTCTTTGGCTATCTGTTTTGCAAGATGAGTTTTTCCTGTTCCTGGAGCTCCGTGAAGAATAAGATTGTGTGTATTTAATAAAAGATTTGTATAATCTTCAACAGTTAGTTTTTTTTCTTCTTCCATATCTTCTCCTGAATCATTCCATTTTTTCCAAATTGACTTTCCAAAATCCCAAAAATTTTCATTTTCTGATTTTTGAGATAAAAGGAATTCATATATCTCTGCAAAATTTTGTGATTTTCCAAAATCCTTTCCATAAGTTTTTGCAACGTATTTTATAGCTTCAAGTTTAAAAGTATTAGGAATTGATTTACCAGAATATAAAAATGCAATTTTCCATTTATAGCCTGGCCATAATTCATCTATTTTATCTATTTCTGAAAATTTCTTTTCAGAGGCTAATCTTGCAACTTCATAAATAATACCTCTTGTTTTTTTCCATGCTTCATCTTTAGTTTGTCCTAACCTAGCATACCAAGTATAAGTATTATCATGTAAAAAATATTTACTTGTTGGAGTTTTGTTATATTTGTAAATATTAAATTTCTCAGAACTTCCACCTTTTATAGAACCTAAATCTCTTGTTTTCGATTCAACCCAATAAGTAAAGGAATCATTTGTCTTACCTTTTTCAACAACGTCAGTATATTGTTCAAGACTCATTGTTTGTAATGATTCAAGTGGAAATTTTGCTAAAAACTGATCCAATAAACCATCTAAATATTGTGTATCTGCCATATATATCTCCTACTCACTATACTTCTTAAAATTCTCCGCCTGCTCAAAAACCTCGTTATAAACTTCATTTCGTGGAACTGGTGGATATCCGTTTTCGTCCAGAAGAATCATTAAATCAGCTTCCATTTCAGCCTTAACATCTATTCGCTGATCCCAGTCTGTATAACGGGTTTTATCATCAACAAGAGACTTAACGTTTTTTTTGCAGTTCTTTTGCTATGTTGTTGTTTCTGTATAAATAGTATATCAAATAAACTGCAAAAATAGCAAAAATTTTCTTGCATTTGGACTAAAGCACAGAATTTTCGGTATATGTTTTGAACCATGCTTGAAGCATGAAAACGATACTGCATTTTGAAAACAGAAATATTGAACTTAAGCAAGATAAAATTGTGCTTCCTTCAGGATAATTTTGGTCGTCCTTTAGAATCTTTCTGGTCGCCCATCAGAATCTTTCTGATCGCCCATCAGAATCTTTCTGATCGTCCATCAGAATCATTCTGAGCGTCCATCAGAATTATTCTGGTCGCCCATCAGAATCCTTCTGGTCGTCCATCAGAATTATTCTGAGCGTCCTTTAAGATTATCTTGATGGAGCTTCAGCAAAGTATTTTGCTTCCTTTAATTCCATACTGCCCTGCAAAAGAGGATGCAAGCAGCTGATTTTTAGCAAATTTTCAAATATTTGCGATTTTCCGTGATATAATGAAATTATGGAAGAGGAAAAAAAACAAAGAGAAAATCATTCTAAATCAATCAGGCTTTTAAAGCTTGAAAAAGCCATTCAGTCATTGAACTATCCAAATGTTGAACGGCTTATGAAAGAGCTTGAAGTTTCAAGACGGACAATCCTGCGCGACATTCAGAATCTTCAGAATGATTTTAATGCACCAATTGAATATGACCGTTTTCACAAGGGCTACTATTACACCGACAAAACGTTTTTTGTCCGCAACGTACTTGTAACCGAAGGTGAATTCGTTGCACTTACGAGCATTCTTCCTTTGCTCGAAAGATATAACAACACTCCGCTTAAAGATACAATTACAAAAGTGTACGACACTATTTCTCAAATGCTGCCCAATCAAATTCAGGTTCAGTCTTCTCTTTTGAATGATGTTCAGTTTATTTCAGATCCGCTGCCAAATATTGAACCTGAAGTTTTTGAAAGAATCTTTACGGCAATCAAACAGCATAAAACAGTCAGTTTTGGATACCGTTCCATAAGTAGCATGGAACACACGCCGCACAAACTTAATCCATACAAAATCTACTGTCAGAAAGGTGACTGGTATGCCGTCGGTTTCTGCCACAAATACAACAAATACAGTACCTACAATCTTTCTCGAATGAAAGATATTACTCTGCTTTCTGAATTTGAACCTGACCCAGACTACGAAAAGAAAGTCCATATCGACCCAAACTTTGGCATCTGGAACAATGAAACACCTTTTCAAAAAATTGAACTGCTTTTTGATAAATCAATAAATACTTATATCCTCGAACGCACCTGGCACAAAAATCAGGAATGTCACCAGAATGAAGACGGTTCTGTTTATTTAAGCTTTGAATCAAATCAGTTGCAGGAAACTTTATATTGGGTTCTTCATTTTGGCTCATCAGTGCAGGTTTTAAATCCGCCGGAACTTAAAGAGATGATAAAAAAAGAACTTAATCTCATGAAAAAATTTTATTGATTTCAAGTGAAAATTTAAATACAGAATTTTTTTTTGTGTTATAATTGTTCCAATGAATTCAATAAGTGCTATTTATCTATTCTGTACTCTCATTTCTCTTGCTATTTTTATATGGCTTTATCTTACTGATGTCAAAAAAAGTCTCTGCCAGAACGCAATGGTTCTGATTACGACTGTTTCATACATCGGATATTTTATGCTTTCGCTATCTACAGAGTTAAAGGAAGCAATTCTTGCAACAAAGATCGTCTATCTTTCCGGAAGCTTTATTCCGATGCTGTTTTTCTTTATGTCTGCAAGAATATGTAAAATTCGTCTTTCTAAAAAACTTACTATTCCGCTTATAACTGTTCAGATTATAACATTTGCGTGTGTGTGCACGATTGGTTTTTCTGATATTTACTACAAAAATGTTTCACTGGTCTTTTCTAATGGAATTTATATTTTAAACAAAGAATATGGTCCTGCCCACATTCTCTATATTTCAACTCTTTTCGGTTATTTTATTTTGGGACTTTTAATTTTAACTGTCCTTGCAATCCGTAAAAAGAAAAATATAAACTACAGGGAACTAAGAACTATCCTGATTTTTGCTACCCTTACAATTTCTTTATATCCGTTAAGAAGAATTTTAAATACTCAGGTTGACATTTTTGCATTTTCAACCATTCTGCTTGTAATTGGATCAATGACTCCGATTTATCATACAAATCTTTTTACTGTTAACGAAAATATCGAAATCGTAAACGAACAGCTCAACAAGCTTGGATTTATAACATTTGACTATAAGTTAAATTTCATGGGTTCAAATAAATATGCACAGAGCGTTTTTACAGAGCTTGCTGACTGTTCAATCTGTAAACCTATAGTTACAGAAAATGAACAGCTCAACAAAATCATTCAATGTGTTGATGCCTATAAAATGCTTCTTTATTTAAACACAAAGAAAAAGGGGCACAGTTCTCAAAAGTCTGAAAACTTCAAATATAGAGACTGTGCTTATGAAACCAAGATTCATACGATAAATGACTTTCTCGGGCATATTTTAGGTTTTACAGTGGAATTTATTGATGAAACCGAACACTATCGTGCAATAGAACTTACAGAGCGCTACAACGAAACTCTTTCAAAAGAAGTTTCAGAAAAAACACAGCGCATCCGTTCAATCCAGGAAAAAACAATTCTCGGCATGGCACAGATGGTAGAATCTCGTGACTTAAGTACAGGCGGGCACATCAAAAGAACAAGTGATGTCGTAAGGATTTTTTCAAATAAACTGCTCGCTTCAGATTTTCAGCTTTCAGAAGATTTTCTTTCTCTTGTAATCAGAAGCGCCCCAATGCACGACCTTGGAAAAATCGGCGTTGATGACGCCATTTTAAGAAAACGTGACAAATTTACAGATGAAGAATATTCCGTAATGAAAAAACATTCTGCAATCGGCGGAAAAATGATTAAAGACATCCTGACAGATGTAGAAGAAAAAGACTTTGTCAAAGTTTCACAGAATGTTGCCCATTATCATCACGAAAAATATGACGGCACAGGTTACCCAGACGGCCTTAAGAAAGACGAAATTCCACTTGAAGCCAGAATCATGGCTCTTGCCGATGTCTTTGATGCCCTCGTTTCAAAACGCTGCTACAAAGAAGCCTTCTCTTACGACCAGGCCTTTTCAATTATCCAGGAAGAATCTGGCAGCCACTTTGACCCTAACCTAGCCGAAATCTTTATGGCATGCCGCCCGGAACTTGAAAAATATTACGATAATTGTGAAAAATAAGATTTAAGCTGACTGTTCAAGACAAAAGCAACGCCACGCTTATCAAGACCTTCTAAAACGCTTTTTCAGCTCCATTCTTTGTGGCAAAATTCGATTAAGGGAGAAAAGCCTTTGAACTTTTCGATAAAGTTTGCAAGATAAATGCAGTTACAGTCCGTGCATTAATGTTTTGCGTACACTTTTTGCGCTTAAAAACCGTGTCCTCTTACGTTTCAATGCACAAACTTTTTGCACTTGAAAGTACCTGAACAATAATGAAAAGGACAACCAGCTAATCATGTTTTTGCATAAATTGAAACACAAACGAAGAGAACAGCCGTTTTTTCTTGCTTTGTTGAACAAAACGGTTATAATAAATGCATCTTAAATCAGAGTATCTGCACGGTCATGCTTTTATGCTTTGCAGATGTTTTTATACTTCTTTAGAGAGGCAGCAAAATGACAAAAGAAAAAGCCCTTGAACTTTTAGACGATGCATACGAAAAAAACCCTGGTCTATGGAAAGACCACAGCATTATGGCCGGCAACATTGCATACACCATTGCTTCTCACATAAAAGGCGTTGATGCAGAAAAATGCGAAATTTATGCACTGCTTCACGACATCGGCCGTGTCATGGGCAAACACAAAATCCGCCACACGCTCGACGGCTACAGATACCTGTGCGGCATGGGCGAAGAAGAATGTGCAAGATACTGCATTACTCACGTTTTTCCGGGCAACCGCATAATTGAACACACAAAATTTGACATTACAAGTGCAGATCTTGATTTTCTGCAGTCTTTTGTCCTTCAGCACCCGAACACAATTGAAGACAAAATCGTACAGCTTTCTGATGTAATGGCTTCTCCATATGGTCCAATGGTTGTAGAAGTGCGTCTTATTGAATCTGGCATAAGGAATGAATCAAACATCAATGTTTTTGAGTCATGGCAGGAATATCTTAGAGTAAAAGACGAAATAAACCGCATTTTAGGCAAAAGCGTCTATAAGCTTTTTAAAAATATAATCTGCGAATGGACACGCTGAATGTCTATTGACAAAATTAATATTTGCACTTATTCTGAAGCTGCATAGGCACGAAGCCCTAACGGGGGTGCACTGGTTTCGACAGGTGTGATTCGTGGTCTTGTGCTGCAAGTGAGGCCGCCTGTCCTCCGAACAGACAAAAACTATAATTGCCAATTCTGACAATTCTTACGACTACGCACTCGCTGCATAATCGCAGACTTCAGATTGCGCCGCTCTGAGCGGTCTGAAAGTCTGACGCCAACCAGAGCTTGCTTGAAATGGTGTCTGGTACGTTTCAAGGACATTTACCAGAATACGGAGACGACGCTTGCAATGCTGCTACCGTTTCCCGACAACCACCTCGCATTGCTAAACTTGTAGACGCGCTTGGTCCGCACATTTGGACGGGAGTTCAATTCTCCCCATCTCCATAAAGCAGAAAACTTAGATGTTTTCTGCTTTTTTTTTGAATAAACTTTTATTTGAAATTTTTCATCATATCATTAATTGCTTCTTCGCCATTACCGCTGGTTGCAATTATCGATACAAAATATTTGTCCATTTTGCGGACATAATATTTCTGAAACTTACATATTCCGCCCATATTTACCGCTGCAAGAAAAGAACCATACTCTTTGCCGGCAATTTTTTCAGTACGAATTTCACCGACCTGATAATTGATTTTGTCTAAAGTTTCAAGCTGCGTTTTTGTCGCAACTAAATAATAATCCAAAGTATAATCAAGGGCAGATTTTTCTGACATTACTAATATTGCATCGCCTGTAGAAGGGTTGTTTACCAGAAAATAGTACACCAAATTCAGTTTTGCAAGCTCAGTTATATATTTCTGATTATCATTTAATAAGTCTGTTCCAAGATTCATAAGTTCTGCCATTTCTTCATCACCATATTTTTTCCAGCCATCCGGCAATTTAAATTTAATGTCCAGAAAATCGTTTTTGTATACATTCTTATTCCAGGTTCCCATCGAAAAGCCGGCATTGCCTGCTGTTTGTGCAGCAGTCAGTGCAAGAACAAGCACTAAAAACATGGCAATAAACAGATTTTTTTTCATTTAATTTCCTTTTTTTTGTTCTTTTAATATTATTGCGTTTCAAATTCTTTGAAAAAAGCTGAAACATCAAAACCGTTAATAGTTTGTCCTGAAGGATAAAGCTTTACAAGGTTCCGTCTGCCGTCGCGCAGATGTTTTGATGTTATGCCGTAATTAATCGAACTGTCTGCTTCAAGAAATGCTGCAATATGGTCAGAAACGCGCACCAGACGTCCGTCAACAGGCGAATACTGTCCTTTATTAAACTTTTCGTTCAAATCATCAAAAGAAACATGCCTTATATCAATGTCTGCAAAACGGATTCGGTTTTCAAATTCATCACTTGTAAAATACAGAAGCTCATCAGCATAAAAATCTTCCATTAGAGGCAGAAGTTCATTTTTTACAATTGTGTCTTCAATGTCTTTTACAATAGACGGCAAGCCAGACGTTGCCTGTTTTACAGGTGAAATAATGTCGCGTGTTACAGCTTCCGGCAGATCATGAAACAGCGCAGAAAAATAATTATTAAACAGCCTTTCTTTGCACATTTCAACGCCGGAATCTCTGCTCAGCAGCAGCGTAAGAACGGCAACAAAAAACGAATGTCCTAAAACGCTTGTTTTTGGCACACGCGGGGTCTGATTCCATCTTGTCTGAAAACGCAGCTTTTCAATTACAAGCAGAAAATCATACGGACGCTGTTTTGTTACAAGCAGCTGCAGCCCGCGTAAATCTAAATATTCACCGATATCTTCATTTAATTCGCGTTCAATCGCCAGAAGTCTTGAACGTTCATTTACAGGCGCAATCATTTCAAATTCGCGCATCGTTGAAAATTTGTGTGCTGCCCGAAAAATGCGCATTTCAAGCGTTGTTTTGTCATTTGATGAAGTTTCTTCTATATACTTTTTGAATTTTTCTATAAGCCACTCATCTGAAATGAGCCCGTGGTATTGTTCCAATACCCATTGATTTAATTTATTGTATTCTTCCGGATATTGTTTCCGAATCATTCTCTGAACTGGTGCTTTTATGTCGCAAAGTGCAATTTTTCTTAAAAGCTCAAAAAACGAAGCATAAATGAGCCATTCCCAGTCGATAGTTTTTCCGCGCTGTTCTTCAAATTTTCCAATTATATAGACAAGCACCATTTTTTCAGCCGACTTGTCCATTTCAATTAAATCAAAAGGTCTTACAAGATCATTCCATCTTTCAATTGAAAAACCTTCAAATATTTTTAAAGCTAAAGCCTTGTTTACCATTGTCTATCCCACCCTTTCAACAATAAGCAAATTATAATTCCTTATAAGAGTTTACTCTAAACTTAAAAATATTTCCAGCAATAAATTAACACATAAAAAAGCAGCTTATTTTGGCAAAACAAAGAATCTGACTAAAAAATTGCCACACGAATTTGATTTTATTGACAGATAATTTCAGTATAATTGACTGTATAAATGAGCAAAAACGATGACGGGACTGACAAAAAATGCAGTTCAGTTTATAAAAAATTTCTAAGGCAGCGGTCGCCAATAGCAGAATGTTTAAACGCCGCCTCTTAAAATATTTTTAAACTTATTCATCTATAGCCAGAAGGCCTTCTGGCACAGCTTCTGCTTTTAGGGCATCTTTATAAGTTTTATAAACTTTTATATTTCCAGAAATAATTTCTTTTTTTATATCATTCGCAGCATCAATAATATCTTTTGAAAGTTCCGGATTTGAAATTGAAAAGTCAATGCAGCCTTCTTTTACAGAAAAGCTGGTTGTTCCACCTGTAAAAGTCTTATTCTGTACTTTTCTAAGCGCAATTTCTGTTGCAATATCAACCCTTTTCAGCATGGAAGTAAGCACGACAGATTTTGAACCATTATAAAGACCATCTTCATATTGATCTGAATCAACGCCGACAGCCCAGACATTAATTCCGTTCAATCTGCATTCCTTTGCCTGTGCAATCGTTCCATTTCCAGAAGCACCTGCGGCAGAAAAAATAGAAAATACACCCTGATCGTACCAGATTTTAGCCTGATGTTTTGCAACTTCAGGTGCACCCCAATCATCAGTGTAAAAATCTACTATTTTGGCTTGAGGCAAAATTGATTTTATGCCCTGCACATAGCCAACTTCAAATTTTGTAATCGTAGAACTTGCAACACCGCCGATAAAACCAAAACATGGATTTTCAATCCGTTCCTGTTTTGCCTGCAATGCAGAAACAACACCAACAAGATATGCACCCTGCTCATCATCAAAAATAAACTGTGCAACATTCGGCATGTTTATTGAATCAATATCAATAACCATATATTTCTGATCTGGATATTTCTTTGCAACAGCAGGAAGATTTTCTGCTATCAGGAAGTCTGTAACGCAAATCAAATCATAGGCACCGTCAGAAATTTTTGTCAAAACAGTGCTGTACATATTTTTTGTTGAACAAGGAACAACGTCATAAAGTTTACCGCGGTAGCTCTGGTTTTTCCATGTATCACCATAAAACAAAAGGATTCCACGCCACGCCGCAGCATTAAAAGACCTGTCATCAAAACCTGTGGCATCTGTTACAAGACGCACTGTCGGACGGTTATCAGCCGGTTCAATTTCTTTTCTGCTGTATACAAAAAAAATCAATAGAAATAATACCATTACAGCACAAAAAGATAATAAAACTTTTTTCATAACATCCTCTTTTTTTTGTTTCACAGAAACATTTTCAACAATTTCTTGTTATCATAAAGATTTTTTATTACAGGTCAATCACACAAAAAATCATAATCAGCAACATTGCCGCAGGACATCAGTACATGGCGTTTTTAAGGAATATCTGATGTTCTGCTTTATATTTTTCATTAAGATGCAAGCAACAACTATACAGCTTCTGCACGAATCAACAACCTCGCCGCAAGCGGCGAGGTATGTTGTTCTTAATAAGTGGTTGCAGTCGGGTTTAATACCCCTTGTTACAACGCAAGCGTCGGGGTATTAAACCCTCCGCACGAATAAATCTTTACACAGCAAGACTGAATATATGAATATAATACAATTTTATTGCATGGTTTGTACATAGCTTTATGCAGCAAAAAAAAAACCGATTAATTTTCATTAACCGGTTTTCATTAAAATGAAAAACAAAAGACTAAGATTTCTGTTTTTCTTTTTTTATGTCTGTTTCCATTTTGTCTTTCCAGACCTGAGCCTTTTTCTTTACTTCTTCAGCTTCATCTGCATCACTAAGAATAACCAGCAGACGTCTGTAAGCAAGCAGATAATTTATTCCAAGGCGCATGTCATCAGCTCGTCTTGTCGAAAGCTCATAGCGGTCGCGGTAACCTTCTGCACATTTAAGCAGACGTGTTTTTAACATTCTAAAATAATAAACAGCAACGTCATGATTTTCTGCACGACCGTCAAAATAATCTTTAGAAGCTTCGGTCATATCAAGCATATTTTTAGAAACTGTAATAAAGCGACCCTGCAATTCAACAAAAGACCACTTCCATTTCGAGTTATCGCCATATGCTTCCATAATCAATTCAATGGCAAGACCTAATTTTCTTGAAAGATAATATCTTCTTTCAACAGGAACATCTTTTAACAGTTCCCATTTTTCTTTCAAATCATCAGCAGTTGAATCAATTATATTTGTTACTAATTCTTCAAGATAAATAATTGCTTTATAAAGAGTCTTTCGTCCTTCATTAAGATTTTCTTCATTTTTAACACCAAGCATATCTACAGACAGATTATTAATCGTCATATACAGAGTAACTGCATAAATCATCTGTTCTGTAAGCTGAAGCTTTATTTCTGCTTCTTTTGATTTATCTTTCTGAAGTTCCGCGTTTAATTCTTTTTCTTTTGCAAAAACGCCTTTTATTAATTCTTTGTACTTGGCACTTTTCTGTGTAAACGCTTCCCTGCTCTCGGCGGTAATTTTTGCCATAACTCCAATTATCCTCCATATTGGGAAAGTAAAACTCTGGCATGCTCCAAAGAAGCCGCACTTGCACTGTCTCCGGCAAGCATTCTGGCAATTTCTTCAACACGTGTCTGCCCTGTTATGGTACGAACAGACGTGGTTGTCTTTTGAGCATTTACAGATTTTTCTATCTTTATATGAGTATCGGCACAAACTGCGATATTCGCTAGATGTGAAATGCATAATATCTGATGTTTTAAAGAAAGTTTTTTAATATGGTCTGCAATTGCTACTGCAACTTCTCCACCGATTCCCGTATCAATTTCATCAAATATTAATGTCGGCGTTGTATCTGTATCAGCCAGAATTGTTTTGAATGCCAGCATTACACGTGAAAGTTCTCCACCAGATGCAATTTTTGCAAGAGGTCTTAAAGGAGAACCTGGATTTGCACTTATCATAAATTCAATGTTGTCTACACCATATGGACCGCAGCGCTGAACACCTCCAGTCTGAGGCTTTACAGAAAGACCTGCATCAAAAAGAGTGCCTTTCATTCCAAGGTTTGCAAGAACAGCCTGAATTTTTTCAGCCATTTCTTTTGAAGCACCATGCCTTTTATCTGAAAGAGCTTTTGCTTCAAGAGAAACTTTTTTTGCTATTGCATTAACTTCATCTTCAAGGGCAGCCCGATTGCCTTCAAACGAAGAAAGAGATTCAAGCTGTACCTGTGCCTGTTCTTTATATGCAAGCAAATCTTCAATTGTGCTGCCGTTCTGAGGAACATATTTTTTCTTCAGTTTATAAATCAAGGCAAGACGTTCCTGAACCTGTTCAAGACGACCAGGGTCAAAAACCAAAGAATTTTTATAAGATTTTATTTCTTCTGCAATGTCATCAATTTCATAATATGCGGTTTCAAGACGGCCAGACAAAGACGCAAGACTGTTATCGATTGAAGATATCTTTTCGAGCACAGGACGGCTTCTCTTTAAAAGAGAAACAGCACCGCTTTCTCCTGTAAAAATCTGAGAAATCTGCTCAATTTCATCATAAAGCTTTTCATATTGCGTAAGCCGAGATTCTTCAGCAGAAAGTTCTTCTTCTTCCTGAACCTTTAACTTTGCATTTTCAATTTCATCAATTGCAAAACGCAGAAGCTCAATTTTCTGTGCACGTTCTGCATCAGAAGTATTCATCTCTGCAAGCACTTTTCGCTTTTCAACAAGCTGATTATAAAGCTCTGTAAAAGCTTCTACCTGTGAAGTAATTCCGGCATATGCGTCTAAAAATTTGCGGTGTTCAGAAACACGCATTAAAGACTGGTGCTCATGCTGTCCATGAATATCAACCAGATAATTAGTAAAATCTGCAAGCTCGTTTTTTGTAACCGGTGTATCCTGCACCCAAGCGGCAGTTTTGCCTGTATCTTTTATCGTGCGCCTTAAAAGTACACGATTGTTTTCTAATTCAATATTTCTTTCTTTTAACCAAACAAGAGCATCTTTTTGTTTCTCTGATATGAATATTGTACCGCTTACACGTGCTTCTTGCGCACCAGTGCGGATTTGAGAAACATCAGCTTTGCCACCAAGCAAAAACGACAAAGCTCCAATCAAAATTGATTTTCCGGCTCCTGTTTCTCCAGTAAAAACATTAAAGCCTTTTGTAAATTCAAGCTGAACCGAATCTATTATTGCAAAATCTTTTATTGATAAATCTTCAAGCACAAGGGCCTCCAGACCAACGCAGTTTAGAACGCAAAGCAGAATAAAAAACAGCCGGACCACAATCTGCAAGCAGCACTTTTTTTTCGGCTTTTTGAACAACTACAATATCACCTGTTTCAAGTACGGCAGAAACCTGTCCATCTGCTGTAATTGAAACTCCTGTATCTCTTGAAGGCAAAACTTCAACACAAAGCGTACCAGATGATGGAAGAACAATCGGCCTGTTTGAAAGCGAAAATGGGCATATAGGACTCAAAACAAATGCATCAAGTTCAGGGTCAACAATCGGTCCACCTGCCGCTGCTGAATAAGCA
This sequence comes from Treponemataceae bacterium, assembly GCA_045627325.1. Taxonomy (GTDB): domain Bacteria; phylum Spirochaetota; class Spirochaetia; order Treponematales; family Treponemataceae; genus UBA1240. The sequence goes on along the minus strand of JAZQNK010000095.1, from coordinate 41,379 downwards.
GTTGAACCTGTTGCAGTTGCTACAATTATTCCATCAGACCTGAATTTTCCGAAAGAGTTTCCGTTAAATGTAATGACAAGAGAAACAATTTTTGCAGCTTTATCAGCCGAAACAACCACATCATTCAATGCAAAAGATTCAAATATAGTTTTGCCCTGACGCAAAGCAACCACATTCAGCATGCTTCGTTCTGTCAGCGGAAGTTTCTTCTTTAGAAACAAATTCAAGCGGTTCTGCCAGTTTTCTTTTTGAATGCCTGCAATAAATCCAAATTCTCCAAGATTAATTGGAAAAATAGGTATTTTCTTTTTGAAACAGCCTCGTGCTGCAAAAAGAACAGTGCCGTCCCCACCAAGCGTAATTGCAAGATCATAGTCATCAAAAGAACTTGTGCTACATGGTCCAGAAAATTTCATAAATTCAGCAGTCCAGGATTCTTTTTCTAAAAATGCCTTGACTTCTTCTGCTAAAAGCTGAGCTTCTTCTTTATAAGTGTTTATAACAATTACAGCGCGTTTCTTTTTCATTATCTGCCTTACGGCAATGTTGCCAGAACCTTTGCTATTTTTGCAGCCTGTGCATTGCCAAGCCGTGGATAAAGCGGGAAAAGTATGCATCGCAAAACAAGAGAACGCGATATAGGGCAATCAGAAGCAAGTTCTTCATATTTTGCTGCTACAGAATCTTCAAAAGCATCTGCTATGTCTATTTCTTTGCGGGCTGCATATTGTTTAACATCTTTTACGCCATGTGTAATCAACACAGGAAAAGAAAAAACAGCACGTGTTGCATTGGCACAAGGACATAAGAATGTTTTATGTCTGCTCTGCATAAGTGGACGTGCATACAATTCCCTCATTTCGGTACGTATCTGTTCGTTTCTTGCCCTTTCTTTTAACTGAACCCATGCAAGAACACTGTTTATATCCGGCAGCAAATCCGTAACAGGTGCTTCTTCAACATTTCTTTTAAGAACAATCCATTCACGACGGTTTGGTGCCATAATAACAGCACCGCCACCGGCAGTCAGAATATCTTTTTCTTCAAGACCAAGAATTGTATATACACCGAAAGTTCCGGCAAAAACCTTTTGCGGTTCTTCACCTTCTTTTTCAGGTGCTTTTTCGACAAATGCACCGGCACTTTGAGAAATGTCTTCAATAACAGGAATTCCTAAAGCAAGGATAGCTTCAAAATCAGGCAAATTTCCCAATGTTTCATGCAGAATTAAAAGAGAACCGCCATTTTTCATGCCGCTTTCAACAGCAGAGGCAGAAACCAGCGCTGTTTCTTCATCAACATCAAGCAAAAGCGGTTTATATCCCAAATCTTCAATTACAGGCACCTGCCATGAAGGAGCAAGTGCAGAAATCATAATGGAACTGCCTTGCGGCAAATCAAGACACTTTATAGCATATTTAAGCGCAATTGCTGGACTGCGGACAGCAGCACAGCCATCAACGCCAAAAGATTCTTTTACACACTGAATAAGCCGTGCATTCAACTCACCAGGTCCAATTTTCTCAGAAACCATGCATGACAGAACCGCATCCATTTCTTTTCTGCGAATAGTAGAACTAAAAACGGGAACCTTCATGTTACTCAATGCCGACCAATTTCTTCAATTCATTAGAATTGAAGACACGACGAATATCAAGAATTATAAGATAGCCATTTTCCTGACGAACAACACCATTTATATATTCAGTGCCGATACCAGTAAGCATCTGTGGCGGCGGCTTAACCTCATCAGTCTTTATCTGAACAACTCTGGCAATTTTATCAATGATAATGCCGATTTTTGTTCCATCCATATTAATAATAATAAAGCCGCCCTCAAAATCATCTTCGCCTTCAACCTTTTCGCGGGCCTTTAAATGAAAACGCTTATGCAAATTGATAACAGGTATTATTTCACTACGAAGATTAAAAATGCCTTCTACATAATAGGGAGCATTAGGAATAGGACGAACAGCCTGTAATTTTACAATTTCCTTAACGTCCATAATATCAACACCATACAGCTCTTCACCTAATTCAAAAGTAACAAGCTGAAACTGTGTCTCGCCGATTGCCATAATTGCCTCCAATGCTGCTTTCGTTTTGAAACAAATTTAGAATACAATGAAACCCGTTTTTTTACAAGCTTTTAAATAGATGATATTTAAAAAATTATTTGAAAAACTCCATTTTCTCTGCAAATCGGCACAAAATACTGCAGCATATCCCCTCTTTCAGCTTTAATCAAAACAGATGCAAAAAGCCTGCTGATTTTTTATGCAGTTTTGGTTTTATCGTGCTATAATAAAATGCATCTCTAAAAGCTATGATTTTTAGGGTCTTGCTAAAACAAATCTATTTTATTGGAGAGTTACATGGCAGCATTGCAAAGAACAAAACCACCACTAATTCTGGCTGTCGATGACGATTCAGTTATACGAATTCATGTCAAGTCATCACTGAAAAACATCGGGCAAGTTGAAATTGCCGGATCTGGCAAAGATGCACTTTGTTTCTTAGACAAAAACAAAGTTGATATTATTGTTCTTGATGTAGACATGCCAGAAATGTCTGGACTTGAAGTTTATGAAAAAATGAAGCAAAACCCTGCAACAAAAGATATTCCAGTTATTTTTTTGACAGGTGTAGAAAACGACGAAACACTAAAAGCTGTAAAGGCTGATGGTAAAGACTATATTTTGAAACCTGTTTCAACACCAGAATTACTGGAGCACGTACAACAGCTTTTAAAAATAAACAGCCACACAACAAAGTAGCAGGCTGTTGTACTGTAATACAAATAACCACAAAACTGCTGTCGGTTTTGTGGTTATTTTTTTGCTTAAAAATACATATATTTTTACAACAGAAACTTTTTCACATTTATATTTATACAGACAAAACAATCTTTTTTTCACCACGCTTTTCACTAAAACAGAAATTCTAACTCTTTTAAAATTAATGATACAAACACAGAACTTTATAGTTACCGAACTGCATGTATTTATGATTCCTGCAAGAATAACACTGCAGACAATACAATAAATAATTTTTCTCAAATAGAACAGCTGAATAATTCAGATTAAATTAAATGAAACAGCTTTATTTTTACATTACAAATATTATTCCGTTTTTGTTTTTATCACAGTAACTTATCAAATTATATAAGCAACTTCTTTTAATTTTTAATGCCGGAATAAATATATGCCATGCAATCTGCCCGCTCTATAAAAAACAGTTCACAATATAATTTTTCAAACACACACAAAATTAAAATTATCAAATTCAGCAATATTTCTATGTCAGAAACTTTATTATATATCCATAACCATTTTCAAAAATATTCCACAGTTACCATTTAAATCTAAAAGTATATGCTTAAAATGTATAAACAGAAAAACTATTTTCCTTCTATAATGCGCCTTTTTTGGTGGCATGTATTCAAAGACCGTGTTATAATTAATTAACAGGAGACAAGGTAGTTGACAGGCTTATATTACACAGAGTTTGCTTTTGTATGTGCCATTGTATTGTCTTTGTTAAATAAGAAAACCAGCAGTTTTTCGCAAGACATAGCAACACGAAACGCATATATAAGCTTATTAAAATTTTCAATTGCATTCTGTTTCATTGATTCGCTTTGGGGAATTTTTGCCTCTAATTTGATTAAAAGCCGCATCTGTCTCATTTTCACCAGCTACAGTTTTCATTTAATGGCTACGATTGCTTCATTTTGCTGGGTTCGTTTTGTCCTGGTAATTTTAAAACCCCAGGGGCAAAAAACAAAAAGCAGAAAATTAAAAATCTTTTCTATTTTTGTAATGATTTCTTTAGACATACAAATCATATTGATTATACTGAATATATTTACACCGACAATCTTTTTTATTGATAAAGATGCAATATATCACACATGCTATTTCAGACAGATTTTGTTTTATCTTCAGTTCTTTAATTTTCTGTCAATTGGTGTTCTTGGAATTACAAAATATCACAAATCAGAAAAATCCGAAAAATTTAAATTCGGCAACATTATAATTTACGCACTTATTCCTATAGTTGCAGGAATTGCACAATATTTAGATCCAAATTCTCCATTTTACTCAATAGGATTTATGCTTTCATGTCTTGTAATCTTTGTCTTTACAATTACACAGGAACAGCAGAACCTTTTTATAAACAAAATCAATACAAACAAGAAAAATGCAGAAATTAAACAGCAAAAGCTTCTTCAGGATCAAATTGAAATTCTAACTGCAATTACAACAATATCGCCTACAATTGTATTTGCAAATTTAACCGCAAATGAATGTCACTCAACATGCTATGACAATTTACGTTTAAAAGAAACGAACGACAGCAGAAAATTCGATGATTTTATCAAAGAAGAACTCTCGCAGATAGCTTCATTTGACAGGCAGAAATACGAAAACACATTTTCACGCGAAAACCTTATCCAATCATTTAACGAAGGCAAAGATTGTCTGTCGCTCGAATACAGAAAAAATCTTGAAAATCAAGAAGCCTGCTGGCTGCGAGCAACAGCAACATTTGTTTCAGACGCAAACGACAAAGAAAATATCCGTTTAATCATGCTTTTTCAGAATATTACCAAAATAAAAATAAAAGAATTTGAAAATGAAAGGCTTACAAAAACAATTACAAGTTTGTTTGGAACAGTCATTAAAATTGATATGACCAACAACGTTCTGCATAAAATACAAATTGATAAAGATTTAGACAAGCTGTTTCCGGTCTATAAATCTGCATCAGAAACACTTAATAACTGGCTTAAAGACTTCTGTACACAGCAAAACTATGAACAGTACAAAGATTTCTGGGATTTTTCAACATTACAGCAGAGATTTGCAGAAGACAGCCACCTTTCATTAGAAGTAAACACAACACACGGCTGGATTCAAATTATTGCAATTCCTTTAAGCCGCAACAAACAGAATGAAGTAACTGAATTTATTTCGCTGACGCAAACAATAAATAAACAAAAGCAAAACGAAATTGAACATGCAGAATCTATTGCAAAAGCTTACAAAATTGTATCAAGCCTTACTAAATCTTATTCTTCATGCTTTAATTTTGACATAGATAACAACAGCTTTTTGTCTTTAAAAGAAAATTCCGCTGAAATATCAAAAGAAAATGACTTTTCTGATTCTCAGCTTTTAATAAAAAAACTTATTTCAAATCTCCCAAATGATTCATCAAAAGTCATGCGGCAGTTCCTCAACTTTAAAACATTGAACGAAAGAATGTCTAAAAGAGATTACATTACAACAGAATTTGTTGATGAAAACAATGAATATATCAGAAGCAGTTTAATTGTTTCCAACAGAGATTCTGAAGGACATATAAAATCTGTAACTCTTGCAAGCCAGAACATATCAGACGAAGTTGAATCAAGAATCGCACTAAAACAGGCAATAACACAAGCCCATCATGACAGCCTGACTGGATTATTAAACAGATATGGCTTTAACAAGGAACTTGACGCCATTTATAAAAAGCAGCATAAAAAAACGGTATCTGCAATAATCATGGACATTGATAACTTTAAAAATGTCAATGATACATACACACACAAAGCCGGTGATTTAGTATTAAAAATGACCGCTGATAACATTTCAAAAACATTCAATAAAAAAGCATTATGCTGCCGCTGGGGTGGCGAAGAATTTTTAGTTTTTACATACGACAACAGTACGCCCGAAAAAACAGCTGAACAGCTGCGTCTTCTCGAAGAAGAAAGTTCTGTAACATACGATAATCAGACAATAAAAGTTACCATAAGTATAGGTATATGCATCACAGAAAATATAGAAGAAACTTCCATTGCATCGCTTATAAACACCGCAGACAAATGCCTTTACATTTCAAAAAACAATGGCAAGAACCAGACAACCACACAAAACATTTAAGGCACAGCAATAATGCTTTTGCAGCATTTTATACACCGCCCTGCATAAAAAAATCAGTTTAATAATTTCTGGCATAATTTTGTTATCTTCAAGCAGCAACCGCAATGCAGATTTAAAACAGATATAAAACCTTTCCACAAATCAACAATTTTCTTGGTTTACACAGATTTCTTCGCATAAATCTTCAATTTTTTTTAGAGTCCCACGACATTAAATTCATATAAGAATTAAACTTTAAAAAATGAAAACTGCAAAAAAAAGCACTGCTTGTAATTCACAACAGAATTACAAACAGTGCTTAAAAACTGAAATAATTTTAAGAATTTATTAACAGATTATTTCTTTCCAAAAATATCAAAATAGCCTGCAACAAATACTACAAGAATAATAAGTGGTGCAATGTATTTCAAATAGATTTTAACGACATTGTTCTTTGGAAATTTTACACCTTCACCGGCATCAGCTTCAGCAATAAAGTTGTCCCAGTTCCAGCCTTTTTTCCATGTACAGAACAAAAGGAAAATTAAAGAACCAATCGGTAATAAGTTCTGGCTTACAATAAAGTCTTCCAATGCATCAATTGAAGCAATATGAGCACCAAAATGAACACCAGACCAGACATTCATACCAAGAGCTGCCGGTGTTGCAAGAATTAACATTGCCACAAAATTAACAAGTACAGACTTAGTTCTTGACCATCCGAATTTGTCCATTGGGAATGCAACAATATTCTCGAATACTGCAATTACAGTTGAAAGAGCAGCAAATGCCATAAACAAGAAGAAGAAAGCGCCGACAACTCTTCCAGCAACTGGTCCCATAGCATTAAATACGTTTGGCAACGAAACAAATGCGAGTCCTGCACCAGAACCTGGTTCAACACCAAATGCTGCACATGCAGGGAAAATAATCAAACCGGCACAAATTGCAACAAATGTATCCAATCCAATTACACGAACAGCTTCGCCTGTCAAAGAATGATCTTTACCAATATACGAACCGAAGATTTCCATTGAGCCAATGCCCAAAGAAAGTGTAAAGAATGCCTGTCCCATAGCAGCATAGATTGTATCCCAAAGACCGTGTTCACCATTTCCAACCAGTGCTTTAAAATCTGGTTTAAGATAGAATTTATATCCTTCAGCGGCACCAGGAATTGTTGCAACATAAACAGCAAGTCCAATCATGATAACAAGCAAAGCAGACATCATTACTTTTGTAATGCGTTCTACACCTTTTTGAAGTCCAAGAATACAAGCACCAAAGCCAATAATAATTACAATAACCATCCAGATAAGCAGACTTGAAGGAGTTCCAACTGTTGCACCGAATGCATTCCCAACAGCAGCAGCATCCATTCCGACAAATTTGCCACCAATCATTTCAAAAAAATATTTCAAAAACCAGCCAGAAACAACTGTATAGAACATCATCAACAAATAGTTGCCTGCAACTGCAAAACCACTATACCAATGCCATTTTGTCCCGCTTGGCTCAAGTTCTGTTAAAGCACCAGCCATACTTTTTTTAGAAGCACGACCAACAGCAAATTCGCAAACCATAACCGGCAATCCTAAAATTACAAGGAATACCAGATAAATCAATACAAAGGCTGCTCCACCGTATTTTCCAGTAATATATGGGAAACGCCATACATTTCCCAAACCAATTGCACAACCAGCCGAAAGCAAAATAAATCCAAGACGGCTGCCTAATGTTTCTCTAGGCTTATCACTCATAGAGTTCCTCCGTTATTTGTTATATCATAAAACATTTTAGCAAAATTTGGAACCATTGATTTAAATATACCTATGGTCATCTTTTAAAATTACAGTTTTTAGAGACTTATATAAAAGACCCTTTGCTGAAAATTCTTAACATGTATCTTTTTAAGAATTCAAAATACAAACAAAAAAGACAGCGAATCATGAAAATATTTCATAATCCACTGTCTTATAAAGCTTTATAAAGAGCAGCTTTAAGAAATATGAAGAGCCGCCAAATTGTATTTTTAGCGGCAGCTTAAAAAATATTTTTCAAAATGACTATTTTAGAAACTTAACAAAAGCATCTTTAAAGCCATTACTTCTAAAACGCTCCAAAATTGCCCTGTATTCATCCTGAGAAAGAGGACCAATAAGCATTTCATAAGCACCAGGCGTTCTGTCAGAAGCTTTTATAGAAACCGGATATTTTCCACGGTAAGTATTAACAAGCTTCGAAAGATTTTTCATGTCTTTATAAACGCCAAGCTGAACATAGAATTTTCCATATTCATATTGGGTAATAAGCAATTCAGGGAAAGGCATTGAAGAATTGTTAGCAACAGAAGAAGCCGGCTGAACATCAGCTGTTCCTTCATTCAACAGACGTTTGCAATTGTCACAAAGCTGTCCGCTGTTTTTTGTATTGCCAGAACAATCCGGGCAAACATAAAAATTCTGCTGAATTGGTGCAACTTCTTCTTTTGGAGCCGGTGGCAGCAATGAATAATCGTAGACTGAAACAGAACGACGGTTATCTTGTGCCGGTGGCAAAGGTTCAGGAATTTCTTTTGCAGAAGCAACATTGTTCTGAGGAACAGGCGGAAGCGGTTCAACAGGCTGTGTCTGAGGAACAGGAGCCGACATGACATTTGAATAATCTGAAGGAAGAGCTGCTACCGGATTTAAATCTGGATCTGCAACAGAAACAGGTGCAGTTTGTGTAAGTGTATTTTCTGTTACATAATCGTTCTTTTTGCTTACACGAACAGTAGTATCATATCCGCTTTCAACGCCAAGTGCAGAAGCTGCAGACGGAGAAAGCAAAACAAGAACACCCGATAAATCTGTAGAACCAGTAATTACAACAGTGGCTGTTTTACCATTTGAAGGATTAACAACGTCTACAATTTCGCCTTTAGAAAAAATTCTGCTCTGTGCATAATTTCCACCAGCAGGAAAAGCATCTGCACTACCCCGTGCAGCACGGCCTTCCCAGGCAACAGATGACGATGCAGCCATTACAGAAACAACAGCAAAAACCGCCATCAACAAAATAAGACCAAAACGTTTCATATTTTCCTCGCTAAGCTCCAATTTTTTTTAGTTAAGTTCTGTTTTTTTAATCATAAACTAAAAAAACATTCAAAGTTATCGTTTATAAGAAAGTTCCTGAGTTTTCTTCTTTTGAGCTTGAGCCTGAAACCGGATTGCAGCTCCAATTTCTTTTTCAAGACCGACAGAAAAATTTCTAAGACCTTTTTCACAATCTTTTCTATTTAAAGCTGCATGCAGCTTTGGCTGATCAACAATGCCACTTGCATAAACATTGTAATTATTAGATAAAACTTCCCATTCCAGTTCAACGAAAGTTGAATCACCAGAATTTTCTCCATATCTTATAATTACAGGAACAATATATCCCATTCCGCCAGTTCCGGCAGAAGCAAGATGTTCTATAAACAATTCATTGCTTGTTCCTGTTACAACTACAGGTTCATTTGAAACTATAAAACCGTCATCAAAGAAAGCATCCATAAGTGAAGTTTCCAAAAGACGTGTCATATCACGAACCAATGTCGTAGAAGAATCACGCTGAACAATCACAATTGTAAGAGATTGAGCAAAAGTCAACACAGAAACAAAAACAAGCATTGTTGCAACTAAAAATAACCGTTTTTTCATAAAACCTCATCTATCATCTTTATGCATGACAAAATTTTTCGATACATTTGTTTCTTAAAATATCTTTTTAAGAATTCACATCTATATACTTTCTGATTTTCGGCAGAAGTATTGTTCTCGTTTATGTTTTTTTACATTGATATCTGTAAAAACATAAACGGCAGCATGTTGAACGAACACCTGCAGAGAACACCAAAGGAAAAACTCTGCAAGAATAAAACAATTTTCAAAACATATATTTTTTTAGATATATTAGAGTTTTTAGATATTTAATTAAACACTAACAATCAAAAAATAGCTAAAAACAAGCAGAAAATCATTTTTCTTCTATTATTTGCAACTGACATTGAAATATGAAAATAGTTGTGCTAAAATGTTTAATTATAATTGTAAATAGAGTCGCTGAAAATTTAAATTTTTGGTGGCAGCAAAATTCGCAGTCATCTCTAATTTTTTTTAGATGCCCTGAACTCTTGATTTTTTAATTTTGCAATTATTTTTGTGCAGTTTAAGACTTTAACTGCACAAAAAAAGTCTGGCTTTTTGTACCTCCTGTTTTAGAGGAAAGAAACTAGTCAATATTAGGACAAACTTTAATGTCATTAAAAAATGATGTGCGTGTCTATATCATCGGTGCAGGTTTTGCAGGCCAGATGATAGCAGACGAACTTGAAGCAAAAAAGATTTTTGGACGTGTTACAGCCTTTTTAGACGATGACACAAGCCTTATCGGCAAACAGCGCAACGGTATTCCAATCTATGGTCCAATCAGCATGGCAGGTCTTTTAAAACCTGGTGCTTATGACGAAGCAATAATTGCAATGCCAAGCGCACAAAATGAACGCCTTCGCGAAGTGTACGGCATTTTAAGCGAAGCAGGGTTTTCAAAAATCAAAATTCTTCCAAGCGTTTCGCAAATTGTCGAAGGCAAAGCACATCTTGTTCAGGCTCGCGAAATCAATCCGCTTGATTTGCTTGGACGCACACCTATTACAATTTCTTTAAAAGAAACATTGTCATACCTTCGCGGCAAACGCGTTCTCATAACAGGTGCCGGCGGTTCAATAGGTTCAGAACTTGCAAGACAGCTGCTTTCAGGTGGAGCAGAACGTCTTTATCTTTTTGGTCACGGTGAAAATTCTATTTATCACATAGACAAAGAACTTCGAATACTTCAGGCTGAAGGTGTCGGAGAAAAAGCAACAATAGTTCCAATTATTGGTGAATTAAAAGACAAATCATATCTTGAATGGCTGCTTCCAAAAATGCATATTGACGTAATCTTCCATTGTGCAGCTTATAAACATGTGCCAATGATGGAAGAAAACCCGGTTGCCGCAATTGAAAACAATGTTTTCGGCACACAAAACCTGCTTGAAGCTTCGCTTGCTTCAAACGTAAAACGTTTTGTGCTTATTTCAACAGACAAAGCTGTTGAACCGGTTTCAACTTATGGCGTTTCAAAAATGCTTTCTGAAAAATTAGTGCTTGCTGCTGCAAAAAAAGCTTCTAAAGACCAGTCGTTCATGTTTGTACGCTTTGGCAATGTTTTAGGCAGCCGCGGTTCAATTCTTCCGCTTTTTATGGAACAGATAAAAACCGGCGGTCCTGTAACAGTTACTCATCCGGAAATGAAACGATTTTTTATGACCATTCCAGAAGCATGTTCTCTTGTTCTTCAGACAGGTGGCGTTGGTCAAAACGGTCTTTCCTATCTGCTTGACATGGGCGAACCAATCAAAATTGTTGACATAGCAGAACAGATTATACGCTTTTCCGGTTTTGAGCCAAATAAAGACATCAAAATTGAATTTATCGGTTCAAGAAAGGGCGAACGCCTTGACGAACCGCTCTGGATAGACGAAGAAAACCCGACAAAAACAGAATATCCAAAAATCTTAAAGCTTAAATCTTTGCCATATAAAGACAAAGAACTTGCAGACCTGCTTGCAAAACTAAAAGCTGTCTGCATTTACGATGAATCAAAAAAAGAACTTTACAGAAACAAAGAATATTTAATCAAGACACTTTGCGAAGCTGTGCCATCCCTTAAGGAGTTTTATAATGCTCAAGGAAAAAATTAATTTTTCAGTTGCTTCACTTGGCAAAGAAGAAGAAGAAGCTGTTCTGCGCGTTCTGCGTTCCGGCTGGATTACAACCGGAAAAGAAACAATGGCTTTTGAAAAAGAGTTTGCACAAAAAATTGATGCAAAATGTGCTCTTGCTGTAAACAGCGCAACTTCCGGTCTTATGCTTGCATATGACGCACTTGGTTTAAAAGACGGCTATAAAATTTTAACGACGCCTTATACATTTGCTTCAACTGCACTTGCAGCACGCCATCTTGGTGCACATATTGAATATGCCGACATCGAAAAAGATTCTTATAACATTTCAGCAGATGCCGTAGAACAGAAACTTGAACAAGATGCCAGAAATGGAAAAAAAATCAAAGCTATCGTTCCTGTTCACATTGCCGGAAACGTATGCAATATGGACGCTCTGAAACAGCTTGCAGAGCATTATAATGTAAAAATTGTAGAAGATGCAGCACACGCCTTCCCTTCAAAAACCAAAAATGGTTTTGCGGGCACATTAGGCGATATCGGTGTATTTTCGTTTTATGCCACAAAAACAATAACAACTGCCGAAGGCGGCATGATAACAACAAACAACGAAGAATATGCCAAGCGAATGCAGATAATGCGCCTTCATGGAATTGACCGGCCAATCTGGGACCGCTACACAAAAGATAAAGCTTCGTGGGAATATGATGTTGTTGACGCAGGTTTCAAATGCAATCTGCCGGATATTCTTGGCGCAATTGGCAGGGAACAGCTGAAAAAAGCAGACACACTTTTTGAAAAACGCAAGCGCATTGTTGAACGCTATAATAATGCATTCAAAAACATTGATTTTTTGACCGTTCCCCCAGACGGAGACGGAAATGCATGGCATTTATATCTTCTGCGCATAAAACCTGAAATGCTGAAAATAAACAGAAACGAATTTGGTTCTCTTCTTCAAGATGAAGGCATATGCATTTCAATGCACTTTATTCCACATTTCAGAATGACATATTTCAAAAATGAATATGGATTAAAAGCTGAAGATTTTCCAAATGCACAGGAACATTTTGAAAAGACAATTACTTTGCCATTATGGCCAGACATGACAGATGAAATGGCAGATCGTGTTATTGAAACGGTGCTTTCTATAGGAAAAGCCCACCATGCTTGAAAATGAAGCAAAACCCAAAAAGAAACGTGCCTCTCATGCTAAAAAGCAGTTTGTCTACACACAGACATTTTCAAGCGACATTGTCCTTGACGATATGCTTTTTGGACTGCTTGTGCGAAGCCCTGTTCAATGCGGCACAGTACCTGAAATTGAACTGCCGGAACTGCCGGAAGGAGTTTCGTTTTTTAGCGCAAAAGACATACCAGGCTCAAATAATGTTGCCGTAAAAAATGCAAGTACAAGCATTTTTGCAGACAAAGAAATTTTATATTTAGGTCAGCCGCTTGGAATTCTTGTAGGTCCAGATGAGCACCAGCTTAACGAACTTTTACCGTCAATCGGTTTTTCAATGGATCCGCTAAATATTCCTATGGGACTTGAATTTACAGATTCATTTTCTGCTGATCAGCTTATTGCAAACCGCTCGATTATTCATGGCGAACCTGACAGCACTTTTGAAAAAGAAGAACACAAATTTGAGCAGACATTTTCGCTTGATTTTGTACAGCCAAAAGTAGAAAGAAACAGCTGCGTTGTTTCATATACAGGCAAACAGCTTCATATTTATACAAACTCCCAATGGGCAAAACACTTAAGATCAACAGTAGCAGAAACACTTGCCATAAACGACAGCCATATTTTAATTCACAAAACACACCAAGTGAACACTAAAATTAATGACACATGGATTACAAGTGTAACTGCAGCACAAATAGCAGTTGCTTCTTTTCATCTGCACAAACCAGTTAAATTAGTTTATTCACTTTCTGAACAGGAAACATACATTGAACGTATAGAACCGGCTTCAATCAGATTCAGAACTTCATGCAACAATGAAGGCAAAATAACATCGCTTGATATCTGCATGCTTGTAAATGCAGGAATTATAAATCCGTTTATTCAGTATATTCTTGACCGTTTTGTAATTGCAGCAACAGGCGCTTATAAGATAGAAAATCTTCGAATTGATGCATATGCCATAAAAACAAACCAGCCGCCGCTAAACTGCTCTTTTACGTGGGGCGACACACAGGCTTTTTTTGCAATTGAAAATCACATTCATTACATTGCAAATCAGATGAAAATTGATATAAACCAGATTAGAAAGCAAAACTTTCTGAAACCGGATGATGAAGATTTTTATTGCAAGATTGACACATCATCAGTTAATGAAGTTATAAAAAAAGCTTCTATACGACGCGCCTTTATTGATAAAGAATCAAAAACAGAGCAAGAATCAAGTGAATACGAAAGAAGAAATTCTGCATACAATCTTATATCAGAATCATCTTCGCAGCACACGCAGAAACACTTAAGGGGAATCGGGCTTGCTGTTGCACATGAAGGCAGCTGCTTTCTTGCAGAAGATTTAATAAGAAACAAATATTCGCTTGAAACAACACTTGAAACAGACGGATCTCTTTCTGTAAAGATTTTTTCTCCATCTGAACATTTGAAAACAATCTGGCTCAGGCTGATAGAAAAGCTTCTTGACATTCCACCTGAAAACGTTAATTTTGAAACAGACTATTCAAATACAGAAGAACCAGAAGAACCAGATGTTCTTTCTTTAAACATAACAGTAATGACGCAGCTGCTAAAAAAATGCTGCATGTCGCTTCAAAAATCAAGGTTCAGGCAGCCGTTGCCAATTTCCGTAAAAAAAACATTTATGCCTTCACGAAAAAAACCGTGGAACACACAGGATTTTTGCGGTCAGCCTTTTCTGGCAACATCATGGGCTGCAGCCGTTGTTGAAGTTGAAGTCAACACTGTTACATATGAAATTTCTGTAAGAGATGTAAATATTGCAATTGAATGTGGTGAACTGCTTGATGAAAAATCTGCAATTTCAGCAGTAAAAACAGAATCTGCAAAACTGCTAACAAGTTTTGTTGAACCAAATTCACTCAATATAATTTATCCAAAAGTTTCATTTATTCAGTCTGGCGAAAATCCAAAAGAAATTGGTTCCATAATCGAAAGCATATTGCCAGCAGCATTCAGTTCGGCAGTTTCTCAAGCAATCGGTGTACCTGTAACAAATCTGCCATTGCAGACAGACAGCATTTTTAATCTTTTAGCACAAAAGGAAATGCCAGATGAAAATTGATTGCGTAATTAATGATAAAATTGAATCCTTAGAAATAAACGGAACAGAAAAGCTGATTGATATTCTGCGCAGTAAATTTAATCTTTGTGGAAGCAAAATGCGATGTGGCGAAGGCAGATGCGGTTCATGTACAGTACTCCTGGACGGAACGCCTGTTCTTTCGTGCATTCTGCCCGTATATACAATTCAGGACTGTTCAATTACAACAATTGAATATTTCAGTATAACTTCTGAGTATGAAGACATTCATAAAGCTTTTGATAAAGCTGGAGTGCACCACTGCAAATATTGCGAAGCTTCTAAATATTTTACAATAAACGAATTTATTGAACAAAATAAAATGCCGTCAAAAGCAGAAATTGAGCAGTTTATTACATCAATGCCATGTAAATGTGTAGAACCAAATACATTGATAACAGGCATTATTCTAGCAGCAAAATACCGCAGGATACGCACAAATGAAAAATGACCAGATAGAAATTAAATATGCCGAAGACATTCCAGAAGCACTCTATCATCTGCGCACAATAGAAAATCTGTCTATTGCAGCTGGCTGCACAGGCATAAATTACAGTTCAAGTCCGGCTTTTTTGAGTTATCCAGATTCAATTCTGAACGTACGCAGAATTGTTGAATTTAAGCAGATTATTAAAACAGAACGGTTAATTGAATTTGGTGCAGGCGTTACACTTTCACAGATTGAAAATCTGCCGCAGAAATTTCCAAAAGTGCTCCACGATGCAGTCTGTACAATTGCAAACAGACAAGTACGAAACATTGCAACAATTGGCGGCAATGTGTGTACACAGCCGACAAAAATGACAACATTTGCTCCACTTCTTGCTCTTGATGCAAAACTTGTCTTAAGGGCAGGCACAGAACGAATGCATATAGACAAACATCATTCATCAACAGAAACATTGGTTCTGTCTCTTTCTCAATTTGATGCAGTACCTGCCGGATATTTTTTAACGCGCATCAAAGTTCCGCTCGAAGAATGGGATGTTTCAATTTTTAAAAGGCTTGGACCCAAAAACGAAATCAACAATCTTTCTGCATCTTTTGTTCTGCTTTCTAATACACAGAAAAATTTTCTGTCAGATTTAAGAATTGCCTTTTGCGGACCATTTTCGTTTAGAAACAGAGAACTTGAAAGCAGCATTATCGGAAGCAAACTGCCGCTTTCTGCCAAGGCTGTGCAGACATTTGTAGAAAAAGCAGAAGAATATTTTGATAAAGACATTCCAAGCGGAACATACGAACCGATTTTAAAAGCTCAGTTTATCAATCTTTTAAAAGAATCTCTTGAAATGCTGACAGATTAAAGGATATCGTAAGCCAAACAGCTTTTGGAGCTACAACATACAGACTTTATTCCTGAATAGAGTCAAGCTTTACCGTAACAAGCTTTTTAGGAAGCACGACCGACACAATTGTACCGCCAGACAATGCAGGTTTTATTGAATAATCTGCACCAATTTGATGTGCACGATATTCCATTGAACGAAGCCCTAATCCGGCTGATTTTTTTCTTGATTTTTTTGCAAGTCCCTGTGCCTGCTCTACACCGATTCCGTCATCAAGCAGCGCAAAAACAATACCAGATTCTTCATCTGTTACACGAAGCACAGCCTTTCTTGCTTTTGCATGTTTTGAAACATTATGTAATGCTTCCTGAAAAATCCGGTAGATATTCAGTTTTTGTGCCGGAAGGAATTCATTCTTTTCATCAACATGCCATTCAAAATCGCAGCGCAGCCCCATTTGAGTTCCAGAACTTTCACAAAGAAGGCTTAAAGCTTCTTTTAAATTAACGGAATCAAGTTCAAGCGGAAAAAAGTCATGTGCATAGGCTCGTGTGCGCGTCAATGTTTCATCAACAAGCGAAGCCAGATCCGGCAGCGCATTTTGCGGCAAATCATCCATTTTTACAAGACTCTTGCAATAAAGAGAAATTCCTGCAAGACGCTGGCAAATATCGTCATGCAAATCAATTGAAAATCGCAGACGCTCCAATTCACTTATGCGCAGAACCTCAGCTTCAACAGCAAGACGCCGCTCTGCTTCCTGCTTTAATTTTTCATGCACGGCAACAAGATCATTTGACCTTAATTGAATTTCTTTTTCAAGCAAGGCAGAATGCTGTTTTTCAGATTCAAGATCATTAATGCGGCGCAGAACATTTTCGATAAAGGCAAAAGCACTGCAAATATAAGGCTGAAGTTCAGGATCAATTTCATATAAAATAAAACCGATTTCTTTCTGACCGGCACGCAGCAAAAAAATTGACCTTACAATGCTTGAAAAATCTTTATGCAGAAAAGTCGTTAAATCCGTTTTTTCGCCATAATAATTTGTATGATTTTCCCTGCCTTCCGTACGGCTATAAATCAACATTGCAGAACCTGTTTCATACCACGGCACATCATTCTGCGACGTAAAGCCAAAAAGATAAAACAGAGGAACTTCGAGCATGTTTAAAAAACCATTTAAAGAAGCGCACAATGCCGGCATAGAATCAATATCAGTCAATTCCTGTGCAAAAGAACTTACAATATTCAAATAATAATCAGCTTTAAATCTAAACTGATAATTTGGAGCATATTCGTTTTTATAAACTAATGAACTTGTTTCATTGAATTTTTCCTGTGTACAGCCGCATGAATTTCTTATGCGCACCTCTGTATCAATATGTGTTCGCATTGGGACATCAACACCGTCCATTAAAGCTTCAAGTTCTGAAACGGCAGCATTTCCAAGCTTTTGCAAAGGCTGAGAAACAGTAGTAAGGGCTGGAATTTCAATAGCAGCCTGCGGAATATCGTCATAACCTGTTACGGCAACTTTCTGCCACGCAGGTTCCTGTGCAGACCGAAGAAATTTCAGCACGCCAATTGCCATATTGTCATTTGCTGCAACGATTGCATCCGGTGCATTATCAGGATGACGTGAAAGATAATCTTTCATAAATGCAAAAGTCTGGTGTTCAGACCAGTTGCAATGCACATATTCTGCATGAATTTCAGGTGATTTTTCTGAATATCGTTCGATTGTGCGTCTGAAAACAGATTCACGCACACGGTTGTCATTATGAAATTTTTCACCGCCGATAAACAAAAAACTTTTATAATTATGGTCTTTTATAAGGTGCTCAACGATTTGAGTCATTGAAATGCGGTTTCTGATTAAAATTGAAGGAATGCCAGTATAATTGTAACCGACAGAAATGCACGGCAAATTATTTATGCAGTTTTTTAAGCGTTCGGTTGTCATGTTTCCATCTAAAAACATTGCCGAAGACAAAAAAAGCACACCATCTGCTTCAAAAAAACGAAGGAATTTACAGGCTGAATGTTTATCAAAAGAAAAAGTATGGTCGATTCTTTCGCTCTGCACAGCCCAAACAAGCAAATTTGATTCTCTGGCGCTTTGGCTTATAGCCTTAAAAATAGCCAGCTGATACGGGTCGTTCAAAGTGCGCAAAAACAAAACAATATGACGCATTTTTTTCATTTAACGTGCATTCCATTGCACGGCAAGCTGTCGCAATTCCTGCGAATTTGCACAATGCAATTTCTGTTTTATATGCTCTTTATGGGCATCAATGGTTTTTGTACTCAAATCAAGTTTTGCTGCAATTTCTATTGTGCCAAAACCTTTTCCGATAAGCAAAAAAACCTGCAGCTGCCTGTTTGAAAGTTGATTTATCGAAGCAAAACAATCTTCTGAAGTTGCAATATCCTGTCCTTCAAGATGTTCATTCAGATAATTCTGTTCATTTGCACTAAGCCAGATTTTTCCCTGAAGAATTGTTTTTAATGCATCAATAACAAGATTGCTTGCTTCTTCTTTCATTACATAGCCACTTGCACCAGCTTTCAGCGCACGTTCAGCATAATATCGCTCGTCATACATTGAAAGTACAAGCACTTTAAGATTTTCAGATCTTGACTTCATTGCAAAAATAACTTCAAGACCATCTTCATCACCAAGATTTAAGTCAACAACAGCAAGGTCAGGTTTTTTTTCAACAAGCAAAGCCAATGCCTCTGAACCATTACGTGCTTCGCCGACAACAGAAAAACCTTTTTGAGAATTAATTAAAAGAGAAAGACCTTTGCTAAAAATTGGATGATCTTCAACAATCAATACAGTTGCTTCGTTCATGGCTGAATTATAACCTATTTGTTAAGTTGCCTCAAGTAAAAGAAAAACAGCTTGGCAGCACAAAATAATTTTAGAAGCAACTTTGAAAATGCAATTTATAAAAGAAGACATTAAAAAATGCAATTTTTAAAGATAATTTAATTATTATAATAAATTTTTACAAAACCCAAATATTTAAAAGAAGGATATGTATATGCCATTGTATCTTCCTGTATGGCAGGCAATGCATATGCAGCAACATACCATGGACCTGTAGTAGTTGCAGAACCAGAAAAGTCTCCTTCACTACTAGATGGATAATATGTAGATGAAAACTGAAAGTTTCCGGAAGCATGTCTTGTAGGAATTCCAGTGACAGAACCGTTGATCTTTATGCCTTTTGTATAAGATGTTTCATCAAAAAGCCTTATTTCAACAGATTGATTTGACGATGAAGCAGGAATAACAAAAGAGGCTCCATTCAAAAATTTATAACCTAAAGCATCAAGTCTTGTTTTTGCATCTGCTGCGCCTTCAACAGAACTATAATCACTTGTTGGCGAAGATGAAGATGTATAAATTTTATATAAGATTGCAGTTCCTTTATAATGGCTGCCATTAGACGCACTGTTTGAAGCATCGTCTGTAGTAAAGCCAAAATAATTCTGTGTCGGGTCGTCTGGAGAAGGAGAATGGGCAGTAGAAGGAGCCGATGCAGAACTTGAAGAACTTACACCGCAAGAAAAGCAAAACACAGCAGCAAAAAACAGAATGAACATTATTTTTATGTTTTGCATATTAACTCCCATAAAAGAAAAGGCGCAGCAAATGCGCCTTTTTTAATTAATTTGCTTTTCCTTCAATTGCAAGAGTAATCAAGCGAGATTTTGCAAGACTTGCCCACTGATTTGACGAATAAGCAGAAGAAAGTTTTTTATAAGCTTCTACAGCTTTTTCATTATTTCCGCGGGTTTCTTCAATTCGTCCAATATTAAAAAGTGCACGTGGTGCGTTTGCAAAACCCTCTGTATCAGCAGCAGTCTGAAGATAAAGAACAGCATTGTCAAAATCTTTCAATTCTTCGCTGCAAATGCCACACTGATAGTAGCACAAACCATATGTATAAGATGTTTTATCTGCCTCTGCAGCTGCAAGCCATGCAGTACGTGCTGCATCAAAGTTCTTGCGTAAATACTGAATTTCAGCAATAACCATCTGAGCTCTAACAGTTACAATTGCAGGACCTTTTTTATCAGCAACAGCCTGAGCTCTTGTCAAAAGTTCATCTACTTTAGCAGTATCAATTGGATCTGCAAGAAGGCTTGTACTGAACTCTGCTGTAATTTCATCAACTACAGAAAGACCTTCGCTTACAGCTTTTGTCTTCAAAGAAGAAACAACACCAACAGCAACAACAGCAACAATAAGTGCCAGAATAATGCCCAAAATGACAAATCTAAATTTAACAATAAACAAAGTCAATAAATCAGAAAACGTCTTCTTTTCTTTATCTTCAAAACGTTTTTGTTCTTCCTGTGACATAGAAGTCTCCTATTCATTTAATGTGCAATTCCTTAATCAACCGCGATAAATATGTACGCTGAATATCAAGCACTTTTGCAGCTTCCGTTTGGTTCCATCTTACAGAAGCAAGAATCTGTGTAATATACTGCTTTTTAAAACTATCTACCGCCGTTTTAAGGCTTTTGTCACCTACTAAAAAAATATCAGAAACGCTCAATATATTCAAGCGCAAATCATGTTTTTCTATTACAGGCGGCACAGCAATTGCACAGGCTCTTTCAATACAAGAATCAAGTTCAACAACATTCAACGGCCAGTATGCATTTTTAAGCATTTCCAAAGCTTCATCTGAAAAGCTTTTGAAATTTTTATTATACCTTCGAGAATGAACAGACAGAATATTTTGTGCTAACTGTGGAATATCTGCCAGACGTTCACGCAAAGCGGGAACCCTGACAGGCAGCACCGCCAGTCTGTAATAAAGCTCCGAAGAAAATTGACCCGAAGCAGCTTTTTCTTCAAGATTTTCAGAAGTTGAACAGCATACACGACAATAATTTTCACTATTTTCCGGAACAGAAAGCAGATCAAGAATGCACTTTTGCATTTCGCTATCAGCATCTGCAATTTCATCAAAGAAAATCATTCCGGGTTTTATTAAAAGTACACGTGCTAAATCAGCCGGTTTAGTATCTTTTGAAACAAGCCGGACAAAAGCTTTTTGTTTTTCGCCAATACGATACATATATTGAGCAAGAAAACATCTTCCAGTTCCCTTTTCGCCAGTAAAAAGCACAGGAACAGAAGACAAAGCAAGATGGTTTACCAATGTTTCAATACTTCGCATTGCACTGGAACTTGCAATAACAGGCATCAGTTCAAGTGAAAATGTACTGCTGTCCATACCCCTCCTTCACAAAAAAAAAGTGCACCACCCAAGAGCAATGCACTTTTTTTATTAATCAGCACAATTCAAGATATAATTATTTCTTGTTTTTAATCATATCACCGAGAGTATATGCGCCTTCGTTTTCGTCCTGGTTAGAAGACATGTAACGAGCCATTTCCTCACGTTCCTGTGCACGTTTGATATCACGGATAGAGAAGGCAACTTTCTGTTTTTCAGGATAAACATCAACAACAAATACTTTGATTTTGTCGCCGACATTATACTTTTTAACAGCTTCTTCATAAGGAACTTCGCGGTCTTCAGAAAGGTTTGCTTTGTTAATCAAGCCTTCGATTCCACTTGGAGCACGTACAAATACGCCGAAATCTGTGATTGAAACAACTTCACCTTCGATGATTGAACCATGGTGATAGTTTTCGCAGAATGCCTTCCAAGGATCATCTGAAAGCTGTTTTACACCAACCTTAATGCGGTGCATTTCAGGATCGTTTTCGATAACAACAACATCAAGTTTCTGACCAACAGACAGTTCACTGCCCGGATGTTTAACTTTTTTTGTCCAAGACAAATCATCTGCATGAAGGAATCCATCAATGCCTTCTTCAATCTTAATGAAAGCACCAGAATTTGTAATTTTTGCAACTTCGCCGGAAATACGTGTGCCAACCGGATATTTTTCAGCCATGCTGTCCCAAGGATTTGCAGTACACTGCTTCAAACCAAGTGAAACACGACCAGCCTGAATGTCATAACCAAGAATCATGCATTCAACTTCATCACCAATTTTTACAACATCTTCTGGTTTGCTGACTTTTTTAACCCAAGAGAATTCACTGATATGTGCAAGACCTTCGATACCTTCTTCAAGTTCAATGAAAGCACCGAATTCAGTCAATTTTGTTACTTTTCCCTTTACGATATCATCAACATGATATTTTTCTTCGAAATGAAGCCATGGATCTTCTGAAAAATGCTTCAATGAAAGGTTAATGCGTTTTTCTTCTGGATCAAGACGAATAACTTTAAGCTGAATCTTCTGACCTTTTTTTACAAAGTCTTTTGGACGTGTAACATGTCCCCAGCTCATATCGTTGATATGAAGCAAACCGTCAAAACCGCCCAAATCAATGAAAGCACCGAAACTTGTAAAGCTCTTAACTTCACCTTCAACAGTGCTGCCGATTTTTACGTTATTGAAGAATGCATCGCGGTTTGCCTGCATTGTTTCTTCAAGATATTTTCTGCGGCTTACAACAACATTTAATTTATTGTCTGAATACAAACGATCAATATAGAACTTACTCTTTGTACCAACAAGCTTTTCTGGATGATCAACTTTTGATGTATCTGACTGACTGATAGGCAAGAATGCAGTTGTATCACCACCAAAGTTTACACTGAAACCGCCCTTTACTACTTTTTCAATTGTTCCTTCAACAGGAGTCTTGTCATTAAATGCCTGGCGAACAATTTTTACAGCAGCTTTGCTGTCTGCTTTCTGCTTTGAAACAATAACTTCACCATGGCGTCCTTCTTTAGAAACAAGAACGACATTTACCTTGTCACCAATCTTTGGGCTGATTGTAAATTCCTCAATTGGAATTCTGCCCTCTGACTTATAGCCAATATCAACAAAAACCTGATCCGGTGTTACCTGGATGACTACGCCTTCTTTTAATTGTCCCTCTTCAAGAGAATCGAGACTCTTAAGATACTCTTCCTGTAATTGTGTCTGAACGTTCTCTTTAGCGTCTTGAGATTCATTCATTACCACGTCCTTCTCTGCCATAATAAACCCTTATATATGAATTTTGCTTAGAATTATCTCACAAACCTGCGCTATCGTCAAGTCTGAAGTATCTATGTAAATTGCATCAGGCGCAATTTTAAGCGATCCTTCTGCTTTATTTTTGTCAAGTTCATCTCTTTTTTTGATTGCAGCTTTAATTTCTTCCAAAGAAAGGTTACTTACATTCTGTTTATAGCGCCTCATTGCCTGCACATCAAGTGAAGCATCAAGATAAAATTTATAATCTGCATCCGGAAAAACAACAGTCGTCATGTCGCGGCCTTCGCAGACTATGCTGTTTTTCTTAGTTATAATGCGGATTTTATCATTTACGATATGCCTTATTTTTACAATCGAAGACACTTTTGAAGCATTTGCATCAATTTCATCTGTATGCAGAATATCTTCAACATCTTCGCCATTTAAAATCAAGCGGCCATTTGAATAATCAAGATTAAGGCTTTCTGCATGTGCAATTACTTCTTTTTCACAAGATAAATCTATTTTTGAACGCAAAAGCGAAAGCGTAATTGCCCTGTAAAAATTTCCAGAATTAAGAAAAGTAATTTCGAGACGACGTGCAATCTCTTTTGCTATCGTACTCTTGCCGGCACCAGCCGGTCCATCAATTGCAACTACCATAAAATCTCCAAAATATCAATAATTTTATGCAAACAGCGGAAAATTCAGCTTTGCAACAAGCAAGACTGCCTTAAAAAATTGCAGAAACAGCCTTAATATTTATATTCTGAAACAGATTCTTCTGATTTTTTCTTCGGATTTTCTGCTTCATTCCGTTTTTTATAAAAAACTTCTGCGCTGTTTTTTCCGGAACGTCTGTTTTCAAATTTTGATTTTTCATGTTTTTTTTCATCTTTTCCAGATTTTTCTGAAAAATCTCTTTTATGAACATGCATAACAGGCGCTTCTTTGTTTTCACGGCAAAGCTTCAGCAGTTCAGAAACTTCAGCTGATTCAAGTTCCCTGAATGAACCGGGCTGCAGCAAACTGCCGTCCTGCAATTTTGCAGAAATAAAACCGATTCTTACACGTGTCAGCGATTTTACGCGCAAATCAAATGATTCAATTACACGTCTTATTTCGCGGTTTTTTCCTTCAATCAAGACAATGCGCATTTTATGCGAAGAAAGTCCTTCTGCGAATTTGCATTTATAGAAAACACCATCAACACGCACACCATGCATAAATTTTTCAGGAAGAAAACGTGGATAAGGCAAACTTGTTTCGACTATATACTCTTTTTCAAGCTGTGCCGAAGGATGAGAAACAACAGCTGCAAAATCGCCATCGTTTGTAAACAGAATCAAGCCCGAAGAATACATATCAAGACGGCCGACATTATACAGACGTTCTGCAAAATGCGGCTTAAGCAAATCTATTGCAAGGTTTCTTGCAGGTTCACCGGGCCGTTCATTTTCTTCAGAAAGCGAACAGACATAACCGATTGGTTTATTCAAAAGCACATACCGTTTGCGCGCTTCCTGAAAAACCTGCTGTCCATTTACGCAAATAACGTCATCAGGCAAAACTTTTGTTCCAAGTTCTGTTACAACAACACCGTTAACAGTAACCTGCCCATCTGTTATGATTTTTTCGGAGGCACGGCGGCTTGCAACGCCAGCATGAGCCAGAGCGACCTGCAGCCGTACTTTTGAATCGTCTGAATTATTGTTGTCATTCAAATTATCTTGCAAGTTCAAAACGCTCACTTTCTTTTTCATCAAGTTTTGGCAAATCTGAAATGCTGTTAAAACGGAAAACCCTCAAAAATTCTTTGGTTGTGCCATATGTTACAGGTTTGCCAGGTATGTCTTTTTTTCCAACTTCTTTAATTAAATCTCTTTCAAGCAGCAGTCGAATCATATTATCTGCAGAAACTCCGCGGATTGATTCAATTTCACTTCGTGTAATTGGCTGTGAATAAGCAATGATGGACAATGTTTCAATAGCAGAACGAGAAAGCTTTTTCTCGCTTTTTCTGCCGTAGCGTTCTTTTAAAGTTTCCCACAAATCAGCTTTTGGTGCAGCAATCCATCCGCCGGAAATCTGAACTAATTCAATACCAGAATTTTCCTGTGCATATTTTTCACGCAGATATTCAATTACAGGTTCAATAATTTCAATTCCAAGCCCTGAAATTTTTGCAAGGGCATTATTATCTAAAGGTTCTGCTTCAAGAAAAAAAATAGCTTCAAGCAGTGCAGCTTCTTTTTCCAAGTGTAACTCCATTTTTACTCTTTTTCAGCGGGTTTTATTTTTATGTCGCCAAACATTCTGTTTTGATAAATAACCGCGATTTTAAATTTTACTGCCTCAAGTATTGCCATAAATGCACAAACTACGTCAAGCAAATTTCCTTCGCGAACTATCAAATCAGTAAAATAACATTCACCGCGATTTTCAAAAAATTCATTCATCAATGTAATTTTATCATTGACTGTAATTTCTTCATGCATATCAAGAATCTTTTCTGAAGAAAAAGACGAAATCAAATCAGAAAAAACCCTCATAAGGTCCCATGCATTAACTTTTTCCCACAAATCTTCATCTTCAAACGGCAGAATGCGCTGAATCTTTTTGCGCTCAAGACTCCAGTCGTTTTCGTCTTCCTTGCGTTCCATCAATTCAGACAGTTTCTTGAATTTCTGGTATTCAATCAGCTTGTCAACAAGTTCCTGCCGTGGATCTTCAAGGTCTTCGTCATCAAAAGTAACTTCAACCGGCAGAAGCATCCGCGACTTTATATGCAGCAAATCTGCTGCAAGTGAATAAAATTCTGTCAGATTTTCAAGATCTGTTGATACGGCATAATCAAGATAAGAAAGATATTGCTCGGTAATTTCTGCTACCGGAATGTCATAAATGTTTATTTCATTCTTTTTTATAAGATAAAGAAGAAGATCAAGAGGACCTTCAAACTGTCCAAGCTTAAATTTTGTTACTGATTCCTGTAAAGATGTTTCAGAGTTTTGTAATGTTTCCATAATACGACACCTTGATCAGGCAGCCCTGAAAGAATTTTTGAAAAAGGCTGTCTTGTTATAGGGTCGGCAGAATCAGGCAAAATCTCAAGCAACGGAACAAGCACAAACTGCCGCTCATTCATAAGCGGATGAGGCACGAACAATGGCTGCAGTTTGTCTTCTTCACGGACAATCTGTTCCCCAAAAAGTTCAATGTCTATGTCTAAAGTTCTAGGTCCTTTCGGTTCAACACCTTCACGATTTCTTCCAAACTGATACTCAATTTTTTGAATCGCCGTCAGCAGTTCTCTTGGAGAACCGCCCCATAAACCAGACACAACCATATTGAAAAAATCAGACTGATTTTCTACATATCTTGGTTTGGTTTTATATATTGATGAAACATTCATGTCAGCCAAATGCTTTTCAAGGCATCCGCATGCTTTCATCAATATTTCTTCTGAATTACATGAACTGCCGTCTTTAAGACAAAGGCTCATGTTAGAACCCAAACCAAGAACAACAAGATTCATGACTAAAAAAGTTCCTCCGGAGGAAGAGGTGCTTTTTTGGCAGCAGGTTTAGCTGCTTCGTTTTTAACAGGAACACCAACAGTCACTTTGCCAGAATCTTCAGGTTTTGCTTTTTTAGGTGCTTCTTTTGCTATAACCTGTCCAGGAAAAAGCTTTGCACGAATCTTTGCTTCAATTTCATTTCTGAAATCAACATTATCTTCAAGGAACTGTATTGCATTTTCGCGGCCTTGTCCAATTTTTTCATCTCCGACAGCAAACCATGCACCACGCTTATCAATAAGTTCATGTTTTACAGCAGCGTCAAGCAGACTTGAAACTGCAGAGATGCCTTTGCCAAAATAAATGTCCAGTTCAACTTTGCGGAAAGGCGGCGCAACCTTGTTTTTTACAACCTTTACACGAACCCTGTTTCCGACTGCATCTTCTTCGCCTTTTGCATCAATTGATTCAATGCGGCGCACTTCAAGACGAACAGAAGCATAAAATTTAAGCGCATTTCCACCCGTTGTTGTTTCAGGGTTGCCGAACATAACACCAATTTTCATACGAATCTGGTTGATAAAAACAACAATGCATTTTGATTTTCCGATTATTGCAGTCAATTTTCTTAAAGCCTGACTCATAAGACGTGCCTGAAGCCCCAGGTGCGAATCGCCCATTTCGCCTTCAATTTCCGCCTGCGGAGTCAATGCCGCAACAGAGTCAACAACAATAATGTCAACAGCGCCAGAACGTACAAGACTTTCTGTTATGTCAAGGGCCTGTTCACCTGTATCAGGCTGAGAAACCCAAAGATTATCAATATCGACACCAAGATTTTTTGCGTATACAGGGTCAAGTGCATGTTCTGCATCTATAAAAGCAGCAACTCCACCCATTTTTTGTGCTTCTGCAATGGCATGCAGTGCAAGAGTTGTCTTACCAGAAGATTCCGGTCCATAAACTTCAATAATTCTTCCGCGGGGATAACCGCCAATACCAAGAGCTTCATCAAGCATAATGGAACCAGAAGGAATGACTTCGATTCCAGCTGCATCAGTTCTTGTGCCAAGTTTCATAAGGGAACCCTGACCAAACTGCTTTTCAATCTGCAGTCTTGCTGCTTCAAGAGCCTTCATTTTTTCCGACTGTTCAGTCGAATTAGTTGTTTCAATAGCCATTTTTGCCACCTTTCCTCCCACGCAACTCTATCAGGTGCAAATTAATTTTTTTTGTACTTTTTCAGAAAAAAAAACGAAAAATTTTACACAATTATTACAATTCTGCAAAACACCTATTGATTTGCAGAAGAGATTGGCTGATGATAAGTTTTTCCATTTAAAAGAATTTTTCTGTCCCGAATTTCGATTTTGGCAAGCACTTTTACAGGTCTGTCAATATCAATATTGACTGGCTGAGGCATAGACAAAGGAATAACACCGGCAAGATATTTTCTATCTGCTGTGCCTACCATAAATGAACATTCATAAAAATTTTCATCTTCACGGACATTTGCTATATGCCCAAGCCATATAACCCAGCAGTCCTGATAAAGCATCGGGTCTGCCATTACATCTTCATATGTATAACTTGTCGTCAAAGTTTCAAAATCAGGCTCTTCCATGTACTCCATCAAAGTGCGTGCACGTACACGAATATCATTTGATGCGTTTGAATTGAGCAGACGGTTAATTTCAACCTGTGCTTCATTATCACGGTGGTCTAAAAAGTAATCTTTTGCTTTTCCGTAAATTTCTTCAACCTGATCTTCAGTCAATATAGTGCTGTATGCACCACCCTGTTCATCAAGAAGATTACGTTTTTCAGCATTGGAAAGTTCAAGATTTCCATACATTTCGGCACGAGGCGACAAAGGCTTGCTTCTGTCTTTTAACTTGCCAACAAGGAATATTGACAGGAAAACGACAAGTGCAAGTACAGCAGTTGCTGCAACAGGCACAACAGGAAAATAAAAGCCTGGATCCGGATAGAACCGTTTTATTTTTCCGTTAGAAACCCACTGCGAAATTGTAGCTATATCTCCCTTTGTACGTATAAACGTCATAGCCCGGTTTGCAATTTTATTACGCGGTTCATAATCAAGCACTGTAAGATATGTTTCTACAGCCTGATTTGTATCTCCGCGACGCAAATACATTGCAGCCTGAGCAATCAAAAGAGAAACATTCATACCTTCAATTGTTTCACAACGATGAAGATAATCTTTTGCAGCACCCGTATCTCCCATATACAGACATGAAACACCCAATATATAGAAAAACTCAAAAGAATCACGATAATCTATAACTCGCGGTTCAAGCATAGAGATAACCGATGAAAATTTTCTTCTTTTAAAAAAAACTTGTGCCTTTTTTAATTCCTGGTCCGCCATTTAGGTTCAAACTCCATACAACATATTACACTATAACACAAAAAACGCAATCAGTAATTATTTATTTTGTTAATTTGACATTTTTTTAGCGTTTTTGCAGCTGAGCTTCCAATTCCATAATACGTTTTTGATAAGCTAAAATAGCCTGTTCATATCTTTGAACTTTTTTTTCGTATTCTTCTGCAGCCTTCAAAGATTCCTCATGAGTAACTTTCAAAAGCTGAAGCAGTTCTTCTTCACGCTCACGCTGTTCAATAAGTTCCAGTCTGTAAGCAGCAGCTTCCCGTTTTGGACTTGCAGGATAGTCTTCAATAACCATCCGGTAGAACAATGCAGCTCTTTCATAATTTTTAAAATCATACAGAGATTCTGCAATCCAGAACAATCCAAACGAAACCTTATCATTATCAGGATATGCTTTTACAAAATCATAAAGCTGTTTTATTGACTCCTCTTTATAATTAAGCTCATACAATGCACGACCACGCTGATACATGACTTCAGCTTTATCTTTGCCATTTGTAAATCTTGTTAAATATTCTGTAGAGGAATTAAGGGCAGCAGCATAGTTATTTGCAGACATTTCTGAAAGAACAATCCAATAAAGACCATCTGCCTCATTTATAGTTCTGTCTGCAATGCCTTTTTTGCACAGAGCAGAAGCCTGTGTCCAGTCTGACCTTGAATATGCTTCAAGCACAGGCAACAAACCGTCTGAAACTTGAGCAAAAACACAAGATAAACTCCAAACGCTCAAAACACAAAACAAACAACAAAACTTTAATTTTTTCATAACATCTCCCATAAAAGCACCACACCTGCAGTTATTTTAAGAAAATACCAAAACTCTTTTCAGCATTCTTCTTACAAAACTGCAACTGTCACTCCTTCCGGCTTTTCAGAAGCATATAACATTTCTGAAGGTTTTTACAATGTTTCCTTAGAAATTACAATTTTCAAAGACAACATTGAAACAAACCGCATTCTTCAGAAGCTCAACAAAACAGCCCGGATATTTTAATTCCGGCCGTTTAATTCCGGTTTCCAATCAAGATTATCAGAAAAGAAAGATGAACCGGAAACTATTACATCAGCTCCTGCATTCACTGCCATTCCGATTGTTTTATTATTTATTCCGCCATCAACAGAAAGACGGAAGTTATAACCATTTTTAAGACGAAGTTCCTGAAGCTGCGCAATTTTTTCGACACAGCGAGGAATAAGTGTCTGTCCGCCAAAGCCGGGGTTTACAGACATAACAAGCACAAGGTCAACAAAAGGCAGAATGTCTTCAAGTACAGAAACCGGTGTTGAAGGCACAATGCTTATGCCTGCTTTTTTGCCAAGGTCATGAATTGTCTGAATTATTCTGTGATGATGCACTGCAGCTTCATAATGAAAAGTAATCCAGTCAGCACCTGCCTTTGCAAAACTCTCTATATGAAGCTGAGGATTTTCAATCATCAGATGAACATCAAACTGAAGGTCACTTATTGCCCTCAAAGCAGAAACTACAGGCTGTCCAAAAGTAATATTTGGAACAAAAGAACCATCCATTATGTCAATATGCACCCATGAAGCTTTTTTAGATTCTATATAGCGCAAAGATTCGCCCAAATTTGTAAAATCAGCAGCCAAAATAGATGGCGAAAGAATAAATTTACTCATTACGTACCATATTACCCGAATCGTTTAAGTATGTAAATAGATAAATTTATATCTTGACTAATCATATAAAACATATTATAAACTTTACCCCGTTTCAAAAAAAACTACTGTATCAATTGACTAAAGAACACAATTCAGTATAATAGAAATTGTGTTATGAATACGCAAGCTGAAAATGAACTGGCAAAAGCATACGAATTACTCAAACAAGGGCAACTTGCAAAAGCAAGCGAAGTTTTAAGCGAAGCTTTGACAGATGACCTTGAAAACATTGAAATTCTGTATACTTTGAAAGGTATAAACTACTGGAACCAGAAACTCGTTCGTGTTCAGAATCTTTCTTCGCCTTATGAACAGGGTGAAAGCCTTGTTTCTAACTGGAAAGATTTTAAGCAGACAATGGGAAAAGACGGTTTATATTTTGAACGAAGTATTTATGCCATAAGACAGGGCATTTTTTCGCTGGCTCTGGAATGCTATGATTCAATGATTAATAACAGCGGAAAAGTTCAGCCGATTCCAGACCTGTATAGAAAAGCAGGTTTATGTCATAAAAAACTTGGAGATTATGAAACAGCTTTAAAATATCTTGATAAAGCAAATTCCATGGTTTCTGATTCGGCAACTATTCTGTCTGAAATGGCTGACTGCTATGCTCTTTGTGGCGAAGAGCGTACTTCAAAAGTTCTTTTCAGAGAGGCTTTTTTCATTGATCCACAAAAAGTTGATTTAAGTCTGTTAGATTCCGAACTGATTTGTTTATTAATAAAACAGACAGAACAGTTAGGATATAGCGGAGCCATATTGCAGGAATGGATTCCAGTTTACGGTGTACTTTATGGGGTTTTTTCTGTAAAAAGAGAACTTCGTGCCATTGAAATTGGAAAATTAAAGCAGAATATCTATGCACTTGAAAACAATCTGAAAGAAACAGACAACGACAGGGCATTGATTGTTCCGCGCTTAATAAATCATTATTTTTGGCTTATTGATCATTATGTAATGACAAATGAAGCAAGAGCGCATATTCAGGAAGTCCTGCTGAAAATAAGATTTCTTGATGAAAATATTTACGAAGAATATCTAAAATAGATTTTTCCGCAGCAACCGCTGCAAACAATATTAGGAGTGTTTTTATGTCTGAAGAGCTGTTAACATCGGTTCAGGGTATGTTAAATGAAGAACAATGGACTCGTGCTGCCATTACAAATTTCACAAAGAATGATTTTCTTGAACTGGCGGCCACATTAGAAGAAGCAAAAAAACAAAACTGCATAAAAGAAGTAAAAGCAGTTTGTGATGAGCATCTTGCACATTCAAAAAACAGCATCATCGGTCTATATCTTTCAGGCATGCTTTCCCTTAGACAGAAAAAACTTGATGACTCAGCTTTGATTGATCTTGTAAACATTTTTGTTGATAATCACAAGACAAACATTGTCATATATCTTTGTAATTCAATTCTTGAAGAAGATGAAAACAATAAATTTGCACTTCGCAAACTTGCAGAATGCTACAAAGAAGAAAACAATGAAAAAATCTGGGAAATTTATGCAAGTATCGTAAAAAATGACCATGACGAAGCAGATATTGCAAAGCTTCTTGCTGAAAAATATGAACAGGAAGGCAACATTGACCTTGCTGTTGAATATTACAAAAAAGCACTTCTCCGCTATGTAAACAAAAACCTTGGAAACCAGATAAAAGAAACATGGACAAAGCTTGTTTCGCTTATTCCAGAAGAAATCGACTTTTTCTATCTTGTACAGCGCAAAGTTGCAAAAACAGTAAGCGAAGACAAAGCTGCACTTCTTCTTCATGAACTTTATAACTATTATCATGACAATCAGAAATGGAATACAGCAATTGAAATCTTGAAAATCATTCTTTCTTATGATGACAAAGATTCATGGGCACGCAAAGAAATTGTTGAATGTTACCGCGGAAGATATGCAGATCACAGCCAGCTTGAAAACTATATCAGGGTTTCAAACCTGAACCAGGGCTGGCGTAATATTTTTGAAGCAATTTCAGATTTTGAAAAACACATTTCATTTGATGCTAAAAACTTTGTTTTCCACCGTTCATGGGGCGTTGGAATTATCCGCAAAGTAGACAGCGACGAAATTACAATCAATTTCGGTAAAAAATTCGGCGTTAAGAAAATGGCACTCAAGATGGCTGTAAGTGCGCTTCAGCCGCTTGCAAAAGACCACATCTGGGTTCTTAAAGCAACAAAACCAAAAGAAGAACTTGCAAAAGAAATCAAAGAAGACAAAGCAAATGCTCTTAAAATCATCATCAAGAGCTTTAACAATAAATGCGACATCAAGCGCATCAAAGCAGAACTTGTACCAAGCGTTCTTTCTGCAAGCGAATGGACAAGCTGGAGCACACAGGCACGCAAAATTCTTGAAGACGATCCGACATTCGGCGTTGATTCAAACGATATTTCGCTTTATACAGTGCGCGACCATGCAATTACACAAGAAGAAAAACTTGCAAATGAATTTAAAGCACAGAAGAACTTCTTCTCTCGCATAGACATTCTTATGAAATTTGCAAATGACGATGAAACAGACAAGACATCAGAACAGTTTGCAGAAATGTTTGGTTATTTCGTAAGCTATCTTAAATCATTTGCACGTGTTGATGAACAGATTATTGCTTCTTATCTTGTTGAACGCCGTATCGTTGCAGCAAATCCACATTTGAATCCAGACATTCAGTGTTCATTTGCAGAACTTTTTGCAGAAATCGAAGATCCAAGAGAAATCTACACAGAATTAAAAGATACAAAGAACACATCTTTGAAAAAAGATTTTCTCAGCTGCATAAAAGAACTTCTTCCAGAATGGGTTGACATCTATATCAAGCTTTTTGGAACAGTTCTTTCTCAAGACCTGCTCGATGCACTTATTGTCAGCGGAAACAAAGACAAGGTTGTTAAATACGTTCAGACATGTTTTGAAAACTACCGCGATTACCGCGAAGCTGTTCTTTTCTTCTTTAAGGAATCTCAGAACGAAGAATGGTTCAAAGAAGCAAACATTTCTTTCGAAAAACAGCTTATTACCCTCATTCACATTATTGATTTGACATATCGCGAAATTGAAAATCACCGTGACACTACAGAAAACAGAAAGATTAACCGCAATGCGCAGAATCTTCTTTTCAAAAACAACACGCTGCTTGATTACATGCTTTCGAACGACATCGCCACTGTTACACGCCTTTATACATTGGTTGATGATATTTCAAATCCTGAACTTGCTGAAATTAAACAGCAGATGCGCAACAAGATTCTGAACGTTTACAAAGACTTTAAGTTTTATGGTTCAGAAGAAAAAGTTACAACAAATACAGGACTTCTTGTTACTGCAAAAATGCTCGAAAAGAACAAGGCTTTACTCGAAGACCTCATTCATGTTCAGCTGCCTGCTAACGCAAAAGAAATTGATGAAGCACGTGAACAGGGAGACTTGAAAGAAAACGCTGAATACAAAGCAGCAAGAGAAAAACAGAGACTGCTCAATGCTCAGATTAGCCGCCTTCAGGCAGATGTTGACAGAGCAAAGACATTCGATCCTACAACAATTACAACAGCACGCGTTTCTTTTGGAACTACAGTCTGTCTCTTGAACAAAGATTCAAACGAAACCGAAACTTATACAATTTTGGGACCGTTCGAATCAGATCCAGAACACGGAATCATTTCATATCTTTCTCCATTAGGCGAAAAGATTTTGAATGCAAAAGACGGACAGGAACTCAATATTGAAGTTAATGAACAGCATTACAATTATGTTGTTCAGTCAATTAAAGCTGCTGAATTCTAATACTTTATATTATTACCTAAAAGCTGGCTCTCTAACGAGTCAGCTTTTTTTATACCTTGCACTTTTTCATCCGCACAAAAGATTAAATGCAAAAGCACTGCATCGAAATGAAGGCCTTGAACAAGACTGAAACATGTATCTAACACACTGCTCCGGATTTGCTGTATTCATACTTTACAGTTCTTATAAATATTTGGCATAAAAAAACACCCGGAAATTAAGCATTCTCAATTTTCGGGTGCATTAAAAATTTTTTAATTTTTTTTCAGATTATTTAGAAAAGCTTCTTTTTCAATTTCTTCAATGTTTCATCAACAACTTCTGACTGCTTAAGTTCATCCGGAAGCTGATCTGTAACCTGTTTTACAGCTTCATTTGTCGCAGCTTCAGCTTTTTCGGTAAGTTTTTTCTGAACTTCTTCTATTTTTGCATTAACCTTTTTCTCAATTGAAGAATATGCAGAAGTATCACCTTCAACAAGTGCTTTCAAGTCACCAAAAATATCAAGCTGACTGTTAAGAGGTGCAACAAGCTTTTCAATTTCAGAGCTCACTTTTGATTCAAGTTCAGAACGAATTGCATTGACTTCAGAATTAAATATCTTTGTCATATTCTCTGAAAGAATCTTATCAAGATCTGTACTAATGTCCATCTTGAGCAATGTTTCCGGAGAAAAATCTGCAATTGCATTCAAATTAAGCTGCCTTATGTTTTCAATGGCACGTGTATACATTGAATATGCAAAAGCAGGCTCAAATGGCTTAACCTCAATAAGCGCATCAACAACCGAAAGTGCACCATCCAGATCAAAGCTTAAGTCTGTATCAAATGCAAGTTTTGCATTAAATGAAGCTCCACCAGACAAATAAGGCAAACCTGCCATCTCAACATTTGGAATTGTCAGCTTCGAAAAATTATAGCCAGACCCAGCTAAATCTGCCATAAAAGCCTTGCCTGTTCTATTCTTGCGCATATCAATAACTGCATCCAACATTTCAGTTGTTTTGGCCGAGCGGTTAAGTTTTGCAATAATCTCAACAGGTTTGTCAAGTTTATCGCAGTCATTTGAAATATTTGTAATTGTGCCTGAAAGCGCAAAACCTGTTTTTGCATCTAAACCTGAAAGCACAGTTTTCCTAATAAGAAAATCAGGAACGTTATCTTTTCTATATTCAATTGTACGGCCGCTTAAACGGCGAGATGTTTCTTTTTCTGGCTTTTTTTCAGCTTTTTTTGAACCGGAAGTCTGAAATTCTTCTACTTTTGCAAGAACAGTCTGTGCAATCGGAACATATTTTTTAAGCAAAACAACGGCAGGACCATCGAGTTCACCAGAGAAAAGGTTTGTCATGTCCTTTAAATTAAGATTTGAAAGAGCATTAAGCTGTTCATTTAAAAGTTTCATATCTGAATCAACAGCACTTTTAACAGAATTGCCGATATCAGAAACAGTCTTTATATCAACTTTTATCTTTTCGCCGGCACTTTCGACAGTTGTCTTTATTGTCTTTGCATTTTCAGATACTTTCTGCAAACTTTCAAGCAGATTTTTAAGCTGAACAGGATCAGAAATCTTTGAAATATCTGTATTTATAAGATCCTGTGCACTTGCTGTAAACTCCTGTACGGTTTTATTAAGAGTTTCAGATTCAGTCTGCCAGCCAGTAACAATTTCTCTTGCAGCCGGCTCAAGTGTCTTTATAATTTCAGGCGACTGCATCTGATTATAAACAGAAGTTACGACAGTTTCAGGATTAAACTGAGAAAAAATTTCTGTAACACCTTCTTTTGAAAGGCCAGTCTGTTCCTGCACAAATTTTGAAGCAGCCTGCATGATTTCTTCAGGCTGGGTTTCTGTAACAGATTTATTTTTCTTTGTCTTTTTCTCTTTTTCCGGCAATGCACCAGAAACTGTCCGGTTCGTTCCAAGCTGAATGCCCTCAACAGCAAGTTCATCTGCAACGACACGACCTTTTAAAAGTTGAACCAGGTCAAAATCAAGCACAAGATTTGAAACCTCAGCGAGATTTTTCATAGGTTCATTTTTATTTGCTACAGCAACATTTTTTACAGTCAATTTTGAATCAAGCAGTTTCAAATCAACTGATTCAATTTCACAGGCAGCACCAGCAGCAGATTCACCGGCTTTTATGAGCACAGCTTTTAAGATTGGGTTTTTAAAAGCAATTACAATGCTTATAAGTGCAAAAATAAATGCAGCAAACAGAATAATCGGCAAAAACTTTATGCGTCCTTTCTGTTTGCGCATCTGCTTAGAAATAAGTTTTAATTTCTTTGCATCAGCCTTCGAAAGCTCTATATCCTTTTTTAAAACTATTTTTCCATTTTCATCCTGTTCATATAAAGCCTTTACAAATTCCTGATCAGCAGGAACATAAATTTTATCTGTAATTTTTCTTTCAAAAGATTTTTCGCTAAATTCATCATTAAAAACTGAAGGAAGTTTTGTTTTTGCCATCGATTTCTCCTTAGCGTAAATTAACTTTTTGTGCAGTTTCTGCAATCTTTTTAACCAAAGGCATTTTCATAAAAGCCTTTACAACAGGATTTTTTACAAGGCTAGGCTGCAGAACTTTGCGCCAAAGCGAAACAAACAGCCGAGCAAGTATATACAACGGAATATAAGCAATAACAGAAAAAACCAGTGAACCGGCAACTATTGTGTTGTTAAATCTTGTAAAGGCAACAAACGGTACATCAAGCCATGTTCTAAAAGTATTCTCCAATGCCGGCAGCGTCAGCACAAAATACCCAATATTGTCAAAAAGAGGATCAAATAAAGGAGCAATAAGAGAGCCTAAAATAATGGAAAGGAAAAACAGACCTTTGTTTATTCTTAAAAAAAGAAAAATAATAAAAATCAAATACCACAAAACAGAAGTTTTAGGCAAGAAACCCAAAAGCATGCCAAATGCAAAAGCATGAGCAAGTTCTCCTGGATGAGAATTCGCATTAAGTGCCTTAAGCATTTTTACAAAATATTTAAGCATAAAACCACCTTTAAAGAACTTTAATCTTATCTGTTCTTTAGACTGAAAATTCTACATATTGAAGCCTTTAAAATTTTCGACTTTTAAGGCTGCATTAAAAATATTCCTGCATTTTGTCATAAACACAGAAACAACAAAAAGACGCCCCAAAGAGCGTCTTTCGCATTTATTTTAAAAGTTTTTCATAAATTTCAAGGTATTTCTTTGCTGAAACATCCCAGCCAAAATGCTGCTTCATTCCGCGTTCCCTCATTTGTGCAATATGTTCAGGTTTATTATACCAAGCATACATTGCCCAGCCGACTGTATCATAAATGCTTGAAGGAGTAAGATTGTCAAGAATAAAGCCTGTTCCTTCGCCTGTTTCCTGGTTGTAATTCTGAACAGTGTCTGCAAGACCACCTGTTCTTCGGACAATTGGAAGTGTGCCGTAAAGCAGAGAATACATCTGATTTAAGCCGCATGGCTCGTATCTTGAAGGCATAAGGAAAAAGTCCGAACCGGCTTCTATTAAATGGCTCAATGTTTCATCATAACCAATATAAGAAGCAAAATTCGGCAGATTATTCGAAAGCACACGCAGCTCATCTTCGCACCAGCGTTCGCCAGAACCGAGCACAACAAACTGAAGCCGCATGTCTGTGCAAAGCCTGTATGCACAACCGAAAGCAGGTGCAAACATTTCTGCCACACCTTTCTGGTCAGCAAGACGTGTTACAACACCAATCAAAGGAATATCCGGATTTACTTCAAGCCCCATACGCTCCTGCAGGGCTTTTTTATTTTCAGCCTTGTTCTTGATTGTTTTTGCAGTATAGTTTTTAGGAATAAATTTATCTTTTGAAGGATTCCATACATCAGTATCAACGCCGTTCAAAATTCCATATAAATCTCCGGCACGAGCCCGAAGAATGCCATCCATCCTAAATCCATTTTCCTGCATTTGAATTTCCGAAGCATAAGTCGGAGAAACAGTCGTCAATGCATCAGCAGAAATCAGGCCAGACTTCAAAAAGTTAATCTGGTCATAATCTTCAAGCCCAGAAGAATAAAAATGATTCCAGTCAAGACTTAAAATTGAATAATTGTGCTTATTGTAAACACCCTGATAACCAAGGTTATGAATTGTAAACACACTTTTTGTATTGGCAAAACCGTCATGCCGTTCATTAAACCTTAAAAGCACAGGTGCCAGAGCCGCAGACCAGTCATGTGCATGAATAATATCAGGATACCAGTCTAGCTTGCGGCAAAGCTGAAAAGCACCGTTGCACAAAAGTGAAAAACGAGTCGGATTATCTTTAAAATCTGTATCAGAAGGAACGCCATAAACGCCATCGCGGCCATAACAACCTTCGTGATCGATAAAATAAACAGGCAAACCTTCTGCACCAGGCATGTCAGCTGTATAAACAGCAGTCCATTCTTCGCGATAACCGCAATGAACACACATTGGACCTGGCAATTTTGAAAGTTTTTCTCTGTTTATTTTATAATAGCGTGGCATAACTATCCGCACATCATGACCAAGCTTGTGTAATGCAATAGAAAGTGCTGAAACCGCATCAGCAAGTCCTCCTGTTTTTGCAAAAGGAGCTGCTTCTGCTGAAACCATTAAAATACGCATAGTTGTACCTCTCTTTACTGCTAAATCTCTGAAAATTTCAGTTTTTACGGCAATTCAAAAAATTGCATGTTTTTAACCTGTCTTATTCAGGCAGAAAACAAATCGCCTTTCTTAACTTACTGAAAACCGCTTTCAGAGCTTCGCTTATCTCTCTAAATCAAAACCATTCTAAAAATTATTATTTTTAGAACCTTCACATATACAGCACTGAATTTCAACCATTAATAAAATGCAGGTCAAAATAAAAATCAACACGTCAGCACTGAAAACAATTCAGTTCATTAAAGAACAATATTGTTTATTTTTAAGTCATCTTGAAAAATCAATTTTCAAAGATGACTTTGCAATTACCACGATTTTACAGCAGCTTTAAATGCTTCTGCACTGTTCGTAATTGTTTTTTCTGCAACACAATATGCAAGTCTAAACCAGCCTTTTTTCCCAAAACCAGTTCCAGGAACAGCAAGAATATGCTGTTTTTCAAGACAGCTGCAGAATTCATTCTCATCAGTTGAACCATTTTTGCCTTCAGGAACTTTACAGAACAAATAGAAAGCACCCTCCGGTTCAGCATATTTAATGCCGGCATCATCAAGCACTTTTGTTAAAGCATTGCGGCGAAGCAAATAAGATGAAAAATCAACAGGCGCATTCCATGTTTCTGCAATTACACGCTGAAAAAATGCAGGAGCATTTACATAACCTAAAACTCTTGTAGCAAAAATCACAGCGGCACAAAGCTGGTCAATTTCTGGACAAGCAGGGTTAATTGCAACATAACCGATACGTTCACCTGGAAGACTTAAATTTTTTGCAAAAGAAGAAACAACAATACTTGCGTCATAAACTGGGAATAAAGGTGCAACAGTTTTATCACCATAAACAATTGCACGATATGGTTCGTCTGCAATTATGTAAGGTTTACGACCTGTTTTTTTTGCATGTTCATTAAGCGTATCAGCTAAAAGCTGAATATCATTTTTTGAATAAATCTTTCCGGTTGGATTATTTGGCGAATTTATAAGAACAGCAGCTGTTTTTGGTGACAGAGCTTTTTTTATAGTTTCTATATCAAGTGAAAAATCATCCTTTGTCATTGCAGGAACAAGAACACCGCCATGATTTGAACAATAATGTGTATATTCAGCAAAAAACGGAGAAGGAACAATAATTTCATCACCAGGCGAAAGAATTGCTTTTAAAACAGCATTAAGTCCGCCGGCAGCACCGCAGGCCATTACAACATTTTTTCCTTCAAGATTAACACCCTGCTCTTCACTTACCTTTTTGGCCATTGCAGCACGTGCAAAATCATAACCAGGGTTTGGCATATAACCATGAGTTCCCAAATCATCAGAAGCAGCAGCTTTCTGCATGGCAGCTTTTACCTGCACAGGCGGTTCAAGATCAGGGTTTCCTAAAGAAAAATCATATACATTATCATTTCCAAATTCTTTCTTTAATTTAATTCCTGCTTCAAAAGCTTTTCTGATAGCAGAAGAATTTTCCATTGCTTTCAAAATTTGAGGTGCAACTGACATAAACAAAATCTCCAAATAAAAACTTTTTGTCAAATTTTCAAAAATCAGACCTAAAATTATGGTCTTTCATTTGTAAAAATATAGTAACAATATTAAAATTATAACACAAAGACAAGCAAAAGTTAAGCAAAACAGTTTTTTTTAATCAAAATGAACGCCTCCGCGCAGCACACCGAAAAATCGTTTTTCCTCAAAAGTTCCATTTATGCTTCATAAATACCGCTGTACGAAACTCTCCGCACGAATCAACATACACAAACACATAATATTTGAGTATGACCACAATTGAATTAAATGCATTCGTTTTGACAAAATCATTACGTTCTCTGCAAAAACACGTATTAAACTTTCAACACGAACAAGTTCAAAATTAAAGACAATAGTTATGACACCGTCAGATTTTTATTCGCGCCGACGGGTTGATTTCCTTTGCCATTGCGCCGCTGCAGGCGGACGAGGTGCTCTCCACCGAGTTCAAG
>JAZQNK010000094.1:0-19887 GCA_045627325.1 Treponemataceae bacterium | reverse complement strand
GTGCATAACTTACCCAGTCTTCACGGATTACGCTCTTGGATTTTGACCATGATTCAAGTGGGTCGATGGCCGGATATTTACGTGCATCTGAACGTTCGCGGCTAAGACCATGGAAAGCACCGACAACTTTAAGAGTTGCCTGTGTAACAGGTTCTTCAAAGTTACCGCCGGCAGGAGAAACTGTACCACCGATTGTAACAGAACCAATTTCACCAGATGAAAGGCGGACAATGCCGGCACGTTCATAGAATGCGGCAATGTAAGATTCAAGATATGCAGGAAAAGCTTCTTCGCCCGGAATCTCTTCCAAACGGCCAGACATTTCGCGCAAAGCCTGTGCCCAGCGTGATGTAGAGTCTGCAAGAAGAAGAACATGCAATCCCATCTGTCTGTAATATTCAGCCAGTGTAACAGCCGTATAAACCGAAGCTTCGCGGGCTGCGACAGGCATTGAAGAAGTGTTACAGATAATAACAGTTCGTTCAATCAAAGAACGACCGGTGCGCGGGTCAATAAGTTCAGGGAATTCCTTAAGGATTTCTACAACTTCACCTGCACGTTCACCACAAGCTGCAACAATTACAATGTCAACGTCTGCATTGCGGCTTGTTGTGTGCTGCAGAACAGTTTTGCCTGCACCGAACGGGCCAGGAACACAATATGTTCCACCCTTTGCAACCGGGAAGAATGTATCAACAAGGCGAATCTGACAGACCATTGTGTCTTCAGGCTTTAAGCGTTCTGCATAACAGTCAACGGCACGTTTTACAGGCCATTGGAAAGTCATTGTTACATCGTGCTTTTTGCCTTTTTCATCAACAAGAACAGCAACAGTTTCTGTGTTTGTATAGCTTCCTGCTGATTTGATTGAATCAACTTTATAAGTTCCATAGAAATTAAACGGAACCATGATTTTATGCTTGAAATTTCCTTCCGGAACTTCACCAAGATAATCACCGCGTTTTACAGTATCACCTGTCTTTGCAATTGGTGTAAAATCCCATTTTTTTGTTTTATCAAGTGCATCAAGATAAATGCCACGCTCCAAAAAGTAACCTGCCTGTTCTGCAAGCTGTGGCAGAGGGTTCTGCAAACCATCAAAAACCTGTCCCAAAAGTCCCGGTCCTAAAGTTACCGAAAGCATGTTTCCGGTAAATTCAACTTCGTCACCAGTTTTAATACCTTTGGTCATTTCAAAAACCTGAAGCTGAGCTTGATTTCCGCGGATACGGATAACTTCACTCTTCAAGCTTTTGCCGCCGACTTTTACGTAGCCTACTTCATTCAAAGAAACATTACCGTCAAATTCAACGCTGAGCATGTTTCCATTGACTGCAGCTACTTTTCCTTTTGTATCCGTCATTTTGATTCTCCAAGTATCTGGTCATATATAATGCGGTAAGACTCCATACCCGCATTCTCGTCAAATTTCTGAATGCGCGCCGCAAGAAGCAATTTTAATCCATAAGCATAAACGGCATCTGCACAAAAATCATCTGTTGGTTTGAAATCACCAATCTTAACAAGCCGTTCTTTGTTTAAGAATTTTTCAGCTTCAAGAGGGCTATCAAAAGCACATGCTGTTCTTGCAATCTGCTGAATATCCTGTGTTACTGTTGCCACTGCAGAATCTGCAAAAACTTTCTGCATTTTTGCAGCACGCTGCTGAGCAAGAGCAAGACGAAGAGAACGTTCCCAATTGTACCAGTTATTTAAAAAGGCAGAACCAGAATCAACAGGTTCTCTTGGCGGCTCTAAAGACAGTGAATTAATCTGTCTGAGAACGCACCCGCTTAAAAAACGAGCACACAAATCCTTGAAATAATCAAAGGTTATTGGAAGAGGAGCAGTACTATCGCCAGAAAAAACAACAGCAGGAAGCTGTGCTACAAGATAGTAGTAATTTGCCACTAGTTTATTCCTCCGGCAGCATCTTTCATAATCTGTGCTGTTTTTGGATTAAGGTATGCTGAAAAAAGTGCTGCGACTGATTCAGCAGAAAAATCATAAAAAGCTGCACCATCTTTTGAAGCAATTCTAAAACCGCCGTCAAGAGAAGAATCTGCTTTAATTTCAAGACCTTTTGCAATTTCTGCTTTTAATGCAGCGGCAAAACCGCCAGAGAGAGCTTCTGCGTCTTTTTCTGAAAGAAGAACGGCAATAGAAGAAGCTTCTGGATTTTTGACCCATGCCTTTACAACTTCTGGAACAAGTGTTTTAAGCATTTTGTCATCATAAGCTTTTGCAGTTTCTGTTTGAACCAATGCAGCAAGTTCTGCATTTATGCCATCGCGAAACGACAAAATAGTGTTGCGAGCAGCCTGCTTGATTGCATCAATGCTGGCCTTTTCAAGACGTTCCGCTTCTGCTTTAGCTTTTTTTTCGCTTTCAGCAGCTTTGCTTTCGGCTTCAGCTACTATTGCTGCTGCACGCTTTTCTGCATCAGCAATAATGGCTTGGGCAGAATTTTCTGCGGCTCCAACGCCATCTTTTTTAATTTTATCAATCAGCTCTTGTAATTGAACGTCCATAAAACCCCTCAATTAATAAAAGATTTACGTATTCAAAAATCTAATGCACCACAACAAACCGCAACGTTTTGCAAGTACACTGATTTGATGAAACTACCATTTGATTTTAAGCCCTAATGGTCAAAAAAGCAAACTAAAAAACGAGTAATTTAACGTTTTTTATAAAGATTTCAACATTCAAAACCGATAATGCTTTTTATTACAAGAAATTAATAATGGTGTTACAAATATTTTATTTTTTCTATAAATTTTAGATTTTAGATATTTTTACAAAAACAAGCGCACTCCGACAAAGCGCATCAATAAACCGTTCATTTTCAAAAATTTAATGCATAGCTGAAAAAAAACTTGACTTGAAATAATTAAAATGACAAATCTTCTGCCTGTATTTTATTTTTTAGTATTAATCTTTTTATTATAAAGAAAAACAGCACGGCGTCCGTGTGCAAGTGAATACAAAGCCCTGCAGTTCTCATCCTGAATTTCTGAACTGAAAGCAGAACCGATAAGAACAGAAACATTATTATCAAATTTGCTGCTGTCTGCATTTATAATATCCTGAAAAACAAGCAGAAGCTGCTGCAGGCGCCTTTCCGTTATTTCAGAAGACAAAATGACAAAGCCAGCATTTGAAATGCGCCCGATATCGCCGACAATGCTGAAAACATGATTGATTACATTTGCAAAGAAAACAACAGTTTCGTTAAAAAGCTCAGCTCCGGCTTTTGTTGAAACATCTGCAGTATTTACGATATCAAGAGTTATGAGAACATAATTTTTCTTTAACTTTTCAATTTCTGAAAATTTCTGCATCAAGGCATCTCTATTCAAGACATCCGTTAAAAAATCAATAGACTTTGAATTTTCATCAACAATATTATCAAAATCTTTTGAAACAGATTTTACAAGCTGCATGATAAAATCAATAAGGATGCATACAAACAGACAGACAATGCCGACGGCGAACCATATGTTATGAATAAACG
The DNA here is from genome assembly GCA_045627325.1 of Treponemataceae bacterium. Classification (GTDB taxonomy): domain Bacteria; phylum Spirochaetota; class Spirochaetia; order Treponematales; family Treponemataceae; genus UBA1240. The sequence continues at coordinate 16,370 of JAZQNK010000094.1, read as the reverse complement.
CACTGGTGCCGACAACAACGTAAAAAATAAAAAAACAAAAATAGTCAAAAGAAAAAAAGATTAAAAGCAAAAGTATGCCGACAGCAGAAATGCACTTTTCGAAAGGTTCTTTATACAAAATATAACCGGCATTAAAAAGACCATAAAAAGCAATGAGACCAATAAGAATTCTAAAAATAACCATCTGCCTTGAAAAATGACATATACCTGTAAAATGCAGAATCAACAGGACAGCCGTAACTCCAAGCAGACATTTAATAAAAATATTTAATATTTTCTGATTATTGTTATTTTGACCAAAACAGAAATAATAAAGCGTAAGAATTGAAAAAAGCGCAATAATGAGGGCAATTATTTTAACTGTTGTGTTAACTGCAAAATCAAGAGAAAAATACTGTACAAATCCATGATCACATATAAGATAAACGCTGGCCCATAAAAGAAGCTGCGCTAATGTCAGAAGTTCTATTGCTTTTCTTTTATAAATCCAGAATGAGAAACACAATACAGAGCCGACAAGTCCAAGAACAAACATAAAGGCAATACATATAAAAACAAACAGATTATCCTTTATATAGCAGGAAAACTTTTTTGAGGCAGGAATAACCTGGAAAGGTTTTAACTGCATGAAAGCATTTTTTTCATTGACAAAAAATTCTATGTCAATTACATCGCCGGATTTAAAATCAGAAAGAGGTACAGACAGAACACCACTGCCAATAAAATCACGTTCAGAAAAACGATCCATATATTGTTCATAAACGCAGTTTCCATCATTAAAAACTTTTACGGCAGCATCAGAAATTTCCATCTGAAGTTCAGGATACTCAACTTTGCATATATCAGGAACAACAGTTGAAACAGTTACAACAGAACCGGCTTTCAATGAAGGAAAAACAAATTTGGAAAGTTTCTGTTTACCGTAATCAGTGTCATTTATTTTAATATTCAAGCAAGAATCAAGGTCATAAAGAACGGAAGGATTTGAAATGATTACAGAAAGCCGCATGAAACTTATGCATAAAAGGAAGACAATAAAAACGCTCAAGACTGCAAAAAATGTACTTTTCGGTTCTTTTATCTGCAATTTTCAACCTCCTTATAAATTTTTATGACGTTCTTACAAACAAGTACGACTGAATAAAATTCTGATATTTCAGTCATTATAGCAGTGAATCTCCAAAAACTCAAGAAAGATTTTAAATTAACAGCATATCTGCGTCCGGCGGCAGATCCCGAACCAAGTTCGGGATGACCTGCAGAACCAGCCCTGTATTTCTGTCCGGGCATGGCGGCGGCAGTTAATTTATACAAAAGTTTCATTGTTTTATTTCTAATCGATTATTAATAATATGCTTTTCTATACAAAAATTAAATTCGTTATAATCAATAGTAGAACCATCCATTGTATATATTTCTAACTCGTCAATATATCCATCTATTAAATGTAACAAAAACGCAACAGGTATATCATTATACTGATATAAATTTAATTCTATAGGTATTCTCAATTTATATGGAAATCTAGATACAGAATTATCTATCTTAAACTTTAAAGAAATAAAATTTTCTCTTTTAGTCCTATTGATATTAATGACACTATTTATTTGTGCCATTAATATATCTTTTCCTAAAAAATCTACATTGAACAATTCGTATATCCATTTTTTTTCAAATTCATTAAAAATCTCTTTCATTGTATTATTCTCCAACAGTAAAATACGTACCTATATTAATTGTACCATCTTCTTTAACATAAGGTCTGTATTCTATACCTATACCATTTATACTTATTTTTTGACTTTGTTGACTTCCTGGAGACAAATTTTTCTTTGATATATCTTTTGCAATTTGTTTTTCTACTTCACTAACAGATAAATTGGTTCCCTCTAGATGTCTACCGCCATGACCAAATGTTACAGTCTTACTATTTGTATTTATCGTGTTAGTAGATCCGCCGCCTGTTGTGCCGCCGGCAGCAGAACCAGCCTGCTCAAGCGGCACTAACGGCTCATCTCCAATGTAGCGGTAACGTGTGCCGTTTGCAACGCCTGCACCGCTGCGTCCGGCGGCAGATCCCGAACCAAGTTCGGGATGACCTGCAGAACCAGCCCTGTATTTCTGCTCGGTCATGGCTGGTGCAGATCTTGTCTGTAACAAAGTCTTGCCAACCACGTCAAAGCTGAAACCATCGTAAAGGTTTCTTGTAGAGTCGCCTAAGTATTCAATCGTTTCAATTCTTCTGCCGAAAGCATCATATGCATATTCGGTTAAGTTTCGTGTGTTCAAGAATGCGTCCTGTACATCGCTAAAAATCATTCTGTTCTGTGCGTTATACACATAATCCTTGCGGTATCTTGCGGCGATTTTGCTCAGAAGGTTTCCGTTTCTGTCGTATGTATAGCGGACAGATTCAGATTTTCAAAGGTCGCCGCTTTCTACAAGGCGGTTTTCTGCATCATAAGAGTAGGCAACTGTTCCCCACGGCGTCGTTTTGCTCGTGCGGAGATTGTACTAGGTACTGTCTGCATTACCGTCATCAACGCATTGTAACAAGCAGTCCTGTTTACCGAAAATCACTGATTAATCCTTCCATTTTTCCATGCGTCAAGAAACATTCGAGCATCTACCGAAAATAAGCCTTTCTTTTCACCTAATTCCTCTAGAATTGTAATTGCTCTTTCCGGTAATTCATTGATTATGCTTGAAGCAACGTTTAACAAAACATACTCATTCGAACTCATTAAAAGTTTTTCCAATATGCAAACATTACCTTCTTGTATCAGTTTTTGTCTAATATCACGTATTACCTTGGATTGCCTATTTGCTTTTACTGAATTTCCCTCTTCAATTGCTTTTCCATATTCAATACATGCCTTCATGAATTTTGCTTCTATTGTTTCGACTTTCATAAGTATTAATCTCCTTGTTATTTAAATGGCACAAACTTCCATCCACTATCTGTTGCAATAACATCACCATATTGTTTAAGCACATCCATTCCAAACTCAAACTGTTTTTCAAAAGATTGACCTGAAAGCCATTGTCTTACCGTTACTCCATTTGTCCAATTCGATGCAGGAATAGATGAATAATAACCACTAATTTTAGCATGTACTGTACCTCTTCCATGTGGAATGGATATAACATTATTCACATTGTTTATTTGGCTTGAGCTAAATCCCGATTTTCCAATCTGTGATTGTTCAACAATATGATGCCATGCATTTCCTTCACCTGGTGAGCCTAATTCAGATTTTAATTCTTTAAAACTATTAAATCCCTTGTTAGGTACAGAACCTGTGCCACCCTTTAACGCTTTTTTTACAGCACCTAAAGCTTTTGCACTGGCATAGGCAACAGCAGCTTTTTCAGTTATTCCGCCTAATACCTAATATATAAGCTTTTTCTTCTGGACTTGCGTCAATAAAATCAGAAATGCCTTGTTTTATAGTATCATATACTGCAATGGCTGTATCTGTAATGTACGCTGCAGGGTCATCAAAATAGTCATTAACTTCAGATACTATTGTATTGCAGATATCATTAATTTGCTCTGGATTGTTGATTATAGACTTAACGCCATTGACAACAGCTTTTGCATCTCCAACAATACCATCAACAAAGCCTGCACCAAAAGCTTGAGCATAGCTTATTCCAGTACTTATAAAACTACTGCCTGAACTGCCGCCGCCCATTGAAGCATTACCAGTACCGCCGCCGCTTACTGCACCGCCACCGGCTGGGCTTCCAGCAGAAATTGTTGAACCTGTGTCAGATGCTGTGGCTGGTCATTATCGGCTTACGCCGTTAGCCGTTTATTATCTTAGATCTCTATTATAAAACTGCAACGATTCATTTTAATTGCAATTTTATTTGTCAGTCAATTATTTTTTTTGTATGACGGTACTGGTTCTGTTTCGTTTTACTGCTTATATGCTGATATATTGATAAAAAAAGTTTTATTTTTTTGACAAAATGTATTGACTAATTTTTTGCAAAAATATATAGTCTAACCATCTAAGCGGCTAACACTTACAGCAACGGGCGAGAGTGGTGAAATTGGCAGACACGCTAGACTTAGGATCTAGTGCCCTAGGCGTAAGGGTTCAAGTCCCTTCTCTCGCATAGGTTTTAGCTATGCGAAAAAGTATACGAATTGATGTTCGTATCAGTTTTGCGGGAATAGCTCAGTGGTAGAGCGCCACCTTGCCAAGGTGGATGTCGCGGGTCCGACTCCCGTTTCCCGCTCTAAGCGAAAGCGATTCGGAGTAATCTGAATCGCTTTTTTTTATCAAAGTCAGCATATCAATTTGAAATGCTGAACTGTAACCAATTTTCATTTTAGAAAGCAAGGATAAGCTAGTCGTGAACGTAACAAAAGACATCAAGAAAATCGAACACTCTGCTGTTGAATTGACCGTGACTATTCCACAGGCTGAAGTATCTGGGGAATACAGCAAACTTTTGGCAAAATATGCCAAATCAGTACAGATTCCTGGATTCAGAAAAGGACATGTTCCAGCAAATGTATTGGAACGCAAATTCGGAGAATCATTAAAAGGCGAAGCTGTCGGTGAAGTTATTGAAAAAGCATTGGGCGAGATTTTTGAAGAAGACGGTTTCCAGCAGCCATTGCCATACTCACAGCCGACATTAAAAGAATCTCCAGATTTAAACATTGACAAAGATTTAACTTTCACAGTTATCTACGATGTTATGCCAGAAGTTGGCAACATTGACATGGATAATATTGAAGTTGAAGTTCCTTCAGTTACAGTTGGTGATGCTGAACTTGAAGAAGAACTTAAAGCAATTCAGGAACGCAATGCACTTGTTGTTGACAAAAAAGACGATGATGCAGCTGCAAAAGATGATATTGCTACAATCAATTACTGCGAACTTGATAAAGACGGAAATGTTGTTGCAGGCAGCGAACGTGAAGATTTTGTATTTACTCTCGGTGCAGGTCAGAACCTTTTTGAACTTGATGACGATGTAATCGGCATGAAAAAAGGTGAAACAAAAGAAGTTTCTAAAAAATACAAGAAAGATCATCCGAATGAAGAACTCGCCGGTCAGACAAAGAAAATCCGCGTAACTTTAACAGCTCTTAAATTGCGCAATCTTCCTGAACTTGATGATGAACTTGCACAGGATGTTAACGACAAATTCAAGACTCTCGACGATCTTAAAGCAGACATCAAGAAAAACCTCAACAGTGCTCTTGAGAACCGCCTTAATGAAATCAAGACAACAGCTCTTATTGAAAAGCTTGTTGAAAAGAACCCAATTGATTTGCCGGTTTCTATGTGCGAAGCAGAACTTGGTTCTCGCTGGAGAATGATGGCACGTCAGTTCCAGACAACAACAGAACAGCTTGAAAAGATTATTACTTCTGCTGGTCAGAAAAAAGAAGACATGCTTAATGAATGGCGTCCAGATGTTGAAAAAGCACTCAAAGGCCGCATCATTATCGAAAAACTTCTTAAAGACAAAGACATCAGTGTTGCTGACGATGAAGTTGATGCAGAATATGCAAAAATTGCAGAAAATGCAGGAATTTCTGTAGAAGAAGTAAAAAAACACTATGCGGATGGTCAGAATAAAGAGTATCTTATAGATGACCTTAAAGAGCAGAAACTCTACAAAGATCTTTTTGAAAAAATTAAAGTTAAAAAAGGCGAAAAGAAAGCCTTTGCTGATTTATTCAAAAAAAATTAATTGATGCCTTCCAGAAGCTTTAGGCTTTTGGAAGCAGTTCAATATTTTATCACGGTTGTTTAGCAGCCAGACGAAGTATTTGACACATTGCCTGTCAAATACTTCAATTTCTTTTACAGGGTGAACCATGAACGAACAAATGAATAATCTTGTTCCTTATGTTGTTGAACAGACAGGAAACGGAGAACGTTCTTATGACATTTTTTCAAGACTTCTCAAAGACCGTATCATTTTTGTTGACGGAGAAATTACTGATGTTTCAGCAGATTTAATCGTTGCACAGCTGCTGTTTCTCGAATCTCAGAATCCTGAAAAAGAAATCAGTATGTACATTAACAGCCCGGGAGGTTCTGTAACAGCAGGACTTTCTATTTACGATACAATGCAGTATGTTCGATGCGACATTCAGACAATCTGCCTTGGTCAGGCTGCAAGCATGGGTGCAACCCTTCTTGCTGGCGGCACAAAAGGAAAACGTTTTGCATTGCCTTCTTCACGTGTCATGATTCATCAGCCTTGGGGCGGTGTTCAGGGACAGGCTGTAGACGTTGCAATTCAGGCAAAAGAATTCAGCCGCTTAAAGAAACTTACAATTGAATATTTTGCTGAACAGACAGGCAAAACTGTTGAACAGCTTTCAAAAGATATGGAGCGCGATTATTTCATGTCTGCTCAAGAAGCATTGGAATATGGAATAATCGACAAAATTATGCCAAGGAGAAAGCATGGTGAGAATTGACAGAAATCAGGTTTGCTCTTTCTGTGGAAAACCGGCAACTCCAAAACGGAAACTTATCTCTGGTCCAAGAGACATCTTTATCTGTGAACAATGTGTCGGTGTATGCCAGGCAATCATTGATGAAGAAAAAACAGATTTAAAACCGATTGAACTCAGCGAAATTCCTACACCAAAAGAATTTAAAGAATTTCTTGATTTGTATGTAATTGGTCAGGATCAGGCAAAAAAAACACTTGCCGTTGCTGTCTATAACCATTATAAACGCATGGCAATGCAGAGCCGTCATTCAGAAAACCCTGAAGACGATGTAACAATTGAAAAATCAAACATTCTTTTGATTGGTCCGACAGGTTCGGGCAAAACGTTACTTGCCAAAACTTTAGCCGAACGGCTTCAGGTTCCGTTTGCAATTGCAGATGCCACTACCCTTACAGAAGCCGGTTATGTCGGCGAAGATGTTGAAAATGTGCTTTTAAAGCTTATTAATGCTGCAGACGGCAATATTGCAGCTGCAGAAAGAGGCATTATCTTTATTGATGAAATTGATAAAATTTCACGCAAATCTGAAAATGTTTCAATTACAAGAGATGTTTCTGGCGAAGGCGTTCAGCAGGCTCTCTTAAAAATCATTGAAGGCACAAAAGCAAGCGTTCCACCACAGGGCGGCAGAAAACACCCGAATCAGGAAATGCTTGAAATTGATACTACAAACATCCTGTTTATTTGCGGCGGTGCATTCGTAAATCTTGAAAAGATTGTAGAAAGCCGTGTTGCAGCACATACAATGGGCTTTGGCGCAGAAGTAAGCAACAGATCTGATGCAGAACGAATGGAACTTTTAACACAGGTAATTCCAGACGATCTTGTAAAATTTGGTCTTATTCCAGAACTTATTGGCCGTATGCCGATTAGTGTTGCTTTAAATGAATTAACAAAAGATGATTTGAAGCGCATTCTTACAGAACCTAAAAATGCAATTATCAAACAGTTTGTTGCTTCTTTTGCAATTGATGACGTAAATATCGAATTTACAGATGATGCAATTGATGCAATTGCAGATATGGCAATTCAGCAGAAAACAGGTGCACGCGGACTTCGCGCAATTGTTGAAAAACTGCTTCTTGACCTTTCTTTTGATGCACCGTCAATCGAAGGCAAAAAGAAAGTTGTAATTACAGCTGATATTGTCAACCAGAAACAGAAAGCATCAATCGAACTTCTTCCTGCAAAATCTGCTTAGAATATCAGTAACTTTGCTTCTTTAACAAAATAAACCCAATAAAAAAGGCCATCTTAAAACGGATGGTCTTTTTTATTAATCTCTGCCAATTTCATATTTTACTGCTGATTATTTTCAGTTTCCGGCTGCTGTACACAAGATTTTAAAACTTCAAGAGTTCTTTCTACGGTTTTATCCCATGAAAAGCGTTTTACCCAATCGGTGCTTTCAGCAATGATTTTCTGCCGTAATTCTTTGTCTGTTATGATTTTTTCAATTGCATCTGCCATTTCTTCAATGTTGTCTGAATCAACAAAAAGCGGCGCAGGACCAGCAATTTCTGCGATTGCACCAGCTTTTGAGCAAACAACCGGAACTCCGCATGACATTGCTTCAAGCACAGGCAATGCTGCACTTTCGCAGACCGAAGGAAAAAGACAAGCATCAGAACTTGAATAAAGTTCAGGCAAGTTTGTATGCGGAAAATAACCGGTAAGCAAAATATCTGTTGCATAAGGCGAATCTAAAACAGCCTGGTGCACAACATCTGAATTCTGCCCTTCTGAACCTGCAAACACAAGTTTATGCGGCAGACCAGTTCGTTTTTTAAAAAGATTAAAAGCCTTTATCAATTCAACATGTTTTTTTTCTGGATGCTGTATGCGTGAAGGATAAATCAAAAAAGGTCTTTTAATTGAAAACGGTTGAATTAAAACAGCTTCTCCGTCTTTTGCAGCATCAAAATGCGGATAAAAAAGAGAATGATCTACACCATTGTGAATTATTTCGATTTTTTCAGGCTGAACCCCAAATGAAACGAGTTCTTTTTTGACAAACTGACTTGATACGATAATTTTTGCAGAACAGCGCAGAACTTTTTTAAGACGCAGTTTTGAAAAATAATTTCTGTTTTTCTTTAAATATTCACTTAAAAGCTCATTTATAACAAGAACTGCCGGTTTTGAAAAACTCAATGGAAGAACCTGCAGGCTTGCAGGATAAAGCACTACGTCATATTTTTGTTTTTTGATAAAATATTTTAAAAAACATGTATGCCAAAGCCTTACAAAAAAAGTTGAATCAGGCATATTTATTGCAACAAAAGAAAATGAACGTTTCTCAAAATCATAACGGAAACGGTCTGTTTCAACTCCAAAAAGCTCGATACTATCGTTTTCTGTTTCTGGAAGGCTTTTTATTAATGAAAAAAGGTAAGATCCGGCACCTGACTTCCGATGATCACAACCAAATGTATCAATTCCAATTCGCATTTGAAAAACATTATAGCATAAATTGGCTTTTTATGCTACAGTCAAGATTAATGAGTACATTTACAGATCTTAAGGTTCGCAAATCTCTTGTTGATACCATTGCACAAAAAGAAATAACTATTGCAACAGCTGTTCAAGAACAGGTAATTCCTGCTGTTTTTGAAGAAAAAAATCTTATATTCAGTTCTGAAACTGGAACCGGCAAAACTTATGCATTTTTATTGCCTCTTCTGACAAAGCTGCTTGAAGAAAGAGAAGCTGAAATTGCAGCAAACAGACAGCCTACTCCACAGCCACGCATTCTAATTGTTGCACCAACACATGAACTTGGTTCGCAAATCAAACAGGAAGTTGAATTTCTTGCAAAAGCCAAGGAAGATGCTGCAAATGACAAACTTAAACTTAAAACAATGCTTTGCATTGGCGGTGCTTCAATTACAAGACAGATTGAAACACTAAAAGAAAAACCACAGATTATAATAGGCGGTCCTGCACGTCTTCTTGAACTTATCCACCTAAAAAAACTGAAGACACAGCAGGTTTTTGCAATTATCTTAGATGAAGTTGACCGTCTTCTTTCGCCAGAACTTCGCGACATTACGACAGAACTTCTTAAAACTGTTGATTGTGATCCACAGATTATTGCATGTTCAGCAACCATAAAACAAAGTCAATTAAAGATTCTTCAAGAGGCTTCAAATAAAACACTTGAAAACATCATAATGCCAAAAGAAGATGTATTAAAACATAACATTTCGCATTACGCTTTGCATGCAGAAAAACGTGACAAAATTGATACATTAAGAAGTCTCATTCAGGCAGAAAAACCTGAACGTGCACTTGTTTTTTCAGCTGAAACCGGACAGATTGCAAACATTGTAAGCAAATTGCAGTATAAAAAAATCAACTGCATGGGGCTGCATGCAAAAACAGATAAAATTGAGCGCAAAAAAGCCATAGACGATTTCCGTTCGGGCAAATGCCAGATTCTTGTAACAAGTGATCTTGCTGCACGTGGTCTTGACATTGGAAATGTTACGCACATAATTCAAATGGATGTTCCTTCCAATGAAGATTTCTTTGTGCATAGAGCCGGAAGAACTGCAAGAGCCGGAAAAAGCGGTTTGAACATAATAATTGGTGATGAATATGAATTAAGGCAGCTTTCCAAACTTGAAAAAAAACTTGAAATTGTAATTTATCCCAAACTGCTTTACGGCGGCAAACTTATTGCTCCTCCTCAAAACAACGAAGAAGCAGAAGAACTGAGAATCGATTTTGAAAAATCTCAGACAAAGCATTCAAAAAAGCAAGATTTTACTGCAAAACAAAAGCAATCTTCAAGCCATTTTGAAAGGCATGGTAATTCTGCAAAAAGCAGAACGAATCATAAACAAAGAGAAACAGACAAAACAGCAGAAAATAAATCTGCACGGAAACAGAATTCGAAAGAAACAACAAAAAGCTTTGGAAAAGCTAAAAGTTCACCGCGCAAATCAAACAAAGTTTCTGATAAGCCAAAACGTTATTAGCATTAATTTTGAATTTTGATAAATTTCTTTTAGCTGGCTTGATACAGGTCAGCTAAAAATTTATAGTGCCGTAAGTTAAAGAAAGTTTCCATGCAAATGCCGGTGCACCAGAATAACCGCTTGTTCTTGTAAATTCACTTCCCTCTTTACCAAAAGTTATTACAGGTCCGGTACTGAATTTTAAGTCATTCAAGAATGAATAAGACACTGTTCCCTGAATTATGCCTGACCAGTCTGTAAAACTTACTAATGAATAAATACTTCCCGTGCAGTCTCTTATAAACATATCTTCTTTTGAAAGAGATATTGCAGCATAGTGTCTTCCTGCATATGTATAGGAATTTGTAAGCTTAACAAAATCTATTGCTGATAAATCTTTTGTCTTTTTTGAACCAAATCCATTGAAAAAATATTGTCCCATTAAAGTCACTTTTGGTTCTTTCCATGTATAAGAAAAACCCGTTGTAGCCTGAAAAACAGGTTTCATGTCGCCATACTTAGGGCTTCCTGTTCCGTTTTTTGAAAGAGGCTGCCACTGCTCTTCTGTTCCATAGCCCAAAACAAGTTCAGAGAATGTTGCAACTTTGCCGATTCCACCAGTAAGTGTTGCAACAGCACGAGGCGTTCTGCCGTATTTATACCAGCCGCCAATTCCAATTTCAAATTTTTTAATCAAAAATTCATATTTTGCGGCAAAAGCGGTATATTTTAAATCTTCTTTTTCAAAATATTCATCATCAATTTTGTTTTCACCTGTTTTTATGTCTGGCAGAACATAAAGCCATAAACAATTTTGTGTTCCAGGAAAAACAATTTGAGTACGCAAAGAAATTGCACCTTCACGCTGCTCTGTTGGGTTTTCAGGATCAATTGCTGACAGATTTATTACATCTGCAGGGCTAAAGAAATAACCGACACCCCATGTAATTGTATGTTTGCCAAGACGAAAGAAAATTCTGTCTTTTAAATTATAATCAACAAAATATTCAAACCAAGTTATTACGTCTTTTTCCCTTGGAAAAACATTGTCTTTTTCGTCTGTAAAAGGATAAATGACAGGTTTTGGAATTTTGAATTTTGCCTTTGCATAAAACCTTAGATTATCTTTTGGCCGCACATCAAAATAAAAATCTGATAAAATTTCCAGACTGAAAGTAAAATCTTTGAAACCGTTTTTAACAAAAGTCGGATTTCTGTTTCCATCTTTCAGAGGATCATACCAGAGGAACATTCCATCAAGCGTAACAGAAAGCGAACAGCCAAAGCGGAATTTTTTTTCAGCATAAATATTGCTTATATCAAAAGTTAACGGAGTTTCGCTTTCAATTGCATTTCCCTCTTCAACCATAGAATCAGAAAACATGTCATCTTCACTAAAAAACATGTCATCATCTGAAAACAAATCATCATCGTTTTCAATCATGGAATTGTCGCCAGAAAACAAAGAATCATCATCCATAAAATATGAATCATCGTTTGTTGAGAAAAGCTGTTCGTCAGATTCGTTTTCTAAAGCAAATAAAGAAAATGCAGCTGCAAAAAGCAATAGAAATGTATGTGTTTTTTTTCTTGCAAAGTTCATCAATCAGTTCAATTGTTCCAAATATGCCTTAGTAAAAACTTTGTCAGGAATCGGTGCAAAAGTCAAATCACTTACAACCTGCTGTGTCTGCTCGCCTTTGTTCAGTTCATCTCTAATAAGTGCCTGAGTCGAAACATAACCGGCTGGAACTTTTGTGTACTTTGGAATGAGAATTGTACGCATAAGTCTGCCAGAACCAGAAAAATCTTCTTCTTTTAAGATAAGCGGAATATCTTTTCTTATGTAATATTTTGATTTTACATAAGAAGGCGTATTTGTTGTTGCTTCAAGTGTAACTATAGTAACTTCATATTTTCCTAAAGTTCCTTCTGTTATTTCTGCAACTTTATAGTTTTCTCTCCAATGATCATCAGAGCGGTTAACATCATCAATCTTGACAACAGAATCACCGAGAGCTTCTTTAATTGAAGTATGAGTAAATTTACGGCTTATAGGATCATATGCCCAAATATTGTCGCCCTGACGGAGATATCCTTTGCCTTTATCGGCTTCAGGAAACAGCTGCACGATTGTCATCAAATCCTGGTCTGTGCGTTCCAATATTTTATACTGAAGATTTTCTTTTGGTTTACCAGGTCTTTCAATGACAAGTGAAATTGTCGCAGAATAGTCACCATGATATGCAAGAATATCATCACTTGCTTCCATAAGGGAAAAACCTTTTTCAGAATCTTCTTTTGAAACTTCAGCGGAAAGTCCAAAAACTAATAATAAACAGATACAAAAACAAAAAAATTTTTTCATTTCATTCTCCCGTCAATTGATTTTAAGGTTTCAATGTAAACCTAAAAAATGCATGCATAAGGTTAAAAGCCAAGACACAGCATGCATATTCCAAAATATGGCTGTCTAAGAATTTTTTCAAAGGCAACCCAAAAAATTTATTTTATAGACCGCAAAGCTTCTGCCGGGTTTAATTTTGCTGCTTTTTTTGCACTGCCGCTTACAGCAATAATCGTAAACAGAATAAGCAGAACATATTGAACAATAATAGTACCGATTGATAAAGAAAAAGTAAAATGATTATTATTCAAAAAGAAAGAAAGACTTTCTATGTTTACAGGGATTAAATGAATGACAGACATTGCAATAACGGACAAAATCAAGCCAGAAATTGCACCAATCAGACACAAAACAACAGCTTCTGCCGTAAATACATTTCGTGTTCGTTTTCTGTCCATTCCAAGAGAACGCATCGTTCCAATTTCCCTTATTCTTTCATAAAGAACCATTCTGTAAGTATTTGAAACACCGACCATTACAATAAACAGAATAACAAGCAGAATTACTGTTGTTACAGTATGAACAATTGAAAGAACTGTCTTTATGGCAGGAATTTCATCATACAATGTTTCAACAGCATATTTTGTGCCTGTCCATTCAGTCTTTTTCGGGTCAACCTGTTTTTCAATACCCTTGCCGATATTTGCAGGATTTGTCTTCATGGCTTCGCGACGGCTTGTTACATTTACGCCATCTTTGCGTATAAGTTCTTCAAGCTGGCTGGCAACTTTTGCCTGTTTGTTTTTATTTACAAGATTAATAGTAAATGTTGAAAAACTTGCTTCTGGAATTCCAATTAAATTATTCAATACGCTTATATCTGTGTAAGTCTGCATTGAACTTAAAAAGCTGTTAGATTTGATAATTCCAGCTATAGTAAAATCATCAACATTGTTCTGGCCGTAAATTGTCGTACACGAAAAAGTAATCAAATCACCAACCTGAAGGTTCATTGATTCTGCAGTTTTATCACTGATAATCAGAGGATTATACATATTGAAATTTTCAGGACCGCCTGAAGTAAACTGCATAGTCTCAATAAGAGATTTTTCCGTTAAATCACGACCATACATTGTAGAAATTGATTTTTTACCTTCAAAAATCATTTGACCTGTTGTTATTGAATAACATGAAAAAGACTCGTAATTTTTTACGTTATTTTCAACAAGATTTTTTATATAATCTGCATCACGCACAACAGCCGCAACAGAAGGATTTTTATTTTCATCATCAGATGGAATTATTTCAAGTCCCTGAATGAGAACAGTACCTCCGACCATCTGTGTTATTTGATTTTCAAGGTTTTTCACCATTCCTGTAATAAGTCCGTCAACTGCAGTAACTACAAAAAAACCAAAAGCAATTGCAATTGCAAGAATTGCATTTCGTTTTTTTTGTCTTGTAAGGTTTTTTAATGCCAGACTGACAGTAAATTTCAAATTACTCTCTGAAAATTTCATATTTTTAATTTTCATAACATTCTATTCCTTGCTTAAAGCTTTTAGAGGCGTAATTCTCAAAGCTGAACTTACTGGATAGAGATTGCTTAAAATGCTTCCGGCAAAAGCAATAACTAAAGTAAGCGCTACTATTTTGACAGTAGGACTAAAATGCAAAAGACCACCGCCAAGAATCATTTTGGCAATGCTGTTTGTTATCGTAATGTTGCATGAGTTGAATGCGTACATTACGATAAATGCAACAATAATGCCAATTATAGAAGAAATTACTGTAAGGAAACCACTTTCCGTAAAGAAAAGCAGACGTACAAAGCTTTTTTTAGCACCAATTGCACGCATTGTACCAATTTCGCTTGTGCGTTCAATAATGCTTACAGTCATTGTATTCATTACAATAATAAATACGACTACTGCAAGAATAACAATCAGAATATTGAATATAATTCCAATTCCTTCAACAGATTGCGAATAAGACCATGCAGCTTTTTCCCAGTTCATAGCCTGAACATTCAAGCCTTCTCTCTGAAAACGAGCATTCAATTCTGCAATGATTTTTTCTGCTTGAGATGGATGGTAAATTTTTGTAACGATAAAATGCCATGCACCGTCATCAGTTTTATTAAGTTCATCACGCAAAGATGTATCGCCCAAAAGTGAATTGTAATCAAGCTCTTCATCTGCAAGATAACTGCTGCTTTCAATGTCACCCAAAAAATCATCATCAGTATCACCAAATAATTCATCTTCACTTAATGACGAAAGAGAAAGGTCAACATCATCAGGAAGTTCCTGACTGAAAGATGAACCATATGTAAGGTCAGCAAAAGTTCTTGCAAAAGACGGATTGCAATAGATTGTCTGAAACATTGCAGAATTTTCGTTTGAAGGTTTATAAAAACCAGAAACCACAGCTTCTCGAATTATGCCTTTTGTATTTGCACCAAGAACCAGAACTTTGTCGCCGACATTTAACGAAGTATCATACAAAGATTCAAAAGCTTTTTTTATTCTGGAATCTACAAGAATTTCATTTGAATTTGGAACAGGAAAATCACCTTCGATAAAATGTATTCCCGGGAAAGTGTCCCAATATGTTTTGTCTTCTCCTGCAAAAAGCATTGAAATCGGCATGTCATCAAACCCAATGTCATCTTTTTCGACCCATGCAGACAAATCAACTTCGTCTCCGCTTTTTGCCAGCATTACCTGTGCAGAAATAAGCTTTGTCTTTTTTTCAAAGCAGTCAAATTCCTTAAGAATTTCTTCAATTTTTTCGCGTTCTGCAATAGCAGGAAGCTGAGGAATTTCTCCGGTGAAATTTGTTGTATTGACACCAAAAATATCGTTTACTTCACCTTTCTTTGGATTTGTTCCAATTACGATATCGCCTGTATAATTTGCACGGAAATCTTTTTCAAGTCCACGATTTACTGACTCAAGAAAAGAATTTCCAAGTATTACTATTGCAACACCAAAAATAAAGAAACATGAAATGATTATTGTTTTTGTTTTATGTTCTTTAAGATTTCGGATTGCCAGTCTAAAAATCTGTTTCATTAAAGGCTCTCCGTTTTATATATGTTTGATCCGGCTTTATATTCATCGTTGCTTACTTTTCCATCAAAAATATGAACTACATGGTCGCACATTTCAACAATTCTGGAATCATGTGTTGAAAAAATGAATGTTGTCTTCAAATCTTTATCTCCATTTAAGTCTTTCATAAGAGAAAGAATCTGTGCACTGTTTGTTGAGTCAAGGTTTGCAGTCGGTTCATCTGCAAGAATTACAGGTGCTTTTGTTACAAGAGCACGGGCAATTGCAACACGCTGACGCTGACCACCAGAAAGTTCAGACGGCTTATGTGTCTTCCAGTCGCACAACCCTACTTTTTCCATCAAAAATTGAATCCATTCTTCTTTTTCTTTTTTTGAGAATGAATCAACAGGACAGTCAAGGCTGCTGTTTTTTGATTTTAAAAGAAGCGGAAATTCAATGTTCTCGTAAACATTTAACACTGGAATAAGGTTGAATGTCTG
>JAZQNK010000093.1:0-43408 GCA_045627325.1 Treponemataceae bacterium | reverse complement strand
GCCTGTTTCTTTGTTCCAACAAAGAGAACAGTTTTGCCTGCTGCTGTAGTTTTGCGGACTGCTTCATATGCGTCCTTGATTGATACGATTGTTTTCTGCAAATCGATAATGTGGATTCCATTGCGTTCTGCGAAGCTAAATTTCTTCATACGTGGATCCCAGCGCTTAACCTGATGACCAAAGTGTACACCAGATTCAAGCAGACTCTTCATGGTTACTACTGCCACGAAATGCTCCTTCATCGGGGGTTAATAAACCCTCACCTGACTCTATATCTTGGATTGCAGCTAAATGCTGCGCACCAGAAGATTCTGCCGCCGCAAAAGCAGCGGAGAACAGAACTAATCAAAGATTTGATAATTCTGCGAACGCAGTATGTCATAAAATTCAAAAATAGGCAAGCCTGCAATGCAGCTTGGTGAACCATTTATGCCTGTAACAAAGCAAGCTGCAAAACCCTGCAGGCGATAACCTCCGGCGGCGCCCTGCCATTCATCTGTATCAAGATATGCGTTGATTTCGTCATCTGTTAAAATTTTGAATGTTACAGATGTTTTATTGCTGGCAGACTTGAACTGTTTTGTTTTCATGTTGTATGAAACAACTGCTGTTATTGCATGATGTGTTTTTCCGCTGAAAGTTTTTAAGAATTCAAATGCTTCAGCCCTGTCTTTCGGTTTGCCGTAATTTTTTTTATCCATCAGGAGCAGTGTGTCTGCCGCAATAACGATGGAAGATTCATATTTTTCCTGTGCGGCTTTTGGCATTGTGCTTATTTTTTTTATGACGGCTTCTGCTTTTGCTTTTGCTATAATTTCAGGCTTTTCTTCACATAAAAAATTATCAGCAAATGATTCATCTATATCAGAAATTATAACTTCAAATGGAATATTGAGGTTTTTCAAAACCTGCTGTCTGTAAGAAGATCCAGAAGCAAGAATCAGGGGGTGTCGTGTTTGTTCACTTTTCATTTTTTTCGTACCTTCTTTTGCTTGCAACAACTGCATTTTTCTTGTATCATCTTGTCTAGCTGAGAGATTAGCTCATTTGGATAGAGCGCTTCCCTCCGGAGGAAGAGGCGGCTGGTTCGAATCCGGTATCTCTCGTTTTCAGGGCATTTTTCTGAATTCATTTTTCATGAGTTTAGAAAAATGCCCTTTTGTGTATTCATATAGTACAGCATTTTTAGATTGGTGAGAATATAAAAAAGACTGATGAAATTGCCGGTTGGTGTTGCAATCGATTTGGATAGATCCGAATAATATGGCATAAAAAAAGCTGCCCTTGTTTTTTGAAGGACAGCTTTTCGAATTTATGCAGCATTAAAATTCTGCAAGTTTTGGTGCACGTGGAAAAGGAATGACATCGCGCAGGTTACCCATACCGGTTACGTAGCGGATAAGGCGTTCAAAGCCCAGACCAAAACCAGAGTGCGGCACTGTTCCGTACTTACGAAGGTCAAGATACCACCAGTAATCTTCTGGGTTCATGCCAAGTTCCTTGATGCGAGCAACAAGCTTGTCATAATCAGCTTCTCGTTCTGAACCACCGATAAGTTCGCCGATGCCAGGAACAAGAACGTCAACAGCACGGACTGTCTTGCCATCTGGGTTCATTTTCATGTAGAAAGCTTTTATTTCTTTTGGATAGTCATAAACCATTACAGGCTTTTTGAAAGTCTGTTCTGTAAGATATCTTTCATGTTCTGTCTGAAGGTCGCAGCCCCAGTAAGCTTTAAATTCGAATTTGTCGTTGTTCTTTTCAAGTTCTTTGATTGCATCTGTATAGCTTATGCGTACAAAGTCTGAATTTGCAACGTGTGTCAAAGTTTCAATCAAGCCTTTCTGAACGCGGCTGTCAAAGAATGCCATGTCTTCTGCACAATGTGTCAAAGCCCAGTTCAAAAGATATTTTACAAATTCTTCTGCAATGTCCATGTCATCTGCAAGCTCAAAGAAAGCCAGTTCTGGTTCAATCATCCAGAATTCTGCAAGATGGCGCGGTGTGTTTGAGTTTTCTGCACGGAATGTAGGTCCGAATGTATAGACACGTGAAAGTGCGGTTGCGTAAGTTTCTGCTTCAAGCTGACCTGAAACTGTCAGGTTTGCAGCCTTGCCAAAAAAGTCTTTGCTGTAGTCAACAAGGTTTCCTGCTTTTGCAGGATCCATGCCTTTTGCACCGGCTTTTATGCCTTCTTCTGCAATGCGTTTCAAATCAAGTGTTGTAACCTGAAACATTTCACCTGCGCCTTCGCAGTCGCTGCATGTAATAAGCGGTGCATTAAAATACTGGAAACCACGTTCCTGAAAGAATGTGTGAACGGCAAATGCAAGCTGGCTTCTCATGCGAGCAACAGCACCAATCATGTTTGTGCGAGGGCGAAGATGTGCAATTTCGCGCAAAAATTCAACAGAATGACCTTTTTTCTGCAATGGATAATCTGATGGTGATTCACCGAGAACTTCGATTGTCTGCAAAGTTACTTCAACAGCCTGACCTGAAGCCGGAGAAGGAATGATTGCACCGGTTGCACGGATTGAAGCACCTGTTGAAATGCGTTTAAATTCTTTTTCTATATTCTCTGGATTTGCATTACCTGGATTATTGCGGTCAAAGGTTAATTGAATAGTGGCAAAACAAGAGCCGTCATTAACCTGAATAAAGCAGAGGTTTTTTGAGTCACGCATTGTGCGTACCCAACCGCATACTGTAACCGTTCTTCCGTCCGGTTCTGAAACAAGCAAATCTTTAATCAATTGAGTTTTCATAATTTCAATTAATACCACTTTTTACATAACTGTTCAAGGCGCAATTATTTTTTCAATTTTTTTATAAATATTTGCCACAATTTTCATTTCATGTGTTATTATAATTCAAGAGTTAAAAGTCCTTTTTAAAGCTCTTGATTTTCAGTTAAAAAAAGTACTGCCAGTTATTTTTTAGAAAGTTTACATACCTCTTTTTGTGCTGTTTCAATAGAAGTGGTATTTATTTTTGCAGAGCGTTTTTTCCCCTGAGTTCTGCTGTGGTGCTGTTGATTTTCAAATTTCAAAATAAAAAGTCCATTTTAAAACTATGTTTTTTGGACTGACTGATGATGCAATAAAAGATTATCTGAATCATAATTTGAAAGGTTTGCTTTTTATGGTGATGACAAAAAAACGCTTATTGTTCACAAGTCTTGCTGTTTGCATTGTTCTCTGTGCTGCAGCTGTCTGTACATTTCTTTGTGTACAGAATGCCAGAAAACAAATTTCAAAAAAGGAAACAATCCGTTTTGTTGTAGAAGAAGAATGTCCTCCGTTTTCTGCAGCTGTTGCAAATAAAAAAGATAAAGGTTTCGTTTCTGCTGTAATAAACAGAATGTCTGGATACATGAACGTAAAGCCGGAAATATATTTTACGGATTATAAAACAGCATACAGCGGACTTCTGGACGGAACTTATGACGTATTTTTTGATGAAGCATATATAGTAGGGCACCGTGATGAAATTTTTCAGACAATGCCTGTTATTATTGAACCAGTCGTCCTGTTTGGAAAACCATCGGAAACAAAGTCTCTTGCAACAGAAAAATCTTTAAAAATTGTCAGTGTTCATACAGACACTTTTGAAAACCAGGCAATTCAAGTCCACCATTTGGAAAATGTAGATTTTTATGATTCATATTCTGAATGTTTTGCATTGCTTAAACTTGAAATGTGCGATTATGTTGCTGCGCCATATTCAATTGGTGTTGAATTATGCAAAAAATTCGAATTGAATGATGTTGTAACTGATGAAATCAGATTTAATGACAGTGTTTTTTGTTTTGTTATAAAAAATGGAAACGTTGAGCTTTTAAAAAAGCTTGATGAAGTGCTTTTAAAGATGAAAAACAAGAAAGAACTTGCAAGATTAAGGGCAAAATATCTTAGTTTTTCGCAGAAAGAAAATGTAATTGAATGGCGTGCAAAACACAGACTGACCAATATTCTTGTATTTTTGATTATTTCCAGCCTTATTCTGTTTTTTATTTTTTTACGCGAAGCTATTTCAAAAAATAAATTGAAACATGAAATTGAAAGGACAAAACTGGCGGAAGAAGAAACAGATACTTCAATGGCTTTGCTCGGCAAAGCCGTTTGCCATTTAGACATTGAAAAAAAGACATTTTCAATTGCAAAAGCTTTTGCAGTTGAAAAGAATATCCCGCAGTTTTATGAAAATGCCCCGGAAAGTATTATTGAATTTTCAAAAAAATTCATGTCGCCTGAAAATGTAGAACGCCATAAATTTTTTTACGAAGCAATTCTTGAAGGGCAGCCAAGCGGTTCTTCAACATTTCAGATAAAAACACAGAACAATGAAATTGTATGGAATCGATTTAGTTTTGTTACTGTTTTTCAAGATGAAAAACCGGCACGTGCATTAATTACAATTGAAGACGTAACAATCCAAAGAGAACGTTCTCTTATATACGAACGGTTTAAAAATGAAGTGCTTACGCTTGCACCGACCAAAAAACACCTTTATTTCAGTCTTGATGTAACAGACAATGTCGTTGATTCTCTGCCTGAATATATGAGCATATCTACGGTTAATCATAAAAACATGAAAATTGAAGAACTGGCAGAGCTTATGCAGCTTCAGACATATAAAAATAAAGATGGTGTAACTGCAATCGAACGGTACACCAGAAATAATCTGCTTGTTTTATTTGCTACGCAGAATTATGTTTCAGATGAAGACTGGTATATTGAACATGGCGGAAAAACTTTCTGGTTCAATTCAAATTTGCAGCTTGTTGAAGATCCGTTTAACCGTCATATTCTGGCACTTTTTGAAGTACGCAACATTACAGAAGAAAAAACAAAAGAGTTGAAATTCTGGGAGCAGTCAAGATTTGATAAATTGACGGGGCTGTATAATTTTTCTGCTGCAGAAGAACTGATTAGAAATAAACTTGGAAAAAATGTTTCAGCTGCAATTCTGTTTGTTATTGAAATCGATAATTTCAATAATATTTCATCAATTTTAGAGTACGATAAGATAAATGATTTCTTAAAAAAGTTTACAGAACTGCTGCGTGTTACATTTGAAGAACCGGATATTGTCGCCAGCGTATCAATGTCGCAGTTCATGATTTATACAGAAAAAATTACGTCAGTGCCAATGTTTGAAAATTCACTGAGGAATTTGCAGAAAAAAATTTCTTCGTCATTAATTCCACAGGAATATGAAAACTTTAAATTGTCCTGCAGTGTCGGTGCTGCACTTGTTACAGAAACTGCATACGATTTTTCCGTGCTTTTTAATCGTGTCGATTTAAGCCTGTATCATGCACGCTCTCAAGGCGGAAACATTTACTGTCTTTATTCACTTTCGCAGTTAAACAATAATTCGGCAGCTGAAACACGTCGCAATGCACTTATGATGCTTGAAAAAGGCGGTTATAGAAATTTGCCTGTCCCTGAAAATAAGCTTGCTGTTTCTTTTGAAGAAGTTTTCCAGTGGATTTTGCAGCATTATTTAATGCCTATAAGCGAAGTAACAATGCTTGACAGCCCTTACGATTTTTTGATGCTTGTAAATCCAGAAACTCATGTTATTGAATATGTTGAAGCAAGCAGGCTCTGCAAAGACAGCAGTGAATTTGAAAGTTTGCGCGGCAGAAAATGTTATGAGCCTGTTTTAGGAAAAGGCAGAAAAAATATCGATGAACATTCGTTTTGCGAAAAATGTACAAAATGCCAGCAGCAGGTTTCCAGTGTAAGGAAGATTTCATTAAAGCTGCTGGACCGTGACTATATTGTTTATGAGAAAAACATTATATACAACGGTCAGCCGATGCATCTGCAGGTTTTAAAATATGCAGCAGATTCTTCTGAAACGGCAACGAATCTTCTTAAACAGAATTTCGCAAATCAGGCTTTTGTAATATCATGCATGCAAACAGACAGTACTGCAGATGAAACGTCTTATATCGAAAATATACTTAAAAAGGTTTGCAACTTTTTTGGCTGCGAGTCTGGTTTTGTCTGCACCTTTGCAAATTCAATTGGTTCTGTCCGTTATAACATTCCGCAAAATCAGGCTGTACCAACTGCACTTGATATTTCACAGTCGCTTATTGACAGGTGGATTGAAAATTTAAATTCCAGTGCAATAGCTTTTATTTTTTCTACGGAAGCAATTAAAAATGAAAATGAAGTAATGTACGGTTATTTTAAATCACGTGGCATTACTTCGGTTGCCATTACACCAATTTTCTGTGAAAATGTAATAAACGGTTTTCTTGTGCTGAGAAACGGAAGTACAAATATGATAGAAATGCCGTTTATCTTGAATAATATTTCAAGAACGCTTGGTGTTTATGTAAGTCGCATTATCCGTGAAGAAGAAAGTGAATTGCAGTTTTTCTATGATTCTCTGACCGGATATTTAAACTTTACAGGTTTTCAGCGTGAAATAAAACGCATTTTTGACAAAAAAACAGGTGACAATTTTTCTTTATGGTACTGCGACATAAAGCGTTTTAAGTTCATCAATGATTCATTTGGTTTTGATGTGGGAAACAATTTTTTGCGTTATTTTGCTGATATCATTGCGTCAAATTTGAGCGAAAATGAAACTTTCTGTCGTGTTTCAGGTAACAATTATTGTCTTTTGCTGAGATATCAGAATATTAATGAACTTGTAGACCGTTTTAACCTTATGAACCGTAGCCTTTCTGAATTTTTTGAACGGTTTTATGAAAATTCTTACAGTGCAGAACTTGCTGCCGGTGTATATTTGTTTAATGTTGAAGACGGCAACGAAACTCTGGATGAAATGCTGAACCGGGCAAGCATGGCGCAGCGTAACATAAAGCCGCTGCCTGGCAGCAACATTGGTTTTTATACAGAAAAGATGCGCGAGCAGGCTTTAAAAGACATTATTCTTGAAACAGAGATGGATGCGGCAATTGAAAATGAAGAGTTTGAGATTTATCTGCAGCCAAAAGTCTGTATAAATAAAGATGCAGAAGGGTCAGAGCGTTTTCATGCAGAAGCTCTTGTGCGCTGGGTTCGCGACGGCGAAATTTTTGCTTCTCCAGGTGATTTTATTCCGCTTTTTGAAAAGTCTGATAAAATCATTGAGCTTGACCGCTATGTTTTCAAAAAAGCCTGCAAGATGGTTCATCGTTTCAGAGATGCTGGTTTACCAGTCAGTATTGCTGTAAATATTTCCCGTGTTTCTCTTCTGCATACAAATTTTGTAAGCACTTATGCAGATTTAATAAAACAGAACGGAATAAAAGACGGCGAAATTGAAATTGAATTTACAGAAGGTGTTGCTGTAACAGAGCTTGAACCGCTTATTGAATTGATGAATGAACTGAAAAAACTTGGCTGTATATGCGAAATGGACGATTTTGGAGCTGGGTATTCTTCGTTAAATGTTTTGCAGCGTCTCCCTCTAAACGGACTGAAAATTGACCAGAAATTCTTCCTCGAATTTGATTCTGTGGAAAGACAGAAAGTTGTTGTTGCAAGCATTCTTGATATGGCACAGCGCCTTGAAATGACAACAATAGCAGAAGGCATTGAAACAAAAGATCAGGTTGAAATGCTTAAGAATTTGAAATGCGACTATATTCAGGGATTTTATTTTGGAAAACCGATGAAAGAATCTGATTATCTTAAATTTATAAGTGCATATTCAAGTCCGAAGTGTTCAATGCCGGAAAACGCGCCGGATCTGCAGCCGGAACTTTTTTAGGTCTGTTCAGGCTGCTTAATTTGAATCCATTTTGCAGAATTCAGTTTCCATGTTATTAAATTCTCATTTTCCGTTATTGTATAGACTGCAATCTGAAATACTTTCATTATAAATGTTTCATCTGCTTTTATTGATTCTTTTGCTTTTTCCATCAGGTTTTTACTGTCTGTTTTTCCGTCTGTAATTTCTGCGGTTCCATACAGAAATTGCCCTGTTTTAAATAAAAAACTGCCTAAAAAGAGGGTTTCTTCCGATAATAATGCTGAAGTTTCTTTGTCCAGACTTCTAAAAGCTCTAAAATGTTCAATATTTAGCGGCATAAGTTTTGGAACACAGTTTGCCGTATGGAAAAGTTTTTGATATTTAGATAATATTAAACTGTCTTGAGTTTCTGTTTCAAACTTTTCAAGCATGCAGAAAAAAGGTGCCGGTTTTATCAGCCGGGCTTCTTTGCAGAATTGATTTTGTTCTTGTGCCAGTTTTGATTGAATGTTTCCATGTGGAATTAGTGCTGCAATCTTGAATGTTTTCATTATTTGAAATATGCGCTTTTTTTTTGATTTATTAAAGAGGTTTCTATGAAATTGCAAAAATTGTTTTTGATTTTATTTTCTTGTGTTTTTTTGTTTTCTTGTTCCAAAAAAACAGCAAGTATTCTTGTTGCCGAAGATAATACTGCAAAAATTCCTCTTTATGCTTTGAATCAAAACGCCAAGATTGCTGAAATAACCCCGAAACAAAAATCTGGATATATGTATTTTGCATTTGATGAATGCAGTGAAAGAATTTCCAGCGGCACATCTTTGGAAATAAAAATGCTGTTCAGTAAAATTACTTCAGAAGTTCCGCCTCGTTTTTGTTTCGGCTGGCTTTTTGAAGAAGATTTTACTGCACCTTTTAAACTTGCAAAAGAGCTGGGGTCTCATCCGTTTGTTGCAGGCAATGCTGAAAATGAAATTTGCGTTTCGCTTGCTGTTCCAGATGACAAAGTTGTCCGGGGCTTTTTTGTTTATTCAGAAGCACCTGTTACAGTTGAAGCTGTTAGAATCGTACAAACAAGCATCGGCTGGTCTTTTAAAAATGCTGTGCCGTGGTTTGGTTTTGATTCAAATGGCGGCGAAATTTCCGGTTTAAATAAACCTGTTGAATTAAACGGAAAATCTTCAATGAAACTTACTGTTCAGTTAACAGAAGATCCAGTTCTTGTTTCAAAGTATCTCAATCAGATAATCAGACTGAATGTTGGTGGCAGTGGTGTTGACATTCAGATTGCACCGCATCAAAAAAATATAACGCTTTATCCGTCTTTGCTGCAGCAGCCTGGTGTGGCAAAAGAAGCATATGTAATAAACGGCACGTCTCTTGTGTCTGGTCTTGTATACGAGCCTGTTATGCCTGCTGCAGTTGAAACGCCGCTTGCACCAATCGTTACAGACCCAGGCTTTATTGCAAACTGGCCGCGTTCAGCATGGCGTAGGGATGATTTTGAAGTTTTTGCATGGGAACAGTTTCCGAATGTGCTTTTCTTTGACACAAAAGATTATGCCGTTCAGGATCTGCTTTTTAAACGTCTTGCATTTTTTGTTGAAAAAGCAGGCTATGCAGGACGTCTTGTTACAGATTCTGTAATGAAAGGACAGCATGGTTTTAATGCACATGATTATCGTGCAGAAAGTCTTGCAAACTTTTTTGAACTTGCCAGAATAAATAATTTTCCGCTTAATGAATATGAAATTCTTCTGCGGGATATTTTGATTGGTCATGGCATTATTTCTGTTCGGAGTGACGGTTCTTACAGCGCAGGACTTGGTGCTCTTGTTTCAATTTCGCAGGAATCAAGCAATTACCTTAGATGGAAGTTTATTGCACATGAAGGTTTGCATTGCATTTATTTTACTAATTCAGATTTCAGAAGGGAAGTTGCAGACGTTTATTCGTCTTGTGACAGAACGAGTCTTGAATTTCTTTTGAAATATTTTACAGTAACAGCTTCTTTGAATTATGACATAAATGATAAATATCTGATTGAAAATGAATTTATGGCATATCTTCTGCAGCAGCCTTTGAGTGAAGTTGCAGATTATTTTACAAAAATTGTTGCAACAAAAAAGACCATAAATGCACGCTGTCCGGAACTTGTTGAGTATGTGCTTGAAACAGAGGGCAAGGGCTTTTATGATGCAGCCAAAAAGCTTGATAATTATCTTGCTGCTGCATGGGGCTTTGCATCTGGCCGTGTCTGGCTTGTGCGTACTTCAAAGCTGTAAAAAAAATCTGTTGCAACGCTTAACAGTTTGCTTTTGCGAAAAGCAAATGTTTTTTGCATTCTGCAACAAGATAAAACGAACCTGTTACAAATAAAATGCCATCTGCCTGTGCTGCTTTTTCCAATGCAAAATCAATTGCAGTAATATAATCTTCGTTTAAAAGATATGGAACATCATGCTTTTTGCATAAAGGTTCAACCGCATTTGCAAGCCGCACAAGGTCGCTTGGTTTGTTTTCTCCAGGTTTTGTACAGCAGAAAGAAACTGGTTTTGTGTTCATTTTGTCAAAAAAGAGCGGTGCAATATTTTCAATGTGTTTGTCGTAGGCGCACGCAAAAAGCAGGCTGTATCTTAAATCTTTAAATAACTCATTGTAAGTGTCAATTGAAAGACTAATGCTGTTTGGTGTATGTGCTCCGTCTAAAATTATTGTTACTTTGCTGTTTTTATAGTTGTAGTCGATAATTTCAAATCTGCCGGGCAGACTGGCAGTGTTCAAGCCTTTTTCAATTGCTTCTTCTGTAATTTCTGGGTATGCAATTTTTAAAGCCAGTGCAGCAAGTGCTGCGTTTTGAGCCTGAATGTTTCCAAGAAGTTTCATGCTTGCATTGATTGGTCTTGAAAACAAAGGCGGGTTTTTTCTTGATAATTTGAAATCTCCAAAATCAATGCATATGTTCATCTGCCTGTTTTGAAATGTGCAGTCAATTTTTTTTACAGTTTCGTCTATGAAATAAACCGGAGAATGCATTTTGCGTGAAGCTTTTTTTATGACTTTTTTTGCTTCTGCTGTCTGACATGCTGAACAGACAGGCGTATTCATTTTGATAATTCCGGCTTTTTCGAATGCAATTTTTGAAATGGTGTCGCCAAGATATTCCGTGTGTTCAAGTTCAATAGGTGTAATGATGCTTACTTTTGGCTGCAGAATGTTTGTTGCGTCAAGTCTTCCGCCAAGACCTGTTTCAAAAACAGCGCAGTCAACTTTTGCTTTTTTAAAAACAATAAATGCAAAAAGTGTAATAAGTTCAAACCATGAAGCCTGTGAAAAGTTCATTTTTTCAAGTTCGTCGCTTGTGTTTTCTATGAACTGTATTAATTCTGCTGCAGCTTCTTCGTAAAGATTCTTTGAAAACTGTCCATTTGAAGAAGAAATGCGCTCTAGAAAGTTTAATATGTGTGGAGAAGTGTATAAACCGTCTGAAAAATCAGACATATTTAGAATAGATGCGCACATTGTTGAAACAGAGCCTTTGCCTTTTGAGCCGGCAACATGTATTGTGTCATAATCAAGCTGAGGATTGTCTAATTGGTTGGCAAGCAGTGCCATTGTCTTAAGAGAAAATTCTCCGTGTTTTTTTTGCTTTTCATAATTCGCAGCAGATTCAAGCCACGATTCAAAAGCTACCATTGAAATGTTCATAAGCGTATTCTAGCATATTTATATCATTTTGTTGTATAATTTGCTCATGATTAAATGCAATATTCTTCCGCCGGATTTGAATGGCGTGCACATTCATTTTGTTGGCATAAAAGGCACAGGCATGGCTGCTCTTGTAGAGATTGTTCATGCTCGTGGTGCTGTTATTACTGGCAGCGATGTTCCAGAACAATTTTATACAGACGAGATTCTTAATAAATTAAAGATAAATGTTTTTACAGCATTTTCGCCTGAAAACATAACTGACCAGGTTCAATATGTAATTTATTCTTCTGCATACAAAAGAGACCAGAATCCTGATTTGATTGAAGCTGACAGGCGGAATCTTCCAGTAATGCTTTATACTGAAGCACTTGGTGCAATTTCAGCACTTTCTTTCAGCTGTGGAATTGCTGGCGTGCATGGCAAAACGACAACGACAGGTTTGACCGGTACTCTTTTGAAATATCTTGATCTGCCTGTGCAGGTTCTTGCCGGCAGCATAATAAGTTCGTTTGGCGATAAATGCACGTTAAACAATGGAAATGATTTTTTTGTAGCTGAAACTTGTGAATATCAGCGTCATTTCATGTCGTTTCATCCAAAGAAAATAATTCTTACAAGTGTTGAAAGTGACCATGAAGATTTTTATCCTACATATGAATCAATTCGAGATGCATTTGTTGATTATGCGCTTTTATTGCCTGAAAATGGTCAGCTTATTTATTGTGCTGACGACAAAGGTGCTGTTGAAACAGCAGAAATCGTTGCGGAAAAGCGCAGTGACATAGAGCTTATTCCTTACGGTGAAAAAGCAGAAGGCGATTACAAGCTGAAAATTGAAAATCTTGAAAACGGTCATCAGTTTTTTTCATTGAACGTGTTCAATGAAAAATTAGCACTGCGTTTTCCAGGTGAACATATGATAAGAAATGCCTGTGCGGCATGTGCATTATCAATTGAACTTTTGAAAAGCCAGAAAGGACGTGCACTTTCTGAAGAAGAAAAACAGTCGGTTTATGAAAAATTAAAGGCAGGTCTTTTGGCGTTTCGTGGTGCAAAGCGAAGAAGCGAAATAGTTGCAGAAAAAAACAACATTCTCATTATGGATGACTATGCACATCATCCTACGGCAATTGCTGCAACACTTGAAGGATTAAAGAAATTTTATCCTGAAAAGCGGCTTGTCGTCGATTTTATGTCGCACACGTATACAAGAACTGCAGCGCTGCTTGATAAATTTGCGCAGTCTTTTGGTGCTGCAGATGAAGTAATCCTTCATAAAATTTATCCTTCTGCCAGAGAAAAATATGACGGCACTGTTTCAGGCAGAACTTTGTATGAACAGACAAAACTGAATCATCCGAAAGTTTCATATTTTGAAGAAGTGCTTGATGCTCTTCCGTATGTACAGTCAGCAGTAAAAAGTGGAGATCTGTTTATTACGATGGGTGCGGGCGACAATTGGAAATTAGGCAAGGCATTATTGGAAAGCCTTTAAAACCATTTGTCTGAAAAGAATAATGTTTTTAGAAAAGAAAAATCTGTTTTTGTAAATCAGTTTTTCTCAAAAAATTTCAACACTTTCAAGTGTTAAAATAAAAGTAAAGGACAATATTATGAAAAGCATGACAGGTTATGCTTATGAAGAATTTAGCAATGATGATCTTTCTCTTTCTGTAGAAATAAAATCTTATAATTCACGTTTTTTAGATTTAGCAGTAAATCTTCCGTCTTTTTTAAGCAGGCTTGAAATGACAGTCCGCGAAATTATTTCAGAAAAAATTCCGCGTGGAAAAGTTGATGTATATATAAAAATCAAAGAGAAAAACTCAAAGATGACAGTCTCTGCTGATACAAATGCAGCGCTTGCATATGCGGCTGAAATTGAAAAAATTGCAGCAGTTCTTGGAAGAAAAGAGCCTGTGCCTCTTGAACTCATCATTGAGCAGGAAGGTGTACTTAACGTTCAAAAAGATTTTGATCCGCAGTATTACTGGCAGTTTATCGAACCTGTCTTGCAAAAGGCACTTAAGCAGTTTATTGACGACAGACAGAGAGAAGGTGCAAATCTGTGTGCTGACATTTTGAAAATGGTTGAAAAAATTGAAAACTGCACGGCTGTTTTTACAGAATGGCAGCCAAAAATGGAAGAACTTTTTAAGGCTAATATTGTAAAACGCTTTGAAGAAGTTTTAGGTGATGCAGTTGATGAACAGAGAGTCATGCAGGAAACTGCGGCTCTTCTTGTAAAATATACCATCAATGAAGAAATTGTGCGCTTGAAAAGTCATATTTCGGCATTAAAAAAAGAAATTGCAGAGAATGAAACACCCGGAAGAAAACTTGATTTTATCTGTCAGGAAATGAACAGGGAAATAAATACAATCGGTTCAAAAAATCAGGTTTCGGAAGTTGGTGCAGCAGTTATTTCGGCTAAAGACGCACTTGAAAACATTCGCGAACAAATCCGGAATATAGAATAAAATCAGTTTATTCCTGTTGCAACATTTCAGGATTAAAACTAGATGATATAAATGACTATAGTTCTCAAATAAGCACTTATGGTTCACTAATAGAATTAATTAGCAATGGACTTAATGGAGTACAAGAATGAAAATAGTTATATATATATCACGATGCATTTTAATTTTATATGCTTTATGTGTCATTTGTGATTTAATTATTTCTGTATTAAAAAAATATGCAGGATACGAAGCAACCATAAGAACTGAAGATATAGGTTATGGAGTATTTAAAACTGTAACAGGACTAGGAACAACATACCTTGTATATAAAGGGGCTACAATTGGCGCAGAATTGGGAACTTTTGTTTGTCCAGGTTTTGGTACATTTGTGGGAGGTTTTTTGGGTGGTCTTGCTGGTGAATACTTGGGTCAAAAAATTACTTCAATTGCAGAAAGTAAATTATTTCCTGACCTAAACAGCAATTCTGATGTTTTTTTATCAAAGTGAGTTAGAGAGTTTAATATTGATATATTAATACCAGATAAGGAGTTTATTATGTGTAAAGTAAGTTGCATTTTCGATAGAATATTATATTTCATTGTAGGTTTTGGTCTGCTTCTAAAAACAGCATTTGATTTTTTTCGTTATTTTGATATTGATAAAATTTCTTTTGTAGCTTTAGTTGGCGGAATATTATTGTTAAGTTCATCTTTTTCAAATTCGATAGTTTATTATGATGATTATTTTGTTTATAAACTTAGTTTTTTTAAAAGAAAGATAAATTATAAAGATGTAATAGGTATTTATTGCTATGCTCATGACTCGTATTCAATAGTTACAAGAGGTTCATACTTTCTTTTTTCTGGTTTTGGACAACGAAAGAATATGAAAAAGTTTATTAATACTGTTTTAATTGTTAATAAGAATTTGGATCTTAATATTAAATGGCTTGATATTAATCAGCAGGATTTAATCTAATTTGTTTAAGTCTATATTTGGCATTTAATCTGTTAATGTGATTCTGTACGAAGACCGGATATTGACTATAAAACACGCAGCCGGAACGGCGGAAATGCGCAGAACCAGACAGGCGCATGGAGGGCAACCGGAAAAGCGACGGGAGAAAGATATAGATATATAGAAGATAAACCGCAAGACGGTGCAAATGGAGCAAACGCAGACGGTGCAAATGCAAATGAACCCGTCGCTGCTGCCAAAACAAGAAGCCGCCCGAACCCAGCCCTCACCAGTTTTTGCGGAGCAAAAACTGGCAGGTTTCGCTTGTTTAAGCTAAAAACTTAGAATAAGCTTAAAGCGAAACCGGCGAACCTGTTGCAGTAAACAGCAGACACGGTTTTATGGCGGTTGTCGGTTGATGCCAGTAATTTTATGAAATTCAGGTTGCAGTTTTTTTATCTTATTTGCGCTTTCTGCTTACGGAAATGCCGTCGCCTAATTGATAAAAGGTTGTTTCAAATTCTTTGTTTTCTTTTAAAAAGTTAATGTATTTTTTTATTTTCCGTACAAGTTTTATTGTGCTGTAATTGTGTGTAAGGCTTAAATCTTCAACCATTCCATGAAAGAAAAGATTGTCGCTTATGATTACGCCGTCTTCTGCAAGGTTGTTTTTGTATTTTTCAAAGTAGTTTATATATTGCGATTTTGCTGCGTCAATAAAGATTAAATCGAATTTTTCTTTAAATGAGTAGGACAGTGCGTTTCCAAGATAAACTGTAATTCTGTCCATAAGGTTGCTGTCATGTATGTTTTTTACTGCCTGCTGATATCTTTCTATATCAATTTCGATTGTTGAAACAAAAATGTCGTCGCGAAGTTTTGCAAAACGCATTGCAGAATAGCCGATGGCTGTGCCAAGTTCCAGTATGTTCTGTACGTTATGTTTTTTTATGTAATCACAGATAAAATCAATTCCGTCGTCCATCATTATTGGAACAGAATGATTTTTTGCATATTCTTTTATTTCTGTTATTTCCTGCATAAATATTTTTATATGTTTAATTATTCCGGGAAATTAAAAGACTGTACACGCTATCGACACTAACCGATAGCGTATACAAGGTAAAAACTAAAGTTTTTCAATCTTTTCGATGATTGGTTTTAACAGTGAACTGTCTGCTTTTTCAATTTGGCCGCAGTCTGTTGCCGTTGCAAGATTCGGGTCAATCGGCAGCTTGCAGATTGTGTCTATGTCAAATTTTTTTGCAATTGAATCAATGCGGCTTTCTCCGAAAATGTGGTGTTCTGTGCCACAGTCCGGGCATTTGAAATAGCTCATGTTTTCAACAAGTGCAATAACAGGAATGTTCATCATGTTTGCCATTTTTACTGCTTTTTCAACAATCATTCCAACAAGTTCCTGTGGCGAAGCAACCACAACGATTCCGTCTACAGGCAGTGTCTGAAAAACTGTTAATGGAACATCGCCTGTTCCTGGTGGCATATCAACAAACATAAAGTCTACATCCTGCCAGATTACGTCTGTCCAGAACTGTTTTACAGCACCTGCAATGACAGGACCGCGCCATACAACAGGGTCTGTGTCATTTTCAAGCAGCAGATTAAGCGACATTACATCAATGCCTGTTGCGCTTTTTACTGGCAGCATTCCGTCTTCTCCGCCAAGCGGGCGGTCTTTTATGCCGAATGCTTTTGGAATTGAAGGACCTGTTATATCAGCATCGAGAATTGCCGTGTGATGGTTGTTTTTTTGAGATTGAACTGCAAGCAGTGATGTTACAAGGCTTTTGCCGACGCCGCCTTTGCCACTGACAATGCCGATTACTTTTTTGATGCTTGATTTTGCATGTGGTTTCTCATGAAAATCTGTCTGTTCTGCTGTTCTTTCGCCGCAGTTTGAGCTGCATGATGAACAGTTATGGCTGCAAGATTCGCTCATTTTTATTGCTCCTTAAAAATATAAATGAAGGTAGTTTCAAAAATTAAAAATTATTGAAAATTCCCTGAATATGTGCTTTCCTAAAACCTTTTAGAAAATCAGACTGTGTTCTGCGGTTTTCCATTTAAAAAAGCATGAAGGTTTTCAACCGCAATTTCCATTAAACGTTTTCGTGTTTCTGGTGCAGCCCATGCAACGTGCGGTGTTATTATGCATCGCGGTGCTTTTAACAGCGGGTTTGTCTTTTCCATTGGCTCCACAGAAACTACGTCTGCTGCAAAATATCCAAGCTTGTTTTCTTCAAGTGCTTTTTTTACAGCTTCTTCATCAACAAGCGGACCTCTTGATGTATTTATTATAACCGCATTGGGCTTCATCAATGCAAGTGTTGTGTTGTTTACAAAGTTTTTTGTTGTGTCCGTAAGCGGACAGTGCAGTGTAAGAATATCTGAAGTTTTGAACAGTTCTTCTTTTGAAACTGCTTTTACGGCTGGTGTCTGGTCATCTTTTAATACTGCATATTTTATGTTGAACTGTTCGATTTTTTCTGCAGTCCGTGTAAATGTAATAACATTCATGCCGAATGACAGTGCAATTTTTGCAACCTGCTGTCCGATTGAACCAAAACCTGCAATGCCTAATGTTTTGCCGGATAATTCTGTCATCGGGTGTGTCCAGTAGCAGTAATCTTTTGCCTCGCACCAGCCGCCGTTCATTACAGACTGGCTGTGTTCGTGCACGCCGTTTGCAATTTCAGTTAAAAGAGCAAAAACAGCCTGTGCAACTGCTTTTGTGCTGTATGCTGGAATATTGGTAACTGTAATATTGTGTTTTCTTGCTGACTGCACATCAATTATGTTATAGCCTGTTGCAAGAACTCCAATATATCTTAGATTCGGGCATTTTTCGATTATTTCGCTGTCAATGGTTACTTTGTTGACAATTAATATTTCGGCATTGCCGATTCTGTCTATGGCTTCTTCTTTTTTTGTGCGCGGATAGAGAATGATGCTGCCAAGTTCTTCAAAACCCTGCCAGCTTAAATCTCCGGGATTCAGTGCATTTCCATCAAGAATTACAATTTTCATTAATTGATATTAGTCGTTTTAAACATTGGTTTCAAGTATTGTTGTGTTTTTTATCTGTCTGACAGTAGACGGCTGGTTATTCTTCCTTTCTGTAATTAATTGTGGAAGTCTTGGTTGTGTGAAAAAAAAGCACATAAAATATGATGATTTCACTGTAAATTTAGTGAATTTAGATTTTAAATCTCCAAAAAGTTAAAATTATTTAATTTATGTATTGCGAAATTTGAATTTATTTGGTATTTTAAAAGAGTATAAAAATATAAAAAAGCTCTGAAAATTTTGTTTTTTTAGGGCTGCCCGTAAATTAAAAGCTTTCTGAAAATTTGTTTTTTTAGAAAAGGGTAATAAGGAAAAATTGCCGAAAATCAAACTGATGATTGCAAAAAAAATTATGCAGAATGATTTTAGAAGATTTTTCGATTTGTTCTGAACGTTGTTTTATTTTGCTTATTTGTTTCTGCGGATAGTAGATAATATGATGTTCTTTGGTATGCTGGCTTTTGTTTTATGAAATGAGCAGATATGTTGCTTTTTTATAAACAAACAGGAAAATAAATATCGTCAGTCCGATTATGTGGCTGGGTGCAGGCTCCTGGAGGCTGCAGATTATTTTGGCAGTTCAAGTTGTGTAAAAATTCTCGAATTTCTACACTTTTTCTGCTTGACTTATGTCATTTAACTGGTAGAATATATCTTATGAGTGATTATCTTGATGTGAACAATGAAGAATTACTAAAAGACTTCTTTGCCGAGGCTGATCAGCAGGTTGAAACCCTCGAAAGCAATATTCTCGTTATTGAAAATGATCCGACAAATCATGAAGCTATTGATGAAATTTTCCGTGCTGCTCATACCCTGAAAGGCGGTTCTGCAACTGTTGAAATGAATGAGCTTTCAAGTTTTACACATGTTGTGGAAGATTTGCTTGATGAGATTCGTTCTGATAAAGTTCAGATTACAGAGCCTGTCGTTGATATACTTCTTTCTTCAATAGACATTATTAAGACAATGCTTGAAGAGCGTTCCAATGGATCTGTATATCAGGAAGATGTTCAGCCTACGATTGATACACTCCGATCATTTATTCCGGCTGATAGTGGAAATAAGAAAAAGAAGAAAAAGCCGTCTGGAGGACTTATGGCTGCTGCCGCTGTACCGGCACCTGCAGCCCCTGCAAAAACAGAAACTGCTAATGTTGACATGCCTGCATTGAGCGAATATGAGCTTCTCGAAATGAAAGAAGCTTGTACAGATGGTGCAAAGCTCTGGTGTGTATCTGTTGTTTTTGATGAATCAAATCCAATGAATTCTGTCGGTGGTATTCAGGTTTTTGCTGTCCTTAAAAATCATGGTAGTGTTTTGCGAACAATTCCTGATTTTGATGATCTTTATGAAGATGAATTCCATCAGAATGTATATTATTATATAGCTACAAAAGAGACAGGTGCTCAGCTTGTTGAAGCTTCAACTTTGACAGATGTTACTCTTTCTTCTAATGCAATTGCATTAAATGGAAGTGAAGTTGTACGGTCTGCTCCTGCCGCAGCTCCAGCTGCTCAGGCAGCAGCTCCTGTTGCTGAAGAAAAGCCTGCAGCAGCTTCTGAGAGTGCAGAAAAAGCTGATGCGCCAAAAGCAGCAGCTCCTGCAAAGAAACCTGCCGCTGCTGGTTCTGGACACGCTTCGTCAGGCAGTGTTCTTCGCGTTGATTCTAAACGCATTGACTATTTGATGAACCTTGTCAGTGAAACTGTTATTACAAAAGCTGCATTTAACCAGGCTGCAATTCTTATTGGAGATTTGCAGAACCAGCTGCAGTCTATTGAAGGCGATTATAAAGAGAAGATTCACCGTCTTCTTGATCAGGTTCCAAAGATGGTTGATTCTGTTCAGAATGGAACAACTGTAAAAGAAGTAAAAGCACAGATAAACGAAAACTTTGGTGACTTGTTCTCAATGTTTGACGGTTTTGATGCTGCATTCAAAACAACTGCAAGTAAATTTCGTTCTTCAACTCAGAACCTTGGTCGTGTTGCCGGAGAATTGCAGGAAGGCGTTATGAAAATCCGAATGGTTCAGATTAACCAGATTTTCTCTCGTTTCCCTCGTGTTGTACGTGACCTTTCAAGAGACCTTAACAAAAAGATTAAGCTTGTAATTGAAGGTGAAGAGACTGAACTTGATAAAGCAGTTGTAGAAGACTTGCTTGATCCTATCATGCACTGTGTCCGCAACTCTGTTGATCATGGTGTTGAACATCCTGAAGACCGTCTTGAAGCTGGAAAACCAGAAGAAGGAACAGTTACACTTAGAGCAAGCAATGAAGGCAACATGATTGTCATTGAAATTATTGATGATGGTGCCGGAATTGATGTTGAAAAGGTACGAAATAAGGCTATCGAGCGTGGTTTGATTCATCCTAATAAGATTATTTCTGACCACGATGCATATCAGCTTATTTTTGAGCCTGGTTTCTCGACAGCTGATAAGATTACAAATGTTTCTGGTCGTGGTGTTGGTCTTGATGTTGTTAAGACACAGATTGAAAAACTTAATGGTACTGTAGTTGTAACTTCAGAACGTGGACTCGGAACAAAATTCTGTATTCGTCTGCCTTTGACAATGGCTATTATTCAAGGTCTTCTTGTACGTGTCGCAACAGAAGTTTATTCTATTCCGATTGCTTCTGTTATTGAGAGTGTTCGTGTTAAGAAAGAAGAAATCTCAACAATTGACAGCTATGAAGTTTTGAATGTCCGCAATGAAGTTATCAGTATAATTCGTCTTGACAGACTGTTTGGTTTGAAAAATCAGACAGAATCTGATTATAATTTTATAGTTATTGTTGGTACTACAGATAAAAAAATCGGTGTGATGGTTGATGCATTAATTGGAGAAGAGGATGTTGTTATTAAGCCTCTTCGCGATCAATTTACCAACTCTCCTGGTATTGCCGGTGCTTCAATTCTTGGTGATGGTTCTGTTTCTTTGATTATTGATGTTTCTCAGTTACTTGAACTTGGTGTTAAACAGGAATTGATTGCAAGACAAGAACGCGAAGCCGTAATTTTGTAAGGGGTAAATATGGAACTTGTTACTGATGTACAATCTCAGATGACGGCTGAAAATATTGCTGAAGAAAAAGAAAAAGTCGTTGCAAATATCGACTTCAAAATGGTTTCTTTTTCTTTGGCTGGAAAAGATTATGCTATTGATATTATGAGAGTTAAAGAAATAGCTAAAGCCGGTCGCTTTACTTATGTTCCAAATACTTCTCATTTTGTTCTGGGTGTTTACAACTTACGTGGTGATATTATTCCAATAATTGATTTGCGTTTGTTCTTTAATATTCCAATTCCAGAAAGAAGCGGCAATAAGATTGAAAATATGATTATTGTCTGCATTGAAGATCAGACTTTTGGTGTTGTTGTTGATGCAATTGATAAAGTTGTAGGTATTCAGAAGAGTTCAATTCAGCCGCCTCATCCTTTGTTTGGTGACATTAATATCAAGTATATTTACGGTGTTGTAGAAAATTCTGACCGTTTGTATATTTTGCTCGATATTGAAAAAATATTTGGTGCAAAGAGTTCTGCTCAAGACAGCAAGGAAAAAGATGAATCTGCCGGCTTGGCTTTGGTTGATACATCTGCTCCAGCTCCAATTCAGCAGCAGAAAAGTGCAAAAGCGCCAGAACCTGCAGCTACGGTAAAATCAAGTCCTGCTCAGGCTGCACCAAAAGTAACAGCTCCAGCAGAATCTACTGATTATACGTTTATAAAGGAGTCGCTTGCTTCTCAGAAAAAATTCTATACGTCGCCTGTAAATGAAACATGGGTAAAGCATCGTTATACAGAATTAGCTGAAAAGTCTGGTGGTACTGTAAAGCAGCTGCAGTCTGTTAGTGATTGTGATGAATTTTTACAGCCATTTTATTCAACATGCACCGGCAAATTCTGGACTGAAGCTTATTCAGATATGATTTACAAGCTTTTGCCTGAAAATGCTGCAAAGCAGATTAATGTATGGAATCTTGGCTGTGGAAAGGGCTGCGAAACATATTCTTTGGCTTGTGTTTTGCGCAAAAGATATCCTGATTCAAGAATTCGTATTTTTGCACATGATATTGATTTGATTAGCATTTCAAATGCGCCAATGCTTACTGTTCCTGATAATGCGGTTACTTCTTGGCTTAAACCTTATTTATCAAAAAATGTCAGTGGAGCAAACGCATTCGTTCAGGATATAAAAGATATGATTCTTTTTGAATATCACGATTGTCTGAACACTGGTAATATGCCTAGTTCTGATTTGATTTTCTGTCGTGACGTTCTGTCGTTCTTGCCAGTACAGTCGCAACAGACTCTTGTAGAATCGTTTACAGATCAGCTGAAAGGCAATGGTATTCTTATTCTTGGTGAGAATGAAAATATAGGAGTTAATGGAGGCTGGCAGGAAAAAATGTCAGGCTCTGTTGTGGTGTATACAAAATAACTCAATACTAAAGGAGAAAGCAATGCGGGTTGAGTATATTAATCCATTTGTTGAAGCAGCTAACAACATTTTATCCGAGGTTTTGGCTGGAGAAGTCAATCGCGGTGACTTGTATCTTAAGTCTACTTCGATGCCAGTTATGGGTGTAGCTGCACTTGTTGGTTTGGCTGGTGATGTTGAAGGTCGTGTTCTTTTTGACATGTCTATGGATACTGCTTTGAGAATTGCCTCAAGGATGAATAATGAAGAACTGACAGAATTTGATGAACTTGTAAAGGCAACAATTACAGAAGTTGCAAACATGATTACAGGTCAGGCAGTTACAAAATTGCATGATTTGGGCTTTAAATTCGATCTTACACCTCCATCATTATTTACTGGTGAAAAAATGGAAGTTTCTGATCATGAGGTTGAAGCTCTTATCGTACCTATGCTTACCGAACAAGGAAAAATTGAGGTAAACGTAGCAATACGTGAACGTGTATAAGTAAAATATTCTAGGATTTTGTTAATAAATTAAAGAATTTTTTATTAATGAAGCAATCCTAAAAACTGAAGGAGAAGTTCTAAAGTGCGTGTTCTTGTTGTAGATGATTCAATGTTCGTTGCAAAACAGATTGGTCAGATTCTTACTAGTGAAGGATATGAAATTGTTGCAACAGCAGGTGATGGTAAAGAAGGTGTAGAAAAATACAAGGAATTGTATCCAAATGTTGATTTGGTAACTATGGATATTACAATGCCTCGTATGGATGGTATTTCTGCACTTGAACAGATTATAGCTTTTGATAAAAATGCAAAAGTTGTTATGATTAGTGCTCTTGGTAAAGAAGAACTTGTTAAAAAATCTCTTCTTATCGGTGCAAAAAACTATATTGTAAAACCTCTTGACAGAAAAAAGGTTCTCGAAAGAATCAGTTCTGCATTGAAATAAAAAAAAGGCTTTGACATCGGTCAAAGCCTTTTTTTTATGCTGTTTGTACTGCAAATCAAATCTTATAATTTAGCGAAGTGCGGCATTTGGAATCAATGTTTTTGCATAACTAATTAATTCATCAATTTGTGGCTGCGTATATGGAACGAGGTTGTTGTATTCTTCGTTTATACAAGAACCCGGCTGAAATTTTGCAAACTGCCAAGATGCATCTTTAGGCAAAATTTCAGCAATGTCTTTTATTATTTCTTTGTTAATCAATGTTGGCACTAAAACTGTTCGAAATTCACGTTTGTCATTTGAAAAATTATCTGTTATTAATTTAATGGATTCAAGAATGGTTTCTGAATTTTTGCATCCGAGTATGTTATATCTATCTGGAGCTGTTTTAATGTCCATTGCGATAAATTCAGGAAGAGTATCTTTACTTGAAAAAATAGATTTTAACTTATCTGGAAATGTCCCGTTTGTGTCTAGTTTTACTGCGTATTCAAGATTGTGTGCTTTTAAAATAAGCTTTTCAAGAAAGCGTGAAGTGCAGGGCTCTCCGCCGGAAATTACAAAGCCGCTTAAAACATTCTTTCTTTTAATTAAGTGGTTTATCACATCATCAAAAGATACTGCGTCATAATCTTGAAAAGAGCCTGTAACTAAGTCTTTGTTGTAGCAGTAAGGACAGCGCAGATTGCAACCGTGAAGGAATAGTGCAGCAGCAACTCTTTTAGGAAAATCTACTAAAGAAGTTTTAACCAGAGCACCAATTTTTTCGGCACTCTGGTTTATCTCATTTTGTTCTAGCACAAAGCAGGCTCTGTTTCAAAGAAAGGAATGAGTTCATCTACGCTGTGTGCACGTCCAATTTCTGCATCAAATTCATTAAATAAAACAACTGTCGGGGCTGCCATAATGCCAAGAACAGAAGCTCTGTTAAAACCTTCTTCAGAATCAACATCAAATGCTGTTCCTGGAATTGATACATGTGAAATGTATTCTTTTACTGCAGGGCAGTTTGGACATGTTGTACGATAGAAAAGCTCGTAACGTACAGGGCTTCCGCTGAGAACAGGAGCTGGTTCTGATACTGTGTCAGATACAACTGCCTTTGCTGTTTCCTGGGCTTTTGCAGCAATTTCATCTCCATATACAAACATTTTGCGGTGATTGTATTCATCACGTTTGCCTTTATTCCAGTTGCGAACTGAACGATAATAACCGACAATACGTGCATATACTTCAGTTTCTGAGCCTTTGACATTAGCAAGTTCATTTTTTGTACGTGCAATCTCTTCATCAATTTCAGCAAGTGTTCTGTTTGTCATTTAATCCTTCCTTTTGATAGTATAAAATATTTGTATATGGGAGGCTTTAAAAATTGCAATTTTTAAAGCCAGCTTTCAAAGTATTCTATTTTAAGTCGTTTTATTGCAACAACTTAAAATCTCTATCTCTAAAAAGCAGTTTTACTGTTTTTTAGAGATATGCATGTGTTTATTTTTTCAGTTGAGCAAGAGCTTCTTCGCGTTCTGCTTCGAGTTCTGCCAGTTTTTCGCGGAATTTCTTTTCGTTTTCTGCTTTGCAGATAGGACATTCAAACTGTTCACCAGAAAGATATCCATGAATGCGGCAGATAGAGAACGTCGGCGAAATTGTCAAATATGGAATTCTATAATTTGCTGTTACAGTCTTTACCAGATCGCGGCATGCTTCCCAATCTTTTATTGCTTCGCCCATAAATGTGTGGAAAACTGTTCCGCCTGTATACTTTGTTTGAAGTGCTTCCTGATGGTCTAAAGCTTCAAAAATGTCTGATGTATAATCTACAGGCAGCCATGTTGAGTTTGTATAGTATGGGTCGCTTTCACCAGAAGTAATGATATCAGGATAATTCTGCTTGTCGTGACGAGCCAGACGATATGATGTACTTTCTGCTGGTGTTGCTTCAAGATTGAACAGTTCGCCTGTCTTTTCCTGATAATCAGCAAGGCGCTGACGCATATGGTTCAGTACCTTTTCTGCAAAAGCTTTGCCTTTTGGTTCTGCAATTGAAATGCCAAGGAAATTAAGACAGCATTCATTCATTCCACAAAGACCAATTGTATTAAAGTGGTTGTCAAGTTTTTTCAAATAACGGTGTGTGTATGGGAATAAACCGCCGTCAAGAAGCTTTTGAATTACTTTGCGTTTTGCACAGAGACTTTCTTTTGCAAGATCCATAAGGTAGTCAAGGCGTGCAAAGAATTGTTCTTCATTGTTTGCAAGATAACCAATCTGAGGCATGTTGATTGTAACAACGCCAAGAGAACCTGTAAATTCGTCTGAACCAAAAAGACCGCCGCCTCTTTTGCGAAGTTCTCTTTTATCAAGCTGCAGACGGCAGCACATTGAACGTACATCGCTTGGGTTTAAATCTGAATTGACAAAATTCTGAAAATATGGAGTGCCATATCTTGCTGTCATTTCAAACAGAAGTTTTGCATTTTCGCTGTTCCAGTTAAATTCTTTTGTAATATTATAGGTTGGAATAGGGTATGCAAAACCACGACCAGATGCGTCGCCTTCTATCATAAGCTGAATAAATGCTTTGTTGATAAGATCCATTTCATGCTGACAGTCGCCGTATGTAAAATCCATTTCTTTGCCGCCGACAATAGCAGGCTTTGATTTTAAGTCATCTGGGCATGTCCAGTCGAGCGTAATGTTTGTAAATGGTGCCTGTGAACCCCAGCGGCTTGGTGTGTTTACACCATAAATAAAGCTCTGGATGCACTGGCGGACTTGTTTTTCGTCAAGGTTGTCTTTTTTAATGAATGGGGCAAGATAAGTATCAAAAGAGCTGAAAGCCTGTGCACCTGCCCATTCGTTCTGCATTATGCCCAGAAAATTTACAATCTGGTTTACAAGTGTTGAAAGGTGAGTTGCTGGTGTAGAAGTAATCTTGTCTGGAACACCGCCAAGACCTTCTGCAATAAGCTGGCGGAGTGACCAGCCTGCACAATAACCAGAAAACATAGACAAGTCATGAATATGAAAAGCTGCGTTTTTGTGTGCTTCTGCAACTTCTTCTGAATAAATGTTTTTAAGCCAGTAGTTTGCTGTAATTGCACCGGAATTGTGCAGAATCAAGCCGCCAAGCGAAAAATTGACATTCGCATTTTCGTTTACACGCCAGTCAGACTGACTTAAATAACCGTCCATTGTCTTGTTGATGTCAAGAAGAAGGTTCTTTGTATCGCGAATAGCTTCATGTTGAGCTCTATAGAGAATATATGCCTTTGCAACAGCAACTTCGCCATGTTCGATGAGAACTGTTTCTACAATGTCCTGAATCTCTTCAATTGCAGGAATTGAGTGCTCGTAGCGCAATGACATCATGTCTTTGAGTTTTTTTTCAACTTCAACAGTCATTGCCTTTGCTTTTTCTATATTAGGCTTTTTTTCAACAGCTTCAATTGCTTTATTAATTGCTTCGGTTATCTTAGAAGGATCATATTTTTTGATTTC
The DNA here is from genome assembly GCA_045627325.1 of Treponemataceae bacterium. Lineage (GTDB taxonomy): Bacteria > Spirochaetota > Spirochaetia > Treponematales > Treponemataceae > UBA1240. The sequence goes on along the minus strand of JAZQNK010000093.1, from coordinate 16,578 downwards.
TCCAGAACGTTTGACAACATTTCTGATAACACTGTTCGTTTTTGAATTTTCTCCAAGAATGGTTTTCCATTCCTGAAAAGTAGTTTGCTCGCTCAAGATTCCCCTCCAAGATTCTTAATCTCCGAAATAAATTCTTCGAGATTTTCAAAATGTCTGTAAACAGAAGCAAAGCGCACGTATGCAACTTTATCCAGTGCAAAAAGTTTTTCAAGAACGATTTCTCCTAACTCCACCGTAGAAATCTCTCTTGTATGTTTGCCTTTCATAATGGCTTTGTCTTCTATCTCATTCACAACAGTTTCGATTGTGTTGTTTTGAACAGGTCTTTTTTCAAGAGCACGTTCAATGCCTTTTGTAAGTTTTGCTCTGTCAAAAGGCTGGCGTCTTCCATCCCGTTTTACAACCATGAACTGTTTTTCTTCGACATGCTCATAACTTGTAAAACGATATCCACAGGCCAGGCATTCACGTCGACGTCGAATGCTTTCGCCATTTGCCATTGTCCTCGATTCAATTACCTTGTCATCAAAAGTTCCACAGTATGGACACCGCATGAATAATCCTATTCTTTTATGCAAAAATGAAATGTGTTGATTTTCTGTTTTTGCATAAAAAATTGTTTGCTCAATTGAAATAAATATTTCAAATTAAGACACACACGAGAAAGCTTTGTAAAATTGTATAAGTTTTTATGTGGTTTATGTTTTATTTTTTTTCCACAGTTTTTACACAACTATTCTACATACATTTTGTATATAGTGTTTTCTAATGATGTCTAATCATATATCGGCGCTATATATAGTGTCAATAGAAAAAAAAGCAAAATTTTGTGAATTTACAATTCCCGTCGTCATATACAATAATATTTGATTTCAAATTATTGAATTGTAAAATTTTTATTTTTTTCATCTCCTAAAAAAACTTTGTTTGAATAAATTTATGTTAAAAATTCAAACTTTTTTTGCAGACTTTAGAGGGCATCTTGTGTCTGTGTTACGTATTAATCGGATGAGCAGCCGGCAGATTGTGTTTAAAATTTGATTAAAATCTGCTGGAGCTGCTTTGTCCGTTTTGTTGTTGAATGCTTATACACCAATTTCAATTTCATTGCAAAGTGCTTCGTAAAGAATTGCCTTGTCTTTGTTCATTTCGCGGACAGTATTAGCAAGTCTTCTTGCCAGTGTTGTAAGAACGCGATAACCAAGCAATGGTTCTGTATCGCAAATTTCAAGGAATTTTTTGCCGGAAAGTGTAAGGGTTACACATTCTGTTTTTGCTGTAACAGTTGCTGATCTTGAATCGTTGCTGATAAGTGCAGTTTCACCAAAGAAAATATTCTGCTCAGAAGAAAGCGTTGCAAGAGCTATTACATCGCCTGCAGGTGTATCTCGTGTAATAAGTACCTGACCGGAGTAGAGAATAAAAAATGAATCGCCGACTTCGCCTTCTTTGATGATTTTTTCGCCAGCTTTAAATTTCTGGATTGAAAGATTGTCAAAAACAGCTTTTAAGATTCGCTTGTCTTCTTCGCTGTTAATATCAAAATCTGAAAAGAGTTGAATTTTTATAAGTTTTGGTAATACCTGTTCAAATGAATCCATTCGTTATGCCTCCGGCTATGCTTCCTGCTTGCCACGTACAAAAATTGCTTTTGCATTTTTTGGTACAACAAAGTCGTTTGGTGGTGTAAAAATAGGGTCGTTGCTTACCAGCGTTTTTACTTTTTTTAGACCGTCAATAATTGCATTGATATTTGGATTTTTTTGAGCTTCTCGAATAGCTTCTTTGCGGCGCAAGTGAAAGTTTCCGGCATTAAGCAGAAGACCTACGAGAATGCCGTTTTTTGTTCTCTGGTTCCATGAAAAGTCTTTGAAATCTTTGTATGTTTTTCCTACAAAATTTTCCGGAATATCTCCAATAAGAATGCCGGAATCAGCATCATTGCTGATTAATGAAAGAACAACATTGCTGTAACCCATGCCGCTGGATGCAGTTGCAAGAAGGCTCCGTTCATATTCCTGCGTAAGAATAATCTCGTCACAATGTGCCATTTTGAGGTGTTTTTCGAATTTTTCACTGATTAATTCAGCTGCAACATAAATGCCGCGGTTCATGCTTTCCATTGTAAGAACCGCAAGAACAGTTCGTGAGTCTATTTCAAGATTTGAATAATTCTTTGATTTATCAGAAATTACAAGTGCACGGGTTGCTGTCTGAATGAATGCCCTTGTTAGGGTAGCTTCATCAGTAAAGTCGCCTGCAACAAAGTTAATGTCTTTAAAACGTGGTTCAGAACGAAGCTGTTCCATTTGTTCCGGTGCTTCGTTTATAAGGACAATCATGTCCGGTGAAATATCTGGATTTGACAAAAGTACGTTATCGATAATATTTTCAAAGCCGGGTCTCCAGCCGCAAAGTAAAAAATGTTCCTGCATAGCGTTTAGTTTTTTCAACCCCTTATCATTTTTCATTTGAATATCAAGAAACCATGATGCAATTTTAGCAGTAATACAGCCAAAAAGCACCAAACCTGTCATTAACATTGTCCAGCCGGCTGCACGACCTGGCACAGATTCGCAGACGTATTCAAAATAGTTTGCAAAAACTGCAACACACATGAACCAGAAAGTATCAAACGGTGTTTCAATGCCGCTTCCTGTTTTTGTTTCTGTGTAATAGACGATAATGCAGGCTATAAAGATTAAAACCATTATGCCTAGGCATATAAGCGTAAGCGGATCGCTTAGTGCAAGCTTGATTCGTCTAAAGAAAGATGTTTTTTTTCTTCCTTTCGTTTTTTTATTCATCGTCCAAGAACCTCGTTAATGATTTGCACAAATTAAAATAGATTTTGCATTTTGTGGAACAATAAAATCGTCATTTGGCGTAAGCATCGGTGTGTTGTATTTATATTGTTCCGTTTTGGTTTCAGATGATTTTTTCTGCAAAAAGATTCTGTCCGTATTCAAGAGAAGCCCTACAAGAACTTCGTTGCTTTTAGCTGAAAAATATGAAAGCAGTTCTTTATAAGGTTTGCCTTTAAATTCATTTGGAATCTCGTCTATGATAATGCCGGATTCTGCGTCATCTGAAATAAGAGATTTGATTACGTTGCTGTAGCCCATGCCGCTTGATGCTGTTGCAAGAAGGCTGTGTTCATATTCCTGTGTAAGGATAATTTCGTCGCAGTTTGCAAGTTTTAGATGTTCTTCAAATTTTCTGTCTTGAATTTCAGCTGCAATATAAAGCGAAGGGTTTAAGTTTTTCATTGTAAGGACGGCAAGAACAGTCTGCGAGTCTGTTTCAAGTTCAGATTTTTTCTTTGATGCATCTGAAATGACCAGAACACGTCCAGCAGTCTTGATGAATGCACGCTGAAGTGTTGTTGCATCAGCAAAGTCTCCTGCAATGTAATTTACATCTTTGAACTGCAGTTCAGAACGAAGCTGCTCAATTTGATCTGCAGGTGCTTCGTTTACAAGAATAATCATATCAGAAGCAATGTCTGGGTTAGACTGCATAACAGCTTCCAAAATCTTGTCAAAACCAGGGCGCCAGCCGCATACAATAAAATGACCTTTCATATTTCTTAGTTTTTTTAACCCCTTGTTGCCTTTCATTAAAACGTTCATAAAACCGGATGTAATTTTACCAGTTACAAAACTGAATACAATCATTCCAAAAAGAAGCAGGAATAAAGCTGCAAATCTTCCTGGAACTGTTTTCATGTAATAATCAAAATATGCAGCAGAAACAGTAACAATCGTCTGCCAGATGGCATCAGGCCATCCTCCGATTTCATAATTTTCATTGATGGATGTTAATTCTGTTATGCCTATTATATATGTACATACACAGATAACAATGAAAATGACAATTCCAATGTAAGTAAATGGATTGCTGAATGCACGTTTTAACTTTCTTGAAAAACGCTTTAATTTTCCGTTAGCTCTTCTTTTAGCCATGTAACGAGTATAACACCACAATTTGATTTTTTAAAGCAAGAATTTAATATTAATTTTGTGGTTTTTCTGAAAATGACATTTGGGATGCTTGTAAAGGTTGAGTTTTTTAGTGATGATTTTAAAAGTGTAGCGTTATAAATTGTGCTGATATAAAGAATTAAAGTAAAATGCAAAAAAAAAGCGCAGGATTTTTTAATTCCTGCGCTTTTATAAAAGGCTGTTGTTTTATTTCAGTTTGTCAAAAATGAATTTACAGAATGTGGTTACACGGTTGATGAATGAATTATCAATTTTGCTTTTCAAAACAGGTACATTTGGTGCATCAACACCGCCAATTCCATAAAGGATTATTGAATCGCCGTCGCGGAATGCATAGACAAAAGATTTCATCTTGTCTGTTTTTGCACATGTCATGCCGTCTACAATTTTTACGCCGGAATCCTGAATCTTTACAGGTTCTGTATTTACAGATTCATAATAAAGTTCTGTTTCTGTCTGTTTGATTGTAATTTTCATTGGAATTACGCCAAAAGGTGCCATTTCAAGACGTGCCTGCATTTTTGTCTGTGCCGGTTCTTCAGTTTTTGAATCAATTACAGCAGAAGAATAAAGTTTGTACCACTTGCCTGTGCGTTCGCCGTAATAAGGAATGCCGACATAACCTTCGACATCTGTAAGTTCTTTGCGCAATGTGTCAAAAATGTGTTCATTGCCGGCATACGGAATCTTCTGAATGATTTCAACAAGATATGGCGGTTTGAGTTCTATGATTGTGTTTATGAGTGCTTTTGCTGTTTCATTTACAGGATTTAATGAAATTTTTCTGTAAGTTCCAATGTTTCTTATGAGAACCTGATGATCATTCAGCTGTGCAACTTCTGCTGTTGAAAGATTTGTATTAAATGCTGTTTTTTCTGCAAATAATGGCAGAAAAGCAAAGATGAAAATTAAACCGAAAATGTACTTTATATTTTTTTTGTTCATAATCGTCTCCTTTGAATAAATTCGTAAATGTAAATCTCTGAAATTATATTTTGAAATTTGCATTTTTAGTTAACACTATGTGTTTTTCAATTTATATAAACTTGCAGAAAACCAAAAGGTTTCAGTTTTATGATAAAAATTTTTCGATTGGCACAATTACGATAAATCTGCCGCATTCTGCAAAGAGTTCTATTGTGCTTTCATTTTCTGCACATCTGTTAGAAAGACTTACTGTGCCGGCGTTCCAGTCAAGATTATCAAGCTGCCATTTAAGACCTTTTGAGCGGCAGCAGTATTTTCTGTCTGTTGAAGAGTGCAGAAAGACTGGAAAAATGGAAACAGGTTCGTTTAATGAAAAATTATTAAATGATAATTTGGAATTTTTTGTTGCATCAAGAAGATAAACTGCATTTTCTTCTGTGAGCCATAAATCTGGTGCAAAATCTTGTTTATAAAGTTCTAGAATGCCAAGAAAATGGTCTAATCTTCCGCCTGAACCGCCAACAAGCGTTATTTTTGATGCATCAAGTTCTTTGGCTTTTTTCAGTGCAAGTTCTGTGTCAGAAAAGTCTTTATCAACCGGAAAATAATCTGTATTTTGGTTTCTGCTGTTTTTATTGAACCATTCAACTGCTTTGGGACTTACGCTGTCCATGTCGCCAAGAAAATAATCAGCTTTGATATTATAATGCATTGCAGTGTTTAGGCCTGAATCTGCTGCAATGACAATTGTATCTGTGCTTGATTGCTGTTTTAATGTTTGTACTGTTTTTTGATCAGCTGGAAATTTCCCGCCTGTAAAAATTATGCAGTTCATGAATTGCCCTGGAGTATACCAATTCTTTTAAAAACAGTATACTGCAATTATGAAACATATTCAGCTGCCTTCAACACTAAAAAAAATGTATGAATTTTTTGAGCATTCCGGCTTTGAAGCTTATCTGGTTGGCGGTGCTGTGCGCGACATGCTGATGAATAAACCTGCTTCTGACTGGGATGTTGCTACAAATGCAACGCCAGAAGAAGTAACTGCAATTTTTAAAAAAGTCATTCCGACAGGCATTGAACACGGAACAGTAACTGTAATTTTTATGGGCGAGCACATCGAAGTTACAACATTCAGAACAGAAACAGATTATTCTGACGGAAGGCACCCTGACTGTGTTGCATATGCTGCCACAATAGAAGAAGATTTGTCGCGCCGCGATTTTACGATGAATGCAATTGCTGCAAATTTAAAAAACGGCGAACTTATTGATCCATTCGGCGGCATGAATGATATAAACAGCAGATTAATTCGTGCTGTCGGAAATCCTCTTGAGCGATTCAGCGAAGACGGGCTTAGACCTGTGCGGGCAGTGCGTTTTGCTTCTCAGCTAGGTTTTGAAATTGAAGAAAAAACGCTTGAAGCAGTTTCTTTAAAACTTGATGTAACAAAAAAAATTGCCGTTGAAAGATTTCATGATGAACTGCTGAAGCTTTTAAAAAGCGATGTGCCATCTGTCGGACTGAAACTCATGGAAAAAACTGGAATCATGTCGATTTTTATTCCTGAACTGTCTGCCTGCAGAAATGTTGAACAGAAAGGTTTTCATAATTTTGACGTGCTTGACCATCTTTTTTATTCATGTGACGGCACTGATAAAAATAATGCAGATGTCCGGCTTGCAGCACTTTTTCATGACGTAGGAAAACCTGCTGTAAGGGCACTTGGAAAAGACGGCGTTTATACTTTTTATCAACATGAAGCAGTTTCTGCAGAAATGACGCAGAAAATTCTTGACCGGCTGCATTTTTCAAAACAGACAAGCAATTATGTCTGCCATTTAATTGCCCAGCACATGTTTTTTTACGAGCCGCACTGGACAGATGCAGCAGTGAGGCGCTTTCTTGTGCGCATAAAATTCCGTGAATATGAAAATGTGCTTGGAGATTTATTTGAACTTCGGCGCGGTGATCTTTTTGGAATGAGCCGTGTTGAAACAGACGGAAAAAGCCTTCTTGAGTTTCAGAAAAGAATAGAAAAAGAGCTTGAAAAAGAAGGCGCCTTAACATTAAAAGACCTTGCTGTAAATGGCAGAGATTTAATTGAAAGTGGAATTCCTGCAGGGAAAAAGCTTGGTGTTATTTTAAATGAACTTTTAGAAACAGTGCTTGAAGATCCTGCCATGAATACAAAGGAAAAGCTGCTTGTCGTTGCAAAAAACTTTTATGATGCAAGATTAAAAGCTTGAAATAAGCAGCTTTTAAAGTTATCTTTTTTAGTTTATCAAAAATGATTGAAATTTCACAAATATTAATTTAGAATATGTTATCAAGAGGATTGTATGCGTATTCATTTTTGGGGAGTGCGTGGTTCTTTGCCCACACCTTTGACTTCTGCCCAGCTGAGAAATAAAATAACTGCTGTAGTTCAACGAATTACTCCAGAAGACCTTGTCTCTGAAGATGCCCGTGAAAGTTTTATTCAGAACCTTCCAGTCTGGTTAACTTCTACTTTAGGTGGAAACACAGCATGTATTGAACTCGATTCTGATGATAATCAGATTTTTGTTTTAGACGCTGGTTCTGGCATTAGAGAGATGTCATACAGAGGCTTTGAAGAATCTGAAACGACAATCCATATGTTTTTTTCGCATTTTCATTGGGATCATATTATGGGTCTGCCATTTTTTGGTCCTTTGTACAATAAAAAATTCACTTTTCATATTTATAGTCCTTGGCCAGATACAGAAAACATTCTTGCAGCACAGATGGAACCGCCGTATTTTCCTGTAAAATTTTCAACCTGTTCACCGAATATTTTCTTTCATACAATCGAGCCGGACAAGCCGTTTAAAATTGGCGATGTTACAGTTTCGTGCAAAAAAATGTTTCATCCGGGCGGCTGTTATTCTTATAAGTTTGTTGAAAATAACAAACAGTTTGTCTATGCAACAGATGTCGAACTGACAGCAGCGTCTTTGGAAGAACAGAATGAATATAAAAAATTCTTTGCAAATTCAGACATGTTTGTTTTGGATTCTCAATATACTGTTGATGAGCTTTTTGATAAGCCGAACTGGGGTCATTCAACATGCTGTCATGGTGTTGATTTTGCCATGGACTGCAATATAAAACGACTGTATCTATTTCATCATGAACCCACTTATGATGACAAAAAGATTAATTCGCTTTTGAAAATAGCCCGCTGGTATGCAGATTCTATGGGCAAACCGCCGTTTGAAGTTGAAGCAGCAACAGAAGGTATGGACGTGCTTTTATGATGGATGAATCTTCTGGTTTTCAATATGATTTTACAGAAAAAGAACTGCGCTCATTGATGCTGTTTTTACGCCGCTATCAGCAGGTTGTTCCACCGACTTTAGATTCCTTTATGCAGGCGATGGAAGCACATTTTTATGAAACAATGTCTATAGGCGAGGCCCAGGATTTTTTTACTGGAAAACATCCTGAACTTTTATAATATTTCATCATACAATACAAATAAAAGCATTAATGGCAGTTCAAGAAAATGCCATTAATGTTTCTTTTAATAATATTAAATTTAACAGATTTGTCAGTGTTTACGGTGCACTGCTTGTGAAAAAGCAGGATGCACAAAATGAGGTTACGAAATTACTTCCATGTAATTTCGTAACTGACAGTTTTGCTTATGCAAAACTGTCTCTGTTGAGCGTGCCTTCCTTGGCACGCATATTGTGAAAAAATAGCAAAAGTAGGATGCACAAAATGAAAAAAGAACTGCTTAAATTAATTATTACTTTATTGATTTTAATAATCATTCCATATTCGTGTATAACCGCATTGGGAAAGATAGATTGGACAGCTGAAGGTGACAAAGCATTATATGCTCACCCCGAATTTATAAACATTGAAGAGTTTTGGGGAGAGAAGCTTGGAACACATTATCTTGTTAATTTAACCGAAAACAGGATACTTGAATTCCAATTTATTGATTCAAGAACAGGTGGCGGCAAATATGCAGGTTTAAGAAGGATTGGGGAATTTGAAGTAAGGGGTTTCGTTGATTATCCCAAAGATACAAGTATTGAAACACATTGGAAAGACCGTTATGGGCCTCATGCCCGTTTTAGGGATATAAGTCAGGGAATGGGCATAAAAATTGAGACCATGGTTGATGTAATTAATCACTATGATGAAATTTTAGCTTTTTTTAAAATGATTGCAAATGAACAGTATATTTCTGATGATTATGTATATCATGTTGATACAGAAGAAAGAAAAGCTACAATTTGGGTTGATAAAATACATGGTTATTATTCTGGTCTTTGGCAGGGTGTAAAAGAAGGAGAACTTCCTTTTAATGGCGAAGACTGGGGTGAAAGTTTATGTATTAGGTGCTATGGTGAAAACTGGCGAGAAAAGCTTAATAATGATTTGCCCAAAATCAGAAAATCTTTAGGTCTTGAATAAACGGGTTTAATTCATGACAGAACATGTTTTTTGCTGCCTGGAATTTTGCATAAAAAAAGCTGCATACTTTTTAAGATTAAAAAGTATGCAGCTTTTTTTTTATAAAATTTGCAGTTCAAGTTCCAGACCGTTGTTTGACAGGACTTTTACCGGCGGTTCTGTCGTCGTGTGTCCTATTTTTAAGGTACACGATTTTATGACGGTTCCAGGTTTTATATTGTCAATCAGGTATCGTTTTTCCGGCTTAAAGATTATAATCGAAGAAAACATACTCATAATTCGGCCTGTAATTATTCGATAATCAGCAGGATGCCTGAACGCAAATTGCATTGAAGTTTTTTCAGACACAAGATTTTCCTGTACAAGCATGTTGTATATTGTTCTTTTGTCTGTTTCACTCAATTTTCTTGGCAGCACTTTCTTTATGCCAAGGGTTTGTGCTTTTTCCTGTTCCTTTTCACTTAAATCATGACCAGAAACAAGAAAAATAATTGCGTGGTCAAACGTTGGGTCTGCCCGCATAAATTGAACAAAAGTCTTCCACAAGCGTGGAAAATCATCAGCGTTAATGACCACAAGATGCGGTGCAATCTCGCTGATGTTGTCCATGGCTTTTACCGGCCAGCGATATGTTATGTTTTCACTTCCAATGCTTTCAAGATACTGAGCGCAATTTTCAGTTTCTGTTTCACTGGCGGTAATTAGCAAGGTTTTCATTCTGTTCCTAAATTTTCTACGCTGTAACTGTAAATCTGCCAGATTCCATCTCTCTGACGAACGTAGTAAGTATATCTCTTGACTTCTTTGAAATTATCATTCTGGAACCATTCACGAACGGTTACAGTTCCTTCTGTAGAGCTATACATTGTCTTTTCAATTTCGAATGATACTGGAATTGAAACAATGTCTCTGTCTATTCGTGCCTGACGGAGGTCAAGTTTATAATTTTCAAGCATTCTTGCGCGCATGTCTGCTGATTCAGCATTATACTTGCGTTTGCGTGCACTGTCCTGAATGTAAAGTTCTTCAACATCAAGATAAAGAAAATACTGGTCCCAGAGGCTCTTCTGTCGGGCTATAATTGTCTGTTCAACAACTTTGTCTGGAGAAATTGGTTCTGGTTTAAGAATTTCTTTTGTTCCTGCTGTAAGAGGAAGAGCAGCAATGCTTGCAGCACTTGGAGAAGGTTTAACTTCAAGTGTAAGTCTGTTTGTTACTACATAATCATTTTTGTAAGCAACAAGTGTTGCAGGAACTGCATTTGATGTTTTTTCTTTTACAGAAGCCATCTGTGTGCGGTAAAGTTCCGGATAAAATTTAAGTTCAATGTAATAAATTGCTGGTTCTGGAATAACAAGATAATCTTTCAGATTTTCTACGAAAGAATATTCTTCTCCGGCTTCAAGTGCAATTTCTCTAAAAAAGACTGTCTGATTTGTGCTTCTTTTGCGGATGAATGTGCCTGTATGTTCAAGCTGTGAATTTTTGATTGTATAACCAGTAAAATCAAGGCTGAACATGCGGTCATCTGCAAGTTTAAACCGAACAGTTTCTGAACCGTTGTTGGCAATTGTGACTTTTACAAAAACTGGATTATCTGGTGAATTGCCCGGATAATACATTGTCTTGTCGTAAAACTTAATTGAAACTGTTGCACCATTTAGCGCAGTCGAACTTTGTGACCAAGCTGACTGTGCAAAAATTGCAAAAATAGCTATAATGCTTAGAAAGGTACGTTTCACATCAATACTCCTGCTGAGGCGCTTGGTTGCACAATTACATTGCGCTTCATCATTTAAGATGCACACGCGCCCTCGTTTTATTATCGGACAAATAAATGAATACCTTACAGTCAACTTTACAAAACAAAATTCACAATTGGAAAGATATGAAAAATGCCATGCAGACAGTGTCTGAAAATGTTTTCCCTGTCGAAATTGAAGGCATTAATGGTGGCATGCAGGGTTTTTTCATTGCAGAATTGTCAGAACAGCGGCGTTCAGAACTTTTGCAAAGTCTTAAATATGGAAATACTCCTCCTGTTAATAAAGCTCAAGATTTTCTGCTTATTGTTCCTACAGAAAAAGATGCAGAAACTTTAATCGAAGATTTGCATGGTGTTTTTCCGGATGTAAAAGATAAAGAAACAGGAAAAGATAAATGTACTGCTGAAATTTTAACATTTCCATGGTGGGGACTTGTGCCTTACAGACCTGCTTCAAAAGGTTCTCTTGTATTTGGTGAACGTGCAGCTTTGCTTTCAAAACTTGCACAGTCAGACAGAACTTATAGAAATGGTGATGTTCCAAGATTTTTTATTGCTACGCAAAGAGCTGCACTGACGCCTGTTCCTCCAAAAAAATACATGCAGCAGATGCTTTTTTCAATTTCAAAAGGCGATCAGTTTGATCCGCAGTTATTGGCGGAACGGCTTGTTATGCAAGGTTATATACGTGTTCCAAAGGTAAGTGTAAAAGGCGAGTTCACTTTGCGTGGCGAAGTCCTCGACATTTTTATGCCGGGCGAAACATTTGCACACCGTATCAATTTTGACTTTGACACAGTTGAAAAGATAAAAACATTTACACCCGAAGATCAGACAACATACGCAGAAATCGAAAATCTGCTCATTTATCCGATGAAAGAAATTATCTGGACAGATGAACGTATAAATATACTTGAAAACAAAATCAAAAAAATAAATGAAGAATCAGGCTTGTTTAAAAACTGTGCAGAAAACTTGTTAAGCGAGCTTTATGTAAACAAGCAGGCTGAAGGCGAAGAGCTTTTTTACAGCATGTGTTTCGATGCAGAAGGCGGTTCCTGTTCAATATTTGATTATATTTCAGATGAAACAACGCTTGTGCTGCTCGATTTTGACAGGCTTGCAAATGCACAGGAAAGCTTTAAAAACGAATATGAAGGTCTTTATAAAAAAGCATTGAACGAAGGCAGGGAAGTGCCGCTGCCGGAAAACCTGCTTCTAAATTTTGAAGAAATCTATAAAAACTGCAGCCGCATAATAAAACTTCATTCAATTCATGGAGAAGATGCTCTGCATAAAGAGCGTGTTTTCTTTGAAACAGAACCGCCGAAAAGCTTTTTTGGTAATATCAATTTTTTAAAAGAGCAGATTACAGGCCTTTTAAAAGAAGACTGGAACATTTATGTTTTTGCAGACAGCGAAAATCAGGCACTTCGCATAAGGGAAGTGCTGCGTGATTTTGATTCTGTAGAAGTTGTTCCTTTGAGCCTTTCAAGCGGTTTTATCATTCCTTCTGAAAAAATACTTGTAATTCAGGAAAATGAGATTTTCGGCCGCAGACGGCATGTTCCTAAGTCTATAAAACATGCCAAAAGTGCAGTAATTGATACGTTTGTTGAACTGAATGTCGGTGATTATGTTGTTCACGTCAATTATGGCATCGGGCTTTTTAAAGGAATTGAACGTGTAAAAGCTTTAGGAAACGAGCGCGATTATATCAAAATTGAATATGCAGATGAAGAAAATGTGTTTATTCGAATTGAACAGGTAAATCTCGTGGAGGGGGATATCGGAAATGAAGGCGATGCGCCAAAACTTGACAGGCTTGGTTCAAAAACATGGGAAAACCGCAAAAATAAAGTAAAACAGTCTGTTGAAGACATTGCTGAAAAACTCATTCAGCTTTATTCAAAACGAAAAGCTGCCCGTGGTTTTCCGTTTCCAAAAGACAATGAATTTCAGATTGCATTTGAAGCTGCTTTTCCATATGACGAAACTGAAGACCAGCTGACATGCATTGCGGAAGTAAAAGCTGACATGGAAAAACCGCAGCCGATGGACAGACTTGTCTGCGGAGATGTTGGCTATGGCAAAACAGAAATTGCAATGCGTGCAGCTTTTAAAGCTGTAATCGGCGGAAAGCAGGTCGCATTTCTTGCTCCTACAACGATTCTTGCTGAACAGCATTATGAAAGCTGTGTTGAAAGATTTGAGCATTTTCCTGTAAGAATTGCGCATCTTTCAAGGTTTGTTGCGCCAAAAGACCAGAAAAAGATTCTTGAAAAACTGAAAAATGGAGAAATTGACATTATTATTGGCACGCACAGAATAATTCAAAAAGATGTAGTTTTCAAAGATCTTGGTCTTATGATTATTGATGAAGAGCAGCGGTTCGGTGTAAAAGACAAAGAAAAGCTTAAGGAAATGAAAACTTCGGTTGATTCGCTTGCAATGAGTGCGACGCCGATTCCAAGAACTTTGCACATGTCACTTTTGAAAATTCGTGATATGAGCATTTTAAACACGCCGCCGCATAACCGCCAGCCGATTGAAACAATAATTGATGCATATAACGATGACCGGGTTGCTGCGGCCATTAGGCGCGAAGTTGAAAGGGGCGGGCAGGTCTTTTATCTGCATAACAGGGTTGAATCTCTTGATGAAGTGCGTCTTAAGCTTGAGCGCCTTGTTCCTGAAATGCTTATTGATACGGCACATGGAAAAATGACTTCTACAGAACTTGATGATATATTCCATCGCTTTAAAATGGGTGGCTTTCATGTGCTTGTTTCAACAACAATTATTGAAAATGGCATTGATATTCCGAATGTTAACACAATAATTATTGACCGTGCAGACATGTATGGTGTTTCTCAGCTGTATCAGCTTCGTGGTCGTGTCGGAAGAAGCGACAGAAAAGCATTCGCATATTTATTGTATCCAGAAGGTCGTGCACTTTCAGAAATTGCAATGAAACGTCTTCAGGTTATTTCAGATTTTACAGAACTTGGGTCTGGTTTCAAGATTGCCATGAAAGACATGGAAATTCGCGGAGCAGGTAACCTGCTTGGCAAAGATCAGTCCGGCGATGTTTATTCTGTTGGTTTTGATTTGTATCTTCGCTTGCTTGAAGGTGCAATTCAGCGTCTTGCAAATGAAGACTTTGAAGAAGAGCAGGATGCACTGCTAGAACTTGAATATACAGGATTTATTCCAGAAACATATATAATTAATCCTCAGACCAAAATGGAAATTTATAAGAAAATTGCTTCTGTTTCTACAGCAGACGAACTTGAACGCGTTTATGCAGAATTAAATGACCGTTTTGGACCAATTCCAGAAGAAGTACAGAGTCTGCTTTCTCTTGCAGAAATAAGGATTATCTGCAAAAAACTTTCTGTTGCAACGTTAAGAGAACGGGGTGGAGAAGTGCGCATTGAATTTGCAAAGATTGCAATAGTTTCTGTTGAAAAAGTTTTGCGCATGATTAAAGAAAGTGCAGGGCGGGTCAGGTTAGATCCGGCTCATCCAAATGTGCTCATATTAAAAACTGGAAAAATCGGTTTAAAAGAAAAATCTGCATTTCTTAAAGAACAGCTGCAGACTTTGATTGTGTAATTGGAGTTTGTTTTTCAGCTTTAACCGCAGCCTGTGCAGCTGCGGTCTAAGTTCTGGCTATTTATATGAAATAACCATAAAAAAGCCGTCTTTAGAAGGCTGGGGGAGTTTCATGTCTTTGTCTGCCATTTCCGGTTTATTGTCTTGAAACTCTGGTGGAAACTGTGGAATAAAACCTGTTATGCTGACTGTTTTTCCGTTTAGTGCCAGAAGTTCTTTTGCTGTTACTTGTTTTGGTGGATTGTTTTCAAATTCTTTTGCTTCTGGCGGCAGTTTTTCACCGGAATTTTTTGGTGGTTTCGGCGGCATTTCATCAGAATTCATTACTGTGAATACTTTTCCGTCTGTTGTTGTAAGAATAAGGTTTGAACCGAATTGAGTTATGCTGCCTGTTACGGTTAACTGTTCTGGTTTTGGTCTGTTTTGTGCTGTAATGCATGCAGCTGCAATAAAGCATAAAAACATAGCGAAAATTGATTTTTTCATTTATATACTCCAGATAAATAAATTTTTACTGAGTATATAATGCATCAAAAGAAAAAGCTTTATCTATAACAATACTTTAATTTTAATAACATGTTTTTTATAATGCTGTCAGTCCATGTTTCTGTTCTTTTTGGGACTTTTGCCTAAAATTTCATCGCTTAATCGCATGATCTGCGGTGCAAGCCGTGTGCGTTCTTTTTCTGTAACAAGACTGTAGACAGGTTTCATCAGCAGAATTGTACTTACACCAAGCACACCGCAGATAGCACCTGCCAGAATCCATTTTGCAGAAGTAAAGATAAAAATGCTGGATGCAATAAACAACAGGCTTATTATGGACATTATTAATATTGCTTTTTTGCCTGGAACTGTTGATTGTTTATCGAGTTTCTTTAATTGTTCAAGTTTATTTTGATCTTGCGGAAGATATTTGCTTCTGATTTGTTCAACTTCATATGATAGTCTTGCTTTATAAGAATCTTCTTTTTCTTGGTTATCCATAAAATCCCCTGAACCAAAATGTAAAAATTTTAGTCTCAAGTTATTTTTCGAAGTTTTTATAAACAAATTTTACAAAAAAATGTATGAATGTTTCAATAATGCTCACGTTTTTTTAATAATCAGTAAATCAGCTTTTAAATTATTGAAATTTTCAGAAACTGCCCTTCATTAATATGACAGCTCGACACGTATTGAAAAAATCTGTAGACTTAAACACATCTTTTGTTTAAGAGGATTTTTATGGCAATTAAGGCTGTAATTTTCGATTTTGGAAATGTTATTTCAAGAACACAACCAAATACATGTTTTTATGATATGGAAAAACTTACAGGTATTTCTGCTGATGTTTTTAAACAGGCAATGGCTGGACAGCGGAAATTTTTTGATTTAGGTGAAATAACGGCAGCTGAACTATATTCGCGTGTCTTAAAAGATAATGGATATGAAAAAGAATCTTTAGACAAGGATTTGTGCATTAAGCTTGGAGATATGGATTTATCAAGCTGGAATTTTATAAATGAAGCTGTTTCTGACTGGGCACTTGATTTGCAGAATAAAGGCTATAAACTTGGCATTCTTTCAAATATGCCAAAAGAATTCCTTGAAAGATACAGACAGAATATTCCGCCTTTTGTAAAAGCTGATTATGCTGTTTTTTCTTGCGATGTACATATTATAAAGCCTGACGAAAAAATTTACAGGCTTGTGCTTGACGGTCTTTGTGTAAAACCTGAAGAAGCTGTCTTTTTTGATGATATTCGTGGACACATAGGGGCAGCTGAAGCCGCCGGCATAAATGCTGTTCTGTGGAAAAACCTGCAG
>JAZQNK010000092.1:0-21795 GCA_045627325.1 Treponemataceae bacterium | reverse complement strand
TGGAAACTTTAATTACACAAAAATCGTTCGATGATTTAAAATGTTCAGACAATTTCATGTTTGCAAAAATCATGGAAGACCCGGAGCTTTGCAAAGCAGTTCTTGAAACTCTGCTGGTCATAAAAATTGACCGGCTGTCTTACCCAGAGCCTGAAAAAACAATGCAGGCAGGACCAGACACAAAAGCGATTCGCCTCGACGTGCACACAAGCGACACAAACCGCGACTTTGACATTGAAATTCAAACGACACTCTACAAAGAACTAAGGCAAAGATGCCGCTATTACCAAAGCCTTATGGACGTGGACTATCTTCAAAAAGGGCATTTTTATTCTGAACTCAAGCAGAATTATGTGATTTTCATCTGTCTTGATGATTTATTCGGCAAAGGTCTGCCGGTTTACACATTTGAGAACATCTGTAACGAAGATAACAAGCTGAAGCTTGAAGACAAAACATATAAGTTGTTTTATAATTGTTCCAAGTGGGAAGAAATAAAGAAACAGAATAAGTCTGCACTGCTTAAATTCTTCCTTACCGACGAAGCAGATTCAGACCTTTGCAACAAACTAAAAGACAAGGAGCGGAAAATAAAAATGACAGAACGAGCCAGAAAAGAATACATGGATTACTGCATGATTGTTAATTCCGCTGAAGAACGCGGTCGCACTGAAGCAAAACTTGAAGCTGCAAAAAATTTGGTTTTAGCGAACATTGATTTAAATATTATTGCGCAATGTACGTGTCTTTCTCTTGAAACAGTGCAGCAGCTTGCAGAAGAAATAAAAGCCAAAGCGGTTTCGCGTTGAGTTGTGCCACAAGTTTGGACGAAATCTGCGAAAGGCTATCGGCTGATGCCGATAGACTGGTACAACAAGTTGCGTGTTTTGGGACTTTCGCAAATTTGTCAGTTTATGTGTAACAAAATTACATCGTGCAATTTCGTTACTTGAAGTTTTGTTTTCACAAAACTTCTCTGCCTGGTGCGCGGCTATTCGCTAGCGCGAATAGCGGCGAGATTTTGTTTTCGCAAATTTGTCAATTTATGGAAACATAAACTGACCGTTTTCGCCGAATCAAACCAAAGTATGTGAACCTGTTAATACGAAAACCAAACTCGCAAAACTTGTAGAAGTAACGGCTTGAACCAATAAAAAATGGAAACCAATCATTGTCGCGAAGAACAAACCCAAGAATTGAGAATTATCTGCGGTTCTTAGGGCGCCGAAGTCCTAAGCCGTGCCAAAGAAGATGGGGTTTGGGTAAGAAACGTCGGTTGCTACGCAACCTTAACAAGTTTTGTTAACACAAAACTTGCAGCAAATTTGCCGCGAGTTTAGGCGAAGCATAAACTCGAAGGTTTCGTGCAAACGAAACCGGGACTCTGAGCTGGTGTCTTCCCCAAAATTGTTCCAACGCTTTTAAGCGTAAATAAAACTCAAAAACTTCTTCACTTAAACGGGTTGAAAAATCTTGAACCGTCGCGGTATGTAACAAACAGCGCAAGTGCAGAAAATGCAAAAATTCCTAAGATTATCAGTAAATCAGTTTTTGTAAGTTTTTTTCCTGAATACCAGGTGCGCGTTTTGTTTTTGCCAAAACCACGCAGTTCCATTGCGCTGCTTACAGAATCAATCCGTTCCATGCTTGTAAAAATCAACGGGAACAAAATTGCAGACATGTTTTTTAACCGCGAAAAAATATTTGCTTTGCCAGACATTTCAATTCCGCGGGCTTCCTGCGCATTTTTAATACGATTAAAATCAGACTGAACGTCCGGCACATATCGCAAAGCAATTGCCACAGAATAGCAGATTGTGTACGGAAACCGCAGTCTGTTCAATGATGCTGCAAATTCACTTGGATTTGTAGATGTGATGAACATAAAAACAGAAGGCACGATTGCAAAATATTTCAAAATTACATTTGCTTCATAAAAAAGCTGTTCATATGTAAAAGTATAATTTCCTGCAATGTGCAGCCAGTCTGTTCTTGAATTATAAATTTTGCAGCCTTCATATGGCGAAAACAAAAATATTGCAACAACATTCAAAAGCAAAAAAAACATAATGAACAGAAAAACAGATTTTACCTGTTTCCAGTCTGTTTTTGAAAGCACAAAAATTACAATGCTCAGCAAAACCATTGAACCCAAAACTCTTGTATCATAAGAAAGCATTGTAACGAGTGTCCACATAAGGAAAAAAATCAATTTTGTCAAACCGCTCAGCCGGTGTATAAAGCAATTTTTTTCTTTATAAGTTATTATTCTGCTCATAAAGCACCTCGTTTTTCGCGTTCAAAAAAGATGAATCTGTCGACAAGCTCTTCGGGGTTTTGTATTCCGCATTTTACAGACAGGTCAAAAAGACTTGTCTTTTTCAGGCTTGCCTTTTCAGTTATTTTTTCATCTGTAAGAATAACTGAACTTCTGCCGTCTGCAATGACATGACCGTCCGAAATGACAATTGCCCTGTCTGTGTATTCAAGCATAAGATGCATATCGTGCGTTATCATCAGAATCGTAATTTTCTGCTCTTTATTCAGTTTTCTCAAAAATTCCATAATTTCTGTATAATGCGCATAATCCTGTCCGGCCGTCGGTTCGTCAAGAATAATAATTTCAGGGTTCATTACAAGAATTGACGCAATTGTCATGCGTTTTTTCTGACCAAAACTGATTGCACTTACAGGCCAGTTTCTGTATGGATACATTCCGCAGATTTTCAGCGCATTATTTACACGTTCTTTAATTTCATCTTTCGGCACGTTTCTGACTTTCAAACCAAGCGCAACCTCATCAAAAATTATTGCTTTTGAAATCATCTGGTTTTGGTTCTGCATTACAAAACCGATTTTTTCGCCGCGCTGTTTTATAGACAAGTCTGAAATTTCCTGCCCGTCAACGAAAATCTGTCCGCTGTTCTGTTTATTAAAACCGCAGATTAAAGAAGCAATTGTTGATTTGCCTGCGCCGTTTGTGCCGACAATGCTGACCATTTCTCCTTTATGAACTGCGAAACTGATATTTTCAACTGTATTTGGTTTTTCCGGTTCATATTTAAAAGCTACATTTTTTAATTCAAGCGCAATTTCTTCAGACTGCTTTATTTCCGGCAAATCAATTTTTGTAAACCAGTTCAAGAACTGCTGTTTATAGCGCTCTACGTTCATTGTTTCAATGTGCTGCGGTTTATCAGCAGGTTCAATGCAGCAGCCGGCATGTTTTAAAGCAGCAATATAAAGCGGCTCTCTTATGCCTTTTGTTCTGAATAAATCTGTACACAATAAATCATCAGGTGTTCCGTCCGCAGCAATGCAGCCGTTTTCTACAATAATAATACGGTCAATGTCTTTATAAAGCACATCTTCAAGGCGGTGTTCTATTATGATTACAGTTTTTTCTTTATTTTTATTAATTTCTTCTATTAAAGATATAATTTTTTTGCCGGCTGCAGGATCAAGATTTGCAAGCGGTTCGTCAAACAGCAGAACTTCAACATCATCAACAAGAATGCCGGCAAGCGAAACACGCTGCTTCTGCCCGCCGCTTAAAGCACCGGGCACATCTTTTAAAAGTTTTTTTACATCAACAATTTCTGCGGCTTCTTCAACTTTACGGTGCATTTCTTCATATGAAACATTGTCGTTTTCAAGTGCAAATGCAATGTCTTCGGCAACAGTCAATCCTATAAACTGTCCGTCTGTATCCTGCAGGACAGTGCCCACATGTTTTGACATGCCGAAAATTCCTTCTTCTTTCGGGTTAAGCCCGCAAACAGACAGTTCTCCTTGAATTTTTCCAGAAAAACTTGAAGGAATAAGACCGTTTATGCATTTTGCAATCGTTGATTTGCCAGAACCAGAACTGCCGATTATGAGGATTTTTTCACCTTTGTTTATTTTCAGATTGATATTTTTTAAAGTTGGTTCACTTTGCGTTCTGTATTGAAAAGTAAAATTTTTAAATTCAATAAGAGGATTCATAAACAGTCCGGATTTTCAAATAATTAAAAATATAACAAGGGAAACTTCAAGAAATATTTTTTCAGAAGTTTCCCCTAGTCAAATTAAAAGTTGATTTTAGTCTTCTGTTTTTAATGAGCCAGATTTTGTCTTGATTTTAGAATAACCAAAAGCAAGCAGGCTGCCCAAAATAAGAATAAGCACGAAATTTGAAACAAATGCAATAAGACCTTGTGCAAATACTTTGTTTGCCGGTTCTTTATAAATCAAAATGTCCAGAACAGGTGCAAGAGCTGCCCATGAAATTGCATTTGCAATAAGCTGCACAGCATTAAAACCGAGAAGCTGTTTTACGGCAAAACCGCCTTCTTCGATATTGTATTTTTTTGCAAACAAACCGACCAAAAGACCAAAAATAGCATCCGGGAAAACCCAGCTCCACCAGACACTTCCATAGAAAAGTGCATCTCCCAAAGCATGTCCAATCAAACCGATTGCAAAACCTGCAACAGGACCAAACACAGCAGCAAAAAATGCAAGAACTGCTGCACGCACCTGCAATGCAACATTTGGAACAAAACCAACTGGAATCTGCACAGTTGTCAATGCAACAAACAAAGCAGCCCCAATTCCAATTGCAACAACCTGACGAATAACAGTTTTCTGTTTATCAGCCATTTTAGCCTCCACGCTATCCTAAAAAAGGTTAAACTCCAAGTAAACTACAAAGAGCCTTCTATAAATATAATGCAACTTTAAAAGATTTGCATTCAGTTTTTTGTAAGAAAAACTGAATGTAATTAATTCTTATTTCTATAAGTTATCTGAAATGCAGCATAATCATCATCGTAATAGAGAATGCCATCATCATATATTGTCATAGAAATACCATCCCAGCTTTTATTATAAACACCTTTCTCTTTATCCATACCATCATAATAATCAACATCATAATTATTTACGATAATGCATCTTTCAACAAGATCTTTTTTCCATGCAACTTCTTCATCTTCCTTTATTTCATCATAAATCATATTTACATAATTTTTAAACGCTTCCTCATTCAAACGATTTTGAACTAAAATGAAAGATGTAAGGATAAAACAATCTTTGGTACTTTCTTTTTCATTAAGAAGATGATGCGTAACAACAGGACCAAATTTATCAACGTCAGGCTCAAAATATTGAGCAATTGCCAGATCTTCTTTTTCTTCTTCCTTGCAATCATAATCAGATAGAAGCTCGTCACAAATTCTAGTAAAAACAGAATAAGGATTATCTTCGTGCGGAATGACAATTAAAGCCGGAGATAACAGCATCATGTTGTGAATAAACATTGAACGAAACCAATTCGGCTTTTTATACAAAGCTGCTTCTGTACAAAAATCAAGACTTTTATTTATGTCTTTTGTCACAAGTGAACCAAGCAGAAAACTATAAGCTGCAAGAATCGGTTTTTCTTCCATATTGTCGTAAACTAAATCAAAAAACTGACTGTCATCTATATTGCGCTTTGATAAATATTTTCTGTATTCATTAAACGTTATGCATTGAAACAAGCTGTTATGTGCATAATTATCTGGAAGAGGAACACCGATGCCACCGCAAAAAGCCCATTGAATTTTTTGAAGCATTTGATAAAAAAAATAGACTTTTTCTTCTGCCGTTGTGTTTTTGTTTTTCAGCTCTTTTGAAAGTACTTTCAAAAAATAGTCATCGTTAACAAGCTTACTTACATCATGTTTGTTAACCTGTTCCACAATTAATTCAGGATACTCCCGGATTTCCTTCAATTTTTCTTTTGGCATTTTTTCTGCACAGACAGACATAACCACAAAGAAGCCCAAAACAAGACTGCACAAAATGACTTTTAATTTCATTCTCATCTCCTGTACCACATTCGCAGCACTTTTATACATTAGCATCTATAATATTATTCATAAAATTTCATAATCAGGGCCGTCTGCACCGACGAAAATGCGCACACGGCAATTTTCCATGCAGGCTTCATCTGCAAATGCAATAATATCCATTGCTTCGCCTGCAAAAATTGCGTCAGGGTCATATGAAAGATCAAGAACAGTTTCTTCACCTTCTCCGCATGCCCTTGCAACGGCACCATTAAGCCGCACAACGTCGCGCACAGCCGGCAGTGCAAAAGAAAGATTTTTTTCTTCATATTTAAATTGCAAAAAAGAAAGCTGCATACGTTCAATTTCAATATGCGGCTGTGCACATGGGTCAAAGCCAGTGTTGCGTGCACAGTTGTTGCAGCGCTGCCATTCTGCAAAATCTGCAAGAAACTGCGACGGTCTGATTTTTAGCGGATGAAGAAGGCTTAAAAACCACGTTACAGCGCGGCCTGCTGAATAAAAAACATTGCACGCAAATGCAAGATGTTCTGCTTTTAAAAGGTCGCCCTGCGAAAATTTTGGCGAACACTGAACATGATATGGCGGTTTTGAATCAAATTTGAGCCCGAACTTTACAGCCTGTTCATACAAAGCGGTACCCGGCAAAACAGAAAGTCTGAAAAGTTCAAGATGATTCGGATAAAGGCTCAAAGCATAATCAATGCTGTCTTTAAACGAAGGCAACGTATCTCCAGGCAGACCATAAATCAGGTCAAAACCAAAAACAAGCCCATAATCATTCAAAAGAGCAACTTTTCGGCTGAATGTTTTGCGGTCAAATGTACGGTTAATGTTTTTTAAAACTTCCGGGTTTGCACTTTGAAGCCCAATCTGAAGCGAACATGAAAGATTTGTAAAAGCCTCTGCAAGCTGTTTGTCCATGCATTCTGCACGCACTTCAAACTGATAATGTGCATCAGGCAGTTTTTTTGCCATAAGGCGGAGAAGTTTCAATGCCCTGTCGTGGTCTGCGTTAAAGGTCGGGTCAAGCACAAAAAGCTGCGGAACTTTTTTTCGTGCAAAAAGATCAAGTTCTTTTTCAAGCCTTTCAAGCGGAAATTTCCGCACTTTTCTTTCGCCTTTTGATTCAAAGCAGTATGAACATGCGTAAGGACAGCCTCTCGAAAGTTCCCACAAAACACCGTTATATGTAACAGGGTCAATTGTTCCATCAAGCCATGGAGACGGAAGTTTTGCACAGTCTTCGGTTTTTCCAATTATCAATTTTGGAAATTTATTTTTTGATTTTTGTGCTTTTTTCTGAACTTCTTTTTCTATGTTCTGAATGAATTCTATAAAAGCAGATTCGGCTTCGCCCTGCATGAGATAATCAAAAACTTCAAGACCACTAAACTGACTTGAATCATTATTGTTCTGCTGATGTTCATGCTGTTTTTGTGCATGCTGTCCTTTGTTAAAAGCTTCAACACGCGCACGGGCTGTAATTTCTGGTCCTCCACAGACAAGCACAACAGGAACAGCTGCTTTATCCTGCACAATCTTTGCACAAACAGTACAGTCAAGAATGTTCCACACAAAAGCCGAAAAAGAAACAACTAGAATCGAACATTCAGATTTTTTTGCAGTTTCAAGAATCTGTTCTGCAAGAATTTCGGGTGCATTGCGTTTCTGTTCTTTTGCTTCGTCATAAGAAATGTCGCATAGAGAAACTTTTGTATTTTTTAAATTTGCATTGCGCAAAGAAGAAGCAACACAAGCCGCACCAAGTGGCAGTGCCTGCGGACTTGTTTCTGCAAGAATTGTTGCAAAAACTACTTGTATTTTTGTATTTTCAGACAAGATAAAGCCTCCTCTCTTGCACAGTCATCAATATCTTAATTCAAATATTTTCAATCTGCAATCAGCCAGAACTTTTATCTTCACTTTAAAAAAAAGAACGGACTCTGTCAATTTGACAAAATCCGCACTCTTTTAAAAATCTGCCTTCTGTTTCTGGTTCTTCAATATGCAGAACCATTTTTTAAAGCAGAGGTATTCCTTTTTTTGCACAGTCATCAATCATAGACTGCGGCCATGTGCTTACCTGTGTTTCTCCGATATGAGCTTTTCGCAAAAGGTACATGCAAAGACGAGATTGTCCTATACCGCCACCAATTGTTGGTGTAAGTTCGCCTTTAAGAAGCCGTTCGTGGAAATAAAGCTTTTCTCTTTCTGTGCAGCCGCGTGCTTCAAGCTGTTTTTTCAAAGATTCAGGTGAAACACGTACACCCATAGAAGAAAGCTCAAATGCTCTTTCAAGAACAGGGTTCCAGACAAGCAGGTCACCGTTTAAACCGCGTTTGCCGTCTTCTGCTTCGCTAATCCAGTCGTCATAGTCAGGTGCACGCCCGTCATGTGCAGCACCGTCAGAAAGCGGTGCACCGATTCCAATAATAAAAACAGCACCATATTTTTTTGCAGCTGCGTTTTCACGTTCTTTTGCAGACAGTTTTGGATATTCCTGCAAAAGATCTTCTGCATGAATAAATGTTACTTCTTCAGGCAAAATCGGTGTAATCTGCGGGAATCTGTCGTAAATATAAAATTCGGTGCGTTTAAGACAGCGGTAAATCTTCTTTACAACTTCTTTCAAGAAAGCAACTGTACGGTCACTGTCAGAAACAGCCATTTCCCAGTCCCACTGGTCAACATAAAGCGAATGAATGTTGTCTAGCTCTTCATCTGCACGAATTGCATTCATGTCTGTATAAATGCCGAAACCACGAGGAAGTTTAAGTTCCGTAATTTTTACACGTTTCCATTTTGCAAGCGAATGAACAATTTCCATTGTCTGTTCATTCATGTCTTTTACCGGAAAACTTACAGGACGTTCAACACCGTTCAAATCATCGTTTAAGCCTGTTCCTTTTGGAACAAAAAGCGGTGCTGTAACACGTGTAAGATTTAATTCAGTTGAAAGTGTCAGCTGAAAAAAATCTTTAATCATAACAATTGCATGTTCCGTTTCTTTTACAGAAAGCAACGGTTTATATTTTTTTGGAATTGTAAGCTGAGACATTTGCTCTATCCTTATTATTTTAACAGGAATCTTTGAACACAAATTATCAGCCTATATTATAGAAGATTCCTGTATAGATTTATTTTACACTTTCAAGCGCTGCTTTGAAAATCTTAAGCCCTTCAAGAGCCTGTGCTTCAGAAAGTATAAGCGGCGGCAAAAAGCGTACTGTTTTTGTGCCTGCTGTTGATACGCACAAGCCGTTTTCAAGGCATTTTTTCTGAATATCACCAGGCACCTGTTTTACGTCAATGCCAATCATCAGGCCTTTGCCACGAACTTCTGTTACACAAGACAGATTCCATGATTTTATGGTTTCGCGGATCAAATTGCCCACTTTATTGACATTTTCAAAAAATGCAGGTTTAAGCATTTCGCCAAGAACAGCGCGGCCACCTGCGCAGGCAAGCGGATTGCCGCCAAATGTTGACTGATGGTGGCCTGCAACAAAAACATCTGTTGCCCTGCCGCCAAAAATGCATGCACCCATTGGAACACCACCGGCAATGCCTTTTGCAGCTGTAATAACATCTGGATTAAGCCCCATTGCAAGACTTGCAAACAAAGCACCAGTTCTTCCCATTCCAGTTTGAACTTCGTCAATCATTACAAGAGCACCGGCTTTGCGGGCAGCATCGCATGCAGCTTTTGCCCATTTTTCATCAACAAGGTTTACGCCGCCTTCACCCTGAACACATTCCATTAAAAAAGCACAGACTGTATCATCAAAGATTTTGTTAATTGCATCAAAATCGCCCGGTTCAATGTATTTAAAACCTTCTGGATATGGTGCAAAACAGTCCGGATGAAATTTGTCCTGTCCTGTTGCCATAAGCGTTGCAAGAGACCGGCCGTGGAAAGACTGCTTGAGTGTTACAATTGTCTTTCTCTTTCCGCCGTTGTCTTTGCTTTCAAGCCAGCCGAATTTGCGTGCAAGTTTGATTGCAGCTTCGTTTGCTTCTGCACCAGAGTTGCAGAAATAAACGCGTTTCATTCCTGTTGCTTTTGTAAGTTCATCTGCAAAAGCAAGGTTTGTATCAGATGTATAATAATTTCCAATATGAATCTCTTTTTTGATTTGTGCAGTCAATGCTTCAACCAAAACAGGATTATTATGTCCAAGTGAATTGACACCGATTCCAGAAACAAAATCCAGATATTTTTTGCCGTTAGAATCTGTAAGTTCTGCACCGTTTCCGCTGACAAAAGTTACGTTAAAGCTTCCATAATTGTTTGCTACAATTCCAGCCATTTGTTTTTCCTTATATGAACAAAATCTACAAGTTTTCGGATTTACCGGAAACTTCCATACAATCTTACAAAATCATTGTACCAACACCGCGGTCACTGAAAACTTCAAGCAAAAGTGCGTGTGGTACCCGACCGTCAATAATATGAGTTCGAAGGACACCACCGTCCAAAGCTTCAGTACAGCACGCAACTTTTGGTATCATTCCGCTTGATATTACGCCGCTTTCTACAAGCTGTGGAATATCTTCACGTTTGATGACAGAAATCAGCGAAGACGGGTCTTTTACATCTCGCAAAAGCCCCGGAACATTTGTCATCTGAACAAATTTTTCTGCTTTTAATGCAACTGCAATTTTTGCAGCGGCAGTGTCTGCATTAATATTATAAGAATGATTATCTCCAGGTCCGCCTGCTGCAACAGTTGAAACAACCGGAATAAATCCATCAGCAATTACCTGATTGATAATTGAAGGATTTATAGCAGTTACTTCACCAACAAAACCTAAGTCTTCGCCTTTTGATGTAAGTTTTGTTGCTGTAAGCATGCCGCCGTCTATGCCGCAAAGACCGACAGCCTTGCCGCCGGCTTTTTGAAGCAGACCGACAATTTCTTTGTTTATTTTGCCGGCAAGCACTTCCTGCACAACTTCCATTGTTTCTTCATCTGTGTACCGCAGACCGTTTACAAATTTTGATTCCTTGCCGATTTTCTCAAGCGCAGCATTAATTTCTGGTCCGCCGCCATGCACAAGAACAGAACGGATTCCAACAAGACTCATAAGAACCAAGTCTTCCATTACAGCCTGTTTAAGTTCTGTATTAAGCATTGCGTTTCCGCCGTATTTTACGACAATAGTTTTACCGGCATAACGCTGAATATAAGGCATTGCCTGAACAAGGACATCGGTCCAGTCTTCATTAGAAATCATGTACGATAATCTCCGTTAATCTTTACATATTCATAAGTCAAATCGCAGCCCCAGGCTGTTCCTGAAGCATTGCCGTCTTTTAACGTAATCAAAATCTTTACTTCTTTTTCGTTAAGAACAATTTTTGCCTTGTCCTCGTCAAAAGCAAGATCTGCACCGTCTTTGCAAACATCAATTGTTCCTTTGCTGTTTGTAAAAGAAACGCTTGTTTTTGTCTGGTCAAAAAATTCGCCAGAATAACCCATCGCACAAAGGATTCGTCCCCAGTTTGCATCTGCACCAAAAAATGCAGCTTTTACAAGACTTGAACTGATTACAGACTTTGCAAGTTTTCGTGCAACGTCAACAGAAGAAGCACCATTTACGGTACATTCAATCAAACGTTCTGCACCCTCGCCGTCCGCTGCAATTTTTCGGGCCATAATTGTGTTGATTTCGTTGAGTGCTTCAAGAAAAGCGTCAAAATCAGGACCTTTTGCTGTAATTTTTGCATTTCCAGCCATGCCGTTTGCAAGAATTGAAAGCGTATCATTTGTACTTGTGTCGCCGTCAACAGATACACAGTTATATGTGCCTTTAATGCTTTCTGATAAAGCAGCCTGAAGCATTTCACTTGAAATATCACAGTCTGTCGTAATAAAGCCAAGCATTGTTCCCATATTAATGTGAATCATGCCGGAACCTTTTGCCATGGTTCCAATGCGGACAGTTTTTCCACCGATTACGGTTTCAACTGCAGCTTCTTTATAACGGGTGTCTGTTGTCATAATGGCTTCTCTTGCTGCAACGTTGCCAGAACGGCTGAGCCCGTTTTTTAAAGCTGGAACAGCTTTTTCAATTACATCTATGTTAATCTGCTGCCCAATAACGCCAGTAGAGCAGACAATCACATCAGTTTCTGCAATAGAAAGTGCATTTGCAGCTGCCCGAGCCATTCGCAAAGCATTTTCTGCACCTTTTGCACCTGTACATGCATTTGCATTGCCAGAATTAGCAATTACAGCCTGAGCCCGACCCGTTTTTACATTTTCGCGCGAAAGCTTTACAGCTTCTGCCTTTACCAGGTTTGAAGTAAAAACAGCACCAACACTACAAGGTTTTTCTGAATAAATCAGAGCTAAATCGTTTTTGGTTCTGCCGGGTTTAATTCCGGCAAGCACACCATTTGCACTAAAACCAAGCGGAGCACAAACACCGCCTTCAATCAGTTTAGACACTTTCGTATGGCCTCTAATCTTTTTATGGAATATCTTAAATATCCAGATATTCCATCAGTTTATTTTTCAGAGTTACCCTGAAACTATAATTTTCAGAGTCTCTTATTTTCTATTCTAGAAAGCTGGTGGAATCATATCAATTCCAGTTTCTTCCTTATAACCAAGCATTATGTTCATGTTCTGCACAGCCTGACCTGCAGCGCCTTTCAGCATATTATCAAGAGCCGAGCAGACTTCAAGCATTCGGCCGTCATGAACAACATGAACCGAAATATCGCAGAAATTTGAATAACGGACATTTTTTGTCGTCGGAATCATGCCAGACGGCAAAACACGAACAAACGGTTCATTTGCATAAAAATCACTGTAAAGCCGCTGAATAATCTTGCTGTTTATTTCAGCACCGGCTGCTTCACAGATTGTATCATTCAACTGGGCATAAACAGTGCTTATAATTCCACGGCTCATTGGAACAAGATGAGGCGTAAAAACGACACCGCATTTTGTTCCTGCTGCAACAGACAGATTCCGTTCAATTTCTGGCTGATGCCGATGAGAACCTACCGCATAAGGCGAAAAAGCTTCTCCACATTCAGTAAACTGATTTTTCATCGACGGATTGCGACCAGTTCCTGTTACGCCGCTTTTAGAGTCAACAATAATCGGATCAAACTTTATAAGACCATTTTCAATGGCAGGCAAAAGTGCCAGTGTTGCAGAAGTAACATAACAGCCAGGGTTGCCAATAATCCGTGCTTTTGCAATTTTCTTGCGGTTCATTTCAGGCAGACCATAAACAGATTCTGCATGTATTGCCGGATATTTCCAGCTTTCTTTGTACCATTTAGTAAAAGTTGCTTCGTCGTCGTCAAAACGGAAGTCTGCAGACATATCAATGAGTTTCTTTCCGTTTTTAATGCAATAATCTGCATACTGTTCAGCAACCCCATGAGGCAGAGCAGTAAAAATAATGTCAGATTTTTCAAGAACAGAATCTGCATTAACAAGTTTTATGTCAACATTATCCATAAGATTTGGATACACATCCTGCATCTGTTGACCTTCAAAACTTACTGAACTTAAATTCAGGCTTCTTACCTTCGGGTGACGAGCAAGCAATCTTACTAATTCTGCACCAACATAACCAGTTGCACCAATAATTCCTACGTGTACCATCTTTCCTCCAGACTGAACAAAGACCAGCACTTTCGCCGGTTAGCCAGACTTTTTGCTTCGTCTCGACCATTTTTGCACAAAATGTATATTTATGCAATATCATTGTATAAAATTACCACATGCAAGTTGATTTTAGACAAAAACTTAAAATATTTAAGGTTAAACTAACTTCAACATAAAACATGGGGACGTCCAAAAAGATTAAATTCTATGTCATTCCGGACTTGATCCGGAATCTAACACACTATATATAGCGTAGATGCTGAAATAAATTCAGCATGACAAAACTTATCAGTCATCCCCATGTTTATATCTGCACCTGTACTTTTATGATACTGCACATTTCAAGTTTTCCGCTACTTTTTTTTCTATGCAATAAACGAAACTCGACGCACGAATAAAATCTTTTAGTTTTACAGAAAACTTCTTTTATTATCGGAAAAATATGCCTTAACTTATAAAGTTTTCCAGATGCTTACTTGAATTCGTTTAGCAGTGCATGATAAACTAAGCACATGAATAAAGCATTTTCTAAATTAATTTATATTATTGCAGCAGGCATGATTTTTGTTTCATGCAGCACCATTCCAAAAGACATTGACGAAGATTTAGGTCCGGCAGAAATCATCATCAGGGCACAGCAATATTCAGATGAAAGCAAAACATCTGCAGCCGAAATGATGTATAACAAGCTGCTCGATAATTATGGTTCAGACACAACATACAGAGTCATCGGCGAGTATGAAATTGCACATATTAAACTTAAGCAGAAAAAATACAGCGCAGCAGAACCGCTCTATGAAGACATCATCAACATTTATGAATCTACATACGAAACACTGCCGGGCAAATATCTGCTTCTTGCACAAAACGACTTAGAGCGCCTGCGCGAAGCTACAAAATATAAAACAACAACTAAAAAGCTGTTTACAAAAAAAGAAAAAGCAAAAAAACAGCAGGAAGAAGAAGACGAAGAAAATTCACAGGCTTTCTGGTGATTTTTACCGAACAACCCCGTTGCAGACCAACGGGGTATTTTTTTATCAACTCATTAGGATATTTTCGCTTTTCTTGAACAGATTTTTGTGATACAATTTCGACTTGTGGAATCATCAGAAAAGAAAGAAGAAATAGTATTTACACCTGTTGCAATTGACGAATTTTTTGAAGATGAACAATACGCTCAAAAAATGGACGAGTACAATACAAACATTATTGTGCTTACACCAAAAGAGCGCAAACTCGTCAACATGGTGTTTGACAGACTTAGAACCACATCACCAGAATCTCTTGAAAATCTTGCAGCACGCATCAGCGACCTGGAACGCTTAACAGCAACAATTGCACGGTTCCCGTCTTTGATGCAGCGCCAGGTCATTGCTGACCAGGAAGTCCGCACACAGGAATCTTTGATTCATGCACTTCTTGATTTTAGAAACGGCGACCGCATGCTTCATCTTCCAACAAAAGCCATTCTTGGTAAAGGATTCCTTGTAGCAAAATTTCATACGTTCGTTGCCATTTCAAAAACAGCCAGAAGCCAGCATTTTCCACGTGCAGAGCTTGAACAGCTGCGCTCAGCAACACTAGCAATTATGTTTACAATCATGGCAGAAGACGTTTATCTGTCTTTGCTTGAAGACACAACAATTTCAACAGACATCCGCGAACAAATTGCAACATCGCTTATCATCCTGTGGGAACACCGAAGTGACCAGACTGTTGCAGAAATTGCACCAGTTCTTGAAGCCGTATGGCTTGCCCGCGACAAAATTGTTCCGGCTTTTGGCACAATGGTTGGAACAAGTGAACTTTTGCGTCTGACAATTGAACTTGATGAACAATGGACATCTTTTATTAAAAACAGGCTTGAAGATGTAGACGTTTCTAAAGCACTTGAAGAGTTCCTGTTTGGACTTTCGTATGAACAGATTAATCTTTTGAAAGAAAAAATTAAAGAACAGAAATACCTTTCGATTAGCCGCGATGATGTTTATGCACTGCTCGGAGAACACATTCCAGTTGATATCGAATTTGACCCGCGAAACTTTTACCTGCGCTACACCATCAGACGTGATAATGCACGGGCACGCTCAAGAATGAACAAAGAAGGTCCGCATAAAACACTCGAAGACCATTTCGTTAAATTTATTCTTGAACAGAACAAAGAGACACAACATAAAGACGCTTATGCAAGATAAAAAAGAACCATTCCGCTTTGGCGAAAAATTAAGACAGGTGCGCGAACGCAAAGGATATACATTAAAAGTTGTGGCACAGCAGGCCGGCGTAAGCGAAAGTCTTGTTTCTCAAATTGAACGCAATAAAGTTTCTCCTGCAATAGACACGCTGCTGGCTCTTGCAGATGTGCTTGATATAAGCCTTGAATATCTTTTTGAAGAATATCGTCCATCGCGGCCAGTCCGTGTAATAACCGCCGGCAACAGACGTAAAGTTGCAGAAGCAGAAATTACTTACGAAGAAATTACACAGCCGACCGAAAGCGACGGGCTTCATGCACTTGAATCTTACATCATTACAATTCCGCCCAAAACACAGACGCACCGCGGTTCATACGGTCATCCCGGCAGAGAATTCGGTTACATAATGGAAGGAACTGCAACACTGCAATATGAAACTGCGTCTTACACATTGAATGAAGGCGACAGCGTTTCTTTTGCAGCATCTTCGCCGCACGTGCTTACAAATAACAGTGACAAAATCTTAAAAGCATTATGGGTTGTAACCCCACCGCAAAGATTCATCTAGCACACAGACACGGTTTCAGTACACAGCAAAACAAATTCAGCTGGCTACAGGAATTTTTTATAGCGTTTTTCTACGTCTTTTATCAGCTTATATTCAATTGAATCAACAAGTGCAAGCCAAGATGCTTCAACAATGTCAGTTGAAACACCAACTGTTATCCACGATTCAACACAGTCAGAACTTTCAATTAAAACACGGACTTTTGAAGCAGTTGCACTATGTGAATCTAAAACCCTTACTTTATAGTCTGTAAGGCGGATCTGCGAAACATTCGGATAAAACCGTTCAAGTGCCTTTCGAAGAGCCGTATCAAGTGCATGCACGGGACCGGAACCTTCGCCAGCAGTTATTTCAATTTGATTATCAACTTCAATTTTTAACTGCGCAAACGAGCATGTTTCTTCATTGTACA
Source organism: Treponemataceae bacterium (assembly GCA_045627325.1). Lineage (GTDB taxonomy): Bacteria > Spirochaetota > Spirochaetia > Treponematales > Treponemataceae > UBA1240. The sequence continues at coordinate 5,143 of JAZQNK010000092.1, read as the reverse complement.
TTGGCTGTTCACCCATTGTCTTGTAATAATGCAGTTTGAAAAACGGCTGATATTTGCCTATTATTTTGCGCACCAGAAGTTCAAAACTGCCGTCTGCACCTTCAAATTTATAGCCGTCGTGTTCAAGCTGTTTGACTTTTGCAACAATTTCTGCAACGACAGGCGAACTTTTTGTAATTTCAGAATCAAATTTGCGGATTTTTTCTATTATAAGAGAACGTCCTGCAACTTCGCTCATCAAAAAAACCCTTTCATTGCCGACAGTTTCAGGCGGAACATGCTCATATGCAAACGGGTCTTTTGTAACGGCATCAATATGCATGCCGGCTTTATGCGCAAACGCATTAGCACCAACATAAGGCATGCTGTTGTCAAGATTTACGTTTGCAATTTCTGCAATGCGGCGCACTGTCGGCGTAAGCTCCGCCATTTTGCCTTCTGGCAGACATTTTAACCCGCATTTCAATTCCAGGTCAGCCACAACAGTCGACAGGTTTGCATTTCCGGTGCGTTCGCCAAAACCGAGCATTACACCCTGAACAAGCGTTGCACCGCCTTCTACAGCCATAAGCGTATTTGCAACCGCAAGACCGCAGTCATTATGCGTGTGTATGCCAATCTGAATTAATGGAACAGATTTTGACCGGCAGAATTTCTCTATATGAGCTTTTACTTCTTTTGTTATTTCAAGAACTTTTAGCGGCATTGAGCCGCCTTTTGTATCGCACAAAGTAATTGTCGAAGCACCACCAAGAACAGCTGCTTCAAGCGTTTTTAATGCATAAGCTTTATTGGCAGCCCAGCCTGCAAAAAAATGTTCTGCATCAAAATGAACAGTTTTTCCAGCTTTAGACAGATAAGAGACAGTGTCTTCTATCATATCAAGATTTTCTTCAACCGTTGCTTTTAAAATCTCGGTTACCTGAAAATCCCATGATTTGCCAAAAATTACGATATGTTCTGTTCCAGCAGACAAAAGACTTTGAAGCTGCCTGTCTTCCTGAGGTTTTAAATCTTTGCGCCGTGTCGAACCAAAAGCCGCAATTTTTGAATGCTGCAAATCAAGTTTCTGTGCAAGCTGAAAAAATTCAATGTCTTTTGGATTTGAATCCGGATTTCCAGCTTCAATTAAATCAATGCCGAGAGCATCTAAAGTCTGCACAATATGAATTTTATCCTGAACCGAAAAACTAATGCCTTCACCTTGCGCACCGTCACGCAATGTTGAATCAAGTATCGTTATTTTTCCAGCTTCATTCATTGTACAAACCTCCATTTTCCTTTAATGCCCTTCACTTTTACAGCAGAAACAATCTGCATGTTCAAAATGCATCCTCAATCTTCAGCATTTTTTAAGGAATGTTTTGCTTCCGTTTGAACCATTTGAACATTTTTCAAACAGATTGTCAACGAATTGAATTCTTATGCATTGAAACATAACCTGCACACCATTAACTGCAGCATTACAAAAGTTCAGCAGAAGAAAAACTGAAATAACTGTCCCTTCCAATTATTAAATGGTCAAGCAGGTTTATGCCCAACAAATCTGCACATTTTTTCAGTCTTTTTGTAATATCCACATCACAGTCAGAAGGTTCTGTTTTGCCAGACGGATGATTATGACATAAAATTATTGCAGCAGCATGATCTTTTAATGCATCTACAAAAACTTCGCGCGGATGAATAAGAGAACGGTTCAACGAACCGACACTTATTTCCCTTATTTTTATAATTTCATGCGCACCGTTAAGACTGACGCACAGAAAATGTTCCCTTGTTTCAAGGGTATAATGCTGAATAAGCGGAATTAAATCTTTCGGTTTGTTGATTATTGCTCCGCCATGGCCATAATTTCTTCTGCCAAGTTCAAGACATGCCATTATGGCAGCCGCCTTGCCCAAAGATATACCTTTTATGCATCTTAATTCAAAAAACAGACAGTCCGGGTCGCTTTTTGCAATGCATGCTAAAATTTCTTTTGAAAGTGTACTAACGCTGCGGTTTTTTGAACCGGAACCAAGCACAAGCATTATCAGTTCTTCTGTCGAAGCAGATTCAATACCCTCTTTCCAAACTCTTTCGCGAATATCAAGTTTTTTGTTCTCACAATCACAAGACAAACGTCCGATATATGAGGAGATGACGGGTTGGCTTAATGGAATCATTATTACCTCCTGTCTATATATTGAAAATTTATTACTTTTTCCGTCATTTTTTGACAGAAATAATGTAAAACTTTTAGAGGTCTTGTTCATGAAATTACGAACAGTAGTAATGTTTGTGCTGATGGTTGCAGCTGTATCTTTGCTTACAGGCTGTAAGTCAAGCAAAAAAGTAAAAACTGCTGATGCAGAAAAAGCAGAAGCTGCAGAAACAGAAGTATTTACAGCTACCGAAGAATCTTTTGATGATACTCCGGCTCCAGAAACAGTCAGCAATGATGATTATTATTATGACGATGATACAGAAGAAGTTTTTGTTGACGTTGCAGAAAACGACTATATCTACGTTGATGACGATGAAGACTATTCAGATATTTACTCAGATTATGATAATTTCAATTATGACTTTATAGAAACAGGTTATGACGACTCTCTGGTAAACAATGATTATTCAGATGATTATCCGGCAGAGCAAGATACAAGTACAGCACCAGTACAGGTTGCATCAACAAAACCTGTTGAAACACCAGTTACTCCGCCTCCGGCAAACAACAATCAGACAAGCACACAAAATGCTGCAAATACAAAAAACGGCACTGTTTCGAGCGGTTCGTTCTATATTGATTACAGCAGTCCGGAATACAGCGACTACAGCGGCTATGATTATGGCGATAAATATTATAACGAAACTCTCCAGAAGTTTGGTCCTGCTTCATTTCCTTCAGATAAGCTGATGGCAAAAGGAAGAAAGAGCGCAAAGCAGCTTTATAATTATTTTGCTTCAAAAAATCCACACGGAGATTTGCAGCGTGCATGGATTTTAGCTCAGCTTTATGTTGAAGAATGCGCAGCAGAAGGAGTTAATTCTGACCTTGCTTTCGTTCAGATGTGCCACGAAACAGGATTTTTGCGCTTTGGCAATCTTGTAACACCAGACATGAACAATTTCTGTGGTCTTGGTTCTGTTTCAAAAGCAAACCCGGGTCACCGTTTTGCAACAGACCGCGAAGGAGTTCGCGCTCATGTTCAGCATCTGCAGGCTTATGGTTCAACAAAGCCTCTTAACAATACATTGATTGACCCGCGCTACAAATATGTTCAGCCAAGAGGAAAAGCACAGACTCTGGCAGGCCTTACAGGTACATGGGCAGCAGACAAAAACTACGACCGCAAAATATATTCATTCATGAAAGAACTTGCACATTTCTAATTTTTGCCAGACGGCAGTAAATTGAAAATGAAATTCAAAGTCCTCTGGATAAAACCAGAGGACTTTTTTTTGTCTATGCAGAAAATTACACTCTGTCAATTTCAGAAATGTACATTGATTCGTACAAAAGGGTTCTTACGCCATTTTATTCACATAAAAAAAGATGAAATTCGCCTTCGATGCCTTCTGAAAAAAAAACACTGCACCAATGCACTATGCTAGAGTCCGTTTTTCATTATACATTCACAGCATAAAATTCACTTAAAAGGTTCAAGCCGCATTTTCAAAAAATGTGTGCAGTTGCAGATTAAAGAATAAGACAGCAGTCTTTTAAGCAGATGCAATTTCTGCAGAACAGGCAAAAGCAAAAAACTGACAGAGACCTAAAAATTAATTTAGCTGTTTTTTAAGTACATTAAGTATTAAAACTTTTTTTTGACAGTGTTATACTCCGAAACATGAATCAAAAACATAACAATCAAATTGATTTTAATGCAAAACCGCTCAAAATTTTCTTAAGCTATTATAAACCGCATCTTCCGCTTTTTATTCTGGACATGATTTGTGCAGTAATAATTGCTGCCATAGACGTTGCTTTTCCAATGATTACAAAACTGATTCTAGACACAATCATTCCGGGAAGAAACCTTAATCTTTTTTTTATCTTGATTGCAGCAATGCTTGCAGGTTACGGCTTCCGCTGGGTCTGCAACTGGTTTGTCGGATATTGGGGGCACATTTTTGGCAACCGCGTCGAACAAGACATGCGCCGTGACGTATTCAACCATCTTGAAAAACAGTCTTTCAGCTTTTTCGATTCGCACCGCACAGGAAAATTAATGGCGAATGCAACTTCTGACCTTTTTGAAATTACAGAACTTGCACACCATGGACCGGAAGATTTTTTTATTGCTGTTTTGACACTGCTCGGCTCTTCTGTTCTGCTTATAACAATACGCTGGGAACTTGCGCTTGTTGTTTTTATTGCGCTGCCGCTTTTTCTTGCACTCACTATTTTTTCAAGACGCAAATTTGCTTCAACTTCAAAAGATGTAAAAGACAAAACAGCGCAAATCAATGCCGAACTTGAATCAAGCATTTCCGGCATTCGTGTTACTCAAAGTTTTACAAACGAACCTTTTGAAATTGAACATTTTGCAAAAACAAATAAAGAATATGGCGCTTCAAAAGAATTCCGCTTTAAATGCATGGCAACTTTTCATTCAAATATTGAATTCTGCAACAACATTTTAAGCCTTATCGTACTTGCCCTCGGCGGTTATTTCATCATGCAACATAAAATGCAGATTTCAGATTTGGTTGCAGCAAATCTTTTTATTGCAAGCTTTACACGACCAATCCGGCAGCTGACCAATTTTGTTGAACAGTTTACAACCGGAATGGCTGGATTTTACCGTTTTCTTGACATAATGCGCACACACACCGAAATTTCAGATTTGCCTGACGCCGTTGACTTAGAACAGGTTTACGGAAACATTGAATTTCAAAATGTCTGTTTTTCTTATACAAAAGATTTTTCAGTCCTACAAAATGTAAATCTCACAATAAAAGCCGGGCAAAAATATGCACTTGTCGGTTCCTCTGGCGGAGGAAAAACCACAATCTGCAATCTCATTCCACGTTTTTACGAATACACAAGCGGAAAAATTCTGCTGGATAACAAAGACATTAAAAGCATTAAACTGTCGTCGCTCCGTTCAAAGATTGGAATTGTTCAGCAGGATGTTTTTCTTTTTGCAGGCAGTGTAAA
>JAZQNK010000091.1:0-10436 GCA_045627325.1 Treponemataceae bacterium | reverse complement strand
TTTTTGCCAATTAGCAAATGCTAACGGCTCAAAAAGATGTCTTTTTTGTCAATTAGCAAATGCTAACGACCCAAAAAGATGTCTTTTTGACAGTTCGCATTTGCTAACGCCGAAAATTTTGTTTTCTGTCATTCGCATTTGCTAACGGCGATAGCCGCACACCTGTCTTCACTAGTTTATGCGTAGCATAAACTGGCAGGTTCCGCCGAATTCGCCCAAATTTGCAGCTCAACCCCAACGCGAAACCATTGTTAACGGCGGAAATTCTGATTTTAAAGCAGGTTTTTTCAGCATTTAAATCGCTGTAATTTAAACCAGAACATAAAATCCAAGAATTTACATTGACAAGATTTCAGGCTGCATGTCTGGTTTTGTGCGGAAGGGTGTCTGTGCAAAAAAATTATGTTGATTTTTCAAAAGTACAAGACAAGTACAGCTGTTTTAGATTAAAATCAAAGCCATCATATTCAGATTATTTTAAGGCGAAAACATGACAGTTTTAGAAAAACATTACCAGCAGCATAAAGAAGACCACCGGCTTGAAACACGGCATGGAACTGTTGAATTTACTGTTTCAATGCATTTTATTCATAAATATTTAAAAGAGAATTTTCAGAATGAAACTGAAGATGAACGTAAAAATATAAAAATTCTTGATTTAGGTGCAGGAACCGGGCGCTATTCAATTGCTTTGTGTAAAGAAGGCTATGATGTAACCGCTGTGGAGCTTGTAAAATGCAATCTTGAAGTTCTTCGTGCAAAGCATCTGCCTGTAAAAACCTGGCAGGGCAATGCACTGGATCTGCATTTTCTTAAAGATGACACTTTTGACATGACTCTTGTTTTTGGTCCGCTTTATCATCTGCACAAGGCCGAAGACAAGATTAAGGCTTTGAACGAAGCAAAACGCGTAACAAAAAACGGCGGTATTATTCTTGTGGCTTATTTAATGAATGAATACAGCTTGTTTTCATATTGCTTTAAAGAAAACCGCCTTGCTGAACTTTTGAAGTCTGGTGCCGTTTCAGAAGATTTTTGTGTCTGTGCAAAAGACGATGAATTATATGATTATGTCCGCATTGAAGATATAAACAGGCTCAATGCTGAATGTTCGCTTGAACGGCTTACTGTTTTGTCTCCAGACGGCATGTCTGATTATATGCGAAAAGAGCTCAATGCAATGAGCGAAGAAACTTTTAAACTGTTCATTGACTATCAGCTGAAATGCGCAGAACGTCAGGATTTAATCGGCGCTGGTTCTCATGTTGTAGACATTCTGCGTGTCAAAAAATAGCGGCGGCTATGTACAATGCAGCTCAAACCAATCCTTGGCAGAATTTAGCTGTTAGAAAATCTCTGCTTCATTCTTGCAAGAATCTCTTGTGCCATGTCGTTTGAAACTTCTGTCTGCGGTTCATGATATTCAACAAGATTTGCAGGAATTTCGTCTAGAAAAGGAGAAGGGGTACATTCGACAACGCTCTGCATTTTGCGGCGGTGATGGCAGCATGACAGGAACAGTTTTTGCTGTGCACGTGTAATTGCAACATAAAAAAGCCTTCGTTCTTCTTCAATGTTGCCGTCGCCTTCTTCTACAGAACGTGCATGCGGAATGATTCCGTCTTCGCAGCCAATAATGAACACAACTGGAAATTCAAGCCCTTTGGAAGCATGAATCGTCATGAGGTTTACTTTGCCTTTATCTGCATCGTCGTCCATGTCGTCTCTTGAAAGAAGTGTAATGCGGTTTAAATATGCAAAAAGTCCTGAATCAAAATTGTCAGGGTTGTTTTCCCAGACTTCAACTGAATTTACAAGGCTTTCAATGTTTAAAAACTTATAGCGTGCGGCTTTTTCATTTTTTTGATATTCCGCAATCAGATAGCTCCAGTAATCAATTTCATCAATCATTGTGCGGATTTTTTTTGCAAGACCTTTGCCGCTTAACATTGTCTGCCGGTGTTTTTCTATAAAGCAGACGAATGCGCTTAATTCTGCATATGTTTTTGCATTCAAAATATTTGGCGTTTCGAATGGTGCACTGAAAACGGGTGCTGTATTTTCTGCTTTTTTCTCTGAATATGCATTTGCGTCAAAGTCTGCGTCATTTGCTGCTGCTTCAAAAATTTCTTTTACAGAACCATTCCACTTTGAAGCAGGCGTTTCTTCTGGTTCGTCGATGTTTCCAAAAAGAGAATTTTCTTCTTCGTTTTGACCTGCTGCAAGAAGTGCCTGAATTGCCGTCCATAGCGAGCAGTTGTGTTTTGTTGCAATATCAGAAATGTCTTCAATTGCTTTTCTGCCAAGACCACGGCGCGGCGTGTTGATTATTCTAAGAAGGTTTATGTCATCGTCGTGGTTTGCAATTACACGAAGATAGCTGATTATGTCTTTTATTTCTTTTCGCTGATAAAAACTTGTTCCGCCGGACATTGTATATGGAATGTTGTTTTCAAGAAAAGATTCTTCAACTGCGCGGCTCAATGTGTTTGCGCGAATCAATACGCCGAAATCGTCGTATTTACGCTGTTCGGTCATGCAGATAGACTGAATTGTTTCAGATACAAAATCTGCTTCGGCTGCTTCATTTTCGGGCATGTAAATTTCAATCGGACGGCCTGAACCGTTGCCGGACCAGAGCGATTTGTCTTTTCTGTTTGTGTTGTGCGAAATTACGCCGTTTGCGGCTGCAAGAATTGTTTCAGTTGAACGGTAATTCTGCTCAAGGCGAATTTCCTTTACGTTCGGAAAATCGCGTTCAAACATTTTTATGTTTTCATAGTTTGCACCGCGCCAGGAGTAAATTGACTGGTCGTCGTCGCCGACAACTGCAACATTTTTGTCTGCCAGTGCATGCATGAATTCATACTGCTGAATGCTTGTATCTTGAAATTCATCAACCATAATGTACTTGTATCGTTCGCGATATTTTGCAAGTACATCCGGGCATTCCCTGAAAAGTTTTAGCGGCAGTGTAATCAAATCATCAAAATCAACGGCATTATAAAGTTTTAGCCCTGCCTGATAATCTTCGTAAAGTTTTTTGTACTGGTCATTTGCATGCTGCCAGTCCCATCTGCCGATTTTTATGTTAGAAAAAAGGTTGCCGATTTTATACACGTCAAGTGCATCTTGCGAAAAGCCGAGCTCTCTGCCTGTTTCTTTTATAAGCTGGTTTCTGTCTGTTTCGTCGTAAATGCTGAAATTGCTGCGCCAGCCGAGCTTGTCTATGTCTTGCCTTAAGATTTTTACGCCAAATGCATGAAAAGTTGAAACTGTAAGATTTTGCAGTTTGCGCCCTGTAAGTTCTTTTATGCGCTCTTCCATTTCGCGTGCGGCTTTGTTTGTAAATGTAAGGGCCAGAATCTGGCTTTGCGGAATATTATTGTCGAGCATGTGTGCCATGCGATATGTAATTACACGTGTTTTTCCAGAACCAGCTCCGGCAATTATCAGCAAAGGTCCTTCAAATGTTGTAACAGCTTCAAACTGTTCAGGATTAAGTTCTTGTTTAAGTTTTTCAACATTCATAGGCGGCTATTTTACGCGTTTTTTTGAACGCTATCAAGTCTTGCGTATGTGTGCAAGTTTATCTTGCAGAAAAAGTATGCAAGATATTTGTCCAGACTTGTCGGCTTTTCTGCTTTCATACTTTAAAGAAGATAAAGAACCTGAATGTTTCCGCGGTTTTTTGCGAAGCAAAAATTTCGTTGTTATCGGTGTAGCAAGTTACACCGATAACAGCTTGCTAGTATGTCAAAAACTTGTTAAACTTTACAAGGTTTTTTTGCAGAAAAAAGCAAAGAAATCTGGGGGAATTTTAATGAGTGTATACGAAAATGTTACTGCATTTTTAGGCCGGCATGGTTTTTCTGCTGCAGCTTATGATGTAAACACAACTATTGACGGTCTTTTATATGATATGAAAGCAGGTCTTGCAGAAGGCAATTGTTCTGGCAATGCAATGTCTGCAACCGAAGACATGATTCCGACTTGGGGGCTTCCGCCGGAAGAATCTGTTAAAAATGAATCTGTTATTGTAATTGATGCAGGCGGAACAAACTTCCGTTCATGTCTTGTTACATTTGACGTTGCTGGAACTGCAACAATCAGCGAACTTGAAAAGACATCAATGCCTGGCATTGAAAAAGAACTTTCAAAAAAAGATTTTTTCGCAGCAATTGCCAAGAATCTTGATCATCTTAAAAATAAAGCAAAACGCATCGGTTTCTGTTTTTCTTATGCAATGAAAATTACGCCAGACAGCGACGGTGAAGTAATCAGCTTTTCTAAAGAGATTAAAGCCAAAGAAGTAATTGGTTCTCTTGTCGGAAAAAATCTGAGTGATGCACTTGTTGAAAGAGGCTGGAACCGTCCTGAAAAAATTACGCTTTTGAATGATACAACTGCTGCTTTGCTTGCCGGTGCTTCTAATGCAATTGAAGGCCGTGCATACAGTTCTTATGTCGGTTTTATTTTGGGTACTGGAATGAATGCGGCTTATATTGATTCTGACCCAATTGAAAAATTGAATGGAATGAAAGATTCTGCCGGACGTTCTGCACCAAAAAGCCAGATTATTGTATGCGAATCTGGAAAATTCAATAAATTGCCACGTTCAGAATTTGACGTTGAATTTGATAAAACTGCAAATACTCCAGGCTTATATGTAATGGAAAAAATGTGTTCCGGAGCATATCTTGGACCTGTTGGATTGATTGTTTTGAAAAAAGCAGCAGAAGAAGGTCTGTTTTCTAAAGCTGTCTCAGACGCAGTTAAGGCACTTGCAAAACTTGAACTTAAAGACATGGACCAGTTCTTTTATGCACCACGCAAAACAACAACTGTACTTGGTTCAATTGCTGCAAAAGGCACACAGCAGGATGCAGACACAATTTTTGTGCTTTTAGACCATCTGGTTGTTCGTTCTGCTAAGCTTGCTGCTGCAATTATTGCTGCTGCCGTAATTAAAAGCGGAAAGGGTACAAGCGCTGCTCTGCCTGTCGGTGTTGTTTGCGATGGAACAACTTTTTATAAGACACACAACTTAAAAGAGCGTCTTATCGGTTATTTGAATGAAGTGCTTATCAGTCAGAGACACATTTATTTTGAAATTCTTTCTATTGATAACGATATTACGCTTGGAACTGCTGTTGCAGGCTTGAACTGAAATTAAAATGTCTGAAAATATTCGGTCGCTTTTTTAGGCATTTTGGAATTATGTCAGTTCAAAAGGGCATATGTAAAGAAATATAAAATTTTTACAGGTGCCCGCAAACCTGTTTTTGAAATTTTCTTTGAAGATGTTTGTTTTGATTCAAAAAATTGCAAGTTTCCGTAAAATTTGCGTAACAGGTTTCCGATAAAATAGTAATTGATGCTGTCTTGTGGCTTCGGCCTGCAAAAAGTGTCTTTTGGAAATGTTTTTTCTATAATATACAGTTGAATGATTTGAGACTGCAGAGTCTCTTGAGAGGTAAAACGTGTCAGCAAAAGGAACAATCGGCAAGACTATTGTGTTGCTTTTATTGATTATCATTTTGGTCTTTCTTGGATTATTTTGGTTTGACTATCTGGGTGTAATTCAAGCAAAGAAGTTTTTTGAGCCGGTTTATCGTCTTGTAGGTTTGCAGCCACAAACTTCGGTTTCGGCCGTTGATGATGTGTCTCGCGAAGCAGACCTTGAAGCGGACCGCCTTGCAAAACGGCTTGAGGCCTTGAACCTTCGTTCAGAAGAACTTGATAAACGTGAATCTGATATTCAGATAAAAGAAGCAGAATATCAGCAGATTGCACAGGAACTTGATGAACGGAAGATTTCGCAGGAAGAGCGCGAAGCAACATTTGAAAAGATTCAGAAAGAGTACGAAGACAAAGAGCTTAATTACCGTACAATTGCTGCAGAACTCAACGGCATGCGCCCTGAAGCTGCTGTAAATATTCTGCTTGAAATGGAAGACCAGCTTGCAATTGATGTTCTGCGCCGTGTTGATGAAATTGCAGAAGAATCTGGTTCAAATTCAATGGTTCCTTACTGGCTTTCTCTTATGCCGGCTGACCGTGCTGCAACAATTCAGCGCAAGATGACGACAAAACCTGTTACTTTAGATTAGTGCATAATTCTTAACAGATTTTCAATTCGCATTTATAAAAGCCGATGGATTTTCATCGGCTTTTATGTTTTAAATTCTTCTATTTCTTTCTGATAAAAATAAATACAAAAATAAAATTTCAGTTTTTTTATGAAGTTTGCATAAGTTTTTTGCTTAAGTCCCTAAAGTGGCTCTTTTGCTTTTCCGAAACATAATAAGAGCGTTGAACACAAGAAAGTTTTGTAAACTGATTTTATTCAGCTGGAAATTTTTCCGTTTTTTCAAAAGAAAAAATCTGCAAAATCTGTCTGTGACACTTCGTTAAGTGTTTAGAACATTTCTAAAAAAGCAAAATTTTTAGAAATGTCATTTAGCCTTTGTGTTTTGGGTTTTAAGAAAAGAAAACGGCTGCCTTAAAGTGTCTGGCTTTGTTCCAGATTATGCATTCGTTGTTCTAAGAGCATTTTTTGAAATTCCATTATAAAAAGTTCATGGCGCTCAAAATGGAGGTATGCCGATGGAGGCTCTATCAATTCGCCTTGACGGTATGGAAACATTAGCTGCTTCATCGAAAGGTTCTCTTGGATTGAGAAATTCGATGCAGGGCGAATCGAATTTCAGTCTTGTACTGAACAATGCGATTAAAGCCACGGATGGTGTACAAAAACCTGTCGAATTCACAAAACCTCAGGAAAAACAGCCAGAAAAAGTGGCTGAAAGAACTGAAAACGTGAATGCAGACGATTCAAAATTAAAACAGATTGTTTCTGAATCTGATAAAAGCGAAACAAAAGAAACATCTGATAATGTTTCAAAAACTGAAAATGCTGCAGATGAAAAAGCTGCCGTTGCAGAAGAAACAGAAGTAAAAGAAGAATCTGCCGTTCTTGCTGCAGAAGATTCTGAAGCTGTTGAAGCAGAAGAAGTTCTTGCTCTTGCAGAAAATCTGCAGACTGAAGCTGATGAAACAAAAATTGTTGCAAAAGATTCAGAAGATTCAAAAAATTCCTTGATGGAAAATGTTATGGAATCTGTACTTCTTCATGATGAATCTGCTGAAGAAGTTGCTGATTCTCTTGATGAATCAAGTGAAATTGAAGGTCTGTCTAAAAAAACAGCAAAGAAAAGCGATAAAACAAAAGAAAATGCTTCTTTGTTTGCAAATGTCCTCTCTGAAAAGACAAATGACCCTGCAAAAATCGAAGAAAATCTTTCAGAAGATATTCTTGTTCAAAGTGCAGGCGCAAAAAAACAGGAAGCACCTTTAATTGAAGTTATTGATGAACGTACGTTCGCTGCAAATGATTCTGAAGAATCAAGTGGTCTTGTTTCTAATGTAACTTTTGATGATGGTGGAACTGCTGAGATGACTCTTAATCTTGCAGACACACAGGCTCAGAATGTTGCACAGATTAAAGACGGTGTTCCTTTGCAGGAAGGTTCAAAGTCAGCTTTTGCTTCAATGCTCTCTACTGAAATTAAAAACAATGCAGGAGAGTTTGTAAAAACTGGACTTATCACACTGCGTGACAATAAATCTGGAACAATCAATCTTGTTTTGCATCCAGAAGAACTTGGAAACGTTAAGATTAAACTTGAATTATCCGACAAGTTAATTACCGGCAAGATTATCGTGTCTAGCGAAGAAGCTTATGGCGCTTTTAAGAATAATATTGAAAATTTGCGTCAGGCTTTCTTGAACTCTGGTTTTGAAACTGCAGGATTTGAGCTTGCATGGAGTGGAAGCGGAGAAGGAAATGGACACAAAGGTGCAGAGCAGGGCAAGAATCCACATGGAATTGACTATGCTGATTCGATGCCGCTTGCAGCTGGTGCAGAAGACATGGGCGATGAATATTTCGGCCTGACTTCAGTAAATGTAATTGTCTAAGAGAAAGACTTGTGCAGGTCAAAAAAAACTTGCACGCAGATAGGAGATTTTAATGCAACTTAACACAACAATGAGTGCACAGGATCAGGCTGTCGTTCAGCAGGCAGTTAATACACAGAATGCTAAAAATGCTGCTGCAAATGGTCGTGTAGCAAGTCAGGAATTGGGAAAGGATGATTTTTTGAAGCTTTTGATTACTCAGCTTTCAAATCAGGATCCTACCTCTCCTATGGAGAATACTGAATTCATCGCACAGATGGCTCAGTTCTCAAGTCTTGAACAGATGACAAATATGAGCACTGGCTTTACAAACCTTGCTAATATGCTTTCTGGTACAGAAGCTGTTTCTACAATTGGTAAAACTGTAGAACTTACAGCCGGCGAGAATGTAATTACTGGTCAGGTTCAGGGAGCAACCCGCGGAACTAATCCGCAGATAATCGTAAATGGCATGCCGTACAGCATGGAACAGATAAACAAGATTTATGGCAATTAAGAGGGTACAGATATGATGCGATCACTTTATGCCGGTGTTTCCGGTATGCAAAATCACCAGACAAGAATGGATGTTATTGGTAACAACGTTTCAAATGTTAATACAACAGGTTTTAAACGTAGCCGTGTTAACTTCCAGGATATGATTTCACAGCAGCTTTCTGGTGCTGCAAAACCAACAAATGAAGTTGGTGGTGTAAACCCAAAAGAAGTTGGTCTTGGCGTTACAATTGCAAGTATTGATACAATCTTTACACAGGGTAACTTGCAGACAACTGGTGTTTCAACAGATATCGCTATTCAGGGTAACGGTTTCTTTATTTTGAAGAATGGCGAAGAAACATTTTATACACGTGCCGGTACATTTGGTGTTGACAAAGACGGAACACTCGTAAATCCAGCAAATGGACTTCGTGTTCAAGGTTATATGGCACGCGAACTTAACGGCGAAATGGTAATTAACACAGCCGGCTATACAGAAGATTTGGTTATTCCGGTTGGTTCAAAAGATCCTGCAAAAGCAACACAGAATGTAAACTTTGCCTGTAACTTGAATAAAAATACACCTGAAATTGCCGAAGGTGCTAACGAAGCAGAAATTGCAAAAGGTACATGGTCAACAGAATTCAAGATTTATGACTCATTCGGCAATGAGCACAACCTGAACGTTTCTTTTGCACGTGTTCCTGGAACACCAAACCAGTGGGAAGCAACAGTATTAATCGATCCTGAAAATGCTGATGAAACTCAGACTCGTGTAGGTTTGGGCGGAACAGACGGACAGGGAAATACATTTATCGTAAACTTTGACAACAATGGTACATTGCTCTCTGTAACTGATACAGCAGGAAATGTAAGTGCTGAAACAGGAAACATCCTTGTTCAGGCTTCATTCAATGTTCCAGAAACAACAGCTGCTGCAGACGGTGAACTTACACGCCAGACATTTAACATCAACCTTGGTCAGATTGGAAGCCAGTTGAACACAATTACTCAGTATGCTTCTGACAGTTCAACAAAAGCTTTCTATCAGGACGGCTATACAATGGGCTATCTTGATAACTTCAAGATTGACAACAGCGGTGTAATTACTGGTGTTTATTCAAACGGAACAAACCGTGTTCTCGGACAGATTGCAATGGCAAGCTTTACAAACCAGGGTGGTCTTGAAAAAGCTGGCGACAATACTTATGTTCAGTCAAATAACTCTGGACTTGCAAATGTTAACGTAGCTGGTGTTGCCGGAAAAGGCTCTATGCTTTCTGGTGCTCTTGAAATGTCAAACGTTGACTTGACAGAACAGTTTACAGACATGATTGTAACTCAGCGTGGTTTCCAGGCTAGTTCAAAGACAATTCAGACTTCAGATACACTTCTTGAAACTGTTTTGAGTTTGAAACGCTAATCTTTAGCTGTGGATAACCGATAAATAATGCAGAGAATGTGTTTGAATTCCATATTCTCTGCATTTTTTTTGAAAAGTTAAAAAAGGTATTGCTAAAACCTCTTGACTGTCAATGGTTTAGCATTCAAAATGGAAGTAATATGATTGAAGTAACAAAATTAGATGGAAACGTTTACTGGATAAACCCACATCAGATTGAACGGATTGAAACAAATCCAGATGTTACACTTCTTATGCTTTCAGGACATAGACTTGTGGTTAAAGAAAAACCAGAAGAGATTATTGAGAAAATAATAGCGTATCGCCGTTTAATCGGTACGTTTAGTAATGAAGAATAAACGGATAATAAAAAGACTAAACTGTTTTTTGAAATATTCCGTATAAATAATATATACGAAAAGTTTAAAATTGATATTTTGACTTTTCTACACTTTGAGTAGCTTTCTTAAAAAAAATTAAGAAAAACTTTCCAAAGGGAGCGGGGCTTTTTATGGATATAATGACATTCATTGGTGTTGCTGGCGGTTTTGTTTGTGTTATCATGTCAGTTATG
>JAZQNK010000090.1:0-13179 GCA_045627325.1 Treponemataceae bacterium | reverse complement strand
CTTGATAAAGTTGGTCCAACAGAAGTTTACTTTAAACCAATGGATCAGAAAACTATGCTTGCATTCCGCGAACAGTTCAGCGGTCAGCAGCAGAAAAAAGCTGAAAAAGAAGCTAAAAAAGCTGAAAAGGCAAAGAAAGCTGAACCAAAACCAGCACTTACTCCAGAACAGCAGATTGAATTCTTTAACAAGAACATCAACCTTACAGTTGCAAAAATTGTAGACGTTAAGCCAAATCCAGAAGGTGAAAAACTTTACATTGAAACTATGGATGACGGTTCTGGAACTCCTCGTACAATTCAGTCTGGACTCCGCATGTATTTGCGCGAAGATGAATTGCTTGGAAAACATGTAATCATCGCTGAAAACTTAGCTCCACGTACAATGCGCGGAGTTGAAAGCCGTGGTATGTTGCTTGCAGGTGACTACAAAGAAGGAGACAAAGACTGCGTTGAAGTTTTGGATGCAGGCTGGGCACAACCCGGAACCAAAGTTGTTCTTGAAGGCGCAGATGTAAACGCTGAAAAAACTGCACAGATTACAGGAGATGACTTCTTCAGTGTATCAATTGAAGTTAAAGACGGCTTTGTTCAGATTGCAGGCAAAAAATTGCTTGCAGACGGCAAAGAAATTGTAATGAAACATGTTAAGAACGGCGAAGTCTGCTAATGTTAGCTATAAATATTGATATAAAACCCCAGGACGGAGTTCTGTTCAAGAATCCTCATTTTTTACAAAGCTCGTTCTGGGCAGAATTCAAATCTCATCACGGATGGAAACCTTTTCAGTTTTATGTTTATCTGAAAGGTTCTGATTTTTTTGAAGACGGTGTTTATCCGCTTTCTGTCCTCGTCCGCTCTTTTAAAGGCATTTTCTCTTTGAGTTATGTTCCGCTTTCGCTTGTATTAATGCAGAAGTCAAATAGCAGCGAAGAGGCAAGCAGCTTTGATTCTTTGACAGAAAAAGAAAAAACAGAAGAATATCTAGAGATTATACAAAAAAGTGTACAGTTATTACAAAAATATTTACCAAAGAATACTTGGTTTATACGTTTTGATCCGCCTTTATGCTACACAAACAACTCAAATGATGCTGTTGAACAATCTGACAGAAAAGCTTTCGCTGCTTTATGCAAAACAAGAAACACCAAAAAAGCAGATTCAGACATTCAGCCGCCAGACACAGTTCTTTTAAACCTTGCACCAGATACAGAATCTCTGCTTGCAAACATGAAATCAAAATGGCGCTACAACATAAGACTGGCACAGAAAAAAAACGTGCAGATTAAATGCTGTGGTGCAGAAGCAATTGATGTTTTCTATAATCTTTACGAAGAAACATCTAAACGCGATGGAATTGCGCTTCATTCAAAGTCTTATTACCAGGACTTATTTGACACAGCAGAAAAAATGCGAGCAGAAGACAGTTCAAACCCAAAGATTTCAATGTATGTTGCAAGTTTTGAAGACAAGCCGCTTGCTGCAATCATTACGCTTTTTTCACCGGAAGAAGCAGTCTATCTATATGGCGCATCTTCCAACGAACACCGCAATTTAATGCCGGCATATCTTTTGCAGTGGACAGCCATTCAGGATGCAAAAGAATATGGCTGCAAAACATATGACTTTTATGGCATTCCACCAACAGACGATGAACACCACCCGATGTATGGTCTTTATCGTTTTAAGACAGGTTTTGGCGGTGCAATCGTTCATCGTGCCGGCAGCATTGACATAAAGTTTTCGTCTTTTTATGGTTTTTATGCATTTGCAGAAAAACTTAGGGCAATCTGGTTTAAAAAGATAAAGAAAATATTTGTAAAGAAAGGCAAATAAAAGACTGCCTGCAAGACTAAATATCTGATACAATGAAATTATAGGAAAAATATGAATCTTGAAGCTTTTGTTCTCGGCTGCGGCGGCATGATGCCTTTGCCTTATCGACATTTGACATCTGTACTTTTGCGCAGAGAAGGTGACTTATTTCTGTTTGACGGAGGAGAAGGAACACAGGTTTCTCTTCGCAAACTGAACCTTAAATGGAAAAAGATTAACGCTATTTTTGTTTCGCATACACATGCCGATCACGTTACGGGTCTGCCTGGAATCATGATGCTTTCTGCTCAGGTTGACAGAGATGAACCTCTTTATATTTACGGTCCGCCAAAAATTGCAGAATACATTGAAACAAGCCGCAAAGTTCTGGATATGTATATTAATTATCCAATTATTGTCAAAGAAATTACAGCCCCATGTGTTGTTCATGAAGGCGACGGTTTTTATATAAGAGCTTTTCCTTTGCAGCACACAAAGACATGCGTAGGCTATACACTTGAAGAACTGCAGCGTCCGGGCGAATTTAACCCGCAGAAAGCAAAGGAACTAAATGTTCCAGTTGGACCACTCTGGTCAAAGCTTCAGTCCGGAGAATCGGTTGTTTCAAGTGACGGAAAAACAGTTACACCAGAACAAGTTATGGGTGCGCCACGTTCCGGCAGAAAAGTAAGTTATGTAACAGACACTTTATACATGCCGTCAATTGCAAAAGAAGTGCAGGGTTCTGACCTTTTGTTCTGCGAAGGCATGTTTGAAGATTCGCTTGTTCAGACAGCAACAGAAAAAAAACACATGACAGCATCGCAGGCTGCAACAATTGCACGAGACGCAAACGTCAAGAAAATGGCAATGCTGCATTATAGTCCAAGATACACAGACAAAGAACTTAAAATACTTCTGGAAGAAGCCCAGAAAATTTTTCCAGAAACGGTGCTTTCTAAAGACCGCATGATTTTTGACGTACCATACGAAGATTAGATTATGATTGAACTGATTGATTTTTCTAAAAACTACGGAAATACAACAGCAGTTTTAAACGTCTCTTTTAAAGCACTTGATTCAAGAATTACAGGGCTTTTAGGCACAAACGGAGCAGGAAAAACAACCATTCTAAAAGCAGTATGCGGCATTCATTATGCCACAAGCGGCAAAGTACTTGTAAACAATATTTCCTGCGAAGATGAGCCTTTAAAGGTCAAAAAATCAATCGGTTATGTAAGCGAAAGCCCGCGTTTTTATGAAAATTTCAATGTTTATGAATTTTTACGCTTCATAGCAGACATTCAGTTTTGCAAAGACAATTCCGGCATATCTCTTTCGTTGCAGCAGCAGAAAGAGAAAATTGAAGCAGTAATTGAAAAATGTGCATTGAAGGACGTTACGACAAAAAAAATCGGAGCACTTTCAAAAGGCTACAGGCAAAGACTTGCATTTGCAGCTGCAATAATGCACGACCCGAAAGTGCTTGTACTCGACGAGCCTGTTTCTGGCCTTGATCCTGTACAGATTCAGGAAATGCGTTCTCTTATCAAACAGATGAAAAAAGATAGAACAATTCTGCTTTCAACACACCTCATGCAGGAAGTTTCTGCGTTATGCGATGATGTCATTATTCTTGCAAAAGGCAGGCTTGCAGCAGCAGGCACTCCAGATGAAATTCTCAAGCAAAGCAAAAAAAACAATCTTGAAGATGCATTTCTATATTTCAACAGCTTTTAACTCATCTCTTTATTTGCATACAATTAGTAAACACATATAATTTACCAAAAACGAACTCAAAGCCATCAGCGAAGGCTTATCGTAAACAAATAACTAGAGATATTAGAGGATTTACCAATCTGTTACAATTTTTATGTTGTAAAAAAACAGAATTCTGATTAAAATAGTTATATAAGCGATTTTTTAATACTAAATGTTTTGTTATAAACTCTGCGCAATGCGTTCATAAGGTGATTATAATGAAGAGCGGTCTTAAAAATTTAAAATTATTTCATATTGGATTTTTCATTTATCTGATATGTCTGATAAGCAATATCATTTGCGGTCTCAAATTCGGATCAAAAAATCTGATTTTTTTTAATCAGAGTATAAATTTCCAGTCTCTATGCGGAATCTTTGCTGTCGGCTGCATTGCAGGATGCCTTATAATCGTTTATTCAAATTATCAGCAGGGACTTTTTATTTCGCTTGTTTTTCTTGCGCTTTCTTTTACAACTGTCTGCCTTTCCATTCTGCTACGAAAACAATTTTCAGCTCTTCCAGGCTTTTTTATGGATTTATCAGCAGTACCGCTGATGATAGTGCTTGCACGGCAGCTAAAAAAAATACATGAAGAAGAGCACAAATTAGAAACATTGTCTATAACAGATCCTCTTACAGGTCTTTATAACCAGCGTGGTCTAAAAAACATACTTTCAGAGTTTATAAACAAAAACCAGCCGTTTTATCTTCTTTTTCTTGACCTTGATAATTTCAAGATTGTAAACGACAACATCGGTCATCGTGCAGGCGACATTCTGCTTACAAGACTTGCATGTCAATGGCAGACTGTAATTGATAAAGACTGCATTTTTGCAAGAAACGGTGGAGATGAATTTGTAATTCTTGTGCCAGACACACCCAAAAACAGCATAACCAAATTTATGACCCGCTGTCTTGCAGTCTTAAAAGAAGAAATTTACTTTGAGAATTACGATTATTATTACAGCCCGTCTGCCAGTATTGGTGCTGCACATTTTCCAAATAACAGCCGCGACATGGACGACCTTTTAAAATTTGCAGACATTGCCATGTATTCAGCAAAAGCTTCAGGCGGTTCAAGTTATTGTTTTTACAGCAGAGAAATGCAGGAAGACCTTGAAAATAAGCTTGCAATGGAATCTGTCATCAGGGACGGTCTTTCAAAAGACAGGTTCTATCTTGCTTTTCAGCCTCAATATGATGCAAAAACAAAAAAGCTTCATGGATTCGAGGTTCTGCTGCGTCTGACAGATGAAAACGGCAAAAAAATAAGTCCGGCACAGATTATTCCGATTGCCGAACGCAGCAACTTGATTTTTGACATTGATAACTGGGTTTTGTCGCATGCCATCATTGAAGGTTCTAGGCTTTTAGAGCAATGTGCAGATAAAGACATAACAATTTCAATAAATATTTCTGCAAGACACATTCTTGAAAGAAATTTTGTTGAAAAAATCAAGAACTGTCTGGCTTTAACAGATTTTGATCCACGGCATATTGAAATTGAAATAACCGAATATTGTCTTGTAAGTTCACTTGAAAGTGCAGCACAGGCCATTAAAGCAGTGCAGGAACTTGGAATAAAGATTGCACTTGATGACTTTGGAACCGGTTATGCTTCAATAAAATATCTGACGGCGCTTCCGTTTAACGTGCTTAAAATAGACAAATCTTTTATTGACAGTCTTTCTGCAAATAAAGAGTCGCATAAATTTGTATCAATGATTATTTCTGTAGGACATTCGCTCGGCTGTATTTTGATTGCAGAAGGCGTTGAAACAGAGGAACAATTTGAAGTACTCAAAAATTTAGGCTGTGACTGCATTCAAGGTTATCTGCTTGGAAAACCAATTGAATTCGACGAAGCAAAAAAACTTATTCCAATTAGCAAATAAAGCTTATAGACAAGCTTAAAAACGTCTTAAGTTTTATCTTTTTCGGCAAATAAGTCTGCAAAGATTCAGTCTGTTCAAAATTAAAATGAATTCTTTATTTTCTCTTCCTAAAAACTTATAAAATGGCTACAATAGGCATATGTTTAAATTTGCAAAAAAAACATGGATTATTACAAAAAAAGAACTGTTCACTTCGCTTATGTCACCTGCCGTTTACATCGGCGTTTTGGTTTTTGTCCTGGGCAGCACAGCAAATTTCTTTTTTGCAAATCAATTTTTTGTACCGGGCAAAGGCTCGTCTGATTTAAGGCTATTCTATTCATTTTTTCCATACATCAGCATTTTATGCATTCCTTCGTTTACAATGCATTTATGGACAAATGAAATAAGCGATGTAGTTTTTTCCCTGCCGGTTCCGGCTTTAGCACTTGTTTTAGGCAAATGGCTTTCGTCACTCATCTGCTGCATTTTTATTCAGCTTGTGCTTCTTCTTGTGCCGCTTGCGGTTCAGACAGCGGGCAGTGTAGACATTGGACAGGTTGCAGCTGCAAACATTGTCATTCTGCTATATTTTGCAGCTTCAACAGCACTTGGAGAGCTTCTGTCTTTATCAACAAAAAACCAGGTAACATCAGCAATTCTTACGGCACTTGTACTTTCCCTGCTGAACAGCGCACACCTTCTGCCAGTTCTTTTCAGGCTGCCTCAATTTTTAGAAAAATTCTTTAAAGGAATATCTTTTGCATATCATTTTGACGCTGCAAGCAAAGGAATTATTGCTTTTAGAGACCTGCTGTTTTATCTTGTTTTAACAGCCTTTTTCATTGGCGCACATATTGCAATTATTGAATCTCAAAAGGAAAATGCCTGATGGAAAACAAAAAATTAATCAAATCAGCAGTATTTTTGGCAGTAGTGTTTACAATTCTGCTTTTAAGCTTTATCAGCACCATCAACGGCAGAATTGACTTTTCAAAAGATAAAGTTTTTACAATTTCAGATTATTCCAAACAGCTTTTATCAAATGTTTCTGAAAAACTTCAGATTACTTATTATGTTTCAGATAAACTTTCAACTCTTTATCCAGAAGCCCGTGATGTAAAAGAGTTTTTAATAGAATATGCTTCAAGCAATCCGCTCGTTTCTGTTGTTGTGCAGGATCCGCAGAAAACAGATCTTGAACATCAGCTTGAGATGCTCGGCATTGAAGCACAGCAGATTCAAACGGCAACGGCAACAGAAACTTCTTTTGTGTCTGTCTATTCTGCCATAATTCTTGAATACTGCGGCAAAATCGAAATAATTCCATTTGTTGTTTCTACGGCCGGGCTTGAATTTGAACTTTCAAGCAGACTGCAATTTATGTCAGACAATGTTTTAAGGCAAGTGCAAATTCTTATAGGAAATGACTTTACACTTGAAGACGATTACAGATATCTCGTGCCGTGGCTTGAAAGTGCAGGCTTTTTCTGCAAACAGGTTTTTATTTCTGAACTTTCTGACCTCGATGCTACCATTCCGCTTCTTGTTCTTGGTTCAAAAAACCTAAAGGCAGAAGATATCTTTGAAATTGAAAATTTCATTATGCAGGGCGGCAATGCAGCATTTTTTGTAAGCCGCAACAACGTAAACATTTATACAGACTGGGTTGCCAATACAGATGAAAATCTTGCACTGATTAATCTTCTTGGCTTCTGGGGAATTTCCATAAAAAAAGAACTGGTTACAGACATTGTCAATTTCCGCATTGAAATGCAAAGCGACACAACTGGCAGCAGCCAAAGCGAATATATAAATTATCCGTTTTGGATTGTAACAGGGCAACCTTCAATAAATGATCAAAGTGCGTTGAAAAATGGTTTTTCAGGTCTAGAAGTTTACTGGGCAAACTCAATTGAATTATTTGACGAAGATAACTGTAAAATACAACCGGTCATATCAACAAGCACAAAAGCTTCTCTTATGCCAGAACCTTTTGATACAGATCCATTCAGAAATAAAAGCCGTGTTTTTGACAATAAAGCGAAATTTACACTTGCTGCAACACTTGAAGGGAATGCAAACGGTTATTATACAACTGCAAAAAGCAAAGACACACGGCTTTTTGTTTTGGCAGACCAATATGCACCTTCCAGAATGATTGAATACACAAACAGTCCGCACAACATTGATTTTGTTGTTTCTGTAATGCTCTGGCTTTCAAATGAAGATGAAATCTTAAAAATAAAAAACAAAGGCATAAAATCTACGACATTAGATTTTCTCACAGACGAAAATGCTGTTGCAAATTCTTTCAGCATAACAATTTTGCTGTGTTTTATCGTGCCAATTCTAATTGTAATCTTGATTTATATCTGTTTTATATGCTGCAGAAAAAGGACATTAAATGACAGAATTAAAAGCTAAAAAATGGAGAAGGGCAGTCGTTTTTTTTAATTCTGCATCTTTTATTGCCTGCATATTTTTAATTCTCAACTGCACAGTTTTTTCAAAAACAAAGGGCATTTCAAGCAAAGACACAGTTTTTTTAAATCCGAAATATTCAGACAGTTTAAGTCAGATTTATCTTTGCGAAAATAACTCTGATATTATGCTTTATAAGAAAGATTCTGTCTGGTGGGGCAAAACAAATAAAGACGGTCATTCAATCACATTTCCTTTAAATAAACAGAAAATTTCAAGCTTTATAAGCACATTGTCTTCAATAAGGAAAATTTATCATATTTCAGATAATGTTTCGCTTTATAAAGACTATAAGCTTGATGACAATGCTTTTTTTGCAGAAGCCAGAGATGCAAATGAATCAATTTTATTTGATTTATACATAGGTAATGAAAACTATAACGGCACCAAAATTGCATTTAGAACAGGAAAATCAACTGCAATTTATGAAACAGAAGAAAATCTAAAAATCTTTTTGCATTCAGATGCACAAAGCTGGGCAGACATGCAGCTTATTCCACCAGAGCTTTGTCTTTTTGAAGAAGCCGAAGTGATGAGATGCTGTATAGACAGAAACCCTGTTTTTGAAAGCAACCGCACAGATTTTGAAGAATACATACACAAACTAAAAAATTCACGAGGTTCCGTTGTTCTGTCACCGGAAGAATCTAATATTGCAGAACAGCCAGCTCATGAAATTCTGCTTGAAACACCTGCAGATATCATAAGGCTCATTTTTTCCAAAAATATTTCAGACGAAACTTTTGCCGTTCAATGTGAAATAAACGGAAAACTTTTGAATTATGCTTTGGAAATTTCGCAGTGGACTTTTAATAATATCTTTTCATTTTAGAATGAAAAATCTGCAGGACTCAGCTTTAGCATTGGATAAAAACTTATAGATTTTACACAAATCTATGTTTTTTTTATGGTCAAAAATTCTGTAGTATGATATATTTATTCTATGCGTACAGTTTTATCAATGTGGAAATTATCGCCACATTCATAAAAATTCAGCATTTATTTTGTAAAAAACACGAAGAATACAGAAGGCAAACATGGACAAAAAGATTTACGTTGAAGGACTTGATGAAAGCAAAGAAGAAGCTGTAAACAATGCTGTAAAAGCAGTTGCAGGTGTCACAGCTTGTACTGCTGCCACAATGAAAGCCCAGGTGCTTGTTTCATTCGATGAAAGTGTTGGTGGCATTGAAGATGCAATAAACACTGCAATTTCTTCATGCAATATTACTGTTCTTAACTAATAAGCATAAAGCTCTTCTTTTAAGCAGAGCTTTTTTTATTTTATCATTAAAAAGTCTAATTTTTTTCAGCCAGTTCTTTTTTCATTTGAGAACGGCCAAGCTGACCACAAGCTCCACCAATTGTACGTCCGCGTCTTGTCCGCAGTGTTGCAGAAACATCGCTTTTTTCAAGCTTTTCCATCAGATAACTGACTTCCTGTCGGCTTGGTTCACTAAACGGCAAAGACGGAACAGGGTTCCATGGAATAAAATTGAAATGCACGTTAAGTCCCTGCGCAAAATCTACAAACTCTTTTATTGCTTCATCATTTGTATTAACGTCATGCATTAATGCTGCTTCAAGCGTACAGCGGACACCTGTTTTTTCTGTATAATAGCGGATTGCTTCGCGCAAATCTTTTAATGGATTTTTGTTTGTTACAGGCATAAGTTTTTTGCGCAATTCTTCATTTGCTGCCGTCAATGAAACTGCAAGCCTTAGGACAGGTCCGTTATCTGCTAAATCATAAATTCCTGGAATAACACCGGATGTAGAAAGGGTAATGCGTCGTTTCGAAAGATTTCTGCCTTCTTCTGAACAAAGTATATCTATTGATTTTCTAATTGCATCAAGATTGAGCATCGGTTCACCCATGCCCATAAAAACGATGTTATCAAGCTTTCCGGCTTTTTTTTCAAGATGAAGAAACTGCTCTACAATTTCTCCGGCTTCAAGATTTCTGCCAAAACCAAGACGGCCAGTCTGGCAAAAAGCACAAGCCATTGCACAGCCAGCCTGACATGAAACACAAGCAGTTTTTCTGCCTTCAGCATCTGTTAAAAGCACAGTTTCAATAAGGCGACCATCAAAAAGGCCAACCTGCAGTTTAATTGTTCCATCCGGGTCAACTAAAGTCTGTTCTATATGAGTTGAATAAACATTTGCTGTTTCACTCAAGCGTACGCGCAAATCTTTCGAAAGATTTGTCATTTCTTCAAAAGATTCAACTCCTTGAGCAATCCATTTAAAAATCTGCTTTCCGCGAAAAGAAGCATCAAGCGAAAGCTTTTCAGTTATTTCTTGAGGCAAAAGACCTGTAATTGAAGATACCATAAATGCTTAGGCACCAACCTGAAGTTTAGAAAGTCTATCTGTTACAAGCTGAGAACGAACACCCTGGCGCTGACAGTTCTGTAAAACTTCTGCAGCCTGTTTTTTATCGCCTTTCTGCTCATAACAATCTGACAAATCAATATAAAGCCTGTAATTTTTTGGATCAGCCTGAACAAGACGAGATAAGCTTGCAATAGCTTCATCGTAACGACCTTGTGCTTTGCTCAAAAGGGCAAGACCAAGTACAGCGTAAAGATCGAATTCAATATTCAAAGCCTTCTCGTAATATTCTGTTGCTGTTTTAAAATCTCCAAGCGTACGATATGCATCGCCTGCACGAGTCAAAATTACTTTATTGTGCGGATCACTTTGCAAGATTCTGTTCCAGTATTCAATAGACTGAGACTGCATATTCATGCCACGATAACAGTCTGCAAGACCAAAAAGTGCATAAAAATTGTTGCTGTCCATATCAAGTGCTCTTTTAAAGAAAGGCACACCTTTATCAAAAGATTTAAGCTTCCTATGGCAGTTTCCAATTGAAGTCAAAACCCTTATATCAACTTTATCTTCACCAAGTTCATACATGCGCATCCAGTAATAAAGTGCATCTGCATATTCTTTAAAATCATAATGAAGATGTCCAAGCCCGATAAGTGCATAAGGATTATCTTTTTCCATGTCAAGAACACGCAGATACAAATCTTTAGAATTTTTAAAATCCCGGATTTTTCTATATGCATCTGCAACACGTGTCAAAACAGTAATATTTTCATCATCGTGTGCAAGATAGCGTTCCCAAATATCAATAGCTTTATGATACTGGCGCATAGCCTTATAACAGTCTGCAAGACCAAAAAGTGCATAATTATTTGCAGGATGATAATTTAAACAACGATTATAATAATCAGCAGCAAGAGAAAAATTGCGCTGTTTGCGGGCTGAATCACCAAGACCAACTAAAGCGTAATTATTATTGTCATCAAGTGCAAGAATTTTTTTAAATGCATCAACTGCACCAGAAATATTGTCTTCTTTTAGAAGAAAATAACCTTCTTTCGATAATTCTGCAATTTCATTACGCAAAGAATCAATTTCAGGATTTCTGTTTGAAGAACTAGGAATGCTCTCAGGAGGAAGCATCTCGAATGATTCTAAGTTGTCCATATTTTTTATTCCTCTTCAGACAGCAAACAAGAAAGCATGCTTGCAGCCTTTTCTATTATTGGCATTGCTTTATTTTTATTGTGAGCAAGCCAGTAGTATTTTAATGCAGAAAACTCATCTCCTGCTTTGAAAAAAGTATCTCCAACTCTTGTTAGACCATCAGAATAACCAGTTGCCAGCCAAATTCTACGGGCAGTATTTACATCGCCAGAATTAAACAACGTGTTACCTTTGCGGTTAAGAATAGCTTTCTGTTCAGAAGTGAGAGTCTTCGTAGGTGATTCTGTAACTTTTATAAAGCCGTCAATTGTTTTTTTTTCATCCAATAGTTTTTTTAAATCATCAACCATAAACTTTTCTCTCTAGAAAAATTATACCCCATTTTTGAAATAAATCAAGCTTTTTTATTGCAAGTTTAACTATTTTGGAGATTATTCATTTTTATCATGTAAAAAGCAAAAACAATTTACAATTACAGCATACCAAATACTTACATTATAAATATTTACACAAACTTTTTAATTCAGTTTTTTCTTTTTTTGCAGTAACACTACCATTTTACAATACAAAAAAACTGAAAATTTTTCTATAATTTCATTAAAAATTTACAATATTCTACTATGGTAAGAGTCGATTTTTTTCATCAGGAGTAACATCAATAAATCAAAAAACACGGCAGAAAAATACTAAAAATTGATTTTTTATGCATGAATTTAAAAATCAGTTGAAAAAAGAGAAAAAACACAAGATTCCATCACTCAACAACACTGAATAATATTGAGAATCAAAGAGTTTTCTACAGTAAAAAAGGGCAGAGTTCTCTTAAAGAAATGCAGTTCAGACAGATTCTTTATTTTTTATAAAATCCGATGTTTCATTCGCATAAAAATCAACTTCAGAGCGTCCATAAACACGATGATCTACACGAACAAAATTTCCGATTTTTTCGTCAAGTTTTTTTTCTGCAGGCCGGTGTATAAGCAGCAGTCCGTTCTGTTTAAGGGCATTTGTCTTTGAACATTTCAAAATCAAATCCTGGTGAAATTTATATGGAAAAGGCGGATCTAGAAAAATTATATCAAACTGTTCTTTGTTGCGCATAATAAAAAGCTCAACAGGCATAAAATGACATTGTATCTTTACAGGAGCAATACTGACATTTTCAAAAATTGTAGGAACTTTTATTTTATCTTTTTCAACAAGAACAATATGTTCGGCACCTCTTGAAGCGGCTTCAAGCGAAAGAACACCAGAACCTGCAAACAAATCCAAAAAAGATTTGCCTGATAAATCACCAAGAATGCTGAACAAAGATTCACGCATTCTGTCCATTGCCGGTCTAATAATTCCATCTGGACATTTTATAGTTCTGCCGCATAATGTGCCGCCAGTAATTCTCATATTTAAGCTCCTATGAATGCCCATATGATATAAAAAAAAACGTGCTTTTTCAATTCATTTTATTTATTTGAATGAAGAAACATCTTATAAATACATGTAAATGCATGAATTAAAAATTATAATATCAACTTTGGTAGACAGAATATGTATTAAAAGAAGTATTATATATATCTTTACTTATCATTTATTTTCAAAAGGCCCCGTGCCTATTTTTATCTTTGGGAATTATAAAATCTTCTTTTCGAGTTCTTCAAATTCAGATTTTGCCTGCTGCAGGTTTTTCCACAGAACAGCATTTATGCCGAAGTCGGATCGTAGCCATGTCGTTCTGTGAGCCAAGG
>JAZQNK010000089.1:0-21000 GCA_045627325.1 Treponemataceae bacterium | reverse complement strand
AAGTTGGAAAATATTTTGACCTTTTTGACCAGTACACATACCCAAATGCAGAAACTGGCGACATAAAATATTACGTTTACGATCCAATAAAACACGGTGCCGCAGCCGACGGTAAATACCCGCTGATTGTATTTTTCCATGGTGCCGGAAACTCAATGGACGGAATAAATGTAATCAATTACAGCATGGCAGAATATTACGCATCCCCAGAATATCAGAAAACAATTGGCGGTGCTTACCTTTTAGTTCCAGTTGCAAACGAAAAAGTTGATGAAAAAGGCGAACTTGTAAACGGATGGAGCGGACCATATTATGAACCTGTAATTAACATAAAACGCCAGTTCATAGAAAATCATAAAGCTAACATTGGTAAAACATTTTTTATGGGGACAAGCGATGGTGCATTTTTCCTTTGGGGCATGATTAGCCGTTATTCAAAGGAAATTGACGTTGCAGTTCCAGTTTCAGGCGGATTTATCCCGGATGAAGCAAAACTTAAAGAAGTTCACGACAATGGCACACTCATCCTTTCAATGCACGGAAAACACGATGAACTTATTCCTTTTACAGACCTTGTTACACCACATTTAGAAAAACTCAGTAAGTTTGACAACATAATCACCTGGTACCCAGAATGGATTCACAACAGCGACGGCGGAATTGCCCAACTATCCCCAGGCGGAATGCAGATGGGACAACATTGTTTATGCAATCAGATTACAGCAAATCTTATTTATGATGACGGAAAACCCTACAACCCAGAATTATTCCCACAAGGAATGACAGGCTGGATAAGAGATCATAAATAAAATATATTTTTGTATAAAGAATAACTTTAAAGGATAAGGACGATATGGAATATAAAGTTGATTATTGTGGTATGATGAACTTTTTGCAAGGTTCAAAAAATACATTTGAAGCAGGCGAAGAAGTTACACTTAAGTACTGTTTAATTGGAACTGACACTGATTATTCATTTTATCTGGACGGAAAGCCTTTGAAGTTTTTTTATGAGGAAGGTGGTTTTGTTATCAAGTTTACAATGCCTGAGCATGACGTAAAATTTGAATGCAAGGCAGTAAACACAATGGTTCAAAACAGAGGCGGTTCCTTTAATCCTTTTTCGAATTAGAAAAACAATTTGCAGCTTGACTTGTGCTGAATGTTTTATGTGCTGACCTGATTTAATTTTTTTATGGCGTTTTTTATAATGTATGTTATAATTTTAACGGGGAGAATTAAGTGGATACGATTTTCAGTGCATTAACTTCTGCAATTTTTTGTTTTATTAATGTTGTCATTTTGCATTTAGTAAATCGCATAGAAGATAAATGTGACATTGCAAAACCTTTCAAAAAGGTTTTATTTTTCAATATTTTCTTTATTGTCATTGAAATTTTTAACTGCATTTATTGCAAAAAAACGATGGCATGTCCTCATATTGTATATGTAATATTGGTTTACGCAGTACTTTTTGCAAATGTTGGTGTAATGCTGAACTGGGCATTTTTTACACTTGAACTTCTTGGTGGAACATTCAAAAAATCAAAATGTTTTAAAATTGTACCTGGTGTAATCGCTGATATTTCAATAGTTTTGCTTGTTGTAAACATTTTTACAAATTTTATGTTTTTCTTTCAGCCGGATAATGTTTCTGTAAATACAAAATATATCCTTATAATGGAAGTTTTGGAAAAAATAAACCTTCTGTTTATGCTTGTCTGTTCGCTTGTTGCATTTTTTAATAAAACAACCGAAAAGCGATATGCAGTCATCGCAATCCTTTATACAGCTATTATCATAATAATTGGCTTCTTTAAGTTTATTTTCTTTGACTATCCGATATATTCTGCAATTTATTCATTGTCTGCATTTATTGTTTATGGATATATAATGGCCTATGAAGTTAACAATTTGTGGGAAACTGCGCAGAACGAAAAGAAACTGGCTGTTATGATGGCAACTATTGACGGTCTTACAGGTTTGCTGAATAAACTTTCTTTTATGGGCAAAGTCGAAGATTATATTGCAGAAAATGGTTCTGAAAACTGTGCTTTAATTTTCTTTGATATGGACCATTTTAAGAGCATAAACGATATATTTGGTCATCAGAAAGGCGACTTTGCTTTGCGCGAAATGTCTGAAAAGCTTAAGAAAATGTTTCGTGCAGACGAACTTATTGGCCGCATGGGCGGAGATGAATTTTGTATTTTTCTGCCAGATGTAAGCAATGAAATTGTTGAAAACCGAATAAAATATATGAATGAACAACTTAGAGCTGTATACAGAGAAAATGATAAAGAAGTTAAGACTTCTGTAAGTATCGGATGTGTTTTCTGTCAGAAAAAAAATCAGACTTTTATAAAACTGCTCAGTGAAGCTGATCAGACAATGTATCAGGTAAAAAAACAGGGCAGAGACGGGCATATTATAAAAACACTTTAAGTTATCGTAAAAAAATCATTTCGCGTCGCTTTCTGCAATTTATTTACATATACATGGAGCAAATATGAAAAAATCAGCTTTATTTTTAGGTTTGTTTTTAGGGCTTCCAGCTTTTGCTTCTGCTCAGCCAGAAATGACTTTTATTGGTCATGCCAGCATTAAAATCAAAGCAGAAACAGGTGAAGTAATTTACATCGATCCGTATTATCAATCAAAAGGCGCTTATGATGAACCGGCAGATTATATTTTAATAACGCACGGACATCCGGATCACAACTGCCCGGAACTTTGTGCAAAAAAAGAAAACTGCAGAATCATAAAATGGTCAGATGCTCTCGTTGACGGCGAATATAAAACTTTTACAGACAAAAATCTTACAATCGAAGCAGTTCCTTCCGGTGGAAATCAAAATCATTCTGTAAAGACAGATGTGGGTTATCTTGTTACTGTAAATGGAATAAGTGTTTATCATGCTGGAGACACTTCTTTTGCAGAAGAAACAAAAGTAATGGCACAAAAAAATATTGATTATGCTTTATATCCTGTAGACGGTCATTACACAATGAAAGTTGAAGAAGCTGTTCAAATGGCAGATTTTATCGGAGCAAAAGTCAACATTCCGATTCATGGTTACGGCGATAAATATAACGAGCAGGCAAAAGCTTTTAATGCAAAAGGAACAAAAATACTGAAAATCGGTCAGACAATAACACTTAAAAAATAACCAAAAATTGAATATATGCAGAATAATGAACTGAAGCTTTTTTACACGAACATCGAACAGGAAATATCTCCACAGACGTATGAAAAACTGCTGAATGTTGTAAGCAGCGAAAAACGCATTCAAATAGAAAAATATCGTTTTGAAGCAGACCGAAAACGCACGCTTTTTGCAGAGCTTCTGCTGCGTTATGTGTGCAGCGAATATTTCAAAATAGGGCAGAATGATTTTGTGCTTACAAAAAATGAATTCGGCAAGCCTTATCTTGCAGGCAAAAATGTTCCGTTTTTTAATCTTTCGCATTCTGGAAAATATGTGCTCTGCGGCATAAGTTTAAAAGAGTGCGGCGTAGATATTGAAAAAATAAAAGACTGCCGAAACGGCATTGCAAAACGTGGTTTTTCAAAAAACGAATTTGCAGAATTGGAAAATGCCCCGGATTCAGAAAAAGCAGAACTTTTTTATGTTTACTGGACTTTAAAAGAAAGCTACGTAAAGTATTTGGGCAAAGGTCTTGCTGTCCCGTTTAATTCATTTTCTTTTGTCAAAAAAAACGGAAGTTTCGTTCTTGAAAAACCTGAAAATCTTGAAAATGCAGCAGCATTCAGTATGCGTCTTGAAGACGGTTATATGATTGGTGCAGTTTGCGCATGTGAAATCAATTCATTTTCGTGTGAAAAAGTAGAAATTGACGAAATTATAAAAAAATTCCTTTGAAAAATGCAGTTTTTAAAGATATGCCTGACCGAAATTTGCATTTAATTTCAGCTGTTTTGCCGGTAAATATAAATCTTTGTATACAAAAAAAGACATGCCTTGCGAAGGTTTAATACAATGTGATATCATCCCTTTTATGTTGCAGCATGAAAAGAAAAGGAGGATATACAAAATGCTAAAACGCAATATCGTTAATGTTATAAGTATATTGCTTATATTGGCTTTTTGCGTATTCTCGCTTGAACCTGCAGTATTTTCAAAGTCTGCATTGAATATATGCGGTAATAATTCTTTTCAAGAAACAACAATTTCGGCTTTTCATGGTTCTTTGAATGCAATAGCTGAGAATGCAAAACCTGATGTTCTCTGTAAAGAAATTGCAAGAAGTGGCCGTGTAAGAATTATTCAAAAATTAACAGGTGGATTCCTGTCTTTTTTCTTTCCTTGTGTTCAGCTTTCAGCAGTAATCTTGTTTATATGCTGCTGCAAGATTTTTGAATCAAAGGGAATCATTGCTATAACCATTTCTTATATACAAAAATCCGATGGAAAAAAATAATAGCTTTGCATGTAAAATCTGTGATTTATCATATGTTTTTTGCATGCTATGAGCGGTTCTAAAATTTGCATATTTTAGAAACAGCTTTATTCGTGCGGAGTGTTTAATACTTCGCTGTTCTGCGTCGAGTTTTTCGATTAATTGTCATCTGTAAAATCTGATTATAGATGCAGAAGCTATTATTTACTGAAAAGTTAGATTCTCTAATTAAAGGGTCTTATTCCGGAGGAAAAATGAATATTGCTTTAATAGCAGCGACTCTGATTTTTTTAATCATGTTCGTGCTTGTCGTTTTGGAGAAATTTGAAAAACATTATATTACACTTTCGTGTGGTGCACTGATGCTTGTTATTGTTCTTGGTTTAATTATGCGGGACAAAAATGCAATCATTGATGTGCTTAATTATAAATCGTTGTTTCAAAAGGGATTTTGGATTGGCGAAGCACCTGATTCGTCAGGAATTGACTGGTCA
The DNA here is from genome assembly GCA_045627325.1 of Treponemataceae bacterium. Taxonomy (GTDB): domain Bacteria; phylum Spirochaetota; class Spirochaetia; order Treponematales; family Treponemataceae; genus UBA1240. The sequence continues at coordinate 16,085 of JAZQNK010000089.1, read as the reverse complement.
ACTGTAATCTTTCTTGGTGGAATGATGATTATGGTGGAAGGCTTGTCATTGGCAGGCTTTTTCAGATGGTTGTGTCTGCGGCTTGCCAAAATGGTAAATTACAAAACAATTCCATTGTTTATAACATTTATGATATTGTCTGCGGTGTTGTCAATGTTTATTGACAGCATAACGGTAATTCTCTTTTTGGTTGCAGTAACAGTTGAGCTTGCAAAGCTTCTTGAGTTTAATCCTGTTCCAATAATTTTATCAGAGATATTTTGTGCAAATTTAGGCGGCACTGCAACAATGTGCGGAGATCCGCCAAACATTATTATTGGTTCAAAACTTCATTATACATTTTCGGATTTTCTGCTTAATACAGGTTTTATTGCTGCAATTTGTCTTGTATTTGTAATAGTATATTTTTATCTGATTTATAATAAGAAGCTGTCTAAAGGCGAAAAAAACATAGATGTTTCAAAAATACCGGACCCGTCTTCTGCAATTAATGGTATTGGTAACTTTTGTATAAATTCTGGAATATTTGCATTTGCGGTTGTGCTTCTTATTACACACTCAAAAACGAAAATGTCAGTTGCATTTATCGGTGTATTAGTTGCTGCTGTTACATGTCTGGCAAATTTAAAGAATTTTAAGAAAATAATCTCAAAAGTAGACTATAAGCTTTTGCTGTTCTTTATCGGTTTGTTTGTTGTAGTAGCAGGTCTTGAAAAAACAGGTGCAATTGATTTAATTGCCGGATTCATCTGTAAATTGAGTGGTGGAAATATAAAAATGATGATAGCAATTGTAATCTGGATTTCAGCTGTAGCATCTGCATTTGTTGATAATATTCCATTTGCGGCAACTATGGTTCCAATAATAAAAATATTGTCTGCTGGAGATCCTTCTGTACAGGCAACTCTTGCATGGACTTTGTCAATTGGAACAGATATCGGTGGAGCTGCAACTCCTATAGGAGCATCTGCAAATGTTGTCGGTACGGCTATTTCTGCAAAAAGCGGTTATCCGATTGGATGGGGAACATATTGCAAAGGTGCAATTCCTGCAGTGATATTGGTAATTTCAGTTTCAATGATTATTATTTTTATAAAATACTGTTAAATAAAATGGGAAAAAAATGGAAAAACAGATATTGATTTCAATAAGCAGAGAATTTGGAAGTGCAGGTCATGAAATTGGAGAAAAACTTGCACAGAAACTTGGCATTAATTTTTATGATCGGGCTATGCTTGACGAGATAGTAAATAATTATCATCTTGAAAGAAAAATTGTTGAAAAATACGATGAAAAACGCAAAGTCCCGTTTGGTTCAAGAACTGTAAGGGGATATTCAAATTCTCTGGAAGATATGGTCTTTGATTTTCAAAGCAAATATCTTATTGAAAAAGCAGATAAAGGTGAGTCTTTTGTTGTTGTCGGCCGGTGCGGTGACATGATACTAAAAGACCGTGCAGGGTTTATTTCTTTTTTTATTCTTGGTGACAAAGATGAAAAAATTGCCCGAATAAAAGAGAAGTATAATCTTGATACAGAAGAAGCATATGACAAGATGATACGGCACGATAAAAAAAGAAAAGCATATCACAACAGCAGATGCGATAATATGTGGGGTGCATCTAATGATTATGATCTTTGTGTAAACAGCAGCAAATTAGGAACGGAAGCCACAGTAGATTTGCTTTTCACTTATGTAAATTCAAAAATTAAATAGCATGTTTTGCTGTTTTTAAGATACAGGAATCTGATTATTGTCAGGTTCCTGTTTTTTTTATATCATTTTTCTAAAAGATGCATTTTTTAGAAGTCATTGCAGAATTTCAAATTAGAAGATCTGATTTTTTAATTTATGCAAAAAGGTGAAAATATGAAAAATCCATGGGAAGAAATCAGTCTTTCGGATTACGAAAACCATATGCAGTTAGATTCGGTTAAACAGCTGCAGTCTTTGAACATGACTATGAAAAAGCAGTTTGAAGATTATGATGTGAGTTCTGTAATGATTCTTGGAATTGCAGGCGGCAATGGTCTTGAACACATTAATAAAGAAAAGTTCAAGACTGTGTATGGCGTGGATATAAATGAAAATTATTTGCAAGCTGTGTCTGAAAGGTACCAAAATCTTGGTATCATATTAAAATGCCTTAATATTGATATTGCAAATGAAGCTGACCGCCTGCCTGAAACAGAACTTTTGATTGCAAATCTTTTGATAGAATATATCGGCTATGAAGCTTTTGCAGCGGCGGTCAAAAAAGCAGGACCAAAATATGTTTCCTGTGTCATTCAGATTAATCAAAGCAAAAAGCAGTGGGTTTCAGACTCGCCGTATATTCATGCTTTTGATGGACTTGACCGCATTCATTGCCAGATGGAAGAAAATAAACTTATGGAAGTAATGAATAAAACGGGATATAAATTGATTAAAAAAGAAGCTGATGTTCTGCCGAACGGCAAAAGCCTTGTCCGTCTTGATTTTAAGCAGAAATAACGGACTGTTTTAACTGAGAATCTGTGAAAATATACATAAAATGCTTGCATGATGAAATGCTGACGTTTTGAAACTCTGGAGGCAAAAATGAAAAAATTGATTTTGATAGTATTATTTATATGTTTAATAACAAATTTATTTGCAGCAGATTTTCAGGTTGAAAAAGTAAAGGAATATAAACAGGGAAATTTTGAAAAAGGACTTTTTTTGAGGAATGATAATGAAATAGCTCCTCAAGATGATTTTTCAAAAAATTATATTGTTTTTGATAATGAAGGAAAACTGTCTTTTTATCAGGCAGATTCAAAGAGATTTATAAAAACAGATAATTACGAACTTGCAGAGCAAATAAAACTTGATTTGCTTATATCTCCTTATGCCATAAAAAGTACAAAAGATTGTTTTGTTTTTAACGATTTTTCAGGAAGAATATATAAGTTTAATAAAGAGATGCTTCTGCAGTTCTATGTTGAAACATTTGATTTGTTAAACACTGAAAGTTCTGGACTTTGGTTAAAAGATTGTTATTTTGATGAACAGAGTAATATATTGTTTTTTAGAGATAATAAAGAAAGACTTTACAGCATAATTCAGCCAGGTGTTGAAGGACAGAAAAATAAGAAAAATTTCAAAACAACAGAAGAAACGCTTGAAATAATAAGAGAACAAAAATATGAAAATATGGAGCATTTGGGATTTTTTAAAGATAAGTATTTAACTCTTAATGGTCATGTATATTACTGGGCTGGACAAACTATAAATGGGGTAAATTATCAGATTTTTGATAATGAAGAGGTTCGTATTTGGAGTAACGAAAGCTTAGAAATATCATGTAAAGATAATTCGGGTATCGAAAGTATTGAATCAATAGCAATTCACCCAAGCGGCGACATTTACATTCTCCGCATGAACTGGAACACAAAAACACATAATTTATATCGCATGGAAAATACATGGGATTCACAATGGCGCGAACAATGGTATAAAGCACATCCAAAAGCAGAGTAGAAATAAAAAAGACAGCAGCCTTCCGTATTAAAGCCCTGCAAAACAGGTAGTCGAAGACAGAACGAAAGCAAAGCTTTTGTCAATGAGCGCCTGGCAAATGTTTGGACTGCGGCAGTATAGATAATTCTACTTGATTCTACGGGCTGTTTAGTGACTTTTAAGTAAATATGCCAGATAATATGAAAAACTCAAACAGGATTTTTGCATATGACAAGAAATGAATTGAAAGATCAGTTAGTAAAACTTGGTGTAGAAACTGAAATGAAGCTTCTTATTCATGTTTCATTATCAAAAATTGGCAAAGTTGACGATGGCCCGAATGCCCTTATAACTGCATTAAAAGAGATAATTACAGAAAACGGAATTCTTGCAATGCCGGCTTATAATGCATATGGCGATTATAAACCAAACTTAAGCATTGTAAATGAAGTTTTCAGAAATCAGCCTGACGTAATATGTACAAATCAAGTTATTGCCAGTTTTGCAGTATGGGGAAATGAAAAAGAAAATATTGCTGCAAATATTGAATATACAGAAGAAGGGCTTTCGTTTGAAGCTGGAGAAAAAAGCACATTAGCAAGATTATATGATAATGACGGATGGTCATTGATGATTGGAACAGACTATTCAACTTGTACTGTAATTCATCTTGCAGAAAATAGAGCTGCATGGCCATCAAAGTTTATATATACAGAAGAATATGTTTCATCAGATGGAAAAAAGATTCCATTTCATGATGTAGCTTATCAGGATGAAGATTTTAATGAAATTGGAACCGCATTTGAGTCTGTTTATAAAAATGATGATACAGCATTCAGATGTGGAAAAATTGGAAATGCTGAATGTAAACTTGTAAGGCAAAGGATATTTGTAGATTTTGCAGTAAACTGGATGAATCAAAACAGAGGCTGAAAGACTTTGTCTTGAGCTGCGTAATTTCTGCCTGAGGCTGTTATGTATGTGCTTAATCAACGGTTAAATTCATTAAATTGAAAAATGCAAGACTTAAAAATTCAAACAACAACAGAATAATATTAAATATGCCGTTGACAAATCATGCCGTTTACTTTTAAATAAGTGAAAATAACAGATAGAAAACTGGAAAATATGAAAATATTGATTCATGATTTAGAGCAGAAATGCAGCTTATTTGAAAATAAAGCAGAAAAAATAATTTGCGCAGACGGAAAATATGCGCCTTGTCAGGGGTGTTTTGACTGTTGGACTAAACACCCTGCAGTGTGCAGAATGAAAGATTCGCTGTACGAAATAAGCTGCATAATAGGGCAGGCAGATGAGCTTGTAATTGTTACAGAAAATGTTTATGGCGGATATAGCCAGAGAATAAAAAATGTTATTGACCGAAGCATTAGCGTTTCAACTCCGTTAAGTACATACCGCAAAAGACAGATGCATCATACGCTCCGTTATGGCAAAAAGCAGAAAATAACTGCTGTTGTGTATGGCGAAATCCTTGAAAATGAAAAAAATACATGGAAATTAATGATTGAACGAAATGCCGTAAACTGGGGCTTTTCAGCTTTTGATGTAATTTTTGCTGAAAAAGAAAATCTTGAGGCGGTTTTATAATGAAAACAGTGTTTATTGACTCTAGCCCAAAGAAAAAAATGAGTGCTTCAGAATTTATTGCTGCTTTTACCGGTGTGTTTGTAAAGGGCAGAAAAGAATATTTAAAACTTCGCACTCCTTCAGATTATGAACATATCTTGGAAGCTGTTAAAGATGCTGATAATGTTGTTTTTGCAATGCCACTGTATGTTGACGGAATTCCATCTCATGTTCTGCCTTTTTTGAAAAAAATGGAAGAATTCAGCAGAAAAAACAATCTGAAAGCTGGAATATATGTAATTTCAAACTGCGGCTTTATTGAAGGAAAACAAACTGAACCGCTTATGCAGTGCATGGAAAACTTTTGCATAAGAAGCGGTCTTAGCTGGAGAGGTGGGCTTGGCATTGGTGGTGGCGTAATGATGAATGTTATGCGCATTATGGTTCTGGTGTTTCTTGGAATGTTGCTGTTCCGTTTTGCCATTTCCGGTATCTTTTATAAAAACTGGCTGCCGGCTGCCCCTTTAGAACTTTTTGGAAGACAGATGCTCAGCGTGTGTATATTAGGTTGTGGAATCATTTCGTTTGATGTGTGGCTTGCTGCCTGTATAAACAGAAAAAGGGCATACGGCAAACATTATACAAGAATTATGGTGCCTTCTTTTGTGTTTATCATTTTTGCGGACATATTCTTTATCATAATATCCCTGTTTTCGGGCGGCATGTTTAAAGGCTGGCTTTCTAAGAAAAAGCCATTAGAAAAAATTTGAAAAAAATGTATTTTTTTGTTGACAGCATTATTAAGTGATGATATATTTATATCAAGGTGAACAGAAAAACTGTTCACCTTTTTTTTGCCTTTTAAATAACTTCATTATAATCTAACTTGAAACCATAAAATCCGGCTACTCAAAAGCAAAAAGCGTAATCTGAACTAGATTGACGCATGTTTTTCTTGTAGTATAATTCTGTTATGACAGACCCGAATTCACCAGTTAAAATTGGAAGAAAAATTATTAAAAATAGAATTACGATGGCACCAACTGTAAAGTTTTATGCCGGTGCAGACGGCATGGTTACAGATGAATTTGTGCGGCATTACGAAGAACGTGCAAAACATGGGGCAGGGCTTATTGTTCTTGAAGCAACTTGTGTTGCAAAAGAAGGGCGGCTTTTTCCGTCTCAGCTTGGACTTTGGTGCGATGAACAGATTGACGGTCACAAAAAAATTGCAGATGCTGTTCATAAATATGGTGCATTAATCATTCCGCAGATTCATTTTGGCGGGCTTGGCACTCATCCAGACTGCGGTCCGCTTACTTCGCCTACAAAAGTAAAATGGAATAATGGAAAATGTGAAGTTGATGCGCTTGAGCTTTCGGTCTGTGACATTGAACGGATTGAAAAGCAGTTTATAGATGCAGCCGTGCGTGCACAAAAAGCAGGCTATGACGGTGTTCAGCTTCATGGCTGTCATGCATATTTAATAAATGATTTTGCTTCAAAAGTGAACAAACGTACTGACAGATACGGCGGCAGCCTTGAAAATATTGCCCGTTTTGGCTGTGAAATTATTGGTGGCATTAGAAAAGCCTGCGGAGATGACTTTATTATTTCCGTCAGGGTTTCTGGTGCAGACCCGTCTGTAGAAGAAGCACCGCAAATTGCAGAACATTATGTTGACGCCGGTGCAGATTATCTTCAGGTTTCGTGTGGAATAGGCGAGTTCAATCAGATTGAGCATGACGAAAACCTTCCATATAATAAAATTGCACATCTTGGTGTTTTAATGCATGAACATTTTAAGGGACGTGTACCTGTTTCAACTGTAAACGGTTTTCGCACTGTTGAACAGGTGCGTTATATGTTTGACAACGACTTGATTGATACAATTGATTTGGCATGCGGTCTTCTGGCAGATCCGGCTTTTACAGAAGCAATTCTGACCGGTGCGCCATATGTCAAATGTTTCAGCTGCAAGGAATGTGCTTATGGTCCGGGGCATAAGCATGTTTGTCCGGCTGCTGTTAAACGTGGTGTTGATAAATCAATTCGATTTTAAGTCTGGAGAACCAATGAATAAAGCAGAAATTTCAGAAGATATTCAACAAAAGATACAGAAAAACCGTGCAGACTGGGCTGCTTCTGATGCAGAAAGAGATAAAGGTCTTGCTGAACCTGCTGATGTAAAAGCTTATAAAGACATAAGTTATGGCGAATATGGTGAATATAGTCTGCTTGATGTATATGTTCCTGCAGAAAAAAGTGAAACTTTACTGCCTGTTCTTATTAATGTTCATGGCGGTGGTTATTTTTATGGCAGCAAAGACCTTTACCGTTTTTATGCAATGGACATGGTTCATGACGGTTTTGCTGTTTTGAACATCAATTATCGTCTATGCCCTGAAAATAAATTTCCAGCTCCTCTTGAAGACATAAATGAAACGATGTGCTGGCTTGAAAAACATGCTTCTGAATATAATCTTGATGCTTCAAGAGTATTCATGATGGGTGATTCTGCCGGTGCTCAGCTTGTAAGTCATTATGCTGCAATAAATTCAAATGAAAAATTTGCTGCTTTTTATAACTTAAAAAAGCATAATTTAAAACTTAAAGGCATAAGCCTTGCATGCGGAATGTACGACTTGAAAGAAGCTTTGCATTCTGGTACGGATTCTGCTTTAGTTTATCTTGGAGATTTTGATTCTAAGGATGAACAAATGCTTGATGTGCTTGGTGCTGTCAATTCTGATTATCCGCCGTCATTCATTTTTTCATGCCCGAATGATTTTCTTTTTGCAAATTTAAAACCAATGGCGGATTTGATTAATTCGCGTGGCGGCAGGGCTGTTTCAAAAATATATGGCACAGCAGCCATGAAAGATGTCGCTCATGTGTTTCACTGCAATATGCGTACAGAAATTGGTGCACAGGCAAGACGCGACCAGGGTAAATTTCTGCTTGGCCTTTAACTAACTGAAATTTTCCGGCTGTATATGCTGAAAAATATTTATTGTAAACCAGCCTGAAAAAAATGCAGGCTCATTTTTTATTGGCTGGTTTTGCTTTTTAGGCAGTTATTTTAATTTATAATATTTCTGTATAAAATCTTCTGAATTTACGTAGTCAAGATCCGGATCATAGCAGTAAAGAAATGCAATTTTATGTGTTTTATCGTTAAAGCCGACAAACCCAAATTGATGCGGATATTCAGTTGACGGTGTTTTTAACAGATAAAATTCATAATTGTTTATTGAAAACTGGTTTTCTGTAATGCAGATTTTTCCAAAATCGTTTACAGGTGGTTCTTGCTGAAAGGTCAGAACAGAAAGCAGCCTTGATTTTTCGGTCTGATATACACCGTCGTTCATGTCAAGCTGCAGCTGAATTGTTTCAGTTTTGAAAAGCACCATTTTCTTTGTGTCGTGTTTGAAATGTGCTTTTTCTGCAAGTGAAAAATATTCTGTATCTGGAAGAATTTCTTTTGCACCAGGCAATTCTTTGCGGTAATTTGAATAATGCGAATAATCAGTGTTTGCACAGCCTGTAAAAAGTGAAAAACATGCAATGCATAAAATACATAAAACGATAATTTTTTTCATAGTTTGAGATAGTATCATTTATATAAAATAAAGACCATAGATTTGTTGATTTTACAATTAAAAATATTGTTCAGGGTTTTTGTAAATTTCATATTAAATATGTGCAAAAAAGTATAAAAAAAATCGCTGTTATGCAGTTTTGGGTATAGAATTATACACATGAACAACTCTATACCAGAACATAATTCTATTTCTTTCAAGAATTTCTATTACATTCTTTTTAGTTACGTTGCACCGTTTCCATTTTTTTTGATTTTTAGTGTTTATTCTAAAGCAATGACAGCAAAGGAAACTTTATTATTTATAAAGAATCCGGTTTTTGAAGGATTTTTTATTTTGGGTTGCATTTTATCTGCCATTACTTTTTGGTTCTTGGATAAGCAGTTTAAAAGTTTTGATGGAACTGAACAGTCTGCGGAGAAAATCAACAAAATTGTAAAGACTGTTGAATTTTTAACGCTTGCGGTTCCTCTTGCACTTGATTTTGCCTGTCCGGCATTTCTTTTCAAATCATGCATGAAAAGTGGAATTGTTACTTCCGGGTTTGCGAATGCTTCGATAAGATTTTTCATATATTCATGCTGGCTTGGCGGACTTGCGGTTTTTGCTGCTTTAGCTTATGTTCTTTTTGTTTCTGCTATGGAATCTGAACTTGGATGGCTTCCATATAAAAAAGAATATCAGACATTTTCTTTTGTTCAGCGATGTCTTTTAATTGAAGGTTTTAACCTTGTCGGTTTTGTGCTTCTTATGGAAACTGTCCTTGATATTCCTGTAAACAGTACTCTTTCAAAGGCTGACCTTTTCTTGAAACAGATTACTCCATTTTCTTTGTTTGTTGCCGGTGTTTCAATTTTCAGTATGTTCATTCAGATTAAAGATGTTAACAAAGCAATCAATCTTATTAATAAATTTTCTCAAGATCTTTCAGAAAAAAATTATGTTACGCCAAAAATTCCTGTACTTACAAGGTGCGAATTAGGTGACATGGCAAATCACCTTAATACATTTCATGAATCTACTGTTGAACTTTTGCAAAACTTCAAAGAGTCAATTTCTGCAACACGAGATAATGCTGCAAATCTTGAAAATCAAATGAAAATTGTTTCTGAAGCAGCTGCTTCAATTTCTAAAGGTATTTTATCTGTTGGCAATGAAATGAATGATCAGGCAGCTGGTGTTGAAGAAACAGACGCATCTGTTAATCAGATTATTACAACTACTGAAAATCTGAATCAGTGCATTAATTCTCAGGCAAGTACTGTTACACAGTCATCTGCAGCTGTAGAAGAAATGGTTGCAAATATTAACAGTGTTACTCAGATTCTCGAGAAAAACTCAGAGAATGTTGCAGCTTTAAGTCATGCTTCTGAAGACGGCAAGCAGTCTGTAAGCAGTGCAATGGATATGGCTGTTGCAATCAGCAAGCAGTCAGATGCTTTGATTGAAGCAACTTCAATTATTTCGACAATTGCTGGACAGACAAACCTTCTTGCTATGAATGCGGCAATTGAATCTGCACACGCAGGAGAAGCAGGAAAAGGTTTTGCTGTTGTTGCTGATGAAATCCGTAAACTTGCAGAGCAGTCAAGTCAGCAGAGTAAAAACATTGATGACAACCTAAAAAAACTTTCTGAAACAATTAATTCCGTATCGCGAAGTACAAAAGATGTTCAGGAAAAATTTGATGCTATTTATGGTCTTGCTCAGACTGTTAGGGAACAGGAAAATATTGTTACAAATGCCATGTCAGAACAGGCAGCAGGCAATAAACAGGTTCTTGATGCGATGAACCACATCAATAAATCTACATATGAAGTAACAGAAGGTTCTCAGGAAATGATATGTGGTGGTCAGCAGGTTGTTAAAGAAATGAAAAACCTTACAGCCATTACAAAAACTATTAATGATCAGATGAATGATATGACAGCCAGTATTGATGGAATTACAAATGCAATTCAGAGTGTGTCAATTTCTACACAGAAAACAATACAGGATGCTGAACAGCTTTCTGCTCAAATCAATTCGTTTAATCTTTAAAGAAAGCGCTGAAATTTAAAAATTTTAGCGCATCTCTTAAATAATTGTATGGAAGCTCCTTGGCCGGTTTCGAAACATGACGAGGCCGGCTTTTATTTTTTTGAAATTCTATAAAATCATGGTAAAGGCAGATTTTCAAAAATGAACGAAATCTATACTTTTTTTAAACAGAATTTTCCGTATGTATGCCGTAACGAAGCGGCTGTAAAGAATATTCTTGAAAACGAAAATACGCACATTTTTGAAAAACGCAATTTAAAAAATGAATTAACAGCATGTGCCGTTATAAACTTGAATGCAATTCTTCTTCTTGCGGTTGATAAAAATTGCAGAAATAAAGGAATCGGTTCGGAGCTGCTTGAAAAGTGTGAACAGACAGTTGCATTAAATGGATTTGATAAAATTGTTCTTGGCGCCGGTTTCGATTATTTTATGCCCGGTGTTCCGACAAGCAGAAAATATGCAGAAAGTGTAAATGAAAATCTGTGTCTAGAAGTTAATGAAATTGCTTCAAATTTTTTTGAAAAACGCGGCTATATTCATTCATGGAAAAACTGCAATTGTTTTGACATGAAGCTTCCTCTCAAAGATATGATTGAATGCTGTAATTCAGTTGGCGACACAATCAACGGTGTTTTATATAGATGGGCAGGCATTAATGATGTAAATGCGATTTGTACCTGTGCAGATGATGCATGCAGGTTTTCTGATGACACATTTTCTGTATATTACAAAAATCCTGAACTTTATAAAAAAGATGGAAACGAAAAAGTGCTGGTTGCAGAAAAAAACAATGAAATTGCCGGCGCATTGATTGTTTCTGTTGAAACAGAAGGAAAAGATTTGGGCAGTGTCGGCTGTACATGTGTTGCTGTAAAAGAATGGAAGCAGGGCATTGCTAAAAACATGGTAAAATTGGGCACAAAATATTTGCGAGATTTAGGGCTTTCAAATGCATGTTTAAATTATACATATTCTGGTCTTGATAAAATGTATGGTGAAGCAGGTTATAAAATAAGCACATACTATTTTATGGGCGAAAAAACTATAAAGCAAAAATGACAGAACTTGAACTTAAAATATACGAAATCGTAAGGCAGATTCCAGCTGGAAAAGTTGCGACATATGGAAAAATAGCAGAGCTTGCCGGCAGCAGAAACTATGCAAGGGTTGTCGGCAACGTAATGCATAAAAATCCTGTGCCGTTTTTTAAACTTGCAAGCCAAGTCGGCTTCAACGGAAAACTTGACGAAGCTGTTGTACTTTGTGCAAAAGACTTTGCACCTGTTCCATGTCATCGTGTTGTAAGTGCATCTGGAAAAATGGGCGCCAATTTTGGCATGGGTGGACCGGCAGTTCAGGCAAAAATGCTTACAGCCGAAGGCGTTCGTGTGCAAAATGGCAAAGTAGATTTAGCTGAATATGGAATTTAGAGGAAAAAAAAGAGTTGACAATATATTTTTTTATTCATTAAAATTATTAATGAAAGGCACGGGAAATAATAAATCTTGGCTAAAATGATTTTGATTGTCATGTCTTGATGAAAGTTAAGCGTAGCAATCAGTAACTTTTTAGTTCTCTATTTATCATATTTTCTTTTATCCTATTCATAAAATTCCAGTGTTACTCATTTTATGCCTAAGGGGTTATTGTGCCTAAATAACTCAATAAGGAATCAGATTATGAACAGAGTGGATTTGGATTATGTCCAGAGTTCAATTTGTTACAGATTTGAAAACTTGAATTTATTGATTCAAGCATTCACAAGAAAATCGTATTCTGAAGAAAATCCAGGAACTGAAAACAATGAAGTTCTTGAATTCTATGGGGACGAAATCTTAGATCTGTATGTAACAAAACTTATGTACAAAGAAACTGGGAAAGTTTCGGAAAAAGGATTTACGTCTTCAAAGAGTGAAGGGGAACTTACAAAGCTTAAGTCCGCAATCGTAAATAAAAGAATGCTGGCAGCTTGTATTCAGAACTTTGGATTTGAAAAGTTTCTCATACTTGGAAACAGTGATATTCAGAACAAAGCCTTTGAGAGTCCTTCTGTAAGGGAAGATTTGTTTGAAGCCATTATTGGTGCTGTCGCTGTGGATTCAGGATGGAACAATGATAAGTTAGACGAAGTATGCAAAAACATGCTTCAAATGACTACAATCAACGGATATCTTGAAGTTTTAGTTCATGAAAAATGTACGGCTCTTAATATTAAACAGCCAGTATATTCTCCAGCAATGTATTCAGGTTATAACATTGATTTTGGCTTTGACTTATTCAACGCAAGATTGAATCCAGGAATGGGCTTCACAACAAAGAATCCAGAAACTGGCCTGCATGAATATTTTGTTACCATCGGGGAAAAGAAGTTCCTCGGTTTTGGTGATGGAATATACCAGGCATTTCTGGATTGCAATGCCAAAGCTTTCAAATATCTTTGTAGGTTAGAAATTGCAAAAATGTTGGATACCATGGATTTAACTAATCCTGTAAGTGTCCTTCATGAATTGAATCAAAAGAAAGTTATCATGTTATTGGGATATCTTTTTGATGAATACCATGACAAGGATGGAAACCCTGTGTGGAGATGCACTGTAGCTGTTGAAGGTCTTTACGGAGATTTTGTTGCAGAAGGAATATCAAAAAAAGAGGTAAAACAGAAAGCTGCTGCTATGGTGGTTGATGTTCTTGTGAATGCAGAAGAGGAATAAAGTATGGAAAATACAATTCTTGCGTATGCATTTAATTCAGAAAATAAGTTGGTTCACATTGACAGTGTGAAGAATGGTTTGGAATGTGGATGTATTTGTCCAGGTTGCAAAGAGAAACTGGTAGCAAAAAATGATGGAAAAGTAAGAGAACATCATTTTGCTCATATCAGCGGAAATGATTGTGGAACTGGATATCAGACAATCAGGCATATTTGGGGAAAAGAGATTCTTTTCGAAAATCGAACTATACCAATAGCAATCAACGGGAAAAAAGGATTTATAAAGACAAATCAGATTGGAATGGAAATAACCTTAACCGATTTAAATATCATTCCTGATGTTTTTGCCAGAGCCGGATTACAATTTAATTATATGGGGCTTTCATTTACAGCAGATGTTTCTTTTATTGTTGAAATATATGTTACTCATAAAGTAGACGATGAAAAGGCTGCCATAATAAAAAAGGCTAGTATACCTGCTATAGAAATAGATTTATCAAAATCTACTGCAACAACAAAGGAAGAATTGGCTAAAGACCTTTCTAATCAAGATAATTGGAATATTATCAATGACAAAGTTGGCCCTCAATACACTGCTGGAGTTCAAAACTATGTAAATAGTTTATTGAATGCTTATAGAGCTTCTTATGTTCGACCAAGCTACAGGTCTACGCCTAGAAAGACTTCGTATCACCGAAATTACAGAAAACATCGATAGTTATTTTTGCTGGAAATGTTAATCAAAATATTTGATTAATCGGTCAAAATTCGAGTTTCAGCTGAACAAAACAGTTTAGCTGAAACCATTGGGTTTTCATTATCAACAAAATGAAATAAAAATGCTATACACAAGGCTGTTGCAAAGCTGGCTGTTTCTTTTTCCTTAATAAGCTTAACGTGCTATCTAAAAACAAAATCTGTTACGATTTATCTGAAATGCGCTTTCTTCTGTCTTTACCGCTGTTTGTGTAATATGCGTTTTTATTTTGATACATCAATTTGTCTGCTGTTGCTAAAATTTCTTCTATGCTGCTGTCCGGATAATTTGCAAGATTAACTGCTCCATAAGCAACAGATAAAGATGAGTTGAATTCGCCTTTCCATTTTTTGCAATTGGCTTCAAATTCTGCAAGAAGTTTTTTTTCATCTTTTAATGGTTTGTCTAATATTGCAACAAATTCATCGCCGCCAATTCTAAAGCATTTGCCATATTCATCAAAGGTTTGTTTTATGCATGCGGCAGTTCCGGTAATTATTTCATCGCCGGCGCTATGACCTTTTGTGTCATTTGCTTCTTTTAATCCGTTTATATCAAATTCAACTATTATGCAGTTTTCTCTGCTGTTTTGAATTCGTTTTAAATGAGAGTTATAACTTAATCTGTTGTTTAATCCTGTTAACTGATCATTTTCCATAAGAAATTTATATTTTTTAGCAGTATTAAGTGCACGAATTTTAATCATCATCATATAACTGCTAATAATAATACTTACAATTCCATAGGCAATTGCATTTAAAAAATTGTTTACACGCAAAAAATCTTTTTGCAGTTTTAGAACCAGAAATATATAGGTTGAATCAGCAAGAAAAATTACTGCAAATAAATAGACTGGCTTTATGGTAAAAAGCAGAGGAATAGCAAGTAGAAAAACCATAAAGCTTGTAGTTTGCTCGTTTGCATTTACAAAAATTCCGAGTATGACTCCAAGAATTAAAGCTGTGAATATGGCAACATATGTAGGAAAATTGCTGTGAAAATTTGTTTTAGAATATATGAATGCAAATGAAAAAAGAACAAAGCAAGCTATTAAGCAGATAACATGAATTGTTTTCATTATAGATAATGATTCGGAATAAGAATCAACTATACATAAAATAGTGTAAGCTGCAGCTGCAATAGCAGAAAAGACAAGAATGTTTTTGATATTGCTTTTGCATATACCGCTTCTTAGTTCTGAATATTCAGCTTTTGAGATTCCACCATAGAAAATAAAATTTTTGATTTTTTCAAATAAATATTTATTTTCTTTTTTAATAATTGTATTCATGCTTCAAGCATTATTATATTTTATTCTTGCAGCGCGTTCAATACCTGTACTAAAATGATTTTCTCTTGCTGCAGGCTGTTGAAAATATGACTTCTTTATTGTGGCTTGATGTTTTAGTTCAGGGCGTTCCGGCTTCGCCGTCGGCGCTTCCAGGCTCCACTACGTTCGGTCTTGTCCGTTTTTTTCAAAAACAGACAAGACTCGCTTCGCGACCCTCCAGTGCCTAACGCAAAACTTTCACCTTTGATAAAGCTTTTCAAAATTGAGATTTTACTATTTTTTATAGATGTTCTATAATATTTTTAGCAATGGAAAATATTGTATTTGATCAATGGATAAATCTTGGTTCAAAAACGGAAGGTTTATTAAAAATTGCAAAAAAAATAACTGACAGCCAGATGCTGATTGTTTTGTGTATTCGCAGAAACAATATAATCAGCACAAAACAATTAAGCTTAAAGGGCAGGGTTGTTGCTTCAGAAAATGGCGCTGTCGTTGATTTTGGCACTGCCTATCCATATGCAACAGAAGAAGGCAAAATTACAATTACAAAGCAATTTATGAAAGCCTTTATTGAATAGAGATGCAGAATAAGTTTTTTAATTTATTAT
>JAZQNK010000088.1:0-46237 GCA_045627325.1 Treponemataceae bacterium | reverse complement strand
CTGCTTTTTGAACTTGTACGTGCACACCAGGAAGAAGGCGAAAGTACAGCGTCAATTGTAGACCAGCTGGCACAGACAAAACGAAGTGCAAAATTTTTTACTGGCAAAAATGATGAAATAGGTTTTGCAGAAGTAAGCTGTCCTGTTGAAAAAGATGATGCCATTCAGATTATGACAATTCATAAAAGCAAAGGCCTTGAATTTGACCATGTTTTTGTTCTGGGCTGCTGTTCGGGTTCAAAGAGCGAACAAGAAGACATTATGTTTTTTGACAGAAAACACGGTGTTTCAATAAAAACTGGTGATGTACCGAATTTTTTCTTTAAAAAACAAAAGGAAGAAGCAAATCTTAAAGATAACGCAGAGTTCAAACGCCTTATTTATGTTGCAATTACAAGAGCAAAAAAAGATGTTTTTCTTGTTGATGCTTTTGATGTTGAGAAAAACGAAGCAGAAAATAAAAATCCTCTTCGAAAATTATTTGCAGCATATTATCTTGAAATGCTTACCGGAGAAAACGATATATTAAATGAAAACGGCGAAAAAACAGGCACAGAACCGGTAAACCGCTTTGAATTGAGCTATAAAGCAAATGCTCCTTTTGATTTTGAAATGCTTGAAAAAATTGATGCGAATTTTAAGACAAAAGAAGAACAAGACTTAAAAACACTAAGAGAAAATGCAGCTGCAAAACTTGAAGCCTTGAATGATGCAGTAATTATACGAACAGAAGATGAAATTCCGCAGAAACGCATTTCTCCAAGTGGTCTTGAAAAACTGCATGAAAAAGAAACAGAAAATCAAAATCTAACAGCAGATTTAGCGCAAAGTTCGCCAAGTTTTGAAAAAATTGACCAGATTATAAAAGGTTCAAAAAATTCGGGCGAAGAAGATTCTCCGCTTGAAGAACAGGACGAAAGAAGCGCTTCAAGAAGTTTTACACACGCCACATTCGGAACGCTTGCACATACATATCTTGAAAATGCAGTAAAAAACGAAGAGCTTTTTATTGATTTTGAAACAAAAGAACTGCTGCAAAAAAATTTAAAAAATGAGGAATTTGAAGAACTCTGCAAAATCTGCTCGATTATGGCTGAAAATTTCTTGAATTCAGATTTAGGCAGAAAAGTTATTGCAGCAAAAAATACAGGCAGATTCTGCAAGACAGAATACAGTTTCAAACTTCTGCACAACAATTTTATAATCCGCGGTTCAATTGACCTTATTTTTCAAGACGAAAACGGAAAGTTTATCATTGTGGATTATAAAACAGACCAGAACATAAACCCAAAACTTTATTTTGAGCAGCAGTATACATATCGTCTTGCAGCAAAAGAAATTCTTGGTCTGCAAAACGAAAAAGATATTGACGTTGAACTGTTTTATTTAAGATTTGCAAAAGAACAGAACATTAAAGCAAATGTTGATGAAACAATCTTAACAGAAGATTTAATGCAGCAAGTGCTTGAAGCTGAATAAACGTTTTGCGCGGACCGTACTGCCGGAATTGAACCGCCGGCAGAAAACAACTTGCGTTTATGCAGTTTTAATTGTCTTGCATCGGGCAGAATTATTTTGGGTTTAGTCTGCAGAGCCTGCCGATTTGCAGCAGGCACAAACCGACAGCAGCTGCATGCACAGTTTAAGCTTATTTCAGCGAAGCTGTGGCATTTTCAATGCTTACTATTTCTTCTGTGGAAAAAATCTGATCCATGTTCAGAATTATTATGAATGTATCGTCGCGCTTGCCGATGCCCCGGATAAACTGAGCGGCAATACTGTTGCCAAATTTTGGAGATGGTTCTATTTCGCTTTCTGACAAATCAATAACTTCCTGTACAGAATCTGCAATTGCACCAAAAGTAACTGTTTTGCCTTCTGCATTTTTAATTTCCATTACAATGATTCTTGTTTCTTTGGTCGGTTCAATTTCCGGCATGCCGAACTTTTTGCGCAAGTTTACAACAGAAATGCCCTGACCGCGCGAATTAATCAAACCTTCCATATAAGAAGTAGCGCATGGAACTTTTGTTACCGGCATATATTCAAGAACTTCCTGCACATTATTTACTTCTGCAGCATATTGTGCCCCATCAAGTTTGAAAGTCAAAAAGTGATTATTCATTTTTTCTCCTTAAAAAAACACCATATTAATGGCAAGAATCAAAGTATGTGAATACAACGCAAACTTTAAGCAGATAAACTGCACTATTTTGGCAGATTTATCTTGTACTCTCCAGCAGAATAATATTCTGCAAGCCTTTTCAAATAGTTTTTCTTTTCTTATTGTAAACCCGTATACTGAAAATAGTCCATCAAACTGTTTTATTGCATGCAGCCGGCGTTTTAATCAGCTTTTATACGCCTATAATATCAAGCAGTTCGTCTGCATCTTTTTTTATCAGCGGACTCATACTGTCTTTATACCGGCTCAAATCAATTTTTTTTACGGTATCTGCAATCTTATCCGACATTTCAGGACAGTACAAAACAACTTCATGCAAAGCTTTTAAACACTGACGTACAACCGTCGGTTTAGAATCATTTAAAAGCGGCTTCATGCACTCAAAAACTGCTTCAATTCTGCCTTCTTTATCCCACCGAGCCTGGCTGCAAATTAAACCAAACCCTCTTGTACGCACATAGGAGTTACTGTCATTAAGCATAGAAGCAAAATCGTCTATTGCGCCATAATACTTATCAGACTGCGCAGACTCAACTATAAGCTGTTTGCAATATTCATATGCTTCTTTTTCGTTTTTGCCTTTAAGTTTTGCTATATCCATATTCTGCTTATCCTCAAAAATTATTAATCTTGCCACAAAACATCAGGGCAGATTTAAAACAATGTCCCAGACATTCATTATAACATTAAAAATGCTGAAAAACTTAAGATAAAAACCAGCGCAAGAGAAAACTTAATCTTTATAAAAATCTGAACTATAAGAAAGTTTTTATTTTTTCAAAACAAAAAGATATTCTGAAACATGAATGTCCCGATTTCTTAAGTTGCGGCTGCCGCGGAAAGTGTTGTATGTAATTTCAACGGTTTTTACTTTTCCATATTTTTCAAGCATTTCTTTCATTTCATCAAAACCGATAAAACCTTCGGAGTTATATGAAATAATTGCATATTTTGTGTCTAAATTTGCAATTATTTCTTCCATCGATTTTAGCGCCTGCCTTGGTTTGTTAAAATCTGAACGGTTCCAGTCTTGCGTTATGCCGCTTATTTTGCTTACTTCAACATCAAGCCTGTTTTTCAAAATGAGATTGAGCATAAAATAATTTGAACCGTAAGGATGCTGATTGTACGGCGGGTCAAGGTAAACAATGTCTAAGTCTTTTAATTCTTTTGAAAGTGCAACAGTGTCTTTCTGGTAAATTTCAAGTTCAGATTCAAAATTGCTGAAAACAGGTTCTTTGAGCTCGATTTTTCCAAAGATTCGGGTTAGTGCATTTTTGCCTGCCGCACCAAAACAGCCGATGCCTGTATTTTTGTCTTTATAAAAACCTTTAAAAACACCGCTTGTGTTTACGTGAATTGAAGCTTCTGTAATGAGCGGAGCTAAAAAAAACTTTTTTAAGTTTTCTTCTTTTACAACTTCGTCAATAAGGTTTCTGTAAGTATCTATTAAAACTGCATTTTCATGTGTATAAAAAACCCTTTCGCCTGCTTTTATATTGCTGTCATCTTCCGGTGCATAATTTTTTGAAATTATGCCGGCTGTTTTTTTCTGTTTGCATAATTCTATTATTTCTGCACGGAGTTTTTCACATTTTTCTTTTGGATAATCTTTTTTATTTACAAGATAGCAGCTGTTAATCATTGAAGAATAATTTTCCAAATCGTTTACAATCAGTTTCGAAGAATGTTTTTTAAGCATTCTTGCTACAATTCCAGAACCCGAAAAAACATCTGCACAAACCATTTTTGTTTTTCCAAGTTCTTTTGAAATTTCTTCAACTTCTTTTTCGATATTTCCAATTAAAGAACGCTTGTTTCCAAGATATGTAATTATTTGAGTTGTCAAAAAATTATTGTTTTCTGCCAGGTTTGAGTTTTCCACAGTTTCCCTTATAAATACTTTATTCAATATGTCGTTAAAATTTTATACCACAAAAAAGCATATTTTTATATTGCATTTTGCAAAATATTTTCGTGTCAGCTTTTCTGCCTGCAATCTCACTTTAAAGGCTTTATCTTTTTTGCTATACTCAAGATATGAATACTCACAAAATGCAGGTTCTTAAAGAACTTTCGGTTAAAAATGGTCCATTGTGTGTAGGTTTGGACACAGATCCTTCTTACATTCCACAGAATATTCTGGCACAGTATGAATCGGCTCCGCAGGCAGTTCTTGCCTATAACAAGGCAATAATTGAACGCATTGCAAAAGATAAATCGGCCTGTTGCTGCAAAGTTCAAATTGCTTATTACGAAGCAATGGGACTTGAAGGTCTTAAAGTTTATGCAGAAACTTTGAAAATGGTCAAAAAAGCCGGTCTTATTGCCATTTCTGATATTAAACGCGGCGACATTGGTGCAACTTCTGACGCCTATGCAAAAGCACATTTTACCGGCGACTTTGAAACTGACATTATTACGGTTAACCCTTACATGGGTTTTGATACGCTTGTGCCTTTTACAAAATATTCAAGTACAGAAAAAGGCGGCAAAGGCGCATTTGTGCTTTTGTGTACATCAAACCCGGGCATGGTTGATATTGAACATCAGGAACTTAAATCTGGCGGTCTTCTTCTCGAACGTGTCGGCAACGAAATTGCCCGCATCGGCGAAGAATGGAAATCATCTTATCCAGAGCAGACATGCGGCATTTTTGGCGCTGTAGTCGGCGCAACACAAGAAGCAGATGCCCGCTATCTTCGCGACAAATATCCTGAAACTTTCTTCTTGATTCCAGGTTATGGCGCACAGGGTGGCGCTGCACGCATTGCAGCAACGTTGCTTGATAAAGCAGGTGGAACAGTAAACTCAAGTCGTGGCATTCTTTGTGCATGGAAAAAAGATGCAGCTTTAGCTGATAAAATGGCAGCAAATACACTTACAATGGATGACATCGCAGATGCCGCTGCCCGTGCAAGCATTGCTGCAAAACAAGATCTGCTTGGTGCAAAAGCTGAACTTGGAATTTAATTTTCATTTTAACGCTACCGGTAAACTTTACAGCCGGTAGCTTTTCTGTTTTGCAAAACCTGAAGGTTTTTAAATCATGCTGCCTTATATAAACAGATAATTCACATTTTCAAGGCAGCTTTTTTATTGAAATTAATGAAAAACAATAATTTTATTTATACATTCATTTTATTTATTTTTTGTACATTCTGCCTTTCAGGCTGCATTTCGCTTTCAAGAAATGTTGTTCCGGTTGATGACATTGCGGAAAAATCTGATGAATATACAATCAGAGCCGTGCAGATTTCAGATGCACATTTTTCAAAAGAAAAACCGCTTTTTGATTCTCTTGCAGATTTAGTAAACAAACTGAATCCAGACATTATTTTTTTAACCGGCGACCAGGCTGTTTCAACGGCAAGCATTGAAATAATGGAACGTTATTTAAGCAAAATAACTGTTCCATGTGCAAAATTTGCCGTGAGCGGCAACTGGGAATTTTCGCCTAAAACAGGTGTTCTTGAAAAATTTGACGATTACTGCAATGCATTCAAAAATTCTGGTTTTGAACTTCTTGCAAATAATGGCGAAGTCCTCGATTTTGACGGAAAAAAACTTGCAGTTTATGGTCTTGAACCTCTTCTTTGCGGCAACCCGTCTTTCGAAAATTTTGCTCCGCTTGAAAACACTGCAAATGTTGTGCTCGGTCACTGCCCGGTTCTTTTTGACCAGCTGCCGCAAACAGATTTGCCGCTATTAATGCTGAGCGGACACACACACGGCGGACAGGTGCTTATTTTTGGCAAAGCACTCTATTTTCCGGAAGGAACAGGCCGGTATTATTCAGGTATCTATAAAAACGGCAATAACACACTTTTTGTAAGCACCGGCGTTGGAAACAGCACTCTTGAAATAAGGAATCTTGCACCTTCTATTGAAATAATTACATTTGTTTTTGACGAAAACAAAAATTATAAAGAAACACGTTTTCAGACTGTAGAGGTGTATTGATGTTAAGTTACAGACATGCTTTTCATGCAGGAAATCATGCTGATGTTTTTAAGCATCTGACGCTTGCTCTTATTACAAAAGCATATTGCCGCAAAGACAAACCATTTGTGTATTTTGACGCACAGGCAGCCGCTGCACTTTATGCACTTGATGATGAACGCGCACTGCAGACTGGCGAAGCCGAAAGCGGCATTCTGCCTTTAATGCAAAAACCCCTTGCAGAATTGATAAAAGAAAAACTTGGCTGCGCATTACAAGCTGAAAATGCAGAAAATAATGAAGAAGCTATAAAAGAAGCTTTTGAAATTTTTGAAGAATATCTTAATTTTTGCACGCGGTTAAAAGATTCTTCTGGTCTTTATCCAGGTTCGCCGGCTGTTGTCTGCAATTTTGCACGGCCTAAAGACCAGCTTGTCTTAATGGAACTGCATTCTTCAGAAATTGAAAATCTTAAAGCAAATGTTGAATTAATTAAAAATGGAATTTTAGGCAGAAATGATGTAAGCGAAATTCACGTGCACCACAGGGACGGTTTCGCAGGTCTTAAATCCATGCTGCCGCCAAAAGCACCACTTGCAGGACGCGGTTTTGCACTGCTCGACCCAAGCTATGAAATTGACAAAGATTATGCAGACGTAGAAGACATTGCAAAAGCTGCCGCACGTTCGTGGCATAATTCACCGGTTGCAATCTGGTACCCGCTTGTTGAAAGGCGGCACGACAAAACGGTGCACCTTAAAGAAGCCTGCTATGCAGCAAATCAGGAAGTCCTCTGTGCTGAATTCTGCGTAACCAAACCAGAAAACGAACACGGTCTTTATGGCTCAGGCATGCTTGTAATTAATCCGCCGTGGAAACTTGACGTGCAGCTTGGCGCTCTGCTTCCTTTGCTTTCTGAAATTTTAGGCGACAAAAACAGTTCGTTCAGTGTAAATGTCGAAAACTGTTAAAAGCGAAATTCTCTACGCTTTAACATTTGTTTTTCGATTTATTAATCCAGCTTTTATTTTAAAAATTTATAAGCATCGCTAAAAATTGCAAATTTTAGAACTGCTGTTGATTTTTTATGGTAAAATAACAGCAACACTTTTTAGGAGCCAAAAAAATGGATATAGCAGAAATTGATAAATTGCCCGAAGCAGAGCGTTTCAGCAAAAGAGTTATCTTAAAAGTAAGCGAAATTATTAATGTTGAACAGCATCCGGGTGGAAGCTTTCTTTACATTTTGACTTTAAATACGGGCGATGCAGAACCACGACAGATTGTAAGCTCTATTGTTGAGTTTTATAAACCAGAAGAACTTCTGCACAAACATATTGTCCTTGTGTATAACTTAAAACCTGCAAATTTCAGAGGTGTGCGCAGCAACGGCATGCTTCTTGCAGCAAGCGACCCGACCGTAAAAGACAAAGAAACCTGCGAAGTAATTTTTGCACCACAATTTGAAGTCGGCACAATTCTTGAACCAGAAGGTTTCAACCCGCCTGAAGAAGAGTTATGCTACATAAAACCAGACCACTTTTTTGACATGAAACTTTATACAAAAGATGGATTTGTTGAATTGGCCGGCAAAAAAATATGCGCAGACGGCACACCATTGACAGTTGAAATCTATAAAAACGGCGAAGTCGGCTGAAATTTACAGCAAGTTTTTGCTCAACAGACATAAACAGCGTATCTGCAATTTTTCCACAGCTTTTTATAGTTCTGGGATTTTGCAGATTTATGTCTGCATACACCGCAACTGTACACAGATTGCGTAAAATAAATTCCGGTTGTCTTTTTTACTACTGTGAACTATATTCATTTATATGAATGAGTTTTTAAAAAGTGAATTCGATAAATTAAAAAATGATAACGTCATTTCTGAAGAAATCTATTCAAAAATCATAAATTATTATGAAAATATTAATGAAGATGCAGCAAAAAAAGCCTTGTCTTCTGATGTTTCAAACAACGAAACACAAACCGAACAAATAAAAGAACAGGACTGTGTAAACCCTTCAACAAAACAGACAGAAACTCCATTGGAAAAACCTTTGTGCGAGACTTCTGCTGTAAAAAATACTGCGCCAGTTTCGCCGCTCGTTTCAAAACAAAAAAAAGAAAAGAAAAAAATCAATTTTCAGATGATTCTTTCCATTATATCTTCGCTTTTGATTGGCGGCGGAATCATTTCGTTAATTGCTTATAACTGGAACGATATTCCAAGATTTGCAAAATCAATTGCAGCTTTCGTTATCTGCATTATGGCACCGGTTTTATATGTTGTACTTACAAAACTGCGCAGAACTGAATTTGAACAGAAATCAAAAGAATTTTTTGCAATTTTATGGAACCTTCTCTTCGGTGGTTCCATTGCATTTATAAGCCAAACTTACAGAATGGCATCAAACCCTGTTGCTTTTTTTATCGCATGGCTTTTTATAAGCATAGGAATTACCTATGCATTAAAAAGTTACTGCTCATTTTGTTTTTCTCTGCTTTTGACAGTCATTTACTGTATTTACTCCCAGCAGTTTACGTGCAATGTTGCAGTTTTGTTTTACCCTGCAATGTTTCTCAATTATTTCTTTGCAAGAAAAAACAAAAAATGCTTTTATATCTGGTTAATTGAGCTTATTTCATTAATAAGCGTTGTGTTCGAAAAATGCCTGCCTGGTCTTTGGATAATTGCGTATGTTTCCATTAATGTTCTGCTTTTGAATTATGCAGAAAAAACAAATGACAAAAACTGCAGGATTCTGGGCTATGTTCAGGCATTTGCTTTAGCCGTAATTCTTGCAATTCCACATTTCTGGGAAAAAATCGGCTTTGCATATTACAGAGACAACGCCCTCTATAACAGATTTGGCGGAATTGTTGATTATATAGTAACATTTGCGCTTTATGCTTTTGGCGTATGGTTTACACTTTCTTCTGTTATAAAAAACATTAAAAACAAAAATGCAGTAAATTTTGCAAAACTCTTTGAATTGATTGTTCTTGCTGTAATTGCCGGATTATATTTCTGCAGTTCTTTTATCAGCGGATTTTCAATTTATGTTCCAAGAATTTTCCTTCTGTTTTATTTTGCTTTATTTTTCTACAGCATTTTAAAAGACAAGACAGAATTATGCGCAGTTTCATTTGCACTGATTATTTATGGAATTATTCTTGGCAAAATCAATTTTATTTTTGCATTTGCTTATTCAATTCTGCTTGCCGTTGGAATAATCCTGCAAAAATCTGAATCTTCAAAAACACGAAAAAGCATTTCTCTTTCTTTAATTTATATTTTATTTCTGCTTGCAATAATCTGCCGCCCTGCAATTTGTAAATTTATAATTGTTTTTGATGCTGCAAAAGAATGCAAACTTTTAGATTTGATTATTTCATCTTTAATTATGGCATTAGAAACATTTTATCTTGCAGCAAAAAACATAAACTTTAAACATGCGCTGTCGCTGCATGAACACAAAAATACCGGATATTTTGAACAAATAAAAATCTGCTTTTCAAAATTAAGCTTTTATATTGCAGCAGCCCTTTTAGGCGCAACCTGCATTTTGTTTAATTATAATTCCTTGCAGCTAAAGAATATTACAGACATTTTTGTTGCAGTTGTTGCGGTCTTAAGCTGCATTGATTTTATGCTTAATAAATCAACACACAGCTGTTTTGGACTTGCACTTTTTGTAATCAATTATTTTTTCACTTTAACAAATGTAAACAACTGTATATTTATTTTTGCAATTTTATATCTGGTTCTGTACGCAGCGCATTATTATCTTGGGGAAGTTTTTCAACAGACAAAAAACTATAATTATTTTCGCGCAATAAGTTATTTCGCAATTTTTTTAATCAGTTATTTCATTTTTTATAACAGCCTTATAAAAGAAAATATCTTTAATCCGTTTATTTCAGTAAAAAGCACTGTTTTGTTTATATTAATGCTTTCAACTCTTTTTATCATTCCTGTATTCAAACAGATAAAAGAAAAGAAACTGAACGATCTGACTTCACTTGCTGTTGCTTCAATTTCTATAATTTTTTTGGTTTTCAACCAGGCAAATAAGATTTTTAATGCACAAAGCTTTATTTTTTCAATTTTAATAATAAGTTTTTCAATAAGCTGCTGGGAAACTGTCATTAACAAAAAATTTGAAAATCTGATAATGATTGCCGCTTCACTGATAATTTGTTTTGTTGAACTTTCTTTCCATCAAAATTATTTAAATGGCATTGCATTTATTTCCATGCTGCTTTTTGCCCTGTATTATTATGCTTCTTATTTTGCGAAAGACAAGAAAAACCTGAATATGTTTATAAACGCATGTTTATGTTTTCTGTTTTTTATAGCCATTTTGCTTGATGTAAGTTCAACACTTAAAAATGCAGAAAAAATATTGCTGTTCTCTTCTGCAAACCGCATCATAAGCACAATCGTCATTCTGCCTGTTTTAATCATCATTCCTTCTGTTTTTTATATTAAAAACAAAGATTTCCCTTCATTGACATGCAGTTCGTTTGGCTTTGTTTCGTTGCTGTTTTATCTGCTGAATGATTACTGCAATTTTTTTGATGCAGCTAATTATCTTTTTGTATTAAGTTTATTTGCTGTAATTTCAAGTTTTGTTGAAACATTTGTATTTAACAAAAAAGAAAATGCCGTTGTGTTTGTTTTATCGTTGATTGAATTCATAAGATATTCATGTCATGACGATGGAATTACGATTTTTCTGCTGTTCATTTTAGGTGCTTTTGCATTGTTCGTTTATACACATATTTTATCTGGCAAGAATAATTATAATTTCGCTTTTGTTACTTTTGTTATGTCTTTGATGCTGATTATTTCAATGCTTTTTGAATTTTCTAAACATTCATACATTTCCATAACTCCCGAAGACTGTGTTAAATATTACATTTCAGTTTCCATTGCCTTAATCAGCATGTTCATAATTCCGTGCTTTTACTGCATAAAAAAAAGAATAAAAATAAATTATGTGCAGATTGCATTCTGTCTTTTATGGATAGTAAATTTCATTTTATTTTCAACTTGCAGCAATCTTAATCTTGAAGCTTACCAAAGGATTTCCAGTGGCATTTCTTTGGGTTTGATTATTGCATTCAGCATTTTTGGTCTTTATTTGTCTTACGAAATAACTTCCATAAAGTCGGCAAATTATTATCTTTTCTTTTTAAGTATTGCTTTTATCATCAGATTTTTTATGATTTCAAAAGGACTTGTAGAACGCGGCATTGTCTGCATTGTCTGCGGAATCTGCATTTTAGCCGTTAACATGATTTTTTCAAAGAAATTAGCCAAAACCGAAGAAAACAAAATTGAGCAGGGAGAATAAAATGAAAAAAATTCTTAGTTCAAAACTGATTTTCATAATTACACTTTCTCTGCAGGTTGTTATTTTTGCTTTTCTTTTAAGCAAAAATATAATGCTCAAAAACAATGCCGTAAAAAACAACCGGATTTATGCCTTTAGCTGTACGTTATACGATCCGTACAATGTTTTAAAAGGCAGATATGTTCGGCTTGAAAATGCACAGGAAACTGTAAATCTTAAAGATTTAGATTTTGAAAGCATAAATAAAGAAAATGCAAAAAATCTTATAAAAAATGAAAGCGTTTTTTTATTGATAAAACCTGACAGTAACGGAATCTGGAATGTTTATGGCATAAGAAAACATAAACCAAAATCAGGCGACTTTATCAAGGCAAAATTCAACTATTCTACAGAAAAATCCTGCTATTTTGACTTTTCCATAAATGAATATTATATGCAGGAAAACTTTGCAGAATATGTTGATAAAACTGGTTTCAAAGAAATTTCTTCAATGAAAATTGAAGTTTACTGCGATAAAAACGGAAATCTCCTGCAGAAACAGCTTTATGTTCAAAACGGCAGTACTTATATTCCAATTGAAAATTACATAAAGGATAAACTTGCAGAATAGATTTGCTTTTTGAAGGAAATTTAAAAGTAACCAGAAAACTTTTAATAAATTAAACCCTGTCTCGAAAGCAGATGCTGAATTTAACGCACACCGTCAGTGCATGATGTTTGTTTTTATTTCTTCGCATGAAAAAATCTGTTTTATGATATAATCATTACATGACTTTTCTAAAAGACTGGCAGATTCAAGAAATTTTCAAGCGATTTAAAGAAGCAAATCCAGCTCCAAAAACAGAATTAATCGCACCAAATCCTTTTACTCTGCTTGTTTCTGTTGTGTTGAGCGCACAGGCCACAGATAAAAGCGTAAACAAAGCAACAAAAGAATTGTACAAAATTGCAGACTCTCCGCATAAAATGGCAGCACTATCCGCAGCCGAACTGGAAAACCATATAAAAAGCATTGGCCTTTATAAAAGCAAGGCAGCACATGTTCTGGCACTTTCAAAAATTATTGAACAAAAATATGGCAAAGATGCCGGAACATGCAGCTTTGACGCAATAAAAACCGGAACATTTCCGCGCACAAGAGAAGAATTTATGGAACTGCCCGGTGTCGGCAGAAAAACAGCAAACGTAATGCTGAACGTGCTTTATCATGAAGCTGTCATGCCGGTTGATACTCACCTTTTAAGACTTGCACCAAGAATGGGTTTTTCTGCAGCGGACACACCGGTTGAAGTTGAAAACGACTTGCTTAAACTAATTCCAAAAGAATATCTGTCTGATGCACATCACTGGCTGATTCTGCACGGACGTTATGTCTGCACAGCAAAAAAACCTGACTGCACAAACTGCATTGTTGCAGACTTGTGTGCAAAAAACGGCTTGCCGGAATATAAAAAAAATTGATATTTTATTTATAGAGAGCTTTAAAATTATTTTTTAGCCACCAGCTTTAAATGCTGCGCTTAAAATAACGGCAGCACCAACTGCCAGAACGTAAAATTTTACAGGAGTTTCTATGCTTAAATGGATTGAAGACCACATTACACTTGAAATCGGACTGCGCCTTGCCGGTGTAGTTGCTGCGCTGTTCGTTTTTACATTAATCTATAAAATTTTGCGGCGACATCTTAAAAAAACTGTCTTTAAGAAATTAAAACCACAGACAGTAATGATTATTGAAAAAACAGTAAAATATGTTTTTATAGTTTGTGTTGCACTTTATGTTTTAAATCTTTTTGGCATAAATCTTTCTGCACTTTTAGGCGCAGCCGGAATCGCCGGTATCGCAGTCGGTTTTGCAGCACAGACATCTGTCAGCAATATCATCAGTGGTTTTTTTGTTTTAAGCGAGCATGCTTTTCAAATCGGCGATTATATTACGGTAAACGACATAAGCGGCACCGTGTACACCATTGACCTTCTTTCAATAAAACTTAAAACACCAGACAATCAGTTCGTCCGCATTCCAAATGAATCAGTAATTCAAACAAACTTAATCAATGTTTCTTATAACGCAGAGCGACGTTTTTCGCTGCCGGTTAGAATTCCTTATAACAGCGACCTTGAAAAAGTTGAAACAGCACTTTTAAAGATTGCAGCCGAAACAGAACTTGTCATTGAAGAACCTGCTCCAAAAGTATTTTTTAATGACTTCGGTGATTCTTCGGTTAATGCCACATTGACAGCATGGTGCAAAAAAGAAAATTTTCTCGACATGAAAAACAACCTGATTAAAAATGTTCACAAAGGTCTTAAAGAAACAGGAATCGAAATTCCTTTTCCACAAGTTAATGTGCATTTTGACCAGAACAAAAATGCCTGAACAGCTGCGCCCCGCCGCCGGCAGCAAGGTGTTAAATCTTTCTAATAAACAAAAACATCCCTGCAGATTCAAATATTGATCATTTTTACAGGGCTGTTTTTTAAGAAAACTCTAAAACAACTTTACTGATTTTCAGGAATGCTCTTAATAATGCGGAGGACGCCGGTTTGGAATTTCTCCTTCTTGTGCTTCAATAAGTTCAGAGATTTTTTCTTTTAGAACACGATTTTCTGCTTTTAAAACATCAATAGTGTTTGTATGCTCAACTGCAATTTCCTGCAGTTTGTTTACAAAATTTTCAAGATAAGACAGTTTAATTTCAAGCGCCATAAGGCGGCTTTCTGTTTCGTTTGTATTTTCCATAAAGCAATTATACTGAAAAGCAAAGTCTTTTAAAAGACAAAAGCCCTGCATTTTTGTGCAGGGCTTTTATTTCTGCCCGGTTAAAGCCAGGCAGTTACACAAGCTTATTACTTATTTGTGTACAAATCTCTTGGTGTATAGTGAGTATGCAGCAAGTGATGTGCTTTTTCACTATTTGGTTCTCCAAAATATTTGTCATAAATCTGTGTAATGAGCGGATTCTGATGAGAACAGCGGATTTCATGAGATGAGTCATCTTCATAAAGTGCTGCAGCACGTTTAATGCGCAAATCATCACAGTGACCATATGGCTGACCACCACCAGTTACACAACCACCTTTACATGCCATTACTTCGATGAAGTCATATGGACGTTCTTTGCCTTCTGCAGCAGCCTTGCGGATTTCCTGAATAACAGCATCAACATTACCCATCTGATGGATAACAGCAAGTTTAACTTTTGTGCCGTTCAGGTCAACTACAGCTTTCTTAACGCCTTCAAGACCACGAACTGGTGTGTAATTAACATCGCCAAGTTCTTTACCAGTAACAAGTTTATAAGCAGTACGAACAGCAGCTTCCATAACACCACCAGTTGCACCAAAGATTGTTGCAGCACCAGTGTATGGTCCGATTGGATTGTCAGCCTGAGAATCTTCAAGATTAACAAAATCAATTCCAGCCTGGCGAATCAATGTTGCAAATTCGCGTGTTGTCAAAACCATATCAACATCTTGTGCACCAGAAGACTTCATGTCGTCGTTGCGGCGTGCTTCGTAAGCTTTTGCTGTACAAGGCATAATTGAAAGGTGGAAAATCTTTGATGGATCAACTTTAACCTGTTCTGCCCAGTAAGTCTTTGTAATTGCACCCTGCATCTGCTGAGGACTTTTTGCTGTTGAAAGATTTGGCAGGAAGTCATGGTAATTCTTTTCTGCATAATCAACCCAACCAGGACAGCAACTTGTAAACATTGGAAGAGCTCCGCCTTTTGTAAGACGTGTAACAAGTTCTGTTCCTTCTTCCATGATTGTCAAGTCAGCTGCAAAGTTTGTATCGAAAATGTACTTGAAGCCGAGCATTCTAAGTGCTGTATAAATCTTTCCTGTTGTCAAAGTGCCAGCTGGAAGACCGAATTCTTCACCAAGAGCAGCACGTACAGAAGGAGCAATTGATGCAACTGCTGTAATTTCTGGGTCTGCAACTTTTGTAAAGACTGTTTCAACTGGTGTATGGTATGTAATTGCACCTGTTGGACAATGTGCAGCACACTGACCACAGCGGATACATGGGCTGTGTGCCAAATCTGCACCTGCAACTGGACCAATAACAGTTTTGTCACCACGACCTGTGTATTCAAGTGCCCATACATTCTGCATCATCTGACATGCTTCAACACAGCGTCCACAGCTGATACATTTCTTGCGGTCAAATACAATTGCTTCATAAGAATCATCTGTAGGCTGATCTCTGATAATCTTTGTAAAGCTGTTCTTGCGCAGACCAAAATCAGCAGCAAGTTTCTGCAATTCACACTGACCACTTCTGTTACATTTAAGACAGTCATCAGGATGGTTTGCAAGGATGAGCTCAAGAACTGTTCTTCGAGCTTTTGTAAGTTCAAGGTCATTTGTTACAATATTCATACCTGGTGTACATGCTGTACAGCAGGCACGAGCCATACGTGCGCGGCCAGTTTTTGGGTCAACGTTTTTAATAACGCAGATACCACAAGAAGCCCATGCCGGCAAATCTTTGTTGTAACAAAGTGAAGGAATCTTTATGTTTAACTTTTCAGCAGCCTGCAGAATGGTTGTTCCTTCTTCTACAGAAACAGGCTTGCCGTTAATAGTAAGGTCAATCATTGATGCTACCCCTTATTTCTTGATAATCGCATTAAATTTACAGCTGGTCATACAAGCACCGCATTTCAAGCACTTTGTCTGATCAATAACATGTCTAGATTTCTTTTCGCCAGAAATACAGCCAGCCGGACAGTTGCGTGCACACATGCCGCATCCGATACATTTTTCAGTAATCTCGTATGAGAGAAGATGCTTACATTTGCCTGCAACGCATTTTTTGTTTTGAATATGATCAATATATTCCTGTTCAAACTTTCTGATTGTTGAAAGTGTAGGGTTAGGAGCAGACTGACCAAGAGCACACAATGAACAAGATTTCATTGCCTGACCGATGTCTTTGAGCTTCTGCAAATCTTCCATTTCGCCTTTGCCGTTTGCAATCTTGTCAAGAATTGTGTACATCTGACGAGTACCAATGCGGCATGGTGAACATTTACCACAAGATTCATCAACACAGAATTCCATGTAGAACTTAGAAACGTCAACAACACAGTCGTCTTCGTCCATAACGATCATACCACCAGAACCCATCATTGAGCCGAGGCGTGTCAAAGCACCAAAGTCAATTGGTGTATCAAGGTTTTCTTCTGTAATAATTCCGCCTGATGGACCACCAGTCTGAACACCCTTGAATTTTTTGCCGTTCTTAATACCGCCGCCAATTTCAAAGATGATTTCACGAAGTGTTGTTCCCATTGGAACTTCAACAAGACCAGAGCTGCAAACTTTTCCAGTAAGAGCAAATACTTTTGTTCCTTTAGAATCGTCTGTACCAATCTTATTAAACCAGTTTGCACCTTTATTAATAATTACAGGAATGTTTGCCCATGTTTCAACGTTGTTGATAACTGTTGGCTTGCCCCAAAGACCGCACTGTGCTGGGAAAGGTGGTTTTGGAGTAGGCATACCGCGCAAACCTTCAATAGAACGAAGAAGAGCTGTCTCTTCACCACAAACGAATGCACCGGCACCAAGACGGATTTCAATATCAAAATCAAAACCAGAACCAAGAATGTTTTCGCCGAGCAAGCCGTTTTCGTGTGCCTGTTCCATAGCAATCTTTAAGCGGTCAATTGCCAGTGGATATTCTGCACGAATATAAACGAAACCTTTGTGTGCACCAATTGCTTTACCACAAATTGTCATTGCTTCAATAATTGAATGCGGGTCGCCTTCAATTGTTGAACGGTCCATGTATGCACCCGGGTCACCTTCGTCAGCGTTACAAACAACGTATTTAACGTCGCCTGTTGCTTTCATACCAGCTTCCCACTTGAAACCAGTTGGGAAACCTGCACCACCACGACCACGGAGTCCAGAATTCTTGATTTCGTCAATAACCTGCTGAGGTGTCATCTCAAAAAGAACTTTTTCAAGAGCTGCATAACCATCGCGGGCAATATATTCGTTAATGTTTTCAGGATTAATTACACCACAGTTGCGCAATACAACGCGGAGCTGTTTTTGATAGAATTCGATGTCCTGAACAGCAAGAGAATTTTTCTTGTCTTTGTTGTACAAAAGACGTGTAACTTCACGACCTTTTACAACCTGTTCTTTAATAATTTCTGCTGCATCTTCAGGTTTTACATCTACATAAAAAGAATCTTCAGGAAGAACTTTTACAATTGGACCTCTTTCACAGAAACCGAAACAACCTGTCTTAACAACTTGAACTTTGTCTGCAACATTATTGTTCTTTGCTTCCTGAATAAGGTTCTTATAAATCAAGTCAGAGTTACTTGATTCACAACCTGTACCACCACAAACCAGAATAAAATGTGTAAATGCCATGTATCAATCTCCCAATTACTTTTTCAAAATGTCGATTGACGGGCGGTCAAGAATCTGTTTGTCATCAAGCAGTTTCTTTCCAACAAGGTGCTTTTCAACGATTTCTTTTGCAACAGCAGAATTTACGTTGCCATAAATTACAGCCGGCATATCTGGAACAATTACTTCAACTGTTGGTTCGTTTGCACAAAAGCCCATACAACCAGTTTGTCTTATAACTACATCTGAAGCAATCTGTTTTGCTTCGATTTCCTTAATAAAAGCATCAAGGGTATCTTTTGCACCTGCAGCAATACCGCAAGTACCCATTCCGACAACAACCTGCATAGTTTTGCCGTCAGTTTCGCGTCGCTCAAGTTCGCTTTTTGTAGAAGCGCGGAGCTTGCGCAAATCATCTAATGACATTTTTGCCATGTTTTTCTCCTTTAATAACACTGCCAGAAACATTCTGCATTTCCAGCAGACTTCAGCTGCACTACAGCAAGGTGTCTATTCGGCACTTTCCATACTTTCCAGATATGTGCGCATAAGAGAAAGTGCTTCAGCATCTTCAATGCCGCCAAGCGCATCAATCAATTCTGAGCGCACCACCTTGTAGGAACAGTTTAATGTTCCCTGCTTTGTTCTGACAATTTCGAGATCATATTCAGGAACAGAACCCTCAAACAGCAATATTTGTCTAAAAAAACCGACGACATCACCAACTGGCGGTGTATCAATATTCGTTAAATCAAATCTGGCAAAAACAGAAGTTCCTTCATGAAGAACAGAATCAATTTTCCATTCTCCACCAGTCTCGCTCGTTGTCTGGATCAAAAAAGGAATGCCTAATCCAATCTTTCGGTTTGGATGTTTTATGCCGTCTGTAAAAAACGGATCAGAAACCCGCTTCAACGTATCAGCATTCATTCCCTTGCCATTGTCACGGATACAGACTTTCAGGTCTTTCTCCGTTTCAAAAAACTCAACTGTAACTTTTGAAGCTTCAGCTTCTACTGCATTCTGCGTTAAATCAGCAAGCAGGTCACAGAGCGTATAGTGCATTATTACATGTTCTTGTATTTTGCAAGAATCTCAGGTATTTGCTTTTTAACAAGCTTTCCGTATACGTCGCCGTTAACAGAAAGAACAGGTGCAAGACCACAACAACCAATACATCTAACAGGTTCAACAGAGAACAAGCCGTCTTCTGTAGAAACCATGTCACCGCTAAGACCAAGCAAAGCACGGCTTTCGTCATAAAGATCCTGTCCGCCTTTGAGGTAGCATGCTGTACCAAGACAAACGCTGATCTTGAATTTGCCAGGTTTTTGTGTTTTGAAAAAGTGATAAAACGACATAACGCCGTAAACGCGGGCAAGATGAGTACCTGTTAATTCAGCTACTGCCTGTGCCGCTTCTTTGGAAATATAGCCCTGTTCCTCTTGAACTCTGTGAAGAATCATAATAAGGTTTCCGGGTTTTGATTTCCATGCATCGATAAATGCCAAAAGCTCATTGCTGAACTTTGCCGCTTGCGCTGCTGACATATTGACCCCCCAGTCATTTATGCAATTTTTTAGAAATAATCTTGCCATAATTTTAGCTCAAGAATTGTAATTTTGCAAATTCTTTTCTATGTATTTAGAGCAAGTTTTAAACAAGTGAAAGAATAGAAGCGGTTTGAGCATTTGATAAATGAGCTTTATTCAAAATTGCACGTCATTGACCGTGCAGAATAAAAAACAGTCTTGCTTTTTGCTTCGCTTGCGTGTATTTTAATGGAAGAAACCGCAGAAAATAACAGCGGATTATAAGCCTTACAGGAGCAACAAAATGACATTAGAAGAACAGGTAAAAGATGCACTAGATAAAATACGTCCGCAGCTTCAAGCTGACGGAGGAGACTTGGAATTCATTGAACTTCAAGACGGTGGAAAAGTTCTCGTAAAACTTACCGGAGCCTGCGGCAACTGCCCGATGGCAACAATGACTTTAAAACAGGGCGTTGAACGTTTCTTAAAAGACACAATCCCGGAAGTTACAGAAGTTATTCAGGCTTTTTAAAAACAGAAAATCTGCCTTCTGTTCTGCGGCAGAGATTAATAAAAACACAGTTTAAATATTTTTAAGGAAATTACATGACAATTGCAAAAGACAAAGTAGTCAGCATTGATTACACATTAAAAAACGAAGCCGGCGAAATTCTTGACGAATCAAAAAGCGGCGGACCATTAACTTATATCCATGGAAATAACATGCTGATTACAGGTCTTGAAAAACAGCTTGAAGGCAAAAAACCAGGCGATTCTTTTCATACAGAAATTGAACCGGCAGAAGCTTATGGCGAACGCCAGAACGACCTGATTATGGATGTTCCGCGTGAACAGTTTCCAGATGACATTAAAATTGAACCAGGAATGCAGTTTGAAGCAGCAGGTCCAGGCGGTGCAAATATTGTTACGGTAAAATCTGTACAGGAAAATACAGTAACAATCGACGCAAACCACCCTCTTGCCGGCACAAAACTGTTTTTTGACGTAACTGTTGTTGAAGTGCGCGACTTGACAGAAGAAGAAATTGCAGCAGCAAAAGCTGCAAGCTGTGGCGGTGGCTGCGGTGGTTGCAGCAGTGGCGGCTGCGGAAGTTCTTGCGGCAGCGGCGGCTGTGGTGGTTGCGGCGGCGGCTGCTAATCAATATGTCAGCACCTTTATGGCACATTGCAATATGCTTTGTGCCCCTTTTAGCAGTTGAAATCT
Organism: Treponemataceae bacterium; assembly: GCA_045627325.1. Lineage (GTDB taxonomy): Bacteria > Spirochaetota > Spirochaetia > Treponematales > Treponemataceae > UBA1240. Next base: position 25,607 of record JAZQNK010000088.1, on the reverse strand, counting down.
TTCTGTTTAAGCGGCATAAAAAAGACTTTATGCCGCTTGTTCAGACTGCGGTTCTTCTCGGTCTGCTCGCCTTGATTCCGGCAACATTGCTGCAGACACTGGCGTTTAAACTGCCCGTATTTGCCCGTTCTGCGCAAGATTCACTTTTGCTTTTATTAGTTTATACACTCGTCATAAACGGTTTTATTGAAGAAACAGCAAAATCTCTCTGTCTGTTTATAATTCCTTTGAATAAAACAAATTACACCAATTTTCTTTGTCTTGCACTTGTTGCAGGCTTAAGTTTCGGCTGTTTTGAAACTGTCATTTATCTTTTAAACGGAAACAAAGACCTTGTTTTAAGGCTTTTTACATCTGAAATAATCCACAGTGCATGCAGCGTATGCTGTGCAGTAACAGTTTACGGCTTGAAAACCAAAACAGATAAAAACATTTCGTGGTGGCTTAGAGCTTTTCTGCTGCACGGCTGCTACAACTTTTTTTATACAATCGGTTCTGGCTTTAAAATCTGTGCATTCGTCTGCCTTGCAACAGCAGCTTTTTATGCATATAAAGCCTTTTTGCTTAAAGATGAATAATCAAAATTTTTCAAACTTTCAGACAAGCGAAAACGCATCTTCAAGTTCACTCCGGCACAAAGAAAAAGCATGCATCAATTCTTCAGAAAATGTTCCGCACGAAAGGCTTTCAATAATTTCATAAGCTTCACTTGCCGAATATGCTTTTCTGTACGGGCGCAGTTCCTGCAAAGCAACATACGATTCAATAAGCCCCGTTGCAGAAGCTGCAAGAGAAATATTTTCGCCTTTCAAACCTTCAGGATACCCTTCACCATTCCAGCGTTCATGATGATGACGGCAAATATCAAGACAAAGCTTGTAAAATTCCTTTTGATGCAAAAGCGGCACACCACGCAAAAGATTTGCACCATAAACAACATGCTGTTTGACTGCATTAAATTCGTCACTGTCGAGTGTAGAAGTTTTTAAAAGCAGCTCCTGCGGAACAAGAATTTTTCCTATATCGTGCAGGGCAGAAGCTTCCGAAATTTTTTCGATTTTTTCTTTTGTCAAATTTGAACTGTCAAAAAGTTCTGCATATTTTTCAAGAAGCACACGGACACATCCGCGCATTCTTGCAGCATGTGTTCCAACAAGAAATTCTTTGTTTGCAAGCACTTCTATAAAATTATCAGCAAGCACCTGGGAAACTGCAAGTTTTTCATTGTTTTGAAAAACAGCGAGCTTTGTTTTTCTGTTTATTTCAGCATCAATGTTTTTGCGGCAATAAACTTGAGAAATGAGGTTTTCGGCACGGCGGCGCACGACAAGCGGATTAAACGGCAGCTGAACAACATCAGATGCACCAAGATTAAAATAATTTTCAATCAACGGAACAGTTTCTGAATTAACAATGACCAGAACTGGAACTGACGGGAATAAATTTAATTTTTTCAGTCCATCAAGGAAACGCTTTACTTCTTCCTGCAAAGAACCGTCTGCAAAAACAAGAACAGGTGTATCATCTGAAAATAAATCAAAAATTTCTTCAGCTGTTCCTTTAGATGAAACACAGAAATCTTTCTTGAAAAGCGTTTCTAAAAGCTCATTTGTTTTTGTGTTCTGCCCTAAAATTAAAATTTTATTCATAAAAAAAGAATAACATCGAAATTTCGAGACTGCAAGACGGTTTCACGGTTTCCGGTTTCGCGTTTGGGTTGTGCCACAAATTTGGGCTAAATCTAACAAAAGTATGTGGTAGCCCTCCAAAGCGAAAACCAAACTGGTGTTGACTGATGCGAAATATTGCTTGTTTTGGGTTTCGCTTTGGGATTGGTTCTACAGATTAAAATGCAGCCCGCGAAACGCTGTAGTTTTTGCAAAGCAAAAACTACAAGGAACTTATCTGCTGTAGATTGCTTTGTCATGGATTAAACCCGTTTATTCAAGCACTCGACTTTTAATACCACATGAAATATTATAATTATTATAGTCATGAATAGTCATCTTATAAAATTTTCCTCCCGCTTTTTCTGTTTTATAAAAATACGGGTTTTTCATTTGCTCCCATGCTTCGCAATAAATTTCTTTGTCATAAGATGAATCCCAATATGCTATACAGGGAAAAGTTTCATCAGCCGATGGAAGTTTAGAAAATTCAGAATAAATCAAATCATAATTATTGATTAAAGTTGTAATATCTTTGATGCAATTTAATTTTTGATCTAGATATTTAAAATATGAAGCATTAAAATTAATAATTCCCAATGAAATCATTCGGCTGTTTCCCTTGTATTTTGAAATACGATACTCAAACTCAACAGGAACAATATCACCTATTCTTCGAATCCATAGATTTTCAAGCCTCAAATGAATTCCATAAGAAGATAAAATCAAAGACCTGCCGTTTGTCAATGTTACTTCAATATCAGCACGTGACTGCTCCATTCCGTGTTCATTAACCTTAACATTAATAACATCTTTGCATTTTAAAATTTTTTTAGTAATAATTTCTTCTCTTTTTTTATCTGAATATATATCTTCGTCATATTCAAATAATGAAAATGAACATAAAAACAATATAAAAGAAGCAATCAGTGTTAAAACAACTATTACTTTTTTCATTTTGTGAAGCCCCTTTATTTTCACAATCTGCGTGCCACGGAAGACACGCGCAAGCAGAGACAGTTTTTGCATAAGCAAAAACTGTCTGTCATGAAATTACATGGAAGTAATTTCATGACCTCATTTTGTGCAGCCTCCCATTGTAATGCCTGATGTTACGCTGTTTATAACAAAGTTTGCTAAATTGGCAGATACACTTGATTTGGTAAAATTCTGAATGCCAGAAGTACCAAAACTGATATTACTGCCTGCATCTGAATTATTGAAAATTGAAGAAACTGGAGCAAGCATCTGAACCGTTAAGAATATCGTTCATGGCTGATTCAGAAAGTTGTCCGCTGCTCCATTTTTCTGCTTATTTTTCTTCAGAACGGCTGAACGAAAGGTTCAGTTTTTCTACAAGAGAATTAAACTGCATTTCGCTCTTTATGCCGAAAGTATCTCTGCATGTCTTAGAAACTTGAGAATATGAAATCTTGCCGTCGAGAAAGCTGCAGATCTGATCTGCAAAAGCAACGACAGTCGTAATTTTCTTGTATTCTTCCGGTGCTTCATCCGGACTATGATGATATTTAATTGATGCAACAATTGATTTCGGGAAATTCCATTTTTCTGCAATTTTTGCACCAAGAACTTCGTGGTTTGTACCGGAAATCATCTGTTCAATGACCTGCAGTGAAATGTTTTTCTGCTGGGTTGCATTAATAAGCTTTTTCATTGAGTCCGTATGTGTCGTTGTAAAGATAACTTTTCCAATGTCATGCAAAAGACCACATACATAAGCATCTGCCACAACAGTTTTGTCGCCTGCACAATAACTGCACGCAATCTGATGAGAGAAAAATGCAACTTTATATGCATGAACCCAGACCTGGCGTTTTTCTTCAGTGTTTTCACCAAGCAGGCTGAAAGTTCCGATTGAGAACAAAAGATTGCGCAGTCCGTCGAGTCCAACCATTTTTACAGCTTCATATACATTCTGCACAGGGTTTACAGGTCTGAATGCAGCAGAATTGACCATTTTGATAAGGTCGGCTGTAAGTGCAACATCGTTGTTGATGAACATTGCAATTTCAACCATGTCAGAATCAGGATCGGTAATCAGACGGTTGATTTCAACGATATTTTCAGGGAACGGCGGCAAATCGCCAATAACTTTAAGAAGTTCCTGTGAAACAACATCGAATTCTTTTGAACGTTTGTCTAAGAACGGCAGTTCAACACGCACAACAGTTTCTTTGTTTTCAACAAAAATCTGATATGATTCATCTGTCAAACCGATTTTTTTCAGCATCAAAATCATAAGGATAAGGCCAAGACCTGCACCTTCTGTATCATCAACAACCTTTTCAAGCGCTTCGTTCATGTCTGTATATGTATGCGCACGGCAGATTTTGTCATGAATACGCTTGTATTCAAAAAGGTTAAGTTCGCTGTTATTGCGCACTTCAAGCCTTATGTTATTATTTCTGGCAGCAAAAATAACTTTTATATAAAGACCTGCTTCTTTCTGTCTTTCAAGATAATGCTTAAGATTTTCAAGCATGTCCATTTTAAAAGTTTTCATGCCTTCGTCATAATCTTTAGGGTTGTTTATATCTAGATTTTTTTCCAGAAAGAAGATTCGCTTTGTATTCGCTTTTTTTGCATTTGTTGTAAGTTCATTCAGACAATAAATCAAATAATCTGTCATGTGTGACTGCCCGAGAGATTTCAGGAAACAAGTCAGAACATCACTCATATAAAGTTCCATTTCATGAGGCAATACATATGTCGTAATTGATAAAGGAACACCGGCAACAGCAGCATTTTTAATTTTTTCAGTATCTATAACAAGACGTTTATCTTCAGCCATAACATGCAAAATTTTAACATAGTGCTTGTGGAAAAACAAGCAGAACTGCAAAAATAATTTTGAAAAAATGAACAATCTTCTGTATGACGCTAAAAAAAGTTTATCCGCCAGGCAGAAGAAATCCTGATTCCTGCTTTTCTTCTGGTGCAGATGTTGATTCTGCACACAAATAAGGACTTGTGGCACAAAAGATTTTTCTTTATCATAACGCCATGCATGTTTTATTTTTAAGCGAATTATTTGTACTTTTTCTTCTTGTTCCCGTCGTTTTCCGTGTCTTTTTTAAAAAACGCAATAAAGTTGACACCACTGTAGTTTTTTCGCTTTTTGCATTTATCATTTCAATTCTTTTAGTGCTTACAAATGGTCTTTCTCTGTCTGTCATTGCAGCAGCTGTACCATGTTTTTTTGTTTTTTTCTTCAGCTTAAGAAGCCTCGGGCGCTGTTTTCAGCAGCTCAAAATGGACGCATACACACCAGGTGCCATTATTGCTTCGATTTTCGGCATAATTTTTGTTGCAGCAGGTGCTTATGTAATAATCGCTTTTTATCCGGTTTCAACTTTTCTGCATCTGAACTCTTCGGAATGTACTCCGGTTGAACTTCAAAAAGAAAATAAAGCAGGTTCATTTGCTTCGGGTTTTGAAAAACCGGAGCTTTTCAAGAAGAAGATTTCCGTAACGTTTTATTCATTTTCGCCTGAATTAACACAGGAAAACGAAACGGACTTTGAAAAACTGCCTGTAATTATTTATCTGCCGGACGTTTACACATCAATAAACGAAAACCGCCTTTCAATTGAATCAATTGCAAGAAAAGGCAACATCGTTCTCTGTGCAGATTTTTATACAAAAGACGGCGCATATTTAGATTCTTTCATGAATTCTCACATTTTCCGCTCGTTTGCATTGCAGACAGAATTTTTTAAGGCAAAAGTTAAAAACATTCCGCAGGATAACAGCCAGCTGCAAATCTGGCAGAACATCAAAGTAAAAGAGCTTGAAGCAATTTTTGACTATGCAAAAGAAGCTCAGCTTTTTGACAGAATCAAGCTGATTGCAGCAGACGGAAATGCCGCAAACGCAGCAGAAGAATTCTGTTCAAAATCAAATATTAACATTCCTGTTTTTGCAATAGACGAAAACATTCCAGGATACATCGGCGGCATGGGCAACCTTGCAGTAAACCAGCCTGCTGTTTACCACTATGTTGCAGAAATTCAAAGCGACGGCTGGATTCAATCGCAGCAGATTGCAACACGCATAGAAAAGGCAAAAGTAACTGCATCAGCCGGAAAGTAAAACACAACCTGAACAGGAGATTGAGCAGAAGCTCTGATTTAAGCATGAACCAAAAAGAATTGGATAAATATTTCCGCAGCTTTTTAAACATAAACGATTTCTGTGCAGACATTTCAAAAAACGGTCTGCAGGTAGAAAACAGCGGCAAAGAAATTACAAAAGTTGCTTTTGCAGTTGATGCGTGCGAAGAAACAATACAGAGGGCAGCACAGTGGAACGCACAGATGCTTTTTGTGCATCACGGTCTTTTCTGGGGACACGAACAGACAATTACAGGCACGCATTACAGCAGAATTTCAAAACTGATAAAAAACGACATGGCTCTTTATGCTTGTCATTTGCCGCTTGATGCAAATGAACTTTGCGGCAACAATTATGGAATTGCAGCAAGACTAAAACTTAAAAACCTTAAACCGTTCGGCGAATGGCGCGGAATGATGGCCGGAACAATCGGCGAAAGCGAAAAACCGCTTTCAATGACACAGCTTGTCAATATGCTTTTCCCAGACGGAGAAAAACCGAATGCCGTGCTGCAGTTCGGCAAAGATAAAATGACAAGAATAAGCATTGTTTCCGGTGCAGGTTCAGACTGCATAAACGAAGCAGTAAATGCCGAAGCCGACGTTTTAATAACCGGCGAAGTTTCTCATGAAGATTATCACAATGCTTTAGAAAATCACATGAATTTAGTGGCTGGTGGACATTATCAGACAGAAACTGTCGGCGTTAAGCTTGTTGCTGCAAAACTTGAAAAGGAAACAGGAATTGAAACCGTCTTTATAGATGTTCCGACAGGTTTATAAAAATCACAGTTTTTACGGGAGAAAAAAATGGATAACAATAGAAATCTTAAAATGCGTTTTTTGCCGCTCACATTGAGCCTTGCTGTCATATTATTAGATCAACTTACAAAATTATGGGTTGTCTGCAATATTCCGGCAGGAACAATTTATACATCTTTTTTCGGCGATTTTTTCAGGGTCGTTCATGTTACAAATCTTGGCGCAGCATTCAGCATCGGCAACGACCTTTCAGGCACATGGCGTTTTATTTCGCTCTGCATAATTCCGTTTATTGTACTCATCGCCATTCTAGTTGTTCTGCTTGTAACAAAAGAATTAAACCAGAAACAGCGCTGGTTTGTAGCCGGCATTTTAGGCGGCGGTTTTGGAAATTTAATTGACAGATTTTTTAGACCAGACGGCGTTGTAGATTTTATCGACATTAAATTTTATGGTCTGTTCGGGCTTGAACGCTGGCCTACATTTAACATTGCAGATTCTGCCGTACTTGTTTTTGGCATTGCACTGCTGCTTTCTCTTGTATTTTCAGTTTCATCTGAAAAAACTGCAAAAGAAAGTCTGTAATTATATTAAAATTAAGTCCTTGAAAATTTTTCAGATTTAATTTAAAAACAACCTGCTTAAAGGGGAAATTATGACAAAAAAACAGAACACATTGCTTTTTATTGCAATCGGAACATTGGTAGAAGTGCTTATGGCTGCCTTTTTTATTATTCTTTTTTTAGTTGTCTCTGCAATTTTCAGTAAAGACAACCAGCAGCTTTTTTCAATTCTTATATCAGTTTCTTTAATCGCAGGAGTTGTAGCTTCAATGGTTATTTACCAGAAACTTGCAGGCTGGGCAATTACAAAATTTAATCTTGAAGACAAACTCGATCCTTTGTTGCCAAGCAAATATCACGGGAAAAGCCGCCGGGACTAATTTCAAGACAAGAACTGCTTCAATAAGGTTGAAACACAGTGCTGTTCCAGTACATTAGTCTCTGCACGGTTTGCATCCTGCATTTATGCGCCATGTTCAGTGCAGATGTCGGACTAAAACCGTCATGCTGAAATTTTTCAAACATTCACTTAAAGCTGTTTTTATAAAAAAAGAGATTACCTGCATATCTGCAAGTAATCTCTTTGCTTTTTAAAAGCTCAATTTACAGAACCTTTCATCAATATCCATCTGACATTGCGCGGTTTGCATCTTTCTGACAAAGCTCTGCGTAAACCAAGCTGCGCATTTTAAGCATATCCTTGCGCTCCTGTGGGAACGGCAGATAACGCCAGAAAACACCGCGAACTTCTTTATCAAGACGCTGGACGCCTTCGGCTTCTTTTGTCATCCACAGAATATAATCACGGACGAAATAATCTTTTACATCGCCTTTAAGCTTCTGCTGGTCAAACCACTGGTAATACATACCAGTAAGACCTTCTTCCATCCAGTAGTAAGAAGCTTTTTCTTTTGCAACTTGCCAGCGCAAATCTGCACATGCAGTCAAAACTGCAATCTGCAGGCTCTTTGGATACATTGGAACCGCAATGCGGCCGCGGCTTGAAACCTTGTTGTATTTATCAAACGGTTCCCAGCAGAAGCCCATTTCGCCATATGTTGGAACAAGCAGAACATATGGAACGATTCGGTTTGCATTGTTTTTATGCATGCGCACAAAAACACCAGGGTCAATTGATTCAACCCATGCCATTGTATCAATGACATTCTCTCTAAAACCTGTTCCGCGTGGCATACAGTGGTAATAATCTCTTGAAAAAATCGGGAAATGGTTTCCTTTTCGGCCTACTGTCATTTTTGCCATCTGACGGACTGTATCAATTTCTTTAAGCAAATCTGCATTGCTTACACCAACAGTTGCAGAAGCTGTTGCCATTTTTTCCTGCAAAGACTCAGTTTCAGCAGATGCATCCTGATAAGCTGTAAGATTCTGGCTGATTTCTTTATCAATCTTTAACAGGTCACGCAGTTTGTCTGTAATTTCGTTAAACATGCGTTTTTGACTTTCGCTAAGCGGTGCACCCAAAGACGGAAAACAAGGCATTTCCTGATGATCACATATCTGATCAATCTTTGATTTAAGCTCAATTTCAAGCAAACCGCGCTGATTTACTTTTGTTTTAAGATAATTCTCTGCTGTCTGAAGTTTTCCAGAAGCCTTGTTCTGCAATGTCATAAGGCGCTGTACGTCATCTCCGGCTTTGCGCTGAGGTCTTGCTTCATCTGTTGCAGAAAGCGTCATTTTTCCAGTTGCAATATAGCTTAACCATTCATCAAGATAATAAACAGGCTCGCCTGATGTGTTCTCGTCAATTACAGAAGCAAATGTAGATTTTTGCTCGGCCGTAAAAAGAGAAGGCAATACAAGTCCATAGCGCACAAGATATTTCTTTGGTGCAGCCACAGAAGGAGAAGCCAGTTTTGGAGCAACAGACTTAATGAATTCATAATAAATGCTGTAAAGCTGCTGGCGGAAAACTGTGCGATCCTGCGGATTATCAGTCTTCAGGAATTTTGTAAGAGTTGCATGCAGTCTGTTTGCTATTTCAGATTCACCTGAAAGTGCAGTCTTGTAATAATTTGGATCATCAAAAACTTTATGAGGAGTATCAGAAAAGAATTTTTCAATCGGTGCAAATTTAGTAACGGTTAAATCAACTTTTCCCTCTTGTTTTTGATTTCCGTCTGCAGAATCATCAGCTGAAAAATCATAATCAGGGCTTGGAAAATTATCACCCATATCTGAAACACCGCTTGTTTCAGTATCATTAGTATCTACATTATTCAAAAGTGCAGCAATATCCGGGTCAAGATCTTCAATATCCATGCTAAATCCTTTTATAGTTAGAAAATATTTTGATGGAACTGTCTGAAAGCTTTAAGCCGCAATGTCATTTCTGACCTGCAAAGCAGCTCCATTTCAGGACTTTATAAAAGCCCGTTATGTTAATCCAAAAAGGCAGACCTTTTTATTAACACTGTATTCACTCTAAGTTGCAGTGCAAATTTTAACTTAACTAATCAGCTATGTCAATAAAAAGAAACTGCGAAAGCCTGTCTTTAGAACAAACCGGCGCTCTTTTAGAACCACAGCGAAGCGATTGTTTTTGCTTTTAAATCAGCAGCGAAATGCAGAACATTCACAGAATTGAACGTTTCTCCAAATCGACAGCCTCGCCGGAAAGGCACCATGTTTTTTTATGGAAACACGCATTAAGCTTTCTGCACGAATAAACAAAAACGATGCTGCCGGACAAATTAAAGGCAGTGCCTTTCTATAAAACGGCCGACTCCATCATTGTCATTAGAAAATTCTGTTACATGATTTGCAATTTCTTTAATATAATCCAATCCGTTAATCATTGCAGTACTGTGAAAAGCATATCTTATCATAGATTCGTCATTCATGCTGTCGCCAAAGCTCATTGTTTCGGTCTGTGGAATTTTCAAGACATCTTCTGCAAGATATTTTAATGCTTCGCCTTTTCCTGTTTCGGGCGGAAGAACCTCCAGAAAATACGGTTTGCTTGTAAAAATAACGGCTTTGTCTTTAAAAGTTTCTTTTAGTTTCTGCTGAAGCTTTAAAAGTTCTTCAGGCTCGCCCGGAATGACCATTTTTGCAAAACCTGATTTTAAGAAATTTTCAAAGTCTTCAACTATCGAAAGATTTAAGCCAGAAAGATTTTTATCAAGCAAAACCCATTTATTTTCAAACGGTGAATAAATCGTAGATGAATCGTAAACCTGACATGAAAAGCCAGATTCTTTTGCAAGATAAAACGACTTTACAAGAATTTCAGGCTGAACAGCACGTGTATAAATAGGAAGCCGCGTATGCAGGTCAAAAATATTTGCACCATTAAGAGAAATGATGTATCTGCCGGTTTCAAGCCCTGCAATTTCAAGCTGGCGCACATAAGGCAAAATTGCATTCTCTGCCCGGCCGGAACACAAGACAACGTAAATGCCCTGCTCAGCAGCTTTATGCAGAATTTTTGCAGTATAATCTGAAATTGTAAGGTTCTTTTTTAAAAGTGTGTCGTCCAAATCAAGCGCAATTATGCGCACTTTGTATTTTTCATTCATAAAAGATTTTCCAGCAGAGGCGAAGTTCCCAAAGCACGTTTTAAATTCAAAAAGCCTTCGGTTTTTTCATTTTGTTTTGAATTTTCAGTTTTTTTTATGGCGCGAATCAAAATATTTTTTGGCGTATGCGACATATCAATAAATTCGAGCAGTTGAACTGCATAACCTGAACTTTCGAGAAGTTCTGCACGCATTGCATCTGTCGCAAGACTTGCAAAACGTTCTTTTATGATTCCATATTTTAAAAACAGTGCAATTTCAGGCGAAACATCTTTTTTTGAAAGCTTTGCGTTCAGTTCATGCTGACAGCACGGCACAGACAAAATTACCGGGATGTTCCAGTTTACAGCCCTTGCAAGTGCATAATCTGTAGCCGTGTCGCAGGCATGCAGCGTAATCATCATGTCAAAATTTTTATTTTCTTCAAAATGAGCAATATCGCCTGTCTGAAATTTCAGCGTTTCATACTTCAGTTTTGAAGCAAGTTCATTGCAATGGTCTATTACATCTTTTTTTAAATCAAGCCCAGTAATTTTTGTTTTTATTCCTTTTATGTTCGTCAGATAATGATAAACGGCAAAAGTCAGATAAGATTTGCCGCAGCCAAAATCAACTACAGAAAGTTCATCTTTTTGTTTTCCGTTCGGCAGCATCAGCGCACTTTCAAGCACGTCGTCAATATATTCAAGAAATCTGTTAATCTGTCTGAATTTATCATATTTCTGGGAAATTACCGCACCGTCTTTTGTCATTACGCCAAGTTCAACCAGAAATGGAACAGGCTTGCCTTCTTGCAGAATATATTTTTTCTGGCGGTTCTGTTCTTTCGGCTGGTTGTTACATGGTGCACATGCATTTTTTGGAACCTGCTTTTTTATTACAGACATTTTGCCTTTTTTATTTGTCAAAAACGAAAGTATTTCCGTTGAAGTTTCAAAAACAGCCTGCTTATATTCTTTTGAAATCTTTTCTTCTAAAAAACTGAACAGTTCGCTTTTGGAAAGATTTTTTTGAAAAGCCTGCTTTTCAGTAAACTGCTCAACATGAAAGCAAAAATCGCCTTTTACTTTTACCGGTGTAATTTTTATTTTTTGAAATTCAGCATTTTTATTAGGGTTAGAAAGAATTCCTTTAAAAAAAACGGAAGATTCATCAAAAATAAGCTCTTTTAAAGCAGAAAAATCAGACATAGTAAAAATAATATATACTCAAAGCAAAAAAATTGATATACTTAACCTATGGGAAAAATTTGCGTTTTTGTTAATCAAAAAGGCGGCGTTGGCAAAACAACGTCTGCAATCAACATTGGAGCTTATATTGCTCTCGCAGGAAAAAAAGTATTGCTCGTCGATTTTGACTCTCAGGGAAACATGTCGTCTGGTGTCGGAATCGAAAAAGACAAACCTACTGTTTATGAACTTGTAATGGGCCGCGCAACAGCTGACCAGACAGTAAAGCGCACAGTCGTACCCGGACTTTCAGCAATTCCAGCTTCAATTGATTTGTCTGGAGCCGCAGTAGAACTTGTCGGAGAAGACCACCGTGAATTTTTCTTAAAACGTGCTTTAGCGCCTATTGTTCCACAGTATGATTTTATTCTGATTGACTGCCCGCCGTCACTTGGCATTTTGACATTAAACGGACTTGCCGCAGCAGATGAAGTTTTAATTCCTATGCAGTGTGAATATTTTGCACTTGAGGGAGTTTCTCAGCTTCTGCAGACTGTAAAACGTGTTCAGAAATCTTTTAACCCGAAGTTAAAGATTGGCGGCATTTTCTTTACAATGTACGATTCTCGTACACGTCTTGCACAGGAAGTTGTTCAGCAGGTAAAAACTTATTTTGCAGACAAAGTTTTTTCTACAATCATTCCAAGAAACGTACGCCTTTCAGAAGCACCATCTCATGGTGTTCCAATCTGCCAGTATGATGCAGACTGCATAGGCGCAAGAAGCTATCAGCTTCTTGCACAAGAGGTTATGAACCGTGGCTAAGCAGCAGTTTGGACTAGGAAAAGGTGTTGAAGCACTTTTTTCTTCTATGAATGACGAAGAAGAAACATCTCCCGTTGAAAACAGCACCGAAAGCAGTGTTCCAGCCGGAACACCTCTTATGCTCGATGTTTCAAAATTAAAGCCAAATCCTTTTCAACCGCGCACCGAATTTGATGACGCAGCACTTGAAGAACTTGCTGAATCAATCCGTATTCACGGCGTCATTCAGCCGATTCTCGCAGAAGACGCAGGTGACGGTTCTTATTACATAATTGCAGGCGAACGACGTACACGCGCTGCACAAAAAGCCGGTCTTACACAAGTTCCAGTTGTTTTCAACACATTTTCAGATGAAAAAAAGCTTGAAGTTGCATTAATCGAAAACATTCAGCGCGAAAACTTAAACCCGATAGAAGAAGCACGTGCTTATCAACGCCTTATGCAGCTTTCAAACATAAGCCAGGAAGAAGCTGCACAGCGTGTCGGCAAAAACCGCTCAACTGTTGCAAATGCACTGCGCCTTTTGAAACTTCCAGAAGACATGCTGAATGCGGTTGCTGCAGGCACAATTTCTGCCGGGCATGCACGCGCACTGCTTTCTGTTACAAATTCTTCAGACCAAAGAATACTTTTTGCCCGCATGATGGGAACAAACATGTCTGTGCGCGAAGCTGAACAATATGCAGCAGAATTAAACGGCACGGCAAAACCTGCCGCCGCAAAAACACCAAAAAAAGAAGCAAAACCGAAAGATCCAGATATTTCGTTTGTTGAACAACAGTTTCTGATTGCACTTGGCACAAAAGTTTCGTTAAAAGGCACTTTAGAACGAGGCACAATACAGATTGAATATTTTTCAAGAGAAGATTTAGACCGTCTCTACGACATCTTTGTAAAAGAAAAATAACTGCATTTTGTGCCGGCAGATTCATGCCGTCCAGAAATTCCTGTCGCACCAACCCTACGAGTTTGGTTTTCGCTTTGGGGTCAATCACATTCTTTGGACTGATTCTGCGAAGACGTTCAGATTTTTGCTTCGCAAAAACTGACAAATTGCAAAAGCCTAAATAAACTGTCGTACCAGCCTTCGCTAGTTTATACTTACGCATAAACTAGCAGGTTTCGCTGGTTTAACCCAAATTTGTAGCACTAGCTCAAACGCAAAACCGTGGCACTTGCTTACAGCAGCACGTCAGTTCAAAAAATTAAACTAAATCGTACGTTTCGCCATATTTTACGATTTCGATGTTGCCGAAGCCGTTTTCACTTAAGAAATTCTGCAAAAATTCCTGTGCGTCCGGTTCGCCATGCACCAGAAAAATCTTTTTAAGGCGGCTTGTGTCAATTGTTCTAAGCCAGTCCAGTGTTTCCTGGTAATCTGCATGAGCAGAAAAAGCATTGATGTTTTCAATCGCTGCTTTTACTTTCATCCATTCGCCCATAATTTTAACTTCAGGTTCACGGTTCATAAGACGGCGTCCAAGAGTATTTGCTGCCATATAACCGACAAGCAGCACAGTATTATTAGGGTTCGAAATGTTGTTTGCCAGATGGTGTACAACGCGGCCAAATTCACACATGCCGTCTGCGCTGATGATAATCATCGGTCCCTGCTGTTTGTTCAATGCTTTTGATTCTTCAATGCTTGTAACAAAAGACAAAGCATTAAAACCGAACGGGTTTTTGTGGTGGTCAAGAAAAGCCTGATGCGTTGCTTCATCGTAACATTCAGGATGAACCTGGAAGATACTTGTAGCATTTGTTGCCATCGGTGAGTCAACATAAATTGGAATTTCTGAAATGCGGCCGTCATCTACAAGCAGGTGGAAGTAATAAATCAATTCCTGTGTTCTTTCAATTGCAAAAGACGGAATAATAAGCTTGCCTTTTTTGTCTTCAATACGCTGGACAATTGCTGCAAGTTCATCAAGAGCTTCGGTTACATGTTCATGCCGGCGGTTTCCGTATGTACTTTCAAGCACAATATAATCTGGTGCTTTAATTTCTGTTGCAGGGTTTCTTACAATCGGCTTGTCTTTCCGGCCAAGGTCGCCTGTAAAAAGCACATTAATCTGTTTGCCTTCATCTTCAATTTCAAGCTGTGCAAAAGAAGAGCCTAGAATATGACCTGCATCAAAAAATTCAAGTTTTACGCCCGGCGCAATATACATCGGTCTGTTATAAGAGATTGAAACCATCTGGTCTGTTACTTTGACAACATCTTCTTCATCAAAAAGCGGCTGCCATGAAAATTTTTCGCCTTTTTTCTTGGCCTGTTTGCGCAGATATTCAGCATCGCGTGCCTGAATATGTGCACTATCCATCATTATGAGGTTTGCAATGTCGCGTGTTGCCGGTGTTGCAAAAATATTGCCTTTAAAACCTTTTTTTGAAAGAACAGGAAGAAGACCGCAATGGTCATAATGTGCATGTGTCAAAACGACTGTTTCAAGTTTTTCTGCTGCCAGATCAAATTCACGGTTTTTCCGGTCTGCTTCTGCACGTGTACCCTGAAAAGCACCACAGTCAATCAAAATCGGCTTGCCGTTTATCTCAATTATGTGTTTCGAACCGGTAACTTCCTGTGCAGCGCCCAAAGAATAAAAATTAATTGCCATAAAAAACCTCCGAAGCTAAAATTGCAGAAATTCGAGCGGAATGCTTCGATTTTCAATGCATGTCTTGCAAGACAACTTGCTAAAAACAATCATGAACAATTACAGAATTTTTCAAACAGGTTCCATAATTTAACTAAAAGTTTAATGCCATAAATTGAATTTCGCAAGAAAATATCGAGTTTCTCCACTTTTTTTGTGGTTTCACTTGTTTATAAGCACTTATATAGATTATACTGAAAAAGATATTATATTATGAAATGGCTGTCAGACCAGTCATTAAAGGGCTTGTTAAAAAGCACAGAACGTTTTTTAATTTAATTGCCCGAAATTGTTTCTTCTGTTTCAGATTTTTTAAGATTCTCCGTTATACATTGAAACAGAAGTTTTCAAAAAGTTTGTCTATATAGAGTTTATTGTGTACACAAGAGCTGTTTCTACACCACCAGAAAAAATCGTTGTAAACGGGATTCCCGTGTTCGGCACATTTACAGAGCCGTTTACACAACTTGATATCCGCAATATTGTCCAGCCTTTTGGCGTTCTGCCTCTACCGACATGGATTACAAACATGAGGATAAGGGCAAATCTGACATGCCCTTTTGTTACACAGGACTATGCAGGCACAATCGACATTTTTGATTCAAAGGTTTTTGGCTTTGTAGAACTTGTAATCTGGGAACGAAAAACCGGCAAGAAATTTGCATACAGACGTGTCTTAGGTCCGCACAGAATGATTGTGCCAAAATCAACAGAAAATGCGACCTGTTTTTCAAGCAGTCAGAAACGATATGTAAGAATAAACTGGAACGATAAAGCAAAACGCATTTCCGTTTTGTTCGATGTAAAAGGTGATGATGCAAGACCTTCAATTACAGCTGCATTCAGCATAGACTGCACGCAAAATGATTTTGCAAAATGTGCATCTGTAGTTCCGGCACAAGTTTCAAGACGGTGTGCAGCAAGCGTTCAGATGACAGGAAGCATGCATGGTTCAATTAATTTTTCTGGTACACAGTCATCTTCAGAAGAATCTTCTGGTTCAATGATGCTTGAATTAAAACGTGCTTATTATCCGTTAAGAACAAAATCAAATGAACTTTTTGGTTTTGGAACCGCCGGCGGAAAAAAGATTTCTTTTAGAATAAGCACGTCAAATTTGGACAGCAAAAACACTTTCAATTATAATGAAAATGTTCTTTTTGTAGACGGAAAAGCAACGCTGCTTCCTCCTGTAAAAATTACACGCACACGCGAAGGCGACTGCAGCCCGTGGAATATACAGGATACAGAAAGCATGGTCGACTTGATTTTCAGACCTGTTTCAGATTCACACAGAATGCTGAGCGTACTGGTTCTTCATACAGATTATCATACGCTTTATGGAAATTTTGAGGGCACGCTGCTTACAAACGAAGGCGAAGCACTTACTTTTAAAGGTTTTTCCGGAATAGGAAAAAAATTGCGGCTTAGATATTAGGCCATGTTTTATTAATTAAAGGCATTTCTATAAATTTACAGAAAACAGCTTTAGAAATGCCAATATCATAGAAAGAGGAAAACTATGTCAGAAATTTCAGAAAGTACAATGCAAAAAAGCGATTCGGCACTTTTTTGGGAACTTGAACAACTGCCAAAAGACCTTCCCGCAATTGACAACACAGAACGCAGCAACTTTGACAAGCTTTTTGCAAAAATGGGCATAACACAGCATGGAAAAATACCATTTACGCTCAAGCCCGGCGATGATCCCGATAAAATCGGTGAAGGATTTGTGTTAAACACGCTTAATGACTATTTCATTCACATCCAGAAATTTCACAGTGCAATCAAACGGTTTATAAGTGCAATGCCGGATGCATACCAGCATAAAATCGGTCATGCACCAAATACACAGCTGCGCATTTTAGACGTTGTCAGCACATGGAAAATAGTTGCAATAAACGATGAAATCAATGAACTTCAGCAAAATGCAAAAAACATAACGGTTGAAAAAACAATTCCGCTTGTTTATATGATTTACAAACCGATTATGCAGATGCTGTTCCTTGGCGAAAATAATTTCAATGAAACTCTTGAAAAAACATTTTCTGAAATTCATGACAAAACAAATGTAAATTTAACACAGCTGCACGGCACTGTTGAAGAAGCAAAAATGGAATGGGGCTATATAATCCGCAACGTTTCAAGAGGACTTTATCCACTGTTAATGCGCATCTGTTCTTCTTATTGCGTTGACATGCAGGAATTTTTAGACACTAACATTCAGCGTCTTCTGGTATTTTTCAAACTGAAAAAAGAAGACATTATTCTTCCGGGCAGCTTTAAGCCGGTTGATTTTAATGCACTTGCAGCCAAAGACCCTGCAAAAATGTCTGCATATACAACAACAGTAAAACAGGCAAACATCATAATAAACAACGGGCTCACATTGCTCGATGCATTGTTTCCTTCTGCAGGCTGGCTTAAATTAAATGAAGCACCGGATTTGTATCCATATTATCAGCCTCTGTTCTCTTTTACGGAAGGCTTCAATGTCCTTGCACCAGAAAATCCTTTGCAGGCTGCAATTGTATTGATGCGCATAGTCGAAGACCTGCTTTCAGGCTGCAATTCAATTGATTTTGTAGCTACAAACCAGACTTCGCCTGTACAGCTCAAAAAAGAAGAAATCGAAAGATCAATAAGCGACTGGTATCTTTCAAGAATGAATGTCTTTGATAAAGAATATGCTGCTTCTCTTCTTGACTATGTAAACCGTGTTTACAGCCAGCATGATTATAAAACTTCGCCATATGCAATAAAAACACTTTCTTCAATTATGTGGCTTCAAAAATCAGAATTCTTTCCGCACCTGAAATTTGATTTGAGTTACATGTCAAACGAAACAGCTTTTGGAAGCAAACCTGTATTTAAAAAGGTTTCCAGACTTGCACATTATTTTGACTGGCTTTCTGACAATATTGATGAAGCATTAAAAGCAAATGACGGCAATTCAGGCGGACTTGTTACAGGAATTCAAAATCCATGGGCAAAATTTTCATTTACAATTGAAAACGTTACATCAACAAGACTGATAAAAGTTCTTGATCCGTCATCTCCTCTTGGTTTGACAAATGCAGCACTCATAAAAGCCATTGCAGAAATTCTTGCCGTGCTTGAATGGTGGATAAACAACCCGAAAAGTACAGCATACGAAACAGAACTGCATCTGCCTTATCGAAACGATGAAGTATCAGGCGAGCCTATTTTTTCTGTACCTGTAAGGAAAGATGTTTTCAATCTTTTGCCTAAGACAAAAATAAAACTATGAACCTTATCGTAAATGTCGATAAAAACTGGGCAATCGGCTTAAACAGCCGGTTGCTTTTTCCAATTTCTTCTGATTTAAAACGTTTCAAACAGCTTACCACGAAAAAAATCATCATTATGGGCAGAAAAACTTTTGAATCTCTGCCAGATTCAAAACCGCTCCCAGACAGAATAAATATCGTCCTTTCAAAAAAAATGGAAACATTTCCGACATCAGATATCCTTATATGCAGATCAGAAGATGAACTTTTTCAACTTCTGCATAATCAGTTTCCGGAATATAAAACAGAAGACATTTTCGTAATCGGCGGCGCACAGATTTACAAGTCATTGATGCCGTTTTGCAATACGGCATTTGTTACAAAAGTTTTAAAAACAGCTCCAAAAGCTGATTCATTTTTTCAAAATTTAGACAATTCAGACGACTGGGCTTTATGTGAACAGTCAGAACCTTTAAACGAAAACGGAATTTCCTTTTTATTTTCAACATACCGTCGCATTCACTAAAAAAACACAAAGATTTGAAATAATTTTTAAGAAAAAACAAAAAAGTTCTTGACATAAAATTAAAAGTTACATATTATTGTCATCGTCCTTATGGAGCGGTGGCTGGGCGGTCGAAAGCGGCGGTCTTGAAAACCGTTGACCTGCGAGGGTCCGGGGGTTCGAATCCCCCCTGCTCCGTTTACAAGATACGGCATTTTTGCCATATGGCAGAATTTGGAGTGGTGACCGACAGGCCGAACGTGGCTCCCTGCTAAGGAGTTATATCCCAAAAGGATATCGGGGGTTCGAATCCCCCCTGCTCCGAGTAGACAATGCATCAACCTTTCAGGTTCTACAAGACCGTATCGGTATGATTTTGAGATTGTAGCTCAGTTGGATAGAGCGTCAGATTGCGGATCTGAAGGCCGGAGGTTCGACTCCTCTCAGTCTCATTTTATTTTCAATATAATAAACCCGATTGTATGTTGCATTTTCCAGAATGAATCTTTGTAAATCGGGTATTTCCCTTTTTTATAATCAATCAGTTTTCATTTTGGAGTTTTATCGCATCGCAAGCCTTTTGTGATGAGTTCAGGTCCTATGCAAGGCGTCGCTTCTGAACCCCGTCAGATTCGGAAGAAAGCAGCGGCAGGAAGATGACATCTGTGCCGTAGTGTACCTGAGCTCTTCAGAAAAGGCTTTTTTATTTTTAATGTTTCAAAAAATAAATTAATCTAAATTGTTGTATATTTTTCTAGAGAAAGGCATGTTATAATTTAATAACTGGAGGTTTTCTATGGAATATGAAGTCTTAGAAAAAGAAATCGAAAATCTGCCCCAAGCCGCACTAAGTGAAGTTATTGATTTCATCCGCTTAATAAA
This sequence comes from Treponemataceae bacterium, assembly GCA_045627325.1. Classification (GTDB taxonomy): domain Bacteria; phylum Spirochaetota; class Spirochaetia; order Treponematales; family Treponemataceae; genus UBA1240. The sequence goes on along the minus strand of JAZQNK010000088.1, from coordinate 5,648 downwards.
ATTAAAATTTCCAGAAGAAAATTTCACTTCAGAAAAAAAATCATGCTTTGGCGTATGGAAAAACGAACCTTTTTATATGTCTCCAGATTTTGATGAACCTCTCGACGATTTTGCGGAGTATATGTAATGAAATATTTATTAGATACTCATACAATTCTCTGGTATTTATTTGGTGATGAAAGATTATCAAAAAATGCAAAAGAAATTATCGAATCTAATATTTGTTTTTACAGTTACGCTTCTTTTTGGGAAATCTCAATCAAACAAAGCAGGAAAAAACTGGAATTTACTCATTCAATATTTGAAATAGATGAAATGTGCAGACGTTCTGGATTCAGAAAATTACCAGTTACACTTGATGATTTTAATAAAGTACGAAACTTACCTTTCCAAGAAAATATCAAACACAACGATCCATTTGACAGACTTCTGACAAAAAAGCCGGCGATTATGCATTTTGCATTTAGCGCCGGCTTTTTTTATTGCCTAACAGCTCTGCATATTGTGTACGATTTTCAATTGCAAAAACCGCACGACCGCCTTTAAACCGAAGCGCGCATTGAATTTGCAACTGCAAGAACAAGCACGCCGACATCTGCAAAAACTGCCGCCCAAAGAGGCGCAAAACCGAGCACGCCAAAAACAAGCACAGCAGCTTTTACGCCAAGTGCAAACCAAATGTTCTGGTTAACAACCGAAATCGTTTTTCGTGCAATTCTAACAGACTCTGCCATTTTTTCTGGATTATCGTCCATAAGCACAACATCTGCTGCTTCAATTGCAGCATCGCTTCCAAGCGCGCCCATTGCAACACCGACATCAACGCGGTTCAAAACCGGTGCGTCATTAATTCCGTCGCCGACAAAAGCTACAGAACCTTTTTTATTTTTTCCGTTACCATCAATTTCTTCAAAAAGTTTTTCAATATATTCAAGCTTTTCGCCGGGCAGCAGATTTGCCTTGTAATGCTCAATTTCAAGATTTTCTGCTACGTTTTTAACAACATGATGTGCATCGCCTGAAAGCATGACAATCTTTTTTACACCAGATTTTTTCAACGCCTTCAAGGCTTTTTTTGACTGAGGTTTTATTTCATCTGCAATAACAATAACGCCTTTGTAAATGCCGTTTTCTTCAACATAAATCAAAGTGCCGTCTTGTTTTTCATCAACTTTTATGCCGAGTTTTTCCATATAAAAGCTGTTTCCGCAATGCACTGTTTTTCCGTCAATTACGGCTTCTACACCAAGACCGGCAAATTCTTTTATATTCTGAACATAGTTTTCTTTTTCGCCTTTATCTGTTTCTTTCCATGCATTAAACACAGACAATGCAACAGGATGATTCGATGCGCTTTCTGCAAGAGCTGCAAGCCTTAAAAGCGCATTTTCATCTGAATCTACTGCATGAATTTCGCTGACTTTAAAACTTCCTTTTGTAAGTGTTCCAGTTTTGTCAAAAACTGCAACTTCAAGACCTGCAAGAGCTTCAAGATAACAGCTGCCTTTTACAAGAATGCCTTTTTTTGAAGCTGCGCCAATGCCTGCAAAAAAGCCCATCGGAACAGAAATTACAAGCGCACAAGGACACGAAACAATGAGAAAAACTAAAGAACGGTGTACCCATTCGCCTGGCGAACCAATGCCCAGCAGCAGAGGCACCAAAGTAATTAAAAATGCCATGCAGACAACAACCGGTGTATACCAGTGCGCAAACCGCGTAATAAAACTTTCTGTTTTTGTTTTTTTCTCAGCTGCATTTTCAACAAGCTCAAGGATTTTTGACACAGTTGATTCTTTCAGCTCTTTTTCAACCCGAATTTTTATAACGCCGGTCAAATTTACACAGCCGGAAAGAACATAACCGCCAAGCTCAATATGCTGCGGTACAGATTCGCCGGTCAAAGCTTTTGTATCAAAATCAGATTCGCCTTCGATAATTACACCGTCAAGTGGAATTTTTTCGCCGGCACGCACGACAATAACATCGCCAATGTGAATTTCTTCAAGCGGAACAGCTGAAATACTGCCGTCTTTTTCAAGATTTGCACTGTCATCACGCATGTTCATAAGATTTGAAATTGAAGAACGTGATTTATCAACAGCATAATCTTCAAAAAGCTCGCCAATCTGTGCAAAAAGCATGACAAAAACAGCTTCAGGATATTCACCTAAACAAAGTGCGCCAATTGTTGCTATTCCCATAAGGAAATTTTCATCAAAAATCTCTCCATGCAGAATATTCTGTACAACTTCAATAAGCACATCGTAGCCAATAATAAAATATGGAACCAGAAAAATGCAAAGCTTTAACAGCAAAGGCATTTCAAAAAAATGAGAAACCAATGTACAGGCACAAAGCATAAACGCTGAAATAATGCATCTTGCAATGACCATCTTCTGTTCATCTGAAAATCTGCCGTTTTTGCAGCCTTCGCCATGAACGTGCCCGCAGCAGCATTTTTCGTGGCTATGTTCATGATGATGTTCATGTTTTTCGTGATAACAGGCACAAGATTCATGCTCATTATGCTTATGCTTTTCGTGCAGACAAGAACAGCTTTCGTGCCCATTCATATCGTGTTCATGCACATGACTTTCTTTATGTTTATGTTCGTGGTTGTGTTCAGAATGACTGCAACTCATATTTTTTCTCCATAATAAGGTCATTTCTATAAACTATAGTTTTTTAGAAATGGCAAAAATAAAATCTATTCAGAAAGATGATCCATTCCCTGATCAATAATTGTTACAACATGTGCATCTGCAAGAGAATAAAACATTGTTTTCCCATCCCGCCTGAATTTTACAAGCTTGCTCTGTTTTAATATTTTCAGCTGATGAGAAACAGCTGACTGATTCATGTTAAGCAGCTCTGCAAGAGCAGAAACACACATTTCAGATTCACGGAGTGCATAAAGAATTTTTATGCGGGTTGTATCACCAAAAATCTTAAACAAGTCTGCTAAATCATACAGAAGTTCTTCGTCCGGCATTTTTTCAAAAACAGCTGAAACCATTTCATTTTGATTACTATCTGACATATAAACCTCTTACATATGAACATCTGTTCATATGTAAGATATAGCACCATTCACTTCATTTTGTCAAGCAAGATTAAAATCTTTAATTGCGTGCAAATTTTTTAAGCCGGACTTCATTTTTTTTAATATTCATATTGTGCATTTTTATACAGTTCGTTATTATATTTATGCAACTTTGTTGTCAAAATTGCATAAATAAGCAAGGTCGGCCGCGGAACATTTAACAGCGGTTACCCTATATTTTCTGATGTCATGTGCAATATATGGAAACAAGATTTTCTGAAAAGAAAAAATTGCAGCCAGCACCGCATCTGGAGGTCATAATGAAAAACGAATACGTAAAACGTATCTGGGCTGACGTTCAGCAGAAAAATGCGAACGAGCCTGAATTCCTGCAGGCAGTACAGGAAGTTCTTACAACACTTGAACCAGTAGTGGATCAGATGCCGGAACTTGAAGCTAATGCCGTTTTGGAACGCTTTGTCGAACCAGAACGTGTTATTATGTTCCGTGTACCTTGGATGGATGATGCTGGTAAGTACCACGTAAACCGCGGCTACCGCGTTCAGTTTAACAGCGCAATTGGTCCTTACAAAGGCGGAATCCGCTTTAGCCCTGAAGTAACTCTCGGCGGATTGAAGTTCCTTGGATTCGAACAGACTTTGAAGAACTCTTTGACAACACTCCCAATGGGTGGTGGTAAAGGTGGTTCAGACTTTGATCCACACGGAAAATCAGATAACGAAGTAATGCGTTTCTGCCAGTCATTCATGACAGAATTGTATCGCCATATCGGTTCTGATACTGACGTTCCAGCTGGAGACAAAGGTGTAGGTGCTCGCGAAGTTGCTTACATGTTCGGTCAGTACAAGAGAATCGCAAACAACTTTACTGGAGTTTTGACAGGTAAAGGAATTCCATTCGGTGGATCACTCTTCAGAACAGAAGCTACTGGATACGGACTTATTTACTTTGCAGAATGTATGCTCGCAAAAGTTGGCGACAACTTCAAAGGAAAAGTTTGTGCAGTTTCAGGAAAAGGAAACGTTGCAGAATACGCTGTAGAAAAATTGATTCAGCTTGGTGCAAAAGTTGTAACAATGTCTGACTCATCAGGATATATCTACGACCCAGATGGAATCACACAGGAAAAACTTGACTGGGTAAAAGACCTCAACTATGTAAAACGCGGACGCATCTCAGAATATGCTAAACAGTTCCCTTCTGCAAAATTCTTTGCAGGCAAACGCCCTTGGGAACAGAAAGTTGACTGTGCATTCCCATGTGCAACACAGAACGAATTGAACGAAGATGATGCAAAAGCACTCGTAGCAAACGGCGTTAAACTTGTTGCAGAAGGTGCTAACATGCCTTCAACTCTCGAAGCAACAGAAGTATTCCAGAAAGCTGGAATTCTCTTTGCTCCTGGTAAAGCATCTAACGCAGGTGGTGTATCAGTTTCAGGTCTCGAAATGAGCCAGAATGCAGGACACATTTCTTGGTCAGGTGCAGAAGTTGACAAGAAACTTAAAGAAATTATGACAAACATCCACGACAACGCTTACGACACAGCCGAAAAATTCGGAATGAAAGGCAACTACGTAGCTGGTGCCAACATCGCCGGTTTCATTAAAGTAGCCAAAGCGATGATTGCTCAGGGATTGGTATAAGTTAGGAAAGGCTATGACTCTCATGCGCCGAAAGCGCAAACGTCAATAGCTTCCTTAAAGAGCACGGGTCGCTTGCGACCCGTATGGCTCAAGGTTTGGTATAATCTTTAGAACTGCCATTCAGTACATTTAATTAAAATGTGCGTTTGTGCAAAAAGCCCGTTTTCAAGACCAAAACTTGAAAACGGGCTTTTTTTATAAAACACAATCTATACACAAACTCTGCCACAAAAAAAACAGCCGTTTTTTTCTATATTTATATTGAATATTCAATATCTATTTTATAAAAACATAATGCCATGCAGCATGGCTTCCACCTGCAGACAAACACAAAGATTAAAAACATTTCAAAATCTTTGTCAAAGTCAAAAAAATTCATTAAACTGATTTTGTCGGAACTTCTCTGTAAATTAAATTTAAGGACTAATCATACATGAACAATTTAGAACATAAAATCAACCTGCACACACACACAGACTTTTGCGATGGAAAAAATTCAGCAGAAGAAATGGTTCTTGCCGCAATAGAAAAAGGATTTGAAGTGCTTGGTTTTTCAAGTCACAGTCTTTTTCCATTTGCACGAAGCTGGCACATCGCTCCAAGAGATTTTCAATCATACGAAACAGAAATTTTAAGATTAAAAGAAGCATATAAAGACAAAATCAAAATTCTTCTTGGCTATGAAGGCGATTATTATCCCGGCGTTTCTATTCCATCAAAAAAATATTACAAATCACACGGATTAAATCCTGATTATCTGATTGGTTCTGTACACTACATTGTTTCAAAAAAAGGTGTTTATTCTGTTGATAACAAAACTGATACAGTCCGCCAGAATTTAATTCAACTTTATGGTGACGGTGAACATTTTGAATCTGTAAATGCAAAAAAAGCAGTATGTGAATATTTTGACGCTGAACGGGAAATGCTTAAAA
>JAZQNK010000087.1:0-6411 GCA_045627325.1 Treponemataceae bacterium | reverse complement strand
CCATGTAGATTCGTCGTCCATATGAACAATTGCCGCAAACAAAGAATGATCTTTTACTACATCGCTATATAACCATTCTTCAATAGATGACATAATAAATACTCCTATCTAAAAACTTCTATTTGTTACCTGAATAAACTGTAGACATTTTCCGCAGGTTTTCAATTACAGGCGGAAATTTTTCAAGGATATAATCAACATCTTCTTCTGTTGAATAAAGCCCGAAACTGAAACGAATTGAACCATGTGCAAGTTCTGGTCCAAGACCTGTAGCAAGCAGAACATGGCTCGGTTCAAGGCTGCCTGAAGCACATGCAGAACCAGTTGAAACAGAAACACCAAGCAAATCAAGATGAAGCAGAATTGCCTCGCCTTCTGCACCTGGGAACGAAATATCAATAGTATTCGGCAAAACCTTTTCTGAATGTCCATTAACTTTTATGCCAGGAATACGTTCAAGAAGACCATCACGGAGCTTGTTTCTCAATTTCCGTGTATGTTTTTCATATTCTGAAAGATTCTGCTTTGCAAGTTCTGCCGCATAACCAAAAGCAGCAATAACAGGTGCATTATAAGTTCCGGCTCTTAAACCATGTTCCTGATGTCCCCCAAGAACAAAAGGAGAAACGGGTGAACCGCTTTTTATATAAAGTGCACCGACACCTTTTGGTGCATAAATTTTATGCCCCGAAAGTGTCAGATAGTCAACGTTCCAGTCTTTTGCATCAACCGGAATTTTTCCTGCAGCCTGAACTGCATCTGTATGAAAAAGGCTTCCTGCATTGTGTGCCTTTTCTGCAAGAGTTTTTATATCCTGAATTGTTCCAATTTCGTTATTTGCAGTCATTATTGAAACAAGCAGAGGTTTCCGCTTAAGCTGTTTTTCATATTCGGTCATATCAATAATGCCGTCAGCATCAACAGGCAGGCGTACAACTTCAAAACCAAAATCAGCAAGTCTTTTGCTTGATTCAAGAACACAAGGATGTTCAATTGAACTTGTAAGTATGAGTTTTCTGCCGGCACTTTTGGCATGTTCAATCATTGAGTTAAAAACAGTATTATTTGATTCAGAACCGCCAGAAGTAAAAATTATTTCTTCAGGTTTTGCATTAATCAAATCTGCAACCTGCGACCGGGCTTTTTCAAGATGTTTTGCAACAAAACGTCCGTCAGCATGAAGACTTGAACCGTTTGCAAAAAAATCAAGTTCCTGCACAAAAAAATCACGCACCGGTTTAGAAATCGGAGCAGTAGCATTGTAGTCCAGATAAATTCGTTTTTGTTCACTCATGGGGAATTCCCCGGGTAATTATCCCGCCTCCTACTATCATTCCTTCAATATATATGACAACAGACTGACCTGGGGCAACAGCCCTGGCCGGATTATCAAATATTACTTTATAAACGCCCTCGCCTTCATCAGGGCAAGGTTCAATTAATGCATGAATCTGCGGCGTTGCAAGCCGTATTTTGACATTTGCCGAAAACGGCTGTTCTGGCGCAATATTGTTTGGCCAGACAAAATTCGAAGCATAAAGCCCGTCCGCCAGCAAAGAATCATTTGTGTCCAATACAATTCTGTTATGTTCTGCATCAATTGAATGAACATAAAGCGGAGTCGGAGCACTTACGCCAAGACCCCTTCTCTGCCCGATTGTATAAAATTCAATTCCACGGTGCTTTCCTAAAACTTTGCCGTCAACATCAACAATGTCGCCTTCAACCGGCGGTCTGTCTGCAAAAAGCAGCTCAACATATTCCTGCGGCAAAAAATCCTGGCTTTCGGCTTTTTCGGCTGCTTTAAGGTGCCGCTCTCTTGCAAGTTCAAAAACCTGTTTTTTTGTAAAAGTTCCAAGCGGAAAGCAGACTTTTTCAAGCGTTTCTGAAGGAATGCGATACAAAAAATAAGTCTGGTCTTTTGTGCTGTCATCTGCATTTGCAATAAGAAGCGGAAAAACTTCCTTGCCGTTCTGCATGACAGCATTGTTCCAGCCTGGAACAAGAGGAGAAGACGGACGCACAAGCTTTGCATAATGTCCCGTGCAGAAATAATCAAATTCAATGCCTTTTGCTTTTATGCCGTCAACAAATGCACCGAATTTAACAATCGGATTGCACATAATGCACGGGTTCGGCGTATGACCGTTCCTGTATTCGGCTTTAAAATACTCCAGCACTTCTTTACGATATGCTTCGCGGACATCAATTGTATAATGATCAAAACCGTTTTCTTCACAAAATTTTCTGCAGGTTTCAATATCAATCGATTCGTCTGGTCCATAGCACGAATTGCGCAAGCCTTCCTGATTCGGTTCAATCGGCAAATCATTGTTCCACAAAGACATAGTTGCACCGATAACTTTGCATCCATGTTCTTTTAAAAGCATGGCTACAAGGGTCGAGTCAACTCCGCCAGACATGGCAACAACAACAGTTGAGCCTTTTTCAGGAAAATCATTCATCGCACTACTCACGTTGTAAATATACCGATTTTTTTCTATAATTGGAAGTGAAAACGCAAGTTTTTACAACCTGAACTTTAAAGACAAGTCTTGTTTCAAGCAGACTGTCATGCAGCAAGGTTCTCTGTTAAAAAAATTGCTTTTTAGATTCAGAAACAGACATGCAAAACCGCAGATGCGGAGTCTTTATATATTTATATGGGAGTAATCATGATTTTTTTTAACAAGACTAAAAACGATTCAAATATCAGGTCTTTTGAAATTGAAAATTTATTAAAAGAAAAAACTGCTTCGTTTGAAGAAGTTCAAAATGCACTTGAATCAACAATTCTTTCTGCTTCAGGCTGGCGCCGTGTTTTTGCAGAATCTAAAGACCAGCAGGATAAAACTTCCTGCATCGGAAAAACAAACGCAGTACTTGCAGCATTGATGGCACAAAGTTTTGCAGCATTCATAAAACAAAAATCAAATAAAATTTCTCCGGTTGTTGCCGTTGGAACAGACACAAGACCGACAGGCGCTTCAATTGCAGATGCAATGATTCGTGTTCTTTTAAAAAACAACATAACAATTCAATATCTTGGCATTGCCGCTGCACCAGAAATTATGGCATACAGCCACAAAGTTGACGGTTTTGTTTACATTTCTGCAAGCCACAACCCGATTGGCCACAACGGCGTAAAATTTGGTCTTAACGACGGCGGCGTTATTGCAGCAAAAGACGCAAATGCACTTGCAGACGACTTTAGGAAACTTTGCGCCGACCAGAATTGTGCAGAAAAAGCAAAAGAATTGTGCACATTCAGCAGCAGCGCAAAAATTGATGCAGTCTACAAAAATTCAGGCAAATTTAAAGCAAAAGCAATTGAAGCATATAAAGCTTTTACAAAACAGGTCATTTCAGATAAAACCGAAAAAAGTGAACAGAACAGATTTTTTGAAACAATCAAGACAAACTGCAAAACAACGCCAATAACTGTTGTTGCAGACATGAACGGCAGCGCACGCACAATTTCAATTGACAAAGCTTTTTTCTCAAAACTCGGCATAAACATTCATGCAATCAACGATAAACCGGGCTGCATTGTTCACGAAATTATTCCAGAACCAGAAAATCTTGTATTCTGTGCAAAAGAAATGACAAAAATGCAGAACGGTTCAGACGGCACGCCAATCTGCAAAAACGCCATTTTGGGCTATATGCCAGACTGCGACGGCGACAGAGGCAATATTGTTTACTGGAACGAAAACACAAAACAGGCAGAAGTACTCAAAGCCCAGGAAGTTTTTGCACTTTCAGTTCTTGCAGAACTTTCTTTTGCAGCCTACCAAAACGGAGAAAACCAGAAACTTGGCGTTGCAGTAAACGACCCGACTTCAATGCGCATTGAAGAAATTGCACAGTGCTTTAATGCAAAAGTATTCCGTGCAGAAGTCGGCGAAGCAAATGTAGTAAACCTTGCAAGAGAAAAACGTGCAGAAGGTTTTACCGTGCGCATTTTAGGCGAAGGTTCAAACGGCGGCAACATTACACACCCTGCAGCCGTACGTGACCCGCTCAACACACTTTTTGCACTTTTAAAACTTCTGCTCATCAAAGACACGCCGCAGAAAGCAGGACTTTTCCACGAATGGTGCAGACGTTCAAATCAAGAAGACAAATTCCACGATAATTTTAATCTTAGCGACATTATTGACACATTGCCAAAATACACAACTACAGGCGTTTCTGAAAAACGGGCTGTTGCAGCAGTAACACAAACTGACCATGCAAAATTAAAAGCAGCATATCAAAAAATCTTTGAAGAAGAATGGGCACTTAAAAAAACAGAACTTGAAACTAAATATGGTTTCTGTTCGTACGAAGCAATCTGCAACAACGGAACGACAGAAACAAGAGATGTAACAGATTACAGCATCTCAAAAAAAGGCGGCCTTAAAATATTGTTCAAAGACAGCCAGAACAACAGCCTTGCATTTTTGTGGATGCGCGGTTCTGGCACAGAACCAGTATTCCGCATCATGTGCGACGTAAAAGGCTGCAAAATACAAGAAGAAGCAGAACTTCTTGAATGGCACACGCAGATGCTTTTAAAAGCAAATGAACAGTCATGCAGGTAAACTTCTTGCAAATAATGCAAAAGCTTTGAAAAATACGCAAAATATAAACATTTTTTACAGGTTTTATTGTTGCGCAAAAACAACAGCTATGCTACATTTAGTTTGAACTTCCAATTGGACTGTTCAAATTTTGAAAGTTGAAACATATGGGAACTTCTAAAAACTTTATTGAAAATGTTTTTTGGAACAGCCCATAAAATGCATTTTTCGAAGTTTTCCTTTGAAAAATCTAGATCTTATTTTATTAACTAAGGAAGGAACTATGGGCGTTCGCGGTGAATTGTTTACAAAACAGGTAACTTTAGACAATCGGTCTTATTTTTTTAATGTCAAAGAAAATCGCGCCGGCGATGTTTTTTTGCAGGTTGTAGAAAGCAAAAACAAAGAAGGTGCAGAATTTGACCGCCATGCTATTGTAGTTTTTGCAGATGACATGCAGCAGTTCTGCAAAGGTCTTGAAGAAAGTCTTGGATTTATTGAAAAAGACAGAAAAACAAAAGCAAAGGCTAAAGCAGAACGCAAGCTTGAAAAAGAAGCAAAATTTGGTCCAAAGAAAAAAATTTACCGCACAAAAGATTCTGACGAAGCCCCGGAACAAGTCCACAAAAGTTCTCAAAAAAGAACAGGCAAAGTCCATGTAGTTTCAAAACTTCCAGAAAATAAATAACAGAAAGCGCGCTGCAATTGCAAAATGTACCCCAAAAACCTAAAACAGTTTCTGGTGGTACATTTTTTTTGTCCATGCACAGAAAATGCTAATAAGAAAAAGTTTTCCGCTGAATTGGAGAAGGACCTTTTTTTCTGCATATTTCACGATGCGCTTTTGTAGGATAACCTTTATGCTTTGCATAGCCGTATTCAGGATAAATCTTATCAAATTCGCACATCTGCCGGTCACGGTCTTCTTTTGCAAGAATTGACGCAGCCATTACAGCCTGATAATTTCCATCAGCTTTAGGTTCTGCCCGACAAGGAACATCAATTTTCGGGCAAAAAGTTCCGTCTATGATTGCTTCCACATCGTTTTTTGAATAGCCCTTTTGTTCAAGCATTGTACACATTGATTCAAAAGCACGTTTCATCGCCAGAAGCGACGCATTCAGAATATTAATTTCGTCGATTTCTGTATGAGAAGCATTTGCAACGCCATAAGCCAAAGCATGATTTTTTATTTCAATTTCAAGCTTTGCCCTTTTTTTAGGCGAAAGCTTTTTTGAGTCATTAAGGCCTTCAATTGGAAAATTTTCATCTAAAATAACAGCAGCAGCCGTAACAGGACCAGCCAAAGGACCGCGCCCTGCTTCATCAATTCCACAGACTAATTTTTGCATTAAATTTCCCCAGAAACAAAAGAACTATATTTTTTAAAACAGCGGCGCAATGCCTGTCCGGCAAGAAGAATCGCACCACAAAGGAACAAAATCTGCACTAGTATGCATTTCGTTTGCAAAAACATTTTCGCTAAATGCATAAACGCTTGCAAAAAGTTCTGCACAGCGGGCTTTGTCCGCAACAAGAATAAATTTCGGCGAAGCAAGCTCAAACATAGAATCAGACAATGCAAAAGCAACGGCAGATTCGCCAGAAAGAGAAAAACGGTCGTTATCAGAACGGATTGAAGATTTTAAACATTGAATTCCGACAGCCTGTCCAAGAGTCTGAATTGTAATGCCGCTTGAAACCATGCTGATGCTGCATTTTACAGCCTGAATTATGCCCTGAGGTGTGCTTGTATTTGAAACAAATTCACATCTTTCAAAAGCAAGTTTTGCATCTCTTGCATCAATCAACGGAGTGCTGGCAGACAAAAATGAATACATATCTT
>JAZQNK010000086.1:0-5154 GCA_045627325.1 Treponemataceae bacterium | reverse complement strand
GACGATACCTCGAACGCTCTGCGTCGAGGTTCGTCATTACGAAAAAATGAACCTTTGCATAAAAAAAGAACGATACTTTTCAAGCTTATAAAGCGGAAAGTTCGTTCTTTTTTTGTCTTCATCTTCAATAAGAAAACCTATTCACCGTTTCGTGCAATGCGGAAGCCTGTGTATGGAGATTTTTCGTTTGGTTTTTGTCCTTCTCTGAATGTTACAGTTACTCTCTGGGAAGGGCTGTTGTAATTGCCACCTCTTATGACGCGTTCCGTTCCAGAATTTGCACCAATTGGATTCGTTTCTGCATTTTTGCGATAATATCCAAACCAGTCCCAGCACCATTCAGAAACATTGCCAAGCATGTTTTCAAGAGAAGTGCCTTCTTCTGGATGAGGCTTGCCTTCGCTTGTCTCTTTTGACCAGATCTGTTCCTGCTTTGATTTTGTTTTTGCAGCATATTCCCATTCTGCTTCTGTAAGAAGTCTGTAACCGTTTGCTTTCTGGTTCCAGATTACATTTGTGCCTGAAATTGTATATGCAGGTGTTAAACCTTGCAGCATGCTGAGTCTGTTGCAGAAATCAATTGCTTCAAACCACGAAACGTTTGTCATCGGCAGATTTTCTTCTGACTCAAATGCTTTGCCTGTAACACCATAGAACAGTTCCTGTGTAACTTCAGATTTGCTGATGTAATAACTTGAAAGCTGAACATTATGTTCGCCTTTTTCATAGCTTGTTCCGGCATTATTTCCAATTGTAAAGTCAGCTTTTGAAATCAGCATCATTTCAGGTGGTTCAATCTGTGTGTTTTCATCTTGATTTTCTGATTTTATTAAAAAGCTTCTTACATCTGAAGCGTAAGATCCGTTTACAATTTTCCAGTAATAAAAACCTGGTAAAAGCTTTGAAGAGAACTTAAATGCTTCAGATTTTATTTTTGCATCAATTACAACTTCCGTGAATTTATCATCTTTTGAAACAAGGAAATGGCTGTCAATCGGCAGGTTTGTATCAATTGCAAAAATAACAGAATTTATTTCATCTGTTGTTGTAACAAGATTATCCTCTGGTTTTGTTGCTTTAAAATATGGCGAATGTGAAAGAGGGTAAAATGACTTAATGTCTGAAAGCGGTGCAATGTTTCCGTCTTTGTCTTCAAAAGTAATTGCCCAATACCAGTTGCGTCCTTCTTGAATATTGTATTGATTTGCATTCAATGAAAAATATGTCTGGTTGCAGTCGATTTCCGCAACAGGATTTTTAAGTCGTGGGTTATCAGCAATTTTTAATGTGTAATGAACAGCACCGGCTTCTGCAGCCCAGTTAAATAAAATAGGCTGACGGCCATTTGCTGTATAGGCAACAAAATTGTCTTCTGGTTTATATGTTGTAACAGATTTAAGTGTAACAGGCTTTTGAACAGTAAATTTGTAGATTTCGCCCAAAGAAGTTGAAGCCTGCACAGAATCATTGTAAAGCGGAACAACCTGCCAGTACCATGTACCTGCTTCAAGATCGTCGAGTTTTACTTCTGTTTTTGCTGTCGTAAAAAGAATATTCGGATTCTGCATTTCAGCATTATCTGCAATTTGAAGTTCATAGCCTTTTGCAAAATTGTCTGCTGTCCATGAGAACTGCATGCCGGTTTTTGCTGCTTTATATGTCAAACCAACATTGTTTACAGGTTGAAGTTTTTTAACAGGAACAACAGAGCAGACTGAAATTGTGCCGTTTGCAGCCGATTCCTGGTAAATTGTTCCGTCTTTTGAAACTGGATAAGCTTTCCAGTAAAGAGTACGGTTTGGCAAATCAAAAACTGCTTCCTGTGTACTGACTGTCTTATTTTGGTAAGGGTAAACGCCGTCTTTGTCATAGGAAAGTTCAATATAAGTTGAAGTGTCTTTTTCGTAATTCAGTGTTTTCCATGTGAATTGTATTGAAACACTTTCGTTATCATTTTTAATGATTTTCTGTGTAGGTTTTGGACTTGTTACGATGATTGCAGGTTGTGTAAAGTGCTTGCCGTCTTTATCCATGAGAGTTTGAGAACCTGCACTGAGTTCCACGATGGAACCATCGCTTTTATTCTGTCTTACTGTACCTTTTTCAACAGAAACACTGATTTGATTGCTGATGCTTATTGCTGAAGTTGTTTCGGTTTCAAAAGAGTCATCTGTAAGAATAATTGGAGTTACGGCATCATCTGTTTTGGGCAGAAGATCCGGCTGAATGTTCATTGAAACAATTGAGTCTTCGCTGATTTCAAGTGTTTCGTTTCCAGCTTTCAATGTAATTTTTTCTGGTGTTTTAATTGAAACTGTTCCAGATGTAATCTTTAAATTTGCAAGGTCTGTTTCAGGAAGAATTTCAATTAAACTGTCGTGAGACATATGAATGATAGTGCCTGAATCAAACGTAATTTCTGCTTCAGCAGCGGCTGCTGTGCGGACAAAGTCTCCGACGTAAAGCGGTGTGTTTTCTCTGATAATGTCCCAAACGAGCCTGTCTCTGAAACGGCGCTGTACAGATTTGCTGCGTTCTGTAAGCTTTGCAATCGGTTTTTCGTCTATGCGCAAATCGGTCTTGTAAACATCCAGAAAATAACCGAAAAGCGAAAAAATTATGCCAATCGCACAAATGAGGATTATGATTTTGTCAGGTTTATTTAATTGAATACTTTTTCTCTTCTGCATTTATATCCACTTTTGTGAGATCTGGCTCTTCGTATCCCAAAAGAGACCGAACTTCTTTTAATGTTGATACCTGCTCAAAATGTTCAAGCGGTGTATTTTCTGTATTTTTAAGCGCAACAACCGCGAATATGCGGATCGGCTTGCTTTTTCCTTTTACGCTGAATGACGGCATTTCTTCTGAAACGATGTCATCTTTTACAAGTTCATAAGTCTGTTCAGAAATGAGAATATCTGTGCAAAGCGGTTTATTAATTGCTTCAATTCTTGAAGCAAGGTTTACTGTGTCGCCGATGACGGTATATTCCATTCTTTCTTTTGAACCAATCTGTCCTGCCGTTACGTCTCCGCTTGAAATGCCGCAGCCAAACTGAATTGGGTCTCTGCCTTGTTCAATTTCTTCTTTGTTGAGCTTTATAAGAGCGTGGCGCATCATCAATGCAGTCGTTACGGCAGAAAGTGCATCTGCTTTGGGAGATTCTCCTGCAAGAGGTGCGCCCCAGACTGCCATAATTGCATCTCCGATAAATTTATCAACACAGCCGCTTGTTTGTGTAACGCATTCAACCATGCGCTCAAGGTAACGGTTTAAGAAAGCAACAAGTGCTTCCGGTTTCATTTTTTCAGCTTTTTCTGTAAACGAACGGATGTCTGTAAAGAAAACTGTTGCTTTTCGGTTTTCGCCGCCAAGCTTAAGTTCGCCGCGCATTGCACGTTCTGCAATTTCTGTATTTATAAAACGCCCGAAAGTTTCTTTTAATCTGCTGCGCTCTGCAAGACCTTGACCCATCTGTTCAATGCTTTCTGCAAGAACCGAAAGTTCGTCGTGCGTGCGCTTTTCAATTGAAATTTCAAACTGACCCTGTTCAATTTTTCTTACGGCTTCTGTCAAATCGATGATTGGTACACTGATTGTTTTTGAAGCAAACCATACGACAAGAATTGAAGAAAAAAGAACTGTAAGTTCAAGCCACAGATTGCGCCGCAATGCTGTCTGCAATGCTTCAAAAACGATTTTGTCCTGAATCTGTGTCAGAACGATTACCTGATCAGAAAAAAGCTTGTTAAAAGATGCAAAATATTCTGATTTGTCATCGCCTTTATAAACAAGCTGGCGCTGTCTTGCAGTTGTTTCTGAAATGATGTCAAAAACTTTTGTATCTTTTATAGATTTTCCTTCAACCTGTGATTCAAAGTTATTTGAAATTAAAATGTCACCGGCGGAATTTATAAGCATTGCTTCGTTTGTTCCGCTTGAAAATGTTTCAGCAAGGCTTTCTGGTGAAAAAAGCACAAGCACGGCAGAAGTTTCACCGTTTAATTCAAGCGGCATTAGCAGTGCAATTAGATTTGCATTAAAAAACGGTGCAGCGTTCAAAACGATTGTTTCACCGTTTTCGGCACGATCAAAAAACTCGCTCTGTTCGCGGATGTAAGCAACAATGTCAGAATCATCAATTCCAAGCGGGTAGAGCAGCTGGGTGTTTAAAAGCTGGGCAAAACCGCTTACGGCAATTGCACCAATCATGCGGTTGCCGTCAAAAAGGGCATCTATCTGTTCGTCTGCAAAAGATGCTTCTTTTGAATTCATTACGTTGATTATAAAGGAAGTATTTGTAATAATTGAATTTAAGAAAATTTCTGTTTCTGCCGCAGCATGCTGGTTCAGAGAATAATTATTATTTTCTGCTGTAATGCGAACATCTGCACGAATTATCGAAGTAATGATTGCTGTTGAAACGAGAAGAGCAGCGAGGACGATTGCAACTATGATTGCGATTAATTTTAAAGCAATGGGCCGCAAAACCCTTTGACGATTATTCATTTGACATATCTAAGTTTTGTAGCTTGATTTTTATTTTTAATTATGCAGTAAAACTGCGAATAGTCGGAATGACAGGATTTGAACCTGCGACATTCTGGTCCCAAACCAGACGCGCTACCAGCTGCGCTACATTCCGAAAACCTTAAATTAAAGGCTGAACTGCATCTCTGCAACTCATGAACCCACTATATAAAAAATAAAAAAAAGAGTCAATAGCATTTTTTTTATTTTTTTCAAAAACTTGTAAAAATTTCCAAGGTTGATTTTCTGAAAGGTCTTTGAAAATTTAAAAGAAATCAATTTTTTAAGATGCCCTTGACAAATAAGACATTTCTTTTGTAAAATTACGCAACTTGCCCGGATGGTGGAATTGGTAGACACGCTAGTTTCAGGTACTAGAGCTCTAACGGGTGTGCGAGTTCAAGTCTCGCTTCGGGCAAAAGCCGGTTGTTTTTCAGCCGGCTTTTTTTTGTCTTTATGCGTTTTGCATTGTTGCAGCATGTTTTATGGTACTGCAAAAAAAAAGCCCTTCTAAACATTTAGTCTAGAAGGGCTTTCGTGTTTATATGCAATAAATTAGCTGTTTCTGATTACTGCCTGTGCAGCAGCAAGGCGAGCAACTGGAACACGGAATGGTGAGCA
>JAZQNK010000085.1:0-70388 GCA_045627325.1 Treponemataceae bacterium | reverse complement strand
GTACAATTTCTCTTCCTGATGGCGTTGACATGGTTAAACCAGGCGACAATGCTAAAGTTATCGGTGAATTGATTCATCCTGTTGCTTTGGACAAGGGTCTTAAGTTCGCTATCCGGGAGGGTGGTCGTACTATTGCTTCTGGTCAGGTAACTGAAATTAAAGAGTAATTTAGATATGGGTCTAGAATCGGGTTCTTTTTGAATCTGATTCGACCCTGGAGGAAACATGGCGACCGAAAAGATTCGTGTCAGACTTCGTGCTTTTGATGTAGAGTTAATCGATCAGAGTGCAAAAGCTATCGTGCAGACTGTGCAGAAAGCAGGTGCTAAGGTTTCTGGACCAATCCCGCTTCCTACAAGAATCAATAAGGTAACTGTTTTGCGTTCTCCTCACGTAAATAAGAAATCACGTGAACAGTTTGAAATGAGAACACACAAACGCCTTATCGATATTATCGAGCCTTCAGCAGATGTAATGGATTCATTGATGAAGCTTGAATTGCCTGCCGGTGTTGATGTAGAAATTAAACAGTAAGCACTTTGTGCTGAAATTGAAAAAAAACAGTACGGTTCCCAGGATCAGGGAATGGCGGCTGAAATGCGAGAATGACGCAAGTCACTCTCAAGGAGAAATGTCAGAATGAAAGGTCTGATTGCAAAAAAAGTGGGTATGACCCAGGTTTTTGACGAAGACGGCAACTTAACACCTGTTACCGTGATCCACGTCGAACCTAATACGGTTGTAGCACTTAAGGACAAAAAAACTTTCGGTTATGACGCAGTTGTATTAGGTCTTGGTGATAAGAAAAAGTCACAGATTACAAAGCCTTATGCTGGTCAGTTTGCGGAAGGAATTGCACCTAAACAGCAGCTTAAAGAATTTCGCGATTTCGAAGGCGAAGTAAAAGTTGGTGATCAAGTTGGTGTAGAACTTTTTGAATCGGTTAGATACCTTGATGTAACAGCCACTTCAAAAGGTAAAGGTTTCCAGGGCGTTATGAAACGTTGGGGCTTCCATGGTGGACGTGCTACACATGGTTCAAAGTTTCATCGTGAGCCGGGTGGTACAGGACAGTGTACTTCACCAGGAAGATGTTTTAAGAACATTAAAATGCCAGGCCGTATGGGTCGTGAGCGTGTAACTGTTCAGAATCTGAAAATCGTTAAGATTGATCCTGAAATGAAAGTAATGATGGTTCGCGGGTCAGTACCCGGGAATAAAGACTGTGCGCTGATCATCAAGTCTGCGGTTAAGAAATCCTAACGACAGGAGAAGACAATGGAAAAGAAAGTCTATTCAGTCGATGGCAAAGAACTTAGAACGATTGCTCTTGATGATACCGTGTTCGGACTCCCGGTTAATGAAGATGTTATCTACTATGCCATCAATAACGAATTAGCTAACAAACGTGTTGGTACTGCATGTACAAAAGGCCGTGCAGAAGTTCATGGCAGCAATGCTAAACCTTATAAGCAGAAGGGTACAGGTAATGCTCGTCGTGGTGATAAGAAATCACCTATTACAAGAGGCGGCGGCGTTATTTTTGGACCAAAACCGAGAGATTTTAGCTTCGCTTTGCCAAAGAAAGTAAAGCGTTTAGCAATGAAGTCTATTTTGAGTTTGAAAGCTCAGTCAGACAAACTTACAATTGTTGAAGATTTTACTGTTGCAAGTGGAAAAACAAAAGACCTCGTAAAGATTTTGAGCAACTTCGGAAAAGATGAACGCACTGTAATCGTTCTCAAAGATGATGATGCAAAAATCAAACAGGCTGGTCGCAATATTCCTACTGTTTCATTCCTCTCATATAACAGACTTCGTGCACATGATTTGTTTTATGGAAAGAAGATTGTTATGCTTGAAACAGCTGCAAAAAATCTCGGTGATTTTTACAAGGCAGAAGAAGGAGCTGAATAATGAATTACGAAGATATCCTTATTGAGCCTGTAATGACAGAGAAAGCAACTTTGCTTCGCGAACAGGGTAAATACGTTTTCAAAGTAAATCCTGCAGCAAGCAAAATTGAAATTAAAGAAGCGGTTCGTCGTCTTTTCAATGTTAAAGTTGTAGATTGCACCGTTATTAACGTTGGCGGAAAAGTTAAACGGGTTCGCTATAGACCTGGAAAAACTTCAAGCTGGAAAAAGGCAATCGTCAAGTTAGCACCTGGCGAATCAATCAAGGTGTTTGAGGGTGTATAACCTCGACGCGGTAAAAGGGGAACCTAAATGGCTCTAAAAGTATATAAGCCGGTAACTGCGGGAACTCGAACACGAATCGATCTTCGCAGAGATGAAATAACCTGTGACAAACCAGAAAAAAGTTTGACATATGGTTTGCGTTCTAATGGTGGACGCGGTGCTCATGGACGTATTTCTGTACGTCATCAGGGCGGCGGACACAAACGCAAGTACCGTGAGATAGATTTTAAGAGAGAAAAGCACGGAATTCCTGGAACTGTTCGTTCTATCGAATACGATCCAAACAGAAGTGCAAATATTGCTCTTATTTTCTATGCTGACGGCGATAAACGTTACATCATTGCACCGAAAGGTTTGCAAGTTGGACAGAAAATCCTTTCAGGTGAAAATGCAACACCTGAAGTAGGAAATGCTTTGCCGTTAGAGGCAATTCCTGTAGGTTTTGTTGTTCATAATATTGAATTGACACTTGGACGTGGTGGACAGCTTGTCCGTTCAGCTGGTGCCAGTGCACAAGTTCAGGGTAAAGAAGGTGAATATGTAATTATTCGTCTTCCTTCAGGTGAATTGCGCAAGGTTCATAAGAAGTGTTATGCAACTATTGGTATTGTAGGTAATGAAGACCACATGAATACCAGTCTTGGAAAAGCTGGCCGTGCAAGATGGCGGGGCATCAGACCAACCGTTCGTGGTATGGCTATGAACCCTGTTGATCATCCGCTTGGTGGTGGTGAAGGTGCTGGTAAAGGTCGTAACCCGGTTACTCCGTGGGGACAGCCTTGTCGTGGTTACAAGACCCGCAATAAGCGCAAGGTTTCTGACAAGTTTATTGTCAGCAGACGTAAGAAATAGTTGTGTAGGAGATAACCGTGTCAAGATCTGTTAAAAAAGGTCCTTTTATTGAAAAGAGCCTTTATAAAAAGGTTATTGAAATGAACAAGACGGATGCAAGTAATCGTAAAATGATTAAAACTTATTCGCGTTGTTCAACTATTATACCTGATATGGTAGGAAATACTATTTCGGTGTATAACGGCAAGTCATGGGTGCCTGTATACGTAACGGAAAATCTCGTCGGCCACAAGCTCGGCGAATTTGCTCCTACACGTACTTTCCGCGGCCATGGCGGTTCAGATAAAAAAGCTGGTAAATAGGTGGATATGATGGCTGAAACAATTAACTATAAAGCCACAACAAAATTCCTTATTGCATCACCTACAAAGGTTCGTCCTGTAGCTAATGTAATTAAACGGAAGACCTGTTCAGAGGCTATGGCAATTCTTGAGAATATGCCGCAGAAAGGTGCGGGCTTGATTCGTAATACAATGAAGTCTGCAATTGCAAACGCACTTTATGCAAATAAAAAGCTTGATGAAGATATGCTGTACGTTAAGGAAATTCGTATTGACGAAGGTCCTCGTCTTAAGAGAGTTTGGTGTCGTGCTCGCGGAAGAGCTGACATGCTTATCAGACGTATGTGCCATATTACCGTCGTAGTAGCTGAAAAGGCGGGGGAATAACGTGGGACAGAAAGTAAATCCGATTGGACTGCGACTTGGAATTAACAAAACTTGGCAGTCACGCTGGTATGCTGATCCGCGTGAATATGCTGATTTGCTGCACGAAGATCTGAAAATCAGAAAACTCGTCAGTGAATTGCCAGAATGCAAGAATGCAGACATTGCTGAAGTTGAAATCGTTAGACATCCTCAGCGTGTTACTATTGTTATTCACACTGCTCGTCCTGGTGTAATTATTGGTGTTAAAGGTGCCACAATCGAAAAGATTGGTGCTGAAATCCAGAAAAGCTTGACAAAAAAGGTTCAGATTAAGATTAAAGAAATCAAAAGAGCCGAAGTTAAAGCTTCTCTCATTGCTCAGAACATTGCTCGCCAGCTTGCTGGCCGTGGTTCTTTCCGCAAGTGCCTTAAACAGGCTTCTAGCGGTGCAATGAAAGCTGGTGCACAGGGCATTAAGATTCGTTTGAGCGGCCGTCTTGGCGGTGCTGAAATGACTCGTTCAGAAGAGCACAAAGAGGGACGTGTTCCTCTTCACACTCTTCGTGCTGATATTGATTATGGTTTTGTTGAAGCCCTTACAACATTCGGTAAAATCGGTGTTAAGGTTTGGGTTTTCAATGGAATGAACTATGGCCGCGATTTGAATGAAGATGCTGGACAGCTCCTCAAGAAACGTCGCGAACGCAATGATAAAGCTGATTCTGCTAAAGGCGACAAGCCTGCTGCTGAAAAATCTGAGCGTAAAGAACGCGCACCACGTGCTGCTAAATCTTCAAGGAGTTAGTCATGCCACTTAGTCCTAAAAGAGTTATTCACCGCAAGGTGCAGCGCGGCAGAATCCATGGCAATGCTACACGCGGAAACGAACTTGATTTCGGTGACGTAGCACTTGTTGCACTGGAACCATTCTGGTTGACAAACCGTCAGCTTGAAGCTGCTCGTGTTGCTCTTAACCGTTATATGAATCGTCGTGGACAAGTATGGATTCGTATTTTTCCAGACAAACCATATACAAAGAAACCTGCTGATACTCGTATGGGTAAAGGTAAGGGTGCTCCGGAATACTGGGTATCAGTTATTAAACCGGGCCAGATTATTTTTGAAGTAGGCGGTGTTGATCGCGCTATTGCTGAAGGTGCAATGCATCTTGCTGGCAGTAAATTGCCGATTAAAACCAAAATCGCTTACAGCAATGATGTGCAATAAGGAGGAATAACATGGCTGAGAAAAAACAGAAAGAAATGTCT
Organism: Treponemataceae bacterium; assembly: GCA_045627325.1. Lineage (GTDB taxonomy): Bacteria > Spirochaetota > Spirochaetia > Treponematales > Treponemataceae > UBA1240. The sequence goes on along the minus strand of JAZQNK010000085.1, from coordinate 65,420 downwards.
TATTCCGAATTGGTTGCTCAACGCAATGAGCTGAAGAAGAAGTATATGGATCTTCGTTTCCAGATGGTTATCGGACACGTTGATAATCCAATGCAGAAGCGTATAATGCGCAGACAGATTGCTGCATTAAATACGCTCATCCGGCAGAAAGAAATTGCCGGACAGGATAAGTAGGAGCTGACCCGTGGCAGAACAAGAAGTTCGTAAGGCAGTAAAACGTGAATTTGTTGGTAAAGTAACAAGCGACAAAATGGACAAAACAATTGTTGTTTCTGTTACAACTAAAAAATTGCACAGCCTGTATAAAAAATATGTAACGCGCGTCAAGAAATATAAGGCACATGATGAAAAGAATGATGCTCATATTGGTGATACAGTTCGCATTATTGAGTGTCGTCCTCTTTCAAAAGAAAAGTGCTGGCGACTTGCTGAAATTATTGAGCGGGCTAAATAAGCAAAGGAGAAGAAGCTATGATTCAGATGCAGTCGTATTTGAACGTCGCCGATAACTCCGGCGCAAAACAAGTCCAGTGTATTAAAGTAATTGGTGGTTCACACCGCCGTTATGCAAGTATCGGTGACGTTATCGTTGTTGCTGTAAAGGATGCTATTCCAACATCAACAATTAAAAAAGGTGCAGTTGAAAAAGCTGTAATCGTTCGCATTTCTAAAGAATATCGTCGTCCTGATGGTACATATGTTCGCTTTGATGACAACGCTTGCGTTATCATTGATGGCAACAAAAACCCAAAAGGAAAGCGTATCTTTGGCCCTGTAGCTCGTGAACTTCGTGATATGGATTACATGAAGATTATTTCACTTGCACCAGAAGTTCTTTAAGGAGAATAAACAATGGAAAAGAAGTTTAAGATCCGCAAGGACGATATGGTTGAAATTATTGCAGGAAAAGATAAGGGAAAACGTGGAAACGTTGTTCGCATCCTTCGTGATAAGGACAGAGTTATCGTTTCTGGTGCTAACCTTGTAAAGAAAGCAATAAAGAAACGCAGCCAGCAGGATCGCGGCGGAATCGTAGAAGTTGAAGCTCCGCTGCACATTTCAAATGTTATGATCGTATGTAAAAAATGCGGTCCAACTAAAATCGGATATAAGCTCGACGGCGACAAGAAACTTCGTGTTTGCCGTAAATGTGGAGACACACTGTAATGAGTAATTACGAACCTCGGCTTAAGAAAGTCTATAAAGACACAATCGCCCCAGAGCTCTTTAAAGAGCTCGGTTATAAGTCAACTATGCAGATTCCTGCAATCAAAAAGATTGTAGTTAGCATGGGTGTTGGCGAAGCTCTTGCAAATAAGAAACTCCTTGATGCCGCAGTTACTGATATAACGGCAATTACCGGTCAGAAAGCTGTAAAAACCAAGGCTAAGAAATCTATTGCAAACTTCAAACTTCGTCAGGGTAATGAAGTTGGTGTAATGGTTACATTGCGCGGTGCTCGTATGTATGAGTTCCTCGATCGTCTTATCAATGTAGCATTACCACGTGTTAAGGATTTCCGTGGAATCAAAGCAACTGGCTTTGATGGTCACGGCAATTATTCTCTTGGTATTACAGAACAGATTATCTTCCCAGAAATTGACTTCGATAAAATCGAACGCATTGCTGGTTTGAATATCAATATCGTAACTAGTGCAACAACTGACAACGATGCTCGTGTTCTTCTTACCAAATTTGGCATGCCCTTCAGAAAGTAAGTGAGGAGTTCATGGCTAAGAAATGTTTGATTATTAAATCGAATGCGACACCAAAATACAGCACAAGAAAATACAACCGCTGTAGAGTTTGTGGTCGTCCTCGTGGATATTTGCGCAAGTTTCAGATGTGTCGTGTTTGCTTTCGCAAATTAGCAAGTGAAGGCCTGTTGCCAGGCGTTACAAAATCTAGCTGGTAGGAGATTAGAATGAGCGTTTCAGATCCGATTGCAGATATGCTGACAAAGGTAAGAAATGCGGCTCAGGCCGGACACGAAAGTGTTGATATTTCTACTTCAAAGTTAAAGCTGGAAATTGTAAAAATCTTGAAGAACGAAGGTTATATCAAGAATTTCAAAAAAGTTAATCAGGACGGTTTGAACATTATCCGTGTTTCTTTGAAATATGATGATGAGAACAAGTCTGTTATTCATGGCATCCAGAAGATTTCTACACCTGGTCGCCGTGTTTACTCTGGTTATAAAGATATGCCACGTGTTTTCAATGGTTATGGTACCGTTATCGTTTCAACATCTATCGGTGTAACAACTGGTAAGAAAGCTGTTGAAAAGCTGGTTGGCGGTGAATTACTCTGCAAAGTTTGGTAATAGGAGGAAGTATGTCAAGACTTGGTAAACTTCCGGTGTCTATTCCAGCGGGAGTAAAAATTAGCGTAAAAGACAACGTTGTTACTGTTGAAGGTCCAAAAGGTAAACTTTCACAGGCTTTTGACAACGTTGATATCAAGGTTAATGGTACAGATGTTGAAGTTACCCGCAAGGATGATTCAAAGAATGCTAAAGCAGCACATGGTTTGTACCGCAACCTTATCAAAAATATGGTTACAGGTGTTTCTGCAGGTTTTACAAAAACATTGATTATCAATGGTGTTGGTTACCGTGCTGAAGTACAGGGTAAAACGATTGTAATGAACCTCGGTTTCTCAACTGATTTCATTGCTCTCATTCCAGAAGGTCTTACTGTTACAGCTGATGCTCAGGGTAAACTTACTATTACCGGCATTGACAAACAGTTAGTTGGTGAATTTGCTGCTGAGATTCGTAGCTTGCGCAAACCTGAGCCTTATAAAGGCAAGGGTATTCGCTATGAAAACGAATATATCAGAAGAAAAGTCGGAAAATCCGGCGTTAAATAAGGGTAAAGCGATATGTTTAAGAAACTTAATGATAAAGATAGAAAACGCCTTAAGAGAAAGATTCATATCCGCAAGAACCTTCGCGGTACAGCAGATCGCCCTCGTATGACAGTAACACGCAGCAATCAGAATCTGTATATTCAGGTTATTGATGATGATACTGGAAAAACATTGGCTTCTATTTCGACACTGGAAAAAGAATTTGCATCACTTAAACCAAATACAGAAGGTGCTGCAAAGCTTGGTGAAGCAATGGGTGCTCGCTTAAAGGAAAAGAAAATTACAACAGTAGTTTTCGACAGAAACGGTTATCTCTACCATGGTGTAGTGAAAGCTCTTGCTGACGGCGCCCGTGCAGCCGGTATCGTATTTTAGGAGTTGGCTATGGAACACCAGAAAAATTATGATAAAGATCAGCCAAAAGAATTTGTTGAAAAGCTTGTAAAGCTTAACCGCACTTCAAAAACTGTAAAAGGTGGACGAAGAATGTCTTTTTCTGCACTGACTGTTGTTGGTGACCAGAAAGGTCGTGTTGGTTATGGTTTCGGCAAAGCTAATGATGTTTCTGAGGCTATTAGAAAGAGCATAGATAAGGCCAAGAAAAACTTGGTAACAGTTCCTCTTAAAAACGGAACTATTCCACATGACATTCAGGCTGAATACAAAAGCTCATCTGTGCTCCTTAGACCAGCTTGTTCTGGTACCGGTATTATTGCCGGTGGTGCAGTTCGTGCTGTAATGGAAGCTGTTGGTGTTACAGATGTTTTGTCAAAATCACTTGGCTCAAACTCATCTGTAAACGTAGTTCGTGCAACATTTGAAGCTATTAATTCCTTAATGGATGCTAAAGTTGTTGCTAAAAACAGAGGCAAATCTCTGGAAGATTTGTGGGGTTAATTATGGCAAAAGCAAAAAAGCTTAAGATTACATTGGTAAGAAGTGCCATCTCACAGAAACCTGCTGTTGTGGCAACTGTAAAAAGCCTTGGCTTGCGAAAAATTAATTCTTCAGTTGAGCAGAATGCTACTCCAGATATTCTTGGAAAAATTAAAGCAGTTTCTCATCTTGTTGAAGTAGAGGAGATGAAATAATGTCTGATTTCAATCTGACTGCACCTGCAGGTGCAAACAAAAAGAAGCGGATTGTTGGTCGCGGTTCATCTTCTGGTCGCGGTACAACTGCTGGAAAAGGCAACAAAGGTCAGCAGTCTCGTTCAGGTGGCAAAGTATACGTTGGTTTTGAAGGCGGTCAGATGCCTCTTTACCGCCGTATCGCTCAGCGCGGTTTCTCAAACTACTATTTCAAGAAAGAATACGCAGTGTTCAATCTTGCTCAGCTTGAAGCAAAATTTGCTGACGGCGAGACTGTAGATAAAGAAACATTAATCAAAAAAGGTTTGCTTAAAAAGGCAAATATGTTGGTAAAAGTTCTTGGTGATGGAGATTTGACCAAAAAACTTACTGTATCAGTTGACAAGGTTTCTGCTTCTGCAAAGAGCAAAATCGAAAAAGTTGGTGGTACAGTAGCTGTTACTGACAACTAAACGGAGCAAGTGGAAAAATGGCAAACAATCCAATAGTTAATATGTTAAAGGTTAAAGAACTGCGTGAGCGTATCTTTTTTACCTTCATCATGCTTGCAGTTGTCCGCCTCGGAAGCGTTCTTACTATTCCTGGAATTAATCCACAGGCTTTAACTGCTTACTTTGATTCACTTACTCATGGAAATGCGTTTGTAGATTACATGGACTTTTTCGCAGGCGGTGCCTTCTCGAATTTCTCTGTGTTTATGCTTGGAGTAATGCCTTATATTTCTACACAGATTATCATGCAGCTTGCATTGATAATCTTCCCGTCACTCAAGAAAATTGTTCAAGATGATGGCGGTCAGAAGAAATTTAATGCATGGACAAGAATCGGTACAATTTTTGTATGTTTGATTCAGTCTGGTGCTGTTGTTGCTTATGCAAACAGCATTCCAAATGCAATCGCTATTAGCAACCGGTATTTGTTTACTGCTATTGTTCTTATCACTGTTACAACAGGTGCTATGATTACTGTATGGATGGGTGATCAGATTACTGCCCGCGGTATCGGCAACGGCATTTCAATGTTGATTTTTGCCGGAATCGTAGCACGCTGGCCTTCAGCTATTTGGGAGTTGGGCCGCATGGTAAAAAACAATGAAGTAAATGCTGTATTTGTTGTTGTTGTATTATTAATGTTCATTGCCATAATCGGTTTGGTTATTATGGAACAGCAGGGTCAGCGCAAGATTCCAATTCATTATGCTAAACGTGTTGTTGGAAGAAAAATGTATGGCGGACAGAGCACATACATTCCTTTCAAAATCAATCCGTCTGGTGTAATCCCTGTAATCTTTGCATCAACATTCTTAACGTTCCCGTTACAGATTGCTAATGGTCTTGCTTCTTCAAACCGCTTTTTGAACAAACTTGCAGCAGTCTTAAATCCTGCCGGTTGGTGGTATAACATTCTGCTTGTTTTGTTAATTATTTTCTTTGCATACTTCTACACACAGGTAACTCTGAACCCCACAGAAATTGCAAAGCAGATTCGGGAAAACGGCGGCTCGATTCCTGGAATCAGAACTGACAAAACAGAAGATTATATGCAGAAAGTCTTGAACAGACTTATTCTGCCAGGTTCTTTGTATCTTGCTTTCATTGCGGTTATTCCTACATTAATCCAGAATTGGTTTGGATTCCCGCAGTCGATTTCAATGCTTATGGGCGGTACTTCACTGCTCATCGTTGTAGGTGTTGATCTTGATACAATGAGTCAGGTTGAAGCTCTTTTGAAAATGCATCATCACGATGGATTAGTAAAAAAAGGTAAATTACGGTCAAGAAATCTGTAGTTTTTGAGCAAAACCTGTAGATTAAGTTTGGAATTTAGTGTTTAATACAAAGATGCCGGTGCTGCCATTGTGGCGTGAAAAACCGGCATCTCTTTGACACGAAATCCAAGGGGGATTTTATGAAAGTACGAACCAGCGTAAAGCCCATCTGTGATAAGTGCAAGGTTATCAAGAGAAACGGCATTGTCCGCATTATCTGTAGTAATCCTAAACACAAGCAGAGACAGGGCTGAGGAGTAAATTAGATGGCTCGAATTGCGGGAGTTGACCTCCCAAATAAACATGTAAATGTTTCGTTGACCTATATTTACGGTATTGGACGTTCATCATCTGAAAAAATTTGCAAAAAAGCAAAAGTTGATCCAAACAAGATGATGAATGATTTGACATTGGACGAAGTTAATGAACTTCGCAAACTGATTGAAACTGAGTATAAAGTTGAAGGACGTCTTCGTTCTGAAATCGGTCTTAACATCAAACGTTTGATGGATATCGGTAGCTATCGTGGTCTTCGTCACAGAAAAGGTTTGCCTGTTCGCGGACAGCGGACACGTACAAATTCTCGTACACGCAAGGGTAAGAAAAAGACCGTTGCTGCTAAGAAGAAGTAATAGCTAACCGGAGGTAGATGACGTGGCAACCGTAAAAAAACGAAAAGAAAAAAAGAGCGTCTATGAAGGTAATGTTTATATTCAGGCGACGTTCAACAATACAATCGTAACAATTACTGACTTGAACGGAAATGCTCTTTCTTGGGCATCTTCTGGCGGACTTGGTTTCCGTGGTGCAAAAAAGTCAACACCTTTTGCAGCTCAGTCTGTTGCAGAAACAGCTGTGCAGAAAGCAGCAAGTTATGGTTTGCGTGAAGTACATGTGTACATTAAAGGACCTGGTGTTGGTCGTGAATCAGCTGTTCGCTCTTTGGGCGCATTGGGATTAAAAGTTAAATCTATCAGTGATGTAACTCCTATTCCACACAACGGCTGTCGTCCTAGAAAAACACGCCGTATGTAATCAAGGAGAACGTGAATAATGGGAAAGAGTACACAACCCTTATTGAAACGCTGTAAAGCATTGGGAATTAATCCTCTTGTTATGGGTTACGGAAAGGTTTCAAAAAGAAATCAGAAAGAAACCCGTAGAAAGACATCTGAATACGGACTTCAGCTTAAAGAAAAGCAGAAGGTAAAATTCATTTATGGCATCTTGGAAAAACAGTTCCATCGCTATTATGTTATGGCAACTAAAAAGAATGGTGTTACAGGTGAAATGCTTCTTCAGCTTTTGGAAAGCCGTCTTGACAATGTAACTTTCAGAATGGGTTTTGCTAAAACTCGTGAAGAAGCTCGTCAGATGGTAAACCATGGACATATTCTTGTTAATGGTGCAAAAGTTGATATCCCGTCTTATCTTGTAAAAGTCGGCGATGTAATTTCTATCAAAGAAAAGAGCAAAACTTCTTCTGGTATCAAGTTGATTCTTGCAAAGAACGGTGACAGAGCTGTTCCAGCTTGGCTTGATGTTGATAGAGATAATTTTACTGGCAAGGTAGTTGCTTTGGCTACAAAAGCTGATATCGATTATCCTGTACAAGAAAACCTCATTGTTGAGTTCTACTCTAGATAAGGAGCTTAAATGGCCCGCAAAAATCTGCTTAAAGGATTTAAGAAACCAAAAGGCGTTAACTTTGAACATCAGGAAGTTACTTCAACTTATGGTAAGTTCACAGCATACCCATTTGAAACTGGTTTCGGATCAACCGTAGGTAACACCCTGCGCAGAGTATTGTTATCATCAATTCAGGGCTATGCAATAACCTCTGTTCGTATTACATCTATTGATGCCGATGGCGTTGCTCATGTAATTTCGAGCGAGTTTGAAACCATACCGAATGTTGTTGAAGACACTCTTGAAGTAATCAATAGTCTTAAACAGCTTCGTGTACGGCTTCCCGATGATGTTGAACAGGACACTTTGGAATTTGAATTTAAAGGTGCACAGACTGTTGTAAGTGATATGCTTAACAGAGAAGGTGCTCTTGAGATTTTAACCAAAGATTTCACACTTTTCACCACAATGGAAAATGCAAACTTGCTTTTTGAAATTCAGGTGGATTTGGGAAGAGGCTATGTTCCTGCGGAAGTAAATGAAAATTACATCGAAGTTGTTGGAACTATTCCAATGGATGCAATTTTTACTCCAATTCCGAAAGTGAACTATACAATTGAGCCTTGTCGTGTTGGTCAGCGTAACGATTACGATAAGTTGGTTATTGAAATTTGGACAGATGGCTCTATTGCGCCAGAAGATGCTTTGGCTGAAGCTGCAAAGATTGCAAAAGATCATTTTTCTGTTTTTGTTAACTTCAATGATACAGAGCTCAGTCGCAATGATGAACTTGATGATGGTGATGACCGCATTAAAACATTGCTTAATACGCCGGTTGAAGAACTTGAACTGTCTGTTCGCTCTTCAAACTGTCTAAAGAATGCAAATATTCGAACTATTGGTGAATTAACTAAAAAGACAGAAGATGATATTGCTAAAACTCGTAATTTTGGTAAGAAGAGTCTTCTCGAGATTAAAGAAAAGCTCCTTGAATGGGGTCTTAACCTCGGTATGACTGACTATTCACATCTTAAAAATGCTGTAAATTTACCAAAGCAGAAGGAAGAATCTGATGAATCATAAAAACGGTTTTAATCCGCTTTCACGGACTACGGCTCATCGCCGTGCAATGTCTCGGAATATGGTGACATCTCTTTTCAGATATGAACGCATTACAACAACAAAAGCAAAGGCTCTTGAAGTTCGTAAGGCAGCTGAAAAGTTGATTACACGCAGCAAGGTTGATTCAGTTCACAACCGTCGCCAGGCTGCACGCTATATCCAAGATGATATCGTTTTGGCAAAATTGTTCAACGAGATTGGACCAAGAATGAAGGATCGCGCAGGTGGATATACTCGCATTTTGAAACTTGGTTTCCGTCAAGGTGATGCTGCTGATATGGTTATTCTTGAATTGGTTGACTTCAAACTTGATGTTGAAGGCAAAAAAGAAAAGAAAGAACCAAAAGCTGCAAAGAAAAATGCCGAAAAAGCTGAAACAAAAACAGCTGAAAAAGGCAAGAAAAAGGCTTCTGCAAAAAAAGCAGATGCAGAACCCGCATCGTCAAAGAGCGATGAATAATTTAGGATAGGAGAAAACTATGTCAAAATCTCATCGCGGAAAGGGTATTCTTGACAGACCAGCACATGGTCGTGGAACTTGCGCACGTTGCAAGAAAGACGGAATTAAAGTTCTTTATGAACAGGAAATTGATGGCAATAAAGCTCAGATTTGCAAATACTGCAAAGCTGCCATCAAGAATGGTAAATCTGTCTGATAACTAAGCGTGTTTTTACACATGCAAAAAAGAGAGCTGTCCTTTGAAAGGGCAGCTTTTTTTATTTGTGCAGAATCTTTTCTTCTTTGTTTTGTAAAGAAAACATAATGTTCTGATTAAAAAAAGGGGGAAGAGAACAAGGTCTCAAGCATATTTTAAAAAACAGCGATATTTTGCTGCACTTTTGTTGGTTTTGTTTCTGCTGTAAATGATTACAAATTTTAATGCATGGTGTAATCTTGAATCTGGCAGATTTTGGCAGCCTTCTTTACAGCATTTATACGCTATATTCAATGCAGATGATTAACGAAATTCAACATAGATCAATGCTTTATAGCAAGACGTTTACTGGATATTTCTGTAAATTTCTTCTTTTGTGTGGAAACCTGTTTTTATGATGACTTCTTCGATGTTGTCTTTGTTTACAACCTTTGGATCAAGCCACAGAACAGGAACATCTGAAAAGCCGTTATTAATTGTGTCGCCAGAAGTAACAATTTCTGAAGCAGTTTTGCCATATGCAAGTTCGCAGGCATATTTTGCTGCAAGTTGTGCAAGCTGTGTAATAGGTTTATAAACGGTAATCGACTGTTTGCCGTCAATTATTCTCTGACATGCTGCAATGTCTGCATCCTGCCCAGATACGGCGATATCGTTAATTCTGTGTTCAGATAATGAACGGAGCACATGTTCTGCTACTGCATCATTTCCACAGATTACGGCCTGCGGGTAACGTTTGGTTTCGAGCATTTCGTTCATTTTTTTATAAGACAAATCGTAATTCCAGCCTTCTGTAAAAAATTCCATGTCAATTTTTACAGGTGTTTTGCTTTTTGCATTGTATTTGTTTATTACGTCAAAAACGCCTTCGCGCAGAATCTGCATGTTATAATCTTCTTCTGCGCCATAAATGCAGAACCATGAGCCTTTCGGCTTTAATTTTAAAAGTTCTTCTGCCATAAGTTCGCCGACTTTTTTGCTGTTTATAGTCACATAGAGGTCTATAGGCGCGTTTAAAACGAGTCGGTCATATGAAATGACAGGAATATTTTTTGCATGCGCTTTCTGAATGACTTCTGAAAGTTTTGATGCTTCTTTTGGAACAATTACAAGCACGTCGACATTTGAGTCAATTAAATATTTAATCTGATTTATCTGCTCTTCAACGCTGTTGCCAGCGTTTTGAATAATGACAGATGCGCCATTTTCTTTTGCAGTATCTATAAAAACGTCGCAGTCGCGGCGCCAGCGTTCAATTACAAAACTGTCAATTGAAAAACCAATCGTAATATTATGAGAAATGTCTTTGTGTAAATTTTTAGCAGCTTCTTTTTTTGCACAACATGGAAACAGAAAAACAGCACATAATACCAGCGGTAAAATTACGTTTTTGTTCATACATTCCTTTTTTTAAAAGCAGACATTAAAGAAAGAATCTAAAATGCACTTTTAAAACTGCCTGTAACAGCAAATTAAAAAAACTTTTTACTGTTTCAATTATAATGTGAGGTTTTAAAAAATGCAATTTTTTGAAAATATCTAACAGAAAAACTCAAAATTCTGTATTATTTTCTTTTAGAAACGCTTTTGGAATTTTAATCTGAAAACAGGCGCCGCCGTTTTCGTTCTGCAGAATGTCAAAAACGCCTGAATCTGAATAGTAAAGCCTTAAACGTGAAATTACATTATAAAGCCCGACACCGTGTTCCGCAGGCTTGTCGTCTTCTTTATTTTGCAGAGGCTCAATAGTTTCGCTTAAAAGCTGCTGTCTGATTTCTTCGGGAAAACCTGTGCCATTGTCGCTTATTGTAATGATGAGGTTTTCTTGATTTTCTGCTGCTTTAAGAACGACAATTCCACCGTCTTCAAGATTTTTTAACCCGTGTCTTATGCAGTTTTCAACAAGGGGCTGAAGAACCATTCTTGGAACACGATATGCAAGATTCTGGCAGTCAATCTGTTTTTCAAAAGAAAGTTTTGATCCGAACCGCATTTTCATTATGTATACATAATTGTCTATAAGTTTCAGTTCATCGTCTAAAGTTGTGTCACTTCCATTCTGTTGAATATTATGACGGAAGAAATCTGCAACCTGTTCAAGAAAAGTTGAAGTCTTGTCTGCGTCTTCAAGCATGGCAAGCTGTGCGCCAGTGTTCAGTGTATTGAAAAGAAAATGCGGATTAATCTGCGACTGCAGCGCTTTCAGCTGTGCATCTTTATAAAGAGAAGCCATCTCCATTTCTTTTTTGCGCAATTCGTTTTCTTTTTCAGCTTTTTCCCAGATTGTGTCAATGTATTCGCGGATGCTTATAATCATTCTGTTGAATGCACGGCAAATGTTGCCGACTTCATCTTGTGTGTTAAACGAAAGAAGCGGAATGTCAAACTGACGTTCTGCAAGTTTGTTTGCTACACCAGAAATTTTTACAAGAGGCTGCGTTATGCTGTTAACAAGAACATAAATGAACACCAGGTCTAGAAGTGCCAGCAGAATGACAACAACAATGCATACAAACGCAACGCTTTTTAAATTTTTTAAAGCATTGTTGTATTGCTGCATGTTCCGTTGAAAATAAAGGTTGCCAAGGTTTGAAATGTTTGAAGTTAAAAGCCTGTAGCCCTTGCATGCCTTTAAGTAATAAACATCAGAAATGCTCAGGTTGTTTGCGCGCCTTGCAGAAACAGCCTGATCTGCATATGAAATAAACGATTCAACAAGCTTTGTAATTGTATACTCACGCAGAAGAATAGGGTCATTATGCGGTTTGTCTGCAAAAGAAAGTGTTTCTGCTTCAATTTTGCCTTTAAGGCGATAATAGCTGTCAATGCTGTCAAAAGAACCAAGTTTTATATACTGTTCAAGCGAAGATTCCATTTGTGCAAGGCGTGCCGAATATGCATCGAGTTTTGCATTGCTTCTATAGGCTACTGCAACCGAATTGACGACTGCACTGAAAATGCACACGATGTAAATGACGACAAAAGACATGATTGCACTTGTAATTATAAAAGAACACAAAAGTTTTTTTCTAATTGAGGCTGAAATGTATAATTCTTTTATGGGATTGAAGATTTTCATTTTTCGCTCTCTCGTTCTTCAAGAGATTCACTTGTTAAAATGCTTATGCTGTTAACAATCTGTTTCTTTTCAAATTTATTGTATTTATAATTGAAAATTTCATGCATTGCTTTTTGACCGATTACTTCCGGTTCAAATGAAACAATTGCAGAAAGAATGCCTTTCTGAAGATATTCCATGGTTTTTTCGTTTTTATGAAAACCAATGATGTCAATTTCGCCCGTTCTGATAAGGTCAATTACACTTTGCGTGGCTCTGAGCGTGTTTTCCAAAGAAAGGCATAAAATCATGTTTATGTCACTTTTGTCTATAAGTGTCTGTCTTATAATTTCTTCCGGGCTTGTGCTTGTGTTTGTGCCGGTGTCAAGAATTTCCCACGAAAGACCGGGAACACCTGCTGCAATTTCATTAAAAGTAGCAAGCATTTTGTTTTCTGTTTCGTTTTTATAGTTTGCGTCAGAAATTATCAAAAGGTGTGCATTTTCTGGTTTAAGTGAAATTACAAGATTTGCCAGTTTTTTGCCCAGTTCCTGTTTGTTCGGTCCGATAAACGAAAGATAATTGGAATCAGGGTTGTCGTTTGCAATTGTTATGAGTGGAATTTTATTGCCGTTTACATTAACAGGAAAATCTACAATTTCCTGTTCGCTGTCCAAATATGCAATTATGCCGTCAGCTCCAACATAAGAGGCATATTCAAGCCATGTCTGAATTGAAACGTTATCGGCGTAAGATTCTGGCACAAGAAATTCAACTACAGCATCATAATCGTCTGCAACGGCAGCTGCGCCTTCGTAGACCTGCTGCAAAAACTGTGCACCCGTGTGTGTGCCGGCTACAAGAATATGATATTTGTGCCCTTCCATTGTCTGCGGCTGAAAATTAGACTCTTTTTTTAGAATGTGCATGGAAAAAATAACAAGCGTGCTTACAATCAGAATTATGGAAAGAATTACGGCAATAATCAGTTTTGCATAGTTTTTACCTGCGTTTTTTATCCGTGCAAAAGGTTCTGCATCGAGGCTGCTTATATTTTCATGGTTATTTTGAAAGTCGTTCATATTGCCCGTTTTTGAAATTAAAGCTTTAAATAGTCTGCTTTTAAAAACAAACTATAGATATGATATCACATAGTATGAGTATTCAAAAGATTTTTTTATATCATTGTGTATTTTGAAAACCATGTGTTATGCCGGTTTAGTTGACCCATAATGCTTTATTTGTTATATTTGATTCATCTTTTATGCCAACTTAGCTCACCCGGTAGAGCAGCACCCTCGTAACGTGCAGGTACTCGGTTCAAGTCCGAGAGTTGGCTTCTTTGCAATACCTTGTGTTACAATGAATTGAATCTGTTTCACTTCTTTTAGAAAAATCAATAATATTTTAAGAATTAAGAATTTGTGCATTTTTTTTGACCTCTGTCTTCTCTTTTTTGATTAAACAAAAACGAACCAAAAAACTGTCGCTTTAAGCTTAGGCAAAAGGACGTTTTCAGCTGAGCAGTATAATGTTAAATGACGGAGAATACTGTTCTGAACGACGCATAAAATAATCTTGAGCATCGCAGAGTACTTTGCTGAAGGAATAAAACATTCTGTTTCACAGCCCAAGAATTTCATTAAGCCATTTTTAGAAGAACTGGTTCAACTTACAATGTATTTCCAATTTATGTAACCTGTATGTCGAGTTATGAAATCCATAGTTGTTCTTGCACTAATAAGACCATAAAAACAATCTGTCATTCCGAATTTATTAGCATTCGGCGGCTTTCAGCACGAGCGTTCTTAATATAAAGTGATGCTGAAATAAATTCAGCATGACAAAATAAATTTTACATCGTTTTTATAAAAAACCGACATTTGGGCTATGTACAAATATCAACGCACCCTTTTTGACATTAAAAATAATCTATTTTTTCCAGAGCCGGTTTCAGTTCGTCGTAATAAAATCTGTCTTCTATTTTAAGGTCTCCGGCGGTAAAGCCTAAATGTCTGTCTTTCCTTACTTTTTCGCCGTGATAGTCGCTTCCTGCAGTCAGGCACAAGCCCAATTCTCTGCCGAGCTGTTCCAGTCTTTTGCAGTCTGCAAGTCTTGCACCCGGATGATATGCTTCAATTCCAATAATTCCGCGTTCTTTCAGTTCAAAAAGAACGCCGCTCATTTTTCCCCATGAAACATAAAGTGATAACGGATGGGCTAGAATTGGTGCACCGCCGCTTTCTAAAATTGCGGTTGTTGCTTCATCAAGGTTGCAGCCTGTTTTTTCAACATAAAAAGTTCTGCCTTTTGCAAGATATTTGTCAAAGGCTTCCTGTCTGCTTTTTACAATTCTTTTATTTACAAGATATTCTGCAAAATGCGGACGGCCGATGCATTCTGTTGAAACCAAACTTTCAAGTTCTTCGTATGAAACGTCAAAGCCGTTGTCCTGCATTTTCTGAATTATTTTTTTATTTCGGTCTGTCCTGTTTTCTCTTAGTCTGGCTGTAATGTCATCAAGGCTGTTTGAAATTTGTTTTAAGCCCAGACCGAGCAGATGGAATTCTCCGGTCGGCCATTCAACTGTAAGTTCTACGCCTGGAACAAAATCAATTCCACGTTTCTCTGCTTCTTCTGCAGCAATTTTGAGGCCGCCTGTGTTGTCGTGGTCTGTCAAGGCAACAGCTTTGATATTTTGTTCAGCTGCGCTACAAATTAGGTCTATTGGATTTAGAGAACCGTCCGATATATTAGAATGAGTATGCAAATCTACCATAAAAAAACCATAGCATAAAATAGTAATTTATGATATCATAACATGAGGATGAACAGAAATGCCAAAGGTGATGCAATATTCAAAAGGTTCTGTAGTTTATTTTGAAGGTGACAAAGACGACAGAATTTTTATTCTTCAAAAAGGTACAATAATATTAAGCTCTATAGATGTAGAAACTGGAAAAGAAGTAGCAGAACCGGTTAGAGAAGGTGAATTTTTCGGCGTAAAATCTGCTTTGGGTCATTTTCCACGTGAAGAAACCGTCCGTGTTTTAACTGATTCAATTGCTGTTGCTATGACTGTGCCGGAATTTGAAAAGCTTTTTAGTGGCAATAAAGCCATTATTATGAAAATGCTTCAGGTTTTCTCAAGCCAGCTGCGCAACATTCATCACAAAATTAAGTCAATTCTGAAAAGTGCTGAAGAAAGCATAGATGACGGTATTTTGGATGTTGTAAGAAGTTTTTATGATGATGAGAATTATGTTACGACATTTGATTTGTGCAAACGTTATCTGACAAAGTTTCCGAACACTTTTAATAAAAACGAAATTGCCAAATATATGGCAGATGCAAAACGCAAAAATGAAATTGAAAAGAACCGCCCTGGTCGTAAACCTGTTATTGAAGAAACTGCAGACGAAGATGCCGGTGCTGGTGATAGTTCAACAATGAAGCAGTTTTCACTTCCTGCATTTTCCCGATTTGCAAAAACTTATAGACCTGGCGAAGTTCTTATTGCAGAGTTTGAGCCTGGTGATTGTTTCTACCTTATCAAATCTGGTCGTGTTCAGCTTTCAAAGACTTTAAATGGAACTAATAAAAATATTGATGTTCTGGGGCCTTCTGAATTTTTGGGAGAAATGGCTATTCTTGAAAACACACCGCGTTCTGCAACTTGTGTAGCCGTAAATACTGTAGAAGTTCTTGAATTTAATAAAGCAAACTTTGAACTTTTAATTACAAACAACCCGGCTATTGCATTGATTCTTTTGAAAATGTTCTGCCGCAGAATTAACGAACAGAAACGCCGTTTAAGGATTCTTGTAATTTCTGATATTACTGCAAGAATTGGTGATGTATTCCTGATGCTTGATGAAACACAGCCGCAGGTAATGCCGACAAGCGGTGCAATGCGTCGGTTCGATGTTACAATTCAGGATATTTCTCATTGGGCAGGGCTTTCTATTGATGAAACAAAAGATGAAATCAACCGTTATGTTGAAAAACATCGCATCGAAATTGTTGATAATTATGTTATCGTTAAAAACATCAATGAGATTCAGCGTCTTGTTGAACAGAGAAAGAATATAAGACCTTCTTGATTTGTGCAGAAGGTTTGTTGAAAAGCGGCTTTGAACGTGCTTGGTGCTGTTCTGGCCGCTTTTTTTGTAAAATTTCACCTCATATTTGTTTTAATCACAAGTTTTTTAGAAAATTCACTTAATTAAAAACCGATAATCTTTTTATGAAAAAACTGATTTTAATTTTTGCTGCTTTATTGATGTCTTCATTTGTTTTTGCAGAAACAAAATACAGGTCACTTTCAAAAGACAGGGCAATTATTTCTTATACTTTAGAATATTTCTCAAAAGGAAAAATTAAGGAACTTGAGTTTTATATTACAGATTCAAGCGTTGAAACTGAAACTTTTGAAAAAAAGGTACTCGATGCCCAGAAATCAACAGCCGGAAAAATAAGGCTCAAAGAAGCACTTGCAGAAGATTTTAAATATCGTTTTAGAATTGATTTATATGGCAGTAAGGCTCCCAAAAAAACTTATTATGTCAAAAACGGCTTTGCTGTATATGACTGCAAAAACAAGGTTTTGCTCGAACTTGAAGATGTTGTAAAACGTGTTTATGCAGAATTCTGCACTTATGCTGTTGAAAATCTTTATAAAGAAGATGTTCTCTGTACAAATAAATCTGGTTCAAGGCGTGTGTGCTTTTATCTTGATTCGCGCCCTTTTATTGAAGAATCTTCCGGCTTGTGCTGCGACAGAGGAAACATTTTGTTTTTTGACTGCGATCTTGGCAATGCTCCAAAAGTTGTAAAACAGGTCAGAAACGCCCAGAAAATTCCAAATGGTTTTGCTGTAAAAGAAATTTTGCTTGAAGGTGAATATATTATGGCAATCTATAAAGGCGACAAAGTTGAAAAAACTTATAGGATTGTCAATTCAAAAAACGCATATGATGATTCTGAAAACCTGCGGAAAGTTTCTGTAACAGATGACCTTTTGGTAATGGCTGTTGAGTTTATGATTTCTTCATGGATTTAATGCAGGTTTGAGCAGTTTGTTTTAAGAGATTTCTTAATTTTGTTTTCTCTTTGTTATGCCTGTGCTGTTTCAAGAAACTGCGGAATTCGGTCGATAATTTAAACGATTATGCGAAAATGTTTTGTTCTTTTCTTCAGTTTTTGTCTTTGTCTGCTTTTTGTTTCTTGTGTTTCAGACAAAGAAAAATCACTTGAAGCAAATCCCGAAACTGAAGAAGTCAGCACCCAGAAAGAAATTGATAGAAGCGAAATAATAAAACGCATTGAAGAAAATTCAAGTTCTGCTGATTTAATTGTTCCAGAAGAAAATAAAGAAGAAACTGTCTCTAAAGACGTGCAGAAAGCACGCGAAGAATCTGCTGCGCTTCTTGAGCTTCCGCTTCCAAAAGTAAAAAATTCCCAGCAGATTGCTGATTTCATTGAAAAAAATTATTCTGAAGATTCTGTCATTCCATACGAAGCTTTTGTTTCTTCTCTTGAACTGCCGGACAGAGAATTGCTGCCGTTTGGTGCTCTTGTGCTTGAATCTTACCGGCTTGCTTATCCAGACAAAGACATGAAGGTTTTTGAAAAAGAGGGCGACTGGTGCATTGAGCTTGAAGGAATGATTTTTGCATGGGCTGACGGCAGGCTTCTGCCTTTTAAAAAGCGTGTTGAAGCAGACAGATATGGCAGACAGATAATTTATCCGTATACAGGCAAGCCGAGAAATCCAAAGGAATATACACCGGAAGATATTGCAGAGCTAAAGAAAAAAGGCACAAAAGCTGCTCTTGCCGCCGAACTTCCCGTTGATATATCTTTTACACAGTTTCTGCTCCAGTCAAATGACCGCATCGCAACAGAAAGAAACATACGTTCAATGACTTTTCTTGGACATCGTCTGAATGTGCATAAAATGATTGTTCCTTTTGTTGAAAAAATCGACAAAGAAATAAAAGAAGCCGCCAAAACGGACAAAAAAGTTGCTTCGTTTATTACAGAAATTACAGAAGTCGGCGGCTATAACTGGCGCACAATTGACGGAACAAACGGCAGAAGAAGTTACCACAGTTATGGCATGGCGATAGACATGACTTCAAAAAACAGCAACAAGCCGACATACTGGGAATGGGTCCGCACATGGAACAGCAAATGGATGCTTGTTCCGCAGTCAAGCCTCTGGCTGCCGCCTGAGCATGTAATAAAAATTTTTGAAAAGTATGGTTTTGTCTGGGGCGGCACATGGGATGAATATGATACGATGCATTTTGAGTTTCGTCCTGAACTTTCTGTTCTTTCTTATTTTTACTTAATGGATGAAGAATAGAATTTATCTTTTCAATATTAAAAAAGGTCTGAACAGCAGTTTTCAGACTTTGACATGTCATTAATATGCAGCCTTAAACTGCTGTTCCTTGCATTTAAATAACGGTTTGATGTTTTTGCATGATTTCACTCTTGTTATGCAAATTCAAAAAACACGCTGAATCTCTTCAATTTGCTTTGATTGCTGGGTAAAAGCACAGAAACTAAAAAAAATTGCAGTTTTTTTTTGAAAAACACACCAAAATTGTTAAAAAAAATCAATATATAAGCATGAATATATTTAGTTTTTCACCTTTCGGATATGAAGGGGCAATGGTTTCTGTAGAAGTTGATTTACGGCGTGGAATTCCTTCTGTTGATGTTGTAGGCCTTGCAGACGGTGCCGTAAAAGAGTCCAGAGAGCGTATGCGTGCTGCAATTAGAAACTGCGGTTTTGAGTTTCCACAAGACCGGGTGCTGATCAGTCTTTCGCCTGCGGATGTCAAAAAAGAGGGTGCAGGTTTTGATCTTGCAATTGCCCTTGCGGTTCTTGCTGCAAAATATGGCTTTGCCGGTGGCGAAGACTGTCTTGTAATGGGAGAACTTGATCTTGCAGGCAATATTCGCCCTGTACGTGGAATTAATGCGGCAATTTCTTCGGCGTTTGAACAGGGCTTAAAATGGTGCATTGTTCCGGCCGGAAACGAAAAAGAAGCATTAAATGCAGGGCTTGGTGTTTGTGCTGTAGAAAATCTTGCAGATGCTTTTAAATGTCTTGAAGCTGCTGCCAGCGGAGAAAATCCATATTTGTCGTTTGATGCTGATAATGGTGCAGATAAAGCAACTGAAGAAGTTGTTTTTCCGCCGCTGGATCCGTCGCTTGATTATTCTTCTGTAAAAGGACAGGGTCGGCTTGTGCGCGGTCTGCAGATTGCAGCAGCCGGCGGGCATAATCTTATTGCTTATGGTCCACCAGGCTGCGGCAAAACGCTTTCGATAAGGCGTTTGCCTTCAATTTTGCCATATCTTACTTCAGAAGAATCAAGAACTGTTACAAGAATCTATAGCCTTGCAGGTTTAATTCCTGTCAGCGGCGAGCATATAAAGCATAGGCCTTTTCGTTCTCCGCATCAAAGTGCAACGCTTGAAGGCATGACAGGCGGCGGCTGTCATTGTCTTCCCGGCGAAATTTCTCTTGCACATAACGGCGTGCTTTTCTTAGATGAAGCAACTGAATTCCGCACGGCTGTTCTTCAAAGCTTGAGAATTCCTATTGAACTTGGAACTGTAACGTTGAGCCGGGCTGGGCGCCATACTGTTTTTCCTGCATCTTTTCAGCTTTTAATGGCAGCAAACCCTTGCCCATGTGGAAATTTCGGTTCTGCAAACAAAGTCTGCATCTGCAGCCCGCGTGCTGTTGAACAATACTGGAAAAAACTTTCAGGGCCGCTTTTAGACCGCATTGATATACGCATTCCTCTTCTTAATGCAGATGCAGAAGAAAAAGAAAGCTGCGGCAATGAAATGCTCGATGAAAAATTTGCGCAGTATGATGATATTTCGTCTTCAAAATTAAGGCCGTCAATTGCACTTGCCGTGCACATGCAGAGGCGCAGACAGGGCAAAAGCAATGCATGTTTAAAACCAGAAGAAATAGCCGAAAAGATTATTCTTGAAGATGAGGCACAGACAGTTTTTCAGGATTTATTGTCCTGTTCAAATTTTTCTTCGAGGGCAGAACACAGCATTTTAAAACTTTCACGTACAATTGCAGATCTTGATGGTTCTCAAGATGTAAAATCTGAACATATTGAAGAAGCTGTTGAATTTAGAAAAAATGAAGGCGGGCTTGATATATGCTTTTAAAAAAGTTCTGAACTTAAAAAAAACTCATCCGGGTTGCAAAGCTGTTTACAGCCCGGATATAAAGAAAAGTTATTTTTTTGTAATAATCAGATTTTTTTCTTTATCAAGCGAAAAATCATATTCGTTGAAATTAAAGTAAGTGTTGTCGCTGCCAATCAAAAGATAATAAGTATCATAAAAGTTTGAAAAATCAATTGTATATTTTTCAATTGCCAGTTTTGAATAAAAAACCGTAGAATTTTCTTTTGTGTCTGGATTTAAACCTTTTACTTTTACGACAGATCCTTCTTTTATAAACGTATAAACCATTTTTTCAATTTCATCATAAGACTGGTCTGCAAAAACTGGCATCATCAAAAAGATGGCAGCAATCAATAAAAGCAGTTTTTTCTTCATAAATCAATTTCTCCTTAAAAATTGAAGTTTTTAAACGGACTCTAAAAAAATTCATTTAGAAGCCTGAATCATAGAAAGTCTAATTTTTTTACACTGAAAATTCAAGATGTAAGTAATTTTTTGATTTTTTTAATTGATTCGCAAAAACATGCAATTTAGAAACTTTTTTCATTCTGCAATCTTCAGTTGTGCTGCAGATTTTTGAAAATTGCAATTTTTATTATCAGTCTATATAATCAATAAAGGAGCTTTAAAAAGTTTCTTTATTGATTAACGGTCTGCTTTAAGAATTTCAGTTTTTAGAAGCAACCTGAATTTTAGACACAAACGGAAGCATTCAAATGAAGAAAAAAAATGTTTTTACATTGCCTTTGATTGGGTTTGGCACATATAAAGCAACTGAACAGGACGGGAAAGCTGTAATTTTAAATGCGCTTAAAGCCGGCTACAGATATTTTGATACAGCCGCTTTTTATTTTAACGAAGAAGACATTGGTGCAGCCTTAAAAGAAAGTGACATTGACCGTTCAGAAATTTTTATTTCGAGCAAAGTCTGGCGTACAAATCTTGGCTATGAATCTACTGTAAAGTCTTTTGAAGGAAGCCTTAAAAAGCTTAATACTGATTATCTTGATTTGTTTTTAGTGCACTGGCCAAGAAAAGACAGCAAATCTGAATGGAAGCAGTTGCTTACAGAAACATGGAAAGCAATGGAGTATATTTATTCAACTGGAAAAGCAAAAGCAATCGGTGTAAGCAATTTTTTGCCGCACCATCTTGAAGCAATAAAACAGATGTGGACAGTAAAACCGTTTGTAAATCAGCTTGAACTTCATGCAGGTTACATGCAGGAAGCCACATGTCAGTATTGCCGCGAAAACGGCATTTTGCTTCAGGCATGGAGTCCGCTTGGCAGAGCCAGAATGCTTGAAGAACCGGTAATTGTTGAACTTGCAGGAAAATATAATGTTTCTCCTGCAAAATTGCTTCTGCAGTTTTTAGTCCAGCAGAATATTTCTGTTATTCCAAAAGCTTCAACTGTTGAAAGAATGCAGGAAAACCTTGATATTTTCAGTTTTGAAATAAATGAAGAAGACATGTATTTTCTTAAATGTCTGCCGCAAATGGGCTGGTCCGGCGAACATCCTGATTTTGTTCCGGAAAATTAAGAAAAATGCAGAAAATCTGCTTTATTTTTTAGAGTTTGGCTTAAGTCTGTTTTAAATTCTTTGAGGTGTGTGTTGGCAGGTTATTATAAAATCTTATCGCTTATATTTTGCTTTTTTGTTTCTGCAGCCTGCATTTCTGCAAAAGACAATACGGTTTATTTGCAGAAAAAGCTGAATCATAGAATTTCAAAAATGACATTACACGAAAAAATCGGGCAGATGTTTGTAATTTCTCCTGAATCATTGAATCAAGACAGTGAAATTAAATATGTAACAGAATTTTCAAATGAAATGGCTGCTTATTATAAACAATATCCTGCCGGCGGTTTTATTATTTTTTCTGAAAACATTGAGGATGAAAAGCAGCTGAAAAAACTAAACAAAAAACTTCATTCTATTGGGAAAAACCGACCTTTGATTTTTGTTGATGAAGAAGGCGGCCGTGTTGCACGGCTTGCAAAAACTGAAGCCCTTTGTCTGCACAATGTCGGCTCAATGTCTGTTATTGGAAACAGTGAAGATACAAAAGCAGCTTTTGCAGCCGGAAAATACATCGGGTCTTATCTTAAAGACTTCGGTTTTGATGTTGATTTTGCGCCGGTTGCAGATATTAATTCAAATTCAATGAACACGGTAATTGGTGACAGGGCTTTTAGTGCAGATCCTGAAATTGTTGCAAAAATGTCTGTTGCTTTTATGGAAGGGCTTAAAAAAAGTGGAGTCGCCGGCTGTTTCAAGCATTTTCCGGGGCATGGCGACACAATGACAGATACACATTCTGGTTATGCAGAAACAGTAAAAACATGGAATGAACTTTTGAATTGCGAAATGATTCCTTTTGCGGCAGGAATCGAAAACAATGTTCCGTTTATTATGACGGCGCATGTTGCAGTGCCTTCTGTAACAGGCTGCAGACTGCCTGCAACAGTGTCTGGCGAGTTGCTGACAGAAAAACTGCGTAATGAACTGCATTTTGAAGGAATAATTATTACAGATGCAATGAACATGGGTGCAATTTCAAAGCATTTTTCTCAAAGCGAAGCTGCCGTGCAGGCAATTTTGGCTGGTGCAGATATTATTCTATTGCCTTCTGATTATGTTAATGCTTTTGAAGGCATAGAAAATGCCGTAAAAAATGGAATTATTCCGGAAGAAAAAATAAATGAAAGTGTTTTAAGAATTTTAACTTTTAAAGCATTAAAAAAGTAAAGAAGCAGGCTGTTAAATTTGCAGCTTTAATCTGGGTATTTTCTGTGTGTTTTATATTTGCAGGCAGTGGTAAAGAACTGCTGCTGTTGTGTTACCAATTTATGCAGATGTTTATTTATGTGTCCCAAAATCGTTAGTTTTTTTGAACCTGTTGCAGTATAAAACGTTTTTCAGGCTAAATGCCCTTGATTTTATTTCATAAAAAAAATAACCTTTTTCCCGTGCGCAGTTTATGATTCCTCAAAAACTCCTGCGCAAAATAAATTAAAATCCTTAAGGAGGACTTTGTGTCAAAATTTATCAGATTCTTTAAAAAAGAATTTCTGGAATTGAAAATTCTTTTAAGAAACATTCCGTCTCTTACTGTTTCATTTTTTATTCTGTCTGTTGTGTGCGCAAATCTTATGGCAAACAAAGAGCTGTTCAATGCAAAATATGTTGCACTCGACTGCGGCTTTGCTTTCAGCTGGATTATGTTTCTGTGCATGGACATAATCTGTAAAAGATGGGGCGCAAAAGCTTCTGTTAAAGTTTCGCTTGTTGCACTTTCTGTAAATTTGCTTATATGTTTTTCGTTTGCACTGCTTTCAAAAATGCCTGGAATGTGGGGCGCATTTTATGCAACAGGCAGCGTTACTGTAAATGCTGCACTGAATGATACGTTCGGCGGCAGCTGGTATGTTGTTCTGGGCTCTGCGTCTGCATTTATTGTTTCTTCAATAGTTAATGCACTGCTAAATGCTAAAATCGGTAGAAAACTGAAATCAGACGGTTTTTTTGCTTTTGCTGTCCGTTCTTATGTTTCAACAATTGTTGCACAGTTTGCAGACAATTTTATTTTTGCAACTGTTGTTTCAAAAGTTTTTTTCGGCTGGTCATGGACTCAGGTGCTTGTCTGTTCTGCTGTAAGTGCTGTTTTTGAGCTTCTGTGCGAAATTTTGTTTTCTGGGCTTGGCTATAGAATCGTAAAGAAATGGGAAGCAGAAAATGTCGGTGCCGAATATTTAGAGTTTATAAAAAATATACATTGAAATGCCTGAAATCTCCGCAGCTTTCAGCCGGTTTTATGCCGAAAACATTCAATGTTTATTCTTTTTCTTATGCTTTAAAATTCATGCAGGTACAGAACAGAAATCTAAAAGTTAAAGTTATGCAAATTCTTTCGGAATTAACAGACAAATTATATTAAAAAAAATCAGTTGATGCTAAACTACCAGACAAATCTTTTGCATTTAAGTTCTTTTTTTTATGGTGCATAAGGTATTATGTAAAAATCAGCTTGAAACTATGCTGAATAATTAAAAGTTCTGCTGTTGTTTCTAGCAGTCTGCTTTTGCTATTCTGTGTTGTGACAGTTGTTTTTATGTTTAATCCTATGCATCTTACGAATTTTTTTGAATTTTAATTCAAAAAGTCTGTAAAAATAAAAAAAACAGAAGTTGTGCAAATATCTTATTTTTTACAAGAGGTTTTTATGAAAAAAGTAATTTTGATTATTCTGGCTGTTTTGCTTGCAATGCCTGTTTTTTCTGCAACACTTTCAGTTTCACGCAAGAAACCGGCAGAACTTGATTTGTCACCTGCAAAGACAATCGGCGTGCTTCCTATTGAACTTGTACCAAACAGATATACATTGGACCAGGAGAAAGTCGGCAATGAATTTGTTGCAGGTCTTTTAAGATATGCAAATGAAGACGGAAAATATAAAGTTGTTGATTCTGCTTCTGCCGAAATTGTTCTGAAAATCGTTTTTGAATCATACAGCGTAACGGATGACGGCATTACGCTTACCCAAAAAGTTGACGGTAAAGATACCGTTATAAAAGACGAATGGACACGAACTGTAAGTTCTACCATCAGGTTTTATGTAATCAGGGGAGCAGATAAAACTGTGCTTGGTTCAAAAGAATACAAAGTGTTCGATTCTTCAAATGTAATGGCAAAAGATTCTCTTCCAGATTCTCCAAGTGTCGCAGACAGATGTTTGCAGGGTTTTATTGTAAATGCTGGTCTTTATGTTTTTGACACAAAATATTCTGAACCGATTTCAATTATGGACACAAAAATTAAAGAGAACAAGACCTCTATGAAAGAAGCCCTAAAAACTGCAAAAAAGAAAGATTACAAGGGTGCTTTAGAAATTTACAAAGAACTTTATGAAAAAACAAACGATCCCGCCGCAGGTTTTAATTATGCACGCATGCTTCAGGTAACAAATTCTTTTGATAAAGCCGAAGCCCTTTTGAAAAATTTGCAGAAAAGTAACCCGAAAGACAGAAAAATAAAACAGGCTTTAGAAAGTCTTTCTGAAGATAAAACAAATTATGAAATTATAAATTCAAGAAAAAACAGATAAGCTTTATTAGAAGTGTTCTAAAAACAATAATCTCGCTGTTCTGTGCGGCGGGGTTATTGATTATTAAATATTTTACTACTAGCATTTTTTGAATCTTCCCTATAAATTGATAGTATGAAAATTAAGAATGTTTTGTTTTGCATTTTTGCCTTGTTTGTTTTTTCTTCCTGTAAATCTGCAAATGCTGCAAACATAGATAAATCATGCTGGAATACAAATTATACATATGTTTTTGTTCACGGCCTTTGGGGCTGGGGGCATTACGAATCATATAATACGATTCTTCCTTATTGGGGAATGAAAAACGGTTCGCTTATTGAACAGCTTAAAAAGTATGGAATTGATTGTGCTGATGCTTCTGTTGCACCTCAAGGCAGTGCATGGGACCGTGCCTGCGAGCTTTATGCTCAATTAACAGGTACTGTTGTTGATTATGGTGCAGAACATTCTGCGCGCTGTGGACACGAACGTTTTGGCAGAGATTTTTCGGCAGACCCGTTAATTAAAAACTGGGACAGCGGACACAAGGTTAACCTTTTTGGTCATTCGTTTGGCGGAGTTACTATACGTCTTTTGGCGCATTTAATGGAAAATGGCAGCCAGGCTGAAATTGATGCAACTCCTGCTGATGAATTAAACCCGCTTTTTGCCGGTGGACATGGAGACTGGATTTATTCTGTTACGACAATTGCTGCACCGCATAATGGAACAAGCGCTTTTCATATTTTAGATGAAAATCTTCAGGATAAAGCTTTTATGCAAAAAATCTGGGATAAAAGCATTGGAAAAAATGACAGCCGTGCTGATTACGATTATGCCGGTTTTGATATGCACATTCAAAATGCAGCTAAGATAAACAGCTGGTTAAAGACGGTTCCGCAAACATATTATTTTTCTTTTGCCTGCAGTGCCACTTCGTTAACAGAAGAAGGAACTCAGGCGCCAAATATTCTTGAAATAGAAGATTTTTATTTTCCTACGGCAACTATTATTGGAAAATTTGAAGGAACAACATCTGACGGCATTGTGCTTGACAAAAAATGGCAGGAAAATGACGGTCTTGTAAACACAGTTTCTGCAATGGCTCCAGATTTTGCACCTAAAAACGATTATTCTCAGGATGAAAAAATTGAAAAGGGCATTTGGAATGTCATGCCAGTTTATCATGGTGACCATATGTCTTTGCAGGGTGGAATGGCTATCAAAACTTCAATTCTAGAGTTTTATCTTGAACATATAAACAGAATTAACAGTTTGTAAAATTTTCTTTTTATATTTGTCTGCCTGTCTTATAGTTACTGTTACAGTTGATTTGATTAAAAGCATTATTTTGTGTTTTTCATAAAAGCCATTGACATTTTATATACTGTTTGGTATATAAAATATGTACCGTGCGGTATATAAAACTTTGGGAATATTTTATGAATGAATTGTTCTGTGAAAAAGTCTTTTATCATGTTTATCCTTTAGGGCTGTTCGGCTGTCCTTTAAAGAACGATTTCTGCTGTCCGGCTGGAAACGGTTTTGAGATTTTTAGAAAAGAATTAATAAGGCTTAAGAAGCTTGGCATAACAGCTTTGTATATAGGACCTGTTTTTGAATCTTCTGCACATGGTTATGACACGCTTGATTATTTTC
This sequence comes from Treponemataceae bacterium, assembly GCA_045627325.1. GTDB lineage: Bacteria > Spirochaetota > Spirochaetia > Treponematales > Treponemataceae > UBA1240. Next base: position 38,243 of record JAZQNK010000085.1, on the reverse strand, counting down.
ATGTTGACAGGCGGCTTGGCAACAATGAAAGTTTTGCGTTGTTTTGCGATGAATGTCATAAACTTGAGATTTCTGTTGTTCTTGATGCTGTGTTTAATCATACAGGACGGGAATTTTTTGCATTTAAAGACATTAAGCAGAATGGGAAAAATTCAAAATATAAAAACTGGTATCAGAATCTTAATTTTGACAGGAAGAGCAATTATGGCGACTGTTTTGATTATGACGGCTGGGCTGGCTGCAAAGATCTTGTAAAATTAAACGTAGACAATGCAGATGTTCGCTCTTATTTGTTTTCTGCTGTCGATTTTTGGATAGACACGTTTAAAATTGACGGGCTCAGGCTTGATGCGGCGGATGTTTTGAGCAAAAGTTTTCTTGATGCACTTTCATCTCATTGCAGACAAAAAAAAGAAAATTTCTGGCTTTTGGGCGAAGTTGTGCACGGCGACTATAACGACTGGCTTTGTCAATGCAGGCTTGATGCAGTACCAAAGTATCAGCTTTATAAAGCATTGTGGTCAGCACTGAATGACAAAAACTGTTTTGAACTTTCTTATAATCTTGAAAGAGAGTTTGGACAGAATGGAATGTACAAAAATAATTGGCTGTATAATTTTCTTGATAATCATGACGTAAATCGGATTGCAAGCAATGTTAAGAAATTTCAGCATCTGTTTTTAATTTATGGAATATTGTTTTGTGTTCCGGGAATTCCTTCAATTTATTACGGCAGTGAATTTGGTATAAGAGGACAGCGCGGAGTATATGATGATTTTGAACTGCGGCCTGTTTTGCCGCCGTTTTCAGATAAATTTCCTGATTTTGCAGTTCCGTCTGTTGATTCTGCGTCTTTATCTGGTTTAATTGCAAAACTTGCACAGATTCGCAAAAACTGCATTGCGCTTCAAAAGGGAAGTTACAGGCTTCTTTTTGTTACAAACCAGACTCTGGTTTTTCTTAGGAAACATGAAAGTGAAGAAGTTGTTATTGCCGTAAACTGCGATGACGTGCCGCAGAAAATTCAGTTGAACTGTTATGAAGGAAGCTGCGGCAGTTTTTTTGATGTGCTTAATGAACGCTTTTATCAAAATATCTGTCAGATTGAAGTGCCTGCAAACTGGCTTTTGATTTTAAAGAAAAATTAGCCGTTGACAACGCCAAAAGCAAAAGCCTTGATTACGGATTCAAGGATATCTTCGTTGTAATCAAGTTTTTGCTGAAGTATGTCTAATGCGACTGAGCGGCAGATTTGATGAAAAATGCGGCTGAAAATTGTTTCTTTGCCACGCATGTTGCCTATTTCTGCTGTTGAACTGCAGAAAAAATCTGCAAAAATGTTTTCAAGTTTTTCTGCAAACGGCTGGTGTATTATGGCTGCTTCTGCTGTTGAAGAAGCTGTGCTTAAAGAAAAATGAAGCATGAAAAAATCTGGATTATTTTTTGCAAATTCAATTTCGGCTTTTAATATTTTTTTTAGGGAATCTGTAAAATTATGATTATATTCAGCTGCATTTTTTAAATTTTCAAAAAGATTTTCGCCTTTTGTTTCAATTATGGCAGAAAGAAGGCCTGCTTTGTTTGAAAAATAATAATAAAGCGTCGGTTTTGTAATATTTGAAGCATTGCAAATTTCTTGAACGCCAACACCGTCATAACCTTTTGCTGCAAACAGTTGAACTGCATTTTCAAGAATAATCTGCTTGTTATTTGAATTGTGTTCCATAAAAAATTTATACCAACGGGATAAAAAGTGGTCAAGCCTTTTATTTGTGCAGAATGTTTTTTGCACCGCTTGCCTGTACTGAAATAAAGAAAAAACTGCTCAAGCTGCTTAATGTGAACAGCATGTTCTGCTGTTTTTTTGCTGCATGTTGATTTGTGTACGGAATTTTTTGCCTTAATCTTCAGAAAAGAATTTCAGCATGTTTTCTTTAAAATCCGGTGCTTCGTCATAAGATGCGTGACCGAATTCTTTGTACATATGAATCTGACAGTGCAGTTTTCCTGCAATTTCTAGCGAAGCTGACGGTGAAAGTACTTTATCGTTTATTGAACCCGTAACTAGAACAGGACAGATGATTTTTTCAAGATTTGTGTATGCATCAAAATTGCTGCCGCTTTTTGCAAGAATTAAAAAACGTTTAAGTTCATTTTCTGAAACATCTTTCATGGTTTCCATTAAAAACGGTTTATACTTTTTTGCAAAATCTTCTGAATAGCATGAATCTATGAATGAAGAATTAAGCTTTTCAATTTCTGCATTTTCTGCAAGAGCAACCCATTCATCTATCTTTTTTTGAGACTTTGCATCTATACGCGAAGCAGAAGAAGAAACGACAAGTTTTTTTACAAGTTTTGGTTCTGTTTCTGCCATCTTCAAAGCCATCATTCCGCCTTGCGAAGCGCCAAAAAGAAAAAGGTCCTGCAGGTTCAAAATGTGAATTGCTTCAAGTGTGTCTTGTGCCATTTCATCAACGGAATAATGTTCCGGCAGGTGCTTTGCCCGGTCAAACAGATAAACTGTAAAATTTTCGGTAAATTGGCTGTACGCTTTTTCAATGTTATTTGCAGAAAGCAAAACGCTTTTAATGCTCAAGCCTGGAAGAATAACAAAAATCTTATTTCCATTTCCAAATTGAAGATAATCCATTTCGAAACGGCTTGTTTTAACTGTCTTTATCAAGAAATGCTCCTTTTGTCAGTCTGATGTCAGCGGTCTCGTTTGCCTGCTCCCGGCTGTACGACATGCCACAAAGATTCTTTGATGTTTGGGTTTACGTTTTCTTTTTTGTATAAATCCGGAAGATTTACAAATGCATAGCCCATTTCTTTAAGTTTTGGAATTGCTTTATCAACAGCTTTCAATGTTGCTTCGTTTCCTTCTAGAACATGAAGAAGTATAATTGTTCCGTCTTCTATTGTGTTGATTATTGTATTGTAACGGGCTTCTGCATCAACTTCTGGAACCCAGTCTTCGCAGCCTTTTCCGCAGATGAATGGAACTTCAATTGCTTTGTACATATTGTCGCTGATGGCAATATATGGCGGTCTGAAAAACTCAGGTTTTTGCCCGGTTATTTTAATTATTGCTTCGTCGCATTTTCTGTATTCTTCTTTGATTTCTTCAACACTCATATTCTGCATGTTAGAGTGTGTCCATGAATGATTCTGAATGTCGCAGCCCATATTAAAAGCGCGTTTGATTACGGGTGTGTTTTCATCTGAAATTTTATTGCCAATAAGAAAAAATGAACCTGGAACGTGGTGTTTTTCAAGAATATCAAGCATTTCGCTCATTGTCTGTGAACCTGAAAAATTTGGACCGTCGTCAAATGATAAACATATATATTTTTGTTTTTCTGCCATAAAAACTCCGTAAGTTTTCTGATTTTAGCACAACTGATAAATAATTGTTAAGTGCATGTCTAAAAACATTTTGACATTTTCAAACTTTTTTTAAGTTTAAGTTTGCAGATTTTTTTAGCTGTTTAAAATTGCTGTTGTCTTTCCTTCTTGGAACAAAATGAATGAATTGTGGCTGCAATAATTTTTTTTGATGACAGCATAACCGCACAGGCTGCAGCAGGTTTCGTTTATAAAAATAGCCTGAATGTCGAGTTATGAAATCCATAGTTGTTCTTGCACTGATAAGAGCATAAAAACAATCTATCATCCCAAATTCATTACACTTCGGCGGCTTTCTGCATGGGATTCTTTATACAAGGAGATGCTGAAATAAATTCAGCATGACAAAATAAATTTTACATCGCTTTTATAAAAACTCGACATTTCGACAATAAGGCAGAAATTACATCTGAAATTGCGTAAGCTGTGCTTAAGTTTGAGGCGCAGAATTTTATGTTTAAAGCTTGAAAGATTGACTTGTATTTTAAAGTTTAGTTTTCAGTACGTCTTTGAAATGCAGAATATAGTCTATAAATGAAACGTAGCATGCAATAAGGGCAATGACATAAAGACCGATTGAAACTGCTTTAAAAATTGTGTTTAAAGGTTCTGCAAAGACAAGACCGCAGCGTGCGCAGCATTCCAAAAACAGAGAGAAAAAACCTGCAACAACATAAAGAACTGTTTTTGTTTTTCCGCCTTTTCTTGCTGCAATTGCTACTCCAGACTTCATTGCCATAAGTCGCAGAAACAGCATGGAAAATTCACGGTAAAAAATGAGAATCAAAATAATTGCCGGCATATAACCTGAAAGTGCAAAGCAGAAAAAAATTGTCATATGCAGTAGCACATCGCCAAATGGATCAAATATTTTTCCAAAGTCACTAACTTCTTTCATTTTGCGTGCAAAATAGCCGTCAAGAAAATCTGTAAATTCCATGTATGCAAGCAGAGGCAACAAGATGCAGACAGAAATAATTTCTGAAAAACCAAACCAAGAAGGAGCAAAATATACAATAAAAAATACAGGAGCAAGAAGCACCCTGGAAAAAGTAAATTTATTAGCTAGTGTCATATATGTACTATATTATTTGTAAAAGATTATATCAAGTGAAGAACTTAAGATTTGCAGTATAAAAATTCATGCATTTTCAAATAATTGAATTTTAGAGGACTTTTTAATATAAGCTGAAATCTTAATCCGTTAAAACATAAAGAATTAAAAACAGGCTCTTCGTTTATCTTTAAAAATTAAAAATATTTAAAGATTTTTTCAAAGAGCCATGATTTTTGTATGTTCTTTTATGAACGTCCCTAAAAAATATAATTTTTAGAGTTGTCTTTATGAATAAGACTTAAAATCCTGAACAATGCTTATGCATGATTTTACTTTTTTGTCCGGCAGGATTTTGGCTGCCGCACTTGTGGCCTGTTCTGCAATTGCAGCAGAATCTGCAACGCCATGCAAAGATAAAACATCGCCTTCAATGACGGCATGCAAAAAGTTTACAGGCAGCTTGTATTCAAAAATAAGTGAATTTACTACACGCTGAGCTGTTAGCAGTTCATTTATTTTTTGTGCGCCCTGTTTTTCTTTTTCCGGTGTAATTGTTTTTTTCATTGCATTTGCAATGCTGTCAGCTGCGGTTTCTATATCAACAAGTGCTGTATTCAATGTTAAATGATAATGTGCAGGGTCTTCGTTTACAAGGTTGAAAAAGCTCTTGTGAAAACCGAATCTGTTTGCGTCGCTTTCGTCAATGCGCTGCTGTGCCTGTTTTTCGTTCCATGAAAATTCTTTCATTAAACGTTCAAGACGCACCTGATTTGAAGCAACAAGACGGGCGGCAAATCTGTTTGGCAGATCTTCAAGAATGATAAAAGAGCCGCGTCCGATTAATACACAGTTGCCTTCACTTGCAGCTTCAAAAATGGCTGTCTGCAGGTAATTTAAATATTCATCTCTGTCTTTTGCAAGTGCTGCAAAAAAACCAGGCTTGCGTTCATCATATTTTTTGAGTTTTTCAGCCGAAAAACCCAGATCAATTAATTTTTGTTCAATTACTTTCCGTCCAATAAATTTATAACCAAGCTTTTCTGCCAGAAGTGCACTGATTTCATCTCCCAGTGCGGCAACTTGTCTTGAAATTGTAATAACAGCCATAATTTTCCCCCGATAGCAGCAGTTTTAATATTTTTACAATATAACATAAAACAGACAAAGCTAAAAACTGCTTTACTTCTGTATCTGTCAAATATAGAATAAAACCAATCAAAAAATCTGTCAAAAGGAATTGATATGCGCATATCAGATGACAAGCTGAGCTGGAATGAAACAACACAAAATATATTGATTAAAACGCCTGTTTTTGATGTTTTAAAAACACACAGTGTTTCCAAACAGGATCAGGAAGGTGATTATATAGTTCTGGAAACACGTGACTGGGTAATTACTGTGCCTGTTATTGAAAAAGACGGACAGAAATATTTTGTACTTGTGCGGCAGTGGCGGCACGGTGCGAAGTGCCTTACAATTGAATTTCCCGGAGGAGTTCTTGACAGCAATGAAAAGCCGGAAGATGGTGCTGCACGTGAACTGAAAGAAGAAACAGGTTTTGTGGCACAGAAAATGACACATTTAGGTTCTGTAAGCCCGAACCCTGCAATAATGCGCAACAAAGTGCATTTTTTTGCTGCAGAAAATATGATAAACGTTGGCAAGCAGAATCTTGATAATGATGAATTTATCAACTGTTTTTTAGAACCTGTTGAAAAGGTTTTTGAAAAAATGGGCAATGAAGAATATTCGCATGCGCTTATGAGTTCTGCACTGCTTTTTTATATGCAGAATTTTGCAAAAATCAGCAAATTCTAAAAATTGATGTTTTGTGTTATAAGCAGCCTGAAAACTTTCAGGCTGCTTTTTTTATCTTTTCAGGATGGTTTGTTTTCTGTCTGTTTTGACTGCAAATAGAATGGATTTTTGCAGATTGCAAGTTTTTCGCAAAAATGGGTTATATCATGGTATAATCTAATCGTGTACAAAACTAAAAGATGAAGGGTACAAAAATGGCTGATGATTTTTCATTTAAAATTATTGAAGAGTTCGGTTGCATTTCAGAATCTAAAGCTGGCTGGAAAACCGAATTGAATTCTGTGTCTTGGGGCGACCGTCCTGCAAAATATGACATCAGAAGCTGGTCTCCAGACCACCAGAAAATGGGAAAAGGCATAACAATGACAAAAGAAGAACTTTCTGCATTAAAAGCCTTGCTGAATAAACTCGATATCTGAAAAATTCAAAAATAAAACGTAAGATTTAATGACATCCCTAAATATTTGCAGTTTTTGGAGATGACTAAACAATTGCGAAATCTTCGTAAGTCTCAACCGGTGCTCCGTTTTTGATGATGACTGAGTAAATCAAAAGCTGTAAAAGCGTGTCTTCAAAAGCTGTTCCGCCGGAGCGTATGGCAATATCTGTTTCTGCAAGCAACGCAAGAATCTGTGCAGTATCATGTCTGTTCCATAAGCGAGAAGCACGGCGGCATTGTTCCTGTGCTTTTTTACTTGCAAAACCTTTGATTTTTAAATCAAATTGAGAAACTGCACCGTTATCCATGAGGGAAAACCACGTATTTAATTTTCTAAAGCTGTAAGTTAAACCTGCAATTATCTGCACTGCATTTGACTCTTTTGAAAGACGCAGTTTCTGAAGAATATCAAGTGAAGTTTCGAGTCTTTCCTGTGGATTTGCTGCTGCAGCCATTGCGTCAAACAGTGTAAAAGCACTTTCTTCGCGGTTGTGTGAAAGCAGCTTTTCAACATCTTCTGCCGAAATTGTGTGACTTTGTTCAAAGCAGACAAAAAACTGCGAACAGTCACGTTTAAGCGAAGCTGTGTCGTTTTCGCACATTTCAAGAATTGATTCAATTGCTTCGTCTGTAATGCGGAAGCCGTTCTGCTGAAAAAACGAACGCAGCCAGGCTTCTTTGCGGTCTTGAAAAAGCTCCCAGAAGATTTTCTTGTTATCTTTTGGAACGAGGTTTTCAAGTTTTTTATCAATCGAAATTTCGTCAGAAATCAATATGAACGCAGAATTTCCATCATTTGAAGAAAGCCATTCTGAAATCATTTCGATTTCTTCTTTCTTTTTGATTAATTCTGCATTTCGAAGAACTACAAAACGGAAGTCTGCAAAAAGTGAACCGTTCATTAAAAGCGAAACAATTTCTGCGATGCCCGTTTCTGCTGCATAAAAACGATGAACGTCAACTGAACCAAATTTTTTTTCAAAAGTTTTTTTTAATGAATCTACAGCGCCTGATCGTTCACCGATTTCAGGACCAGAAAATAAGTAAAGTGGAGCATTCATCAATAAATCCTGATAATTGTAGACAGTCTGCCTAAAATCCGGACGTTCTGACAATAAATCGGTTTAAAATCTGGATTTTCAGACTGAAGTTTTACACGTGAGGGTTCTTTAAAATAGCGTTTTAGCGTTGCAGAATCGTCAAGCAGCACGACAACAATTTCGCCGTCTTCTGCTGTTTCGCTTTGCTGAATCAATGCAGTGTCGCCGTCAAGAATGCCTGCATTTATCATGCTGCTGCCTTTTACGGTCAATGCAAAATAATCAGATTCCTTGCGCAAAAATGAGCTTGGAACAAAAATGCGTCCTTCAATATTGTCTGTGCTGAGCAGAGGTTTGCCAGCTGTTACAGTTCCAAGAAGCGGTACAGAGACCATTTCGGATGTTGTGTTTTCTTTTTCATCTATGTCAACAAGCACACGCAAAGATCTTGAACAGTTGTCGCTTGGTGCAAGAAAACCCTTTTTGCGCAATGCGGTTATGCGGTCCTGTGCTGCTTTTACAGTAACACCGAAATGTTCGGCCACTTCTCGTATTGTCGGCGGTCTGGAATTTTCACTTGTATAATCTCGGATAAAACGCAGAGATTCCTGCTGACGTTCTGTTAAGGTTTTCATATCTATACAAGTATACAGACTTTTTATTAGCTTGCAAGTCTAAAAGCAGTAATTTTACAAATCGAAAAAATTCAATTAGTGAAAGCAGGGCAGAAATTTGTAATTTTTAGAGGTTACTTTTAAACTGCCATAAGAGTGCACGGATGGCAACGAATTCGATTTTTCACGAAAATTATAAAGCTATGGATTATTCAGCAAGGCGAAGAAAAGATTTTGGTACTGGTTTTATTGCACTGTAATAAAAAAACAGGCAGAATGCCGGGTAAGTTCTTTCTAAAAAGAAAACTGTGACAGCTGGACAAGAGAAACGTCCAGCCGGTACAAGATACAAAATGATTTTGATAATTAAAAATATTCTAAAAATCAGTCTTCTTCAAACTTATTTTCAAACAAAGTCTGAATTGCAGCTACGGCAGCTTCTTCGTCTGAGCCGGTTGCGCGCACAGTTAAAACTGTCTGGTAGCAGGCAGCCATTGTTATTACGCCCATGATTGATTTAGCATTTATAGTTACTGAATCTTTTTCAATAAGTACTTCTGAAGCAAATTTATTTGCAGTCTGTGCAATTAATGCGGCAGGTCTTGCATGAATGCCTGCTCTGTTTTTTACTGTAACCAGTTTTTCAACCATAGTTGTTTTTCCTCAATATTAATAAGAATCATCGCTGCCATAATAGGCAGCTTGTGCTGCATCTGTTTCAATCCATTTTAATACATGCTGGTTAAATTCTCGTGCAGAGAAATAACCCATTGCTTTAAGCCGTTCGTTCATTGCGGCTGTTTCAATAATAATTGGAACGTTTCGTCCAGGTTTTACCGGAATTTCAAGCAATGGAATTTTTACGCCAAGCAAATCCATTGAAAGCTGCTGTGTGCCAAGTCTGTCGTAGACTTTATTTGCGTTCCATTCTTCAAGTTTTACAACAAGCTGAACTTCTTTCTGTTCGCGGATTGCACCAATTCCGTATAGCTGCGAAATGTTGATGATGCCAAGACCGCGAATTTCCATATGGTGGCTGATTATGCGGTTTGCACCCTGTCCGAGAATTGTGTTTCCGTTTACACAGCGGATTTCTACGATGTCGTCTGCAACAAGGCGGTGACCGCGCTCAACAAGTTCCAGTGCAGTTTCACTTTTGCCGACGCCGGAATCTCCCATAATCAAAATGCCAAGACCATAAACTTCAACAAGAACGCCGTGCAAAGTTTTGTGCTGTGCAAAAATGTTTGAAAAAACACGTAAAAGCCTGCTCGAAAATTCAGTTGATGACAAATCTGTCTGAAGAATTGCACAGCCTGCTTCTTCTGCAAGTTCAATTACATGCGGGTCTGGTGCAAGGTTATGTGTAAAAATACAGCAGGGAATTTCGTATGAAAACAACTGGGTCAAAGTCTGAAGATTGTTTTCAGAAATCAATTTTGCAAGATATGCAACTTCGCCGCGACCTAAAAGCTGAACACGCTGTGCACCGAATGATTCAAAAAAACCGGAGAGTGCAAGACCCGGACGGTTAATTTCTGGAACAGTCAATTCTCGTGTTAAACCGCGTCGACCACAGACACAATGAAGATTAAGTGAGTTATGTCCTTTTAAATCTAAATCAAGTAAGTCTAGAACGGTAAAACGTTTGTCAGCCATACATACGAATATACACACTCAAAAGAGAATTTGCAATCACTAAGCGCAATCTAAAAGAATAATAGACAAAGTAAAAAAAAGACCGGCAGGAACCGGTCTTTATAACAAAAGAAAAATTACGTAAGCACTAAAAACAGGAAAACTGCGTTTCTAGAACTGTCTTTTCATATTACTTCTTTTGAATTTTATCTTTTTCTTTCTTGACTTTTGTATCAAGAATATCCATTACTTTGTTCAATGCTGCGCCAAAATCGTAGTCGTCAGCTGAAACATGTGCAGATGACCCCCAGCGGAAATTAGCAGTTACATCAAAGATGATTTTTTTATCGTCTTTTACACGAACAAGAAGATCCACAATCAAATCTTCAGCATAGTTGATTCTCTCTAATTTTTTGTTGATTAAATCCTGCTGTTCCTGCTGAAAATCGAAACCTACGGCGCTCAATGTTACATTCATGTAAACCTCCTACAAAGCACATTGTCAAATTTTTTCAAAGCAGATGCATTCAAAAAAACTTACGTTAATAGTATAAATGAAGACTCAATTTTTGCAAGGAAAATCTGAAAGAAAAAATAAATATGAAAATGCATCGGCCGGAACGTTCGTAATGTGTTTTTACAGGAAATTGTTTATGTCTTTTGTTATGCTGCCGGATACATGAAAATCTTGTACTTTTGTGCGGAGGATGCAAATTTTACGCTTATACACAAGATTAATGCAAGTTTGCGTAAATAGACTTGCATGGTTTGCCAGAATCAACATACCTTGCCGCAAGCAGCGAGGTATGTTGTTCTTAATAAGTGGTTGCAGTCGGGTTTTACCTCTTGTTACAGACGCAAGCATCGGGGTATAAAACTCTCCGCACAAACAAACCGTAATTTTAGATAAATTCCAAACGAAAATCTGTGTTTTTAGAATTTCTTCTGATTTTTTATAACTCTATGTATTCCTTCGGATTGAAGTTATCAGCCATAGTCCAGGTATGAGCTTTGCCGTGCTTCATTACAAAGATTTTTACAAACTGGCGGACTTTTTCCTTATCACCCCATGACTGCATAAACTTGCGTGACGGATGTGTGTAGATTTTTTCGAATAGACTGTCATCTTCTACAGGTTCAAAGTTTCCTGTAACACGAATCTGGGTTCCGTCTGCCATAAAGCAGACTTCTGCTTTTGGATTTGCAATAAGCTGTCTGTACATTTCCTTGAATGCGCCTGTATGGAAAATAATACCGTCATCTCCAGCTGAAAACATCAGAATTTCACGGACATGCGGCTGTCCGTCTGCGTCTGCTGTTGCAAGGTTCATAACAGGATTTGCATTCATCATCTTGAACAGTTCTTCTTTTGTCATATTTTCCTCCAATGCAAAAAAAGTAAAAGCCGTCTCTAAAAACTAAAGTTCTTAAAGATTTTCAAGAGTATGATATTGCTGTACGGTAAACAAAACTTTCAAAAATCAGTCAATTTGTTTCAAAAATCGCTCTCTGTATTCTTTCGGACTTATTCCGAATTCTTTGTGAAAAGCTGCTGTCAGATGAGAATTGCTTGAGAAACCGCATTTATAGGCAATTTCTGTGATAGAATAATCGTCACGCCTCAGCATGAACTGAGATTTTGTCAGACGCACCTGCGACAGGTAGTTCTTGGGAGAGAGTCCGCATTCTTTTCTGAACAGTTTGCAGAAAGACGACACTGACATGTTTGCATTTTCTGCAAGTTTTGATACTGTCAGGTTTTCACCAAGATGCTGTTCTATGTATGCCTGTATTCTTGCAATGCGTGCATTTGCAGCTGGTGAACGCATGTCATAGTTTTCACTGAGAATGCTTCTGATAATCCAGTGCGTCAAAAGCATTGTCTGGCAGCCAAGCGTAATGGCTGAGTTCGGCATGTTCTTTGTAGATTCGAACGCAAAAAGGTGCAGAATCTTTAGCACGTCATGACAGATGATAAACTGATCGCCTTTGAAAAGCGGCATCTCTTTCTGGTACAGCTTAAACTGCTCTTCAAAAAAATTCCTGTCTATCATAATTGTGTAATAATTCGGAAATTTTTCAGCTTTATCTTCGTGGGGTACACCCGGTGACAGAATCGAACCGAGATAATAGTTTTGCGGTACTTCAACTGTACGTTCAGAGCTATCGTCATCGGCATCAAACTGGATAATAATCATATACGACGGATATGTATGATTATGCTTTACGGCAATTTTGCAAAAGTCAACAGACTGTATGAACAGCGCAAAATTTTCGAAGATGAAACAGTCGACCGCTTTCAAATCATCAGGTTTTATATCGGAACCTACAAGTTTTTGAATTGCATCAAAATTCTGCATGAATCAATTATACATGTCATTCTGCTGATTTGCAATTTTTGAAAAATAGCAGTCAGTTCAATTTATCTGTCATAGCTTGACGCAATGTTAAGTTCGGCACGATACTTTGAAACTGTGCGGCGGGCAACGGTCATGCCGTATTCTGTAAGCATTTTTGAAATTTTTTCATCCGATACTTTTCTGCCGTTTTTTTCTGCTTCTTTAAGAATGACTAAAATGCGCTGTTTTATTTCTTCTTTTGAAAATGTCTTTCCGCTGTTTTCGTTTGAAATTTGTGCAGAATTTTTTTTGACACTGGAAACAGCTGCATTTGTAAAAAAGTATCGCAGTGGAAAAGTTCCGTAACAGCACTGAAGATATTTTCCGGCTGTAATTCTTGAAACAGTTGCTTCGTGAATATTTAGTGCTTCTGCAACTTCGTTCATCTTGAGCGCCGCCGGTGCAGTTGAAAAACCAAGAAAAAATGCTTTCTGCCGGCGGATTATTTCTTTTGTGACTTTTACGAGCGTTTGATTGCGGCGGCTTAAACCGTTCAGAAACCATTCGGCTTCTTTCAGCTGTTCATTTACAAAAGCTGTTTCGCTGCTTTTGGCATCTTTTTTTGACAGATCCAGAAATAAAGGCGAAAGACGTAGTTCTGGCAAACTTTTCTCTTCGCAGACAACAGCAAAACGGTCGTCAATATCCTGCGAATCTGTGTCAACTTTATAGACATACACATCCGGAGCAATAAACTGAATGTTTGCAGAACCGAACTTTTGTGCAGGATAAGGTTCAAGTGTTTTTATAAAAGCAAATGCATTTTCTATTTCTGCCGCTGTGCTGTCTGGAAATAATTTCTGTACGGCTGAAACACGCATGTTTGCAAGTTTTTCAAAATGATTTTTGAGAAGTTCAAGAACAAGTGCCGGTGCGTTCCGTTTTTGAGCCTGAAACACAAGACTTTGTCGTGCATTGTCAAAAGCGGTTCCAACCGGATCAAAATTTCGCACAATATTGAGAACTTTTTCGAGATGTTTTTTCTGGCCTTCGTCTAAAGTTTCTGCACCTAAAAGTTCTGCATACAACGATTCTGGCGGTACAAAATGAAAACCATGCCCATCAAGATTTTGAATTATGCTTTCTGCCAGAAGTTCTTCGTCCTGCGGCAGTTTTATTTCTGCAAGCTGAAAAAGCAGATGTTCCTGCAAAGTTTCTTCGTTTGCAGGCTGATTTTCCAAAAAATTTAAAAAAGAGTCGCTTTTTGATGAAATATTGTCAGAGTTTTTTTCTTTAAAATTGAAATCTGAATTTGCTTTTGCATAATCATCAATTGAAGCTGTCAGTGCAGAATCTTCAGTAATTTCGAGAGCCGGGTTCGTTTCAGCTTCTTCAAGCATTCTTTCGCGAAGTTCAAATATGGGCAGTGTAAGCAGGTTTATTGATTGAATCATCTGCGGCGAAAGTTTTAGGGCAAGCCGCTGATTTTGAATCAATTCTTGATTTGAATTCATAGTTTCTGATGTTTATTATAGCTTGTAAAAGAGATAAAGGGAACTGTTAAGGAATTGCATCCTTGCAATTCCTTAACTTGAAGTTTTGCTTGCGCAAAACTTCATCGGTTGAGCGTGCCGTCCATGGCACGCGGATTTTAAGGATAAAGTTTAGGGCAATTTTGAATTGTGGAATTGCATCCTTGCAATTCCTTAACTTGAAGTTTTGCTTACGCAAAACTTCATCGCTTGGTGCGCCGTCCATGGCACGCGGATTATGGGAGAAAGTTTAAAATAATTTTTGAGTTGTGGAATTGCATCCTTGCAATTCCTTAACTTGAAGTTTTGCTTACGCAAAACTTCATCGGTTGAGCGTGCGGCTATCCGCAAAGCGGATAGCTTCGAATTATATTATATTGAGTCAAACATATGCTCCGTATATAAACAGTCATGCACCGGATAAACAAGGTGTAATAAACTGGGATTACATAAGAGAACTATTAAATGAAGAAGTAAATATGGAAATCTTGTATTTGATCCTGTCAACGGAACTTCGGATGGTGGAAGAAGATATATGCCGGAGTTTACAAGATATTTTCAATTGATTATAAATGAATAAGAAGGAGACTGTCATGAAAAAGATTTTGCTGATTGTCACTGTTTTGCTGGCTTTTAATTTATATTGCTTCTCGGAAATAACAATAGACACAGTATGGGGTGTATGGGATCACCATCATGATGATGAATATGGATATGAAGGGCTTCAAACTCTGAGTGCTGACGGAATTGATTATTTGAAAGAAACAGAGGATTTTATGGTCTTTGAAAAAGACAGTGACGGGAAACATGTCATATATATATCAGGACGTGTTAATTATATAGAAAATTTTTATCAGGAAGGAAATAAATTTGTTTTTCATGTACGGTATGATATGGGACATGAAGATACTATGGACTATGTTATTCATTTTATTGATGAAAACCATATGTGGTGCGAAAATGCACGTATAAGTCCCCCTCAAAAAGAAACTGATATAATGACCCGTATGCCGACAATTGAATCTTTGAATATAAAAGAGATATCTTTAAATGAAGGTGACTTGATGTATTGCAATGACAATCTCCGTTTAAGAACTAAACCTTATATTCATGATTTAGATTCAAAAGTAATTGCAAGCATGAAAAAAGGCACAAAAGTTAAAGTAATTAAAAAAGACATGTGGCAGGGCTATATTGATAATATTCTTGCAGACTGGGTGCAAGTCGAAGTCATAGAAGATTCATTTGACAAAGACGGCAAACCTCTGCCAAAAGGCACGCGTGGCTGGTGCTTCGGTGCATATTTAACATTGCTTGAAAGCAACTCTAAGTAGATTTGAAATCTTAAAACTTCAAGGCTCTGTACAAACCTGCGTACAAACAGAGCCTTGTTTTTTAATAATGTCTACCGTTTAAGCTTTTTAATCCCGCTTTCGCCGAATTCGTCCAAATTTACAGCACTAGTTCAAACTCGAAGCTATCGGCGCCGCCGATAGCCGGGTTCAAGCCGTTATTTCTACAAGTTTTGCGAGTTTTTGCGTTAGCAAAAATCTCGCCGCTGTTCGCGCAGCGAATAGCCGTGCACCAATCAGTGAAGTTTTGTGAAAACAAAACTTCAAGTTACGAAATTACACGATGTAATTTCGTAACACGCAAACTGTCAGCTGGTTTATTTTATTACCTGCACAAGTTAAACGAGTTTGCGTAAGCAAACTCGCCGCTATCGGCGCCAGCCGATAGCCCTGCTCTAGCATAAAACTGCATAATTGATGTATATTATGAACATGGATTACAAATCAACTTTTTCAAAATACGGCATTTCTATACCGGAAATTTTACTTCCCAAAAAGGGAACTGACCTTAATGCGTGGGCTGTCATTGCCTGCGATCAATATACGCAAAACAGACAGTACTGGAAAGATGTTGCAGATACAGCAGAAGGCAAGCCTTCCATGCTTCACTGCATTTTGCCTGAAGTTTACCTTGAAGACAACGACAGAAAAGAACGGCTTTCAAACATAAATGCTACAATGCAGAAATATCTTGATACAGGTGTTTTTGCAGACCCGATAAAGGGCATGATTTATCTTGAGCGCAAAACTGCCTATGGCCGTGTGCGCAAAGGTCTTGTTACGGCAGTTGATCTTGAAGCATACGAATGGAAGCCTTATTCTCAGGCAAAAATCCGTGCAACAGAACAGACAATCGAATCACGTATTCCACCAAGAATGGAAATCCGCCGGGACGCTCCTCTTGAAAGCCCTCATATCATGCTGCTTGTAAGCGACAGCGACCGTCGGCTTGTTGAAAAAACAGGTGATAAAGCAAAAGCTTCTGGTAATGTTGTTTATGACACAGACCTTATGCTCAAATCTGGGCACATAAAAGGCTGGGCTGTTGAAGGCGATTCAATGTTTGAGCATGTTGCAGAAAGCATTCTGCACATTGCAGAAAAAAACGGCGTAGACATAACAGACGGACCTTCTTCTCCTCTTTTTGCTGTAGGCGACGGCAACCATTCTCTTGCAACAGCAAAGGCTGTGTGGAACGAATTCAAAGAAAAAAATCCAGGCGTAACAGACCATCCGTTGCGCTATGCACTTGTTGAAATTGTAAACATTTATGATGAAGGTCTTACATTTGAACCGATTCATCGTGTTTTGTTTGGTTCGCTGCCGGAAATGCTTATCCGTTATATAGCAGCGGAACTTTCTGCAACAATTTATCAGCTTAAATCAGCAGACGAGCTTGATGCAGAAGTAAAAGCTTCGCAGGAAGCAATTGGAATTGTTTACAAGACAGAAAACGGTGAACAAAGATATGTCATGATTGATGCAATCTGCCCTGATTTGATGGTCAGTTATTTTCAGCCGATTCTGGATACTTTCCTTTCAATTTTTGGCGAAGCCGAACTTGATTTTATTCACGGCAGTGACGAGATTTTCCGTCTTGGTGAAAAAGACAATACAATCGGCATTCTGCTTCCGCAGATTTCTAAAGACAGCTTTTTTAAGACAATTGCATCATGCGGTGTTCTTCCGCGCAAAAGCTTTTCTATGGGCGAAGCAAGCGAAAAACGCTTTTATATGGAATGTAGAAAACTTTCTAAATAACGCACATTGTTCAGTGTAAAAGTTGAAAAGCCGGTTCTTTTAGCCGGCTTTTTTTGTATTTTTTGAGTTTGGGCTATTGTCTTTTTTTGTGCAATATGCTAGATTTTGTCATCGTTTATTTGCCGGCGTGGTGGAATGGTAGACACGGTAGACTCAAAATCTACTGGGAGCGATCCTGTAAGAGTTCAAGTCTCTTCGCCGGTATAAAGCTGCAGGTTTTCTGCAGCTTTTTTTTCGTGTTTTGGGAAAAGCCAAGGTTTTGGGGAAAACAGATGAAACAGCAGAACAATTTTTTACAGACACATTTTATCGGTGTGCTTTTGCCTGAAGACATTACATTGACACTTGAAGACTGCCGCCGTTTTATGAACCAGAAATATGGATGCAGAAGCGGACACCGCACGCCGATCCACGTAACTTTGGTGCCGCCTTTTAAATTGCCGGAAGAATATGCAACAGAAGATTTGATTGATGCAGTTGAAAAAAATGTACTGCCGCTTGCTTCAGGTCTGTCATTTTCAGCAAAAATTGAAAATTTTGATGCTTTCGGTGACAGAACAATTTTTGCAAAAGTTATTGCAGATAAAAAATGGACAAAACTGCGGGATGCAGTTTTTGAAGCAGTTTCAAAAGCTCTGCCGGGCACGTTAAAAAAAGACCGCCGTCCGTTTCAGCCTCATCTTACTGTTGCAAACCGCGACATTCCAGAAGGCGCATCAACACAGGCTTTGCAATATTTAAATGAACTCAATCTTTTTGAAAAATTCCCTGCGGACAACATTACAATATTTGAACGCAAAGGCGGCAGCTGGGTACCGGCTGTTACAATCGAGCTGAAATAAAATTTTGCAAAAGGCTTTATATTCACTGTCATTAAGCAGCATTAGTCTGGAATTTCTTTGTGCATCGTCAATTCCTTGTTCTGCTGCTTTTAAGAAACAATAAAATGCTTTTGGATTTTCTGAGGCTTAACTGAAAATTTCAAGAAATACCGAAAAGCGAGCTTTATCAAATTAAATTTTTATTCCATTCAGCTCGTCGTATCGGACTCCAGATGTGCGTAAAGGTTCCTTTCGTTTAATCGCATATGGAATTCCAATATTGTTCATTTCTTCCAGTAGTAATTTGAAGAGTGTTTCATCTTCAAAGGTCTGTATGTAAGAGAAGAAAAATGTGTTGTTCAGGCTTTTAAGCTCGCATACCACATCTTCGTGGCTGGGCTCTGCAATGCCATATAGTTCTTGGATATATGAATCAAGCGGACCGAAACTTTTTGTTCTGACATATGAAACAACGACAGATACTGAACGAGCACGTTCTATAAATGCTTTTTGTGTCAAATCGACTTTTACTTGCAATGGAAATGGTTTTAGCTTTTCACATCCGATTTTCAATCCTTTAACAAGACGAAGTATTTTTTCTACAGAAGCTTCTGCTTTTAGTTCTGCACGCTTTGCTTTTAGTGTTGCAGCAAGGTCTTCATTTTCCTGTTCTTTATAATAATCAAGATGGGCAAATTCTGGAAAAGCTCTGTAATTATTCATGTTTCCTACGATTGATTTGCCATCAATAGCAACGCCGACTCTGATTACTTTTTCTGACGCAGGATCTAAACGGCGGATTGCTTTTGCTAAAAGTGTTGCAAACAGAACATTTGGAGTTGCTCCATTTTTTTTGCAGTAGTCCATAACTGATGCTTCCGGCATCTGTATGTAGGTAATCTGCCAGTGGTTTTTTGCTCCTGTGATTTCTTCCGGTAAACGGTAAATCTGGTCATTGGCGATGGCATTTGGAACGGAAAGATCGACAGAATCAAGATTAAAACTTTCAAACGGGTTTCCTGTTTCAGATTCCGGTATTTCTTCTCCGGGAAGATGAAATCCTGTTGGGTCAAGTTTCTCTCCTGTTTTTCGTGTTATATAGCAATATAAAAGACTCTTCAGATATGACATGAATCCCATGCCGTCAGAGAACGCATGGGAAAATTCTGCTGCGAATCTGTTTCCGTCGACTTTGAATGAAAGAAAATGATAGTTGGATTCCTTGCTGAAAAGATGAATAGGCTCCCAAGAATTGCGCACGACGATAGGGAGTGGATTCGGTTCGAATACTAAATCTTCGTCTTCAATTTTGACTTTGCCATAAAAAAACGGATAGCGGTTGCGCAAATCTTCAATGACAGCAGACAACAATTCAATGTCTACCGGTTCTGTCAAAGTGACGCATGGTCCTGCAATGTACGGGTTATACGATGTACTTTTCATGACAATCGGGTCGTAATACTTTCTGCTCATAAACTTTTCTCTTGTTCAATTAGTTAGATTGTTTGTCTTCAATTCTCTCATTCATAATCAGCTGCGTCAAGTTTATGCTGAATCATGAGCATAAAAGAAGATTTTCTTGCTGTTGTTTAAAGCAGCTTGCCGCAAAAGATTTTCTGGAGGTTACCGGTTATTCTAGCTTGATTATGTGAATAATTCACATTATTTTGGTTACAGGCAGTTTTAAAAATAAAATTTTGCTATTTATTATGCGGATGATATGATATTCTGAAAACTTGAGAGGCTTATATGAATCAAGAAAAAATGCAGAGAAAATTATTAAAGCAGCTTGAAGATGCAACATATCCAACTCTTAGAAACAGAGCTGCTGCTTTTTTTATAGATGCACTTGTCTGTCTGCCTTTTGTTTTTTTGTTTATTTTTCTGCAGATAAAAATAAACAAAAATGCAGATTATTTATATCTGTGTGTGGCTGCCAATTTATTGACAACTTCGTTACCATATCTTTATAGAATTTTTTTTAATAAAAAATTTAACGGCACGCCAGGCAAACTTTTGTGCAAGTTAAAAATTGTCCGTGCAGATGAATTACCGATGACATGGGCAACCGCTTTTAAACGCGAAGCAATTTATCTGGTTCTGTCTTTAATTTATCTGGCAGCGTATTATTCACTTTTCTTTATGAACATGCAGAATATCAGTACTTTTCAGGAATTTTCAGAATTATATGCACAATCATCATTCAATAGAATTTTTGTACTTGTTAATTATATAGTTTTTATTGTGGATTTCAGTAAAGTCAGATCTTCGCCAAAACGTCAGGCTTTGCATGATAAAATTGCAGATACTGTCGTCGTTTTCAATTATCATTTGGAATGTTCAGAATAATTTTTAAAGGTGCATTTTTGGAAAATATCTCAGATATTCAGGCTTTAAAAACCGAAAGAAAGGTGAAAAATGAAGAAAAAGTTGTTTTTGATTTTTGCCGCTTTGTTTTTGACATGTTCATTATCTGCTGAACAAAACAAATATTATAAAAAAGACAGATTAGTAAACACGCTTTATGTCAATTCAATTGAAGGTTTAAAAGTAAGAGATACACCTTCGCTTAATGGAAAAAGAATTTGTGGACTTGTAAATGCTCTGCCTGTAAAAATTGTCGCAGTCGGTTCATCAGCAGAAATTGACGGAATAAAAGACAACTGGGTTAAAATTTTAATTCCGGCTTATGAATGGAAAACTGAAACGCCGGAATACGGCTGGATTTTCGGCGGTTATTTGTCTGAATCAAAAACAGCTTATAATTTGAATTCTCTTGCAGACATAAAGAATTTTTTAAGTTCCAAAATATGGATTTTGGAAAAAGGCAGTTTTACTAAAAAATTTCAGCATAATGAAGAATTTTTGGCAGAAAAACTGGCAGCAGGCGGCGGAACTTCGGGTGTGTATAAAGTTCTTTCGAAAAATTCGATTAAAATAACTTCCAGATTTTATGATGAATATGGAACTTTTGAAGAAGAAACAGCTTTAATGAAGCTTGAAATTCTTAATGAAAACAAAATCAAACTGAATGACGACGTTTATGTGCCGTATATTGATCCTGTTTCTTATGGAAGCCTCGAACCGTTGAGAGATTTTGTTTACGGAAACTATAATGGCGAATCAATTTACAGCTTTGTGTTTAAAGAAAACCCTTACAACCATAAATATACAGAAGAAGAAATCTTAAAAGTTGCAGACGAACTGATAAAATACGGTGTTGATCCGGCTGGTTCCGGCTACGAAGAGAGATACGAAGAATACTGGTCAAAAATAAAATAAATTGCCGTTTGTGTTTTTGCCGCAGTACATCAAGGTTTTTTGCAGGTCTTTAAAAAAAGAGATAAATATGAAGAAAATAAAACTTGCAGCATTTGCAGAGACTTCCGCAGAAATGCTTGTAAAAGAAATGAATTTTCAAAAAATATTTCTTCCAAGCGATAAAACTGAAGATACAAGAATTTTGCTCTCTGAATTAAGCGATGCAGGTTTTGTCATTTGCTTTGGGCAGAAACCACTGATAAAAAACAAACTGTGTGTTGAATTGCTTGCAAAAGAGAAGGGCGAAATTTTAACAACAGATTTTGAAACAGAAACATTGCTTGATGAATTCAAGAAAAATGAACTTAAAGCAATAAAAAGTTCAAGTCCGGGCAATTCGTTCTGCAATGCGGTTTACTGGAATGCGCTTAAATATATAAAACAGAATAAACTGAACTGCAAAATTCTTTTTATTCACATTCCGTTTGAAAAAAATATAGACGACATGGCAGTTTTTCGTTCAAAAGTGCTTGCTTCGATAAATGGCTTTTTGCAGCTTGCATGGCAAACATGAAATAGCGCAGTTGTTGACAAAACTATAAAAGCATGAGCATAAAAGGATAGAACAAACTTTGTTTTTTTTGCCATGCATGTTTCACCGCCTGTGTGGAGTTTTAAAAGGAGAAACTATGTCCAGAAGCATTCACGAGACAGTCAGCAGTGTTTTTAAAAACAAGTCAAAAAGAGAAATAAATGAAATGTGCGACCCGAAAAATCCAGATTATAAAGTTGTTGAACTCTGGAAAAAACATGCAGTTAAAAAAGCAGTCCTCGAAGAGTGGAAAGAAAATTTCAGCAAAGTTTAGAAAACTGCGGTAATAAAAAATGATTTTTGAACCTTGTATGAAAAAACTGTTTGCTGTTTTCGTTTTTTTTATTTCGTTCTCAATCTTTGTTCTGGCAAAAGAATATAAAATTGACGGCTCGGAATATTCAAAGCAGATTTTTGATGAAGAGAACAATCAGGTTACAAAATTCAAAAACTGGGAATTAATTCAAAGTTTTTATGTTTCGCCAGATTGTTCAAAAATGCTTGTTTATCATAGACCAGACAAAGCAAAAGCTTTCCTGTTTACGCTTTATGATTTATCAAGCAATTCTGTCATTGCAGAAACAGAACCGGGCTGGGCATGTCAAGAAATTCAATTTACAGATGACTATTTAATATGGATCTGGGGAACTTCTGGTGGCGGTACACGATATGTTTACTTAAACTATAAAGATTTATCTGTTTATAAGGTAATTACATCATATTATTATATAGGAGATATTGAACATAATCAGTTAATAACATGGAATTATCATGGTGATTATTCTTCAAAAGACGAAGTTTTTTATGTCTTTTTTTATAATTACACCAATGCAAATGAAACAGACAAGATTTCACAGACTTTTCTGGCAAAAAAGATACATGAACAGATAGCAGACGCTGACATTGCAATCAGCGGCATTCATATTGAAGATTTTGAAAAAATAGGGCAGAACAAATACAAAATAACAGTTTCCTATTGTTCTTTAAACACAAAGACAGATGTTGAAACATTTGATAATATCAAGACAATAATCTATGAAAGATAAAACAGGGCAGTGCCGTGTCTGATTAATTTGAAAAATATGCAGAAAACAAATATCGTTTTAAGGCAAGTGCATTGTTTTGTAAAAATGGTCTTGAATAATAAATCTGAAAATATCTTTTTTAAGAACACGGAAAATTAAAATAAAGTAATTTTGCCTGATATTTTTAAATACGCTTTTTATATGGTCGCCAGATGAATTATCAAATTGAAAGAAGGTGCCTGTTTATTTCGTTGCATTGGTTTGAAATATATAATCTTCTGCTTAAATAAAAAACTTGCTTTTTAAACATTTTCAAATGATACTATATACATCAGAGAGGCGACATGATGAGTTTTTTGGATAAATTAAAAAACATTGACAAGAAGACAAAGAAAATTTTTCGAGTCAGTTTTATTCCTATGGTTCTTCTTGCACTTATTTCATGCGTTATATTTTCATACATGATAGTAAATGCAATAAATGCAGCAGTTAATACGGATGTTGCAGATACTGTTCAGAAAGTATGCGATAACATTAACAATGCAATAACACAAGATGTTGCAGTCTTGAATGACGTGCGGCTTATGTCTTCAGAAAATCTTTCAGAAAAATATATTACAGACATGCTCTATAATGTTGACGAAAATCTTACTCTTTCAGATTCGATTTATGTCGTTACTACAGATTTTCCGAAAAGTGGTTTTTTTGCGAATAACAACGGATGGATTCCTGAAGATTCATATGACCAGCATCAAAGACCTTGGTACGAAATCCCTTTGAAAAATGACGGGAAAACAGCTTATATTGATCCATATATTGATGAAGATACAAATCAGGCTGTCATATCAATTACAAGAGCAATAAACAGCAAAGGAAAAACAGCTGGCGTTGCAGGAATAGATATTTATTTAGAAAGGCTGTTTAAGATTTTTGCAGATTTAAAAATATCAAAATCAAGCAAAATTTATATGCTTTCAAGTGAAGGGTTTTATTTAACACATCAGGACCAGTCAAAAGTTTTAAAAGAAAACTACTTTAATGAATCTAAAATCGGGAAAACGTCCGGTGAATGGCTCAACGGTGAAAAACAGGCTTTCATTAAGGCTGGCATTACATATTATGGCGTTGCAAGAATCGGAAACACGCCTTGGTATATTGTTGCAGAAGGAAACATGTCGGATTTTGGCGGTCAGTTTATGATTGCATTGGCTGTTGTTATATTTATACTTCTGGCAGTAAGTTTTGTATTTGCGATTTATGTTGAACGCTTTGTCATGTCTTTTCAGGCAAAAGAAAAGGAACTTGGAGAAAAACTTTTTACTGAAACACAGAGTCTTGTTGTTACGGCAAAAGAAACAGCTGCAACTTCTCAAGACCAGTCTGCTGCTGTAAAAGAAATTGTTGCAACAATGGAAGATTCAAATACATTGTCAGAAAACATTGCTACTAAGATTACAGATGTTTCTAAAGTTGCACAGAAAACTTCAAGTGATGTCAATTCTGGTGCTGCAGCTCTTAGTGTAAACATTGAAAAACTTCATGATATTTTTGAAGCAAATCAGACAACCATAAAAGGCATAAAATCTCTAGGCGATAAGATTGAGAACATATGGGATATTGTTTCCCTTATTAACAGCGTTGCTGATCAGGCCAAAATCATTGCTTTTAATGCTGAACTGGAAGCTGCAAGTGCAGGTGAAGCTGGAAAAAATTTCCATATCGTTGCAAGTGAAATAAGACGTCTTGCAGACGGCATTATTGACGGAACACGGGAAATAAAAGGCAAAATTACAGAAATTCAGCAGTCTTCAGACAGCCTTATTATTGCAAGTGAAAGTGGAACTGCAAAAATAAACGAAGGCTGCGAAAGTGCAAATGAACTTGAAGCAAGATTTAACAGCATAAAAAATGCTGCAGAAATTACAGTAGATTCTGCTTCAAACATTACAAGCATCATTCAGCAGCAGGCTGCAGCTTCTTCTCAAATTCTTATTACGCTCAAACAGATTGCAGCAGGTGTCAGCAATTTTAGTGCTGCAACAGAAACACTTTCAGATTCTGCACAGAAGCTTAAGACAATTTCTGTGGAACTTAATGCTTCAATGGATTCAATAGATAATTCTAAAGATGCCTGAAAATGAAAATTGCATGTCTGTCGTTTTTAAACGAAAGACTGCATTTTCTGCTGCATTTTTATTTTTTAGAACAGTACTTAAAAATGCTGTGTTTTAAGCTGAAGGGCAAAAGCGTGTTCCGGTGCATCATAAACTTGTATATTTTACAGATGGAACAACAGAAAAAAACGGAGTTTTTCTTAAAAAGGACAAAGTGTATTTTCGTGCATAGTAAACTTTTCCGTTAAGGATTTTCTGTTCAGCACTGTGGTTTTTCAATTGAAAGGAAACAGAATGTTAAAAAAAGTTGCGTTAACTGTAATTTTTTCTCTTTTGGTATTTTCCTGCTTTTCGCAAAAAATCAACAAAGAAGGAAACAATATTCTTGAAAGATTCTTGCCGCCAAAAGGTTATGAACGAGTTAGTTATGAAGCAAATTCGTTTGAAGAATTTTTGCGTTCTTATCCGCTCAAAAAATATGGTTCGCCAGTTTTGCTTTATGATGGCAGCGAAAAGCTGAACAAGGTTTATGTTTCAGTTTTCGACATGCCTATTCTCAATGTTGATTTAATTCAATGTGCAGATGCCGTAATGAAATTAAGGGCAGAATATTTATATAAAGAAGCAAAATATTCACAGATTAAATTTCACATTACAAACGGAATGATTGTGCCTTTTAGCCGCTATATAAATGGCGAAAGGGTTGTTGTTTCTGGAAACAATGCAGTCTGGAAAAGCGGCTTTAAAAAAGGCAATGATAGAGATGTTTTTGAAGAATATTTAAAATTCATTTATGCTTATGCCGGCACTTATTCTCTGTCAAAAGAGTCAAAATCAAAAGTAATAGAAAATATTAAACCGGGCGATTTTTTCATTTATGGAGGAAGTCCGGGACATGTTGTGCTTGTTCTTGATGTTGCAGTTGATAAAAAAACAGGAAAAAAAGTAATGCTGCTTGGTCAAAGTTATATGCCGTCGCAGGAATTTCATATTCTGAAAAGTTATGAAAGTTTCAGTCCGTGGTACAATGTCGAAGATACTGTATTGAAAACACCTGAATGGACTTTTGACAAAGGCTCTTTGATGGAGTTTGTTGACTGAAATGCGTTTGTGTGTGCTGTGTTTTGCAAGAAAATTTGGCAGCTTAAACTGTCTGTGCCGATTTAAAGGAGAGAAATAAATGAAAAAACTTTGTCTGTTGATTTTGAATATATTTTTGCTGTATGTATGTCAGGCAGAACAATATCCAGGACATAAACGTGATTTTGTTGTCACATCAGATAACATTATAATTTATGAACAGGAGTATTCTACACCTTTTATCATTGAAAATCTTCAAAGTTCCAAGATTCATTTTGTTGATGGCTCAAACAATCAGTTATATACAATTGATTCGGCTGAGTCTTTTGAAGAATTGGCAATCAACAATAATGCGAATAAATTATTGTATATAAAATCTGGTAATGCGCCTTTTGGTAAAGATTCTATTGTAATTTATGATATTGGAAAAAAGCAAAAAATAAAAACAATTAAGTTTACTTCTCCATGGCCCATTCATATCTGTTGGGACGAAACAACAAATAATTTTTATGCAGACACCGAAGACGGAATCCTTGAATTCAATGAGAATGGAACAGGACGACGTTATGCTGTCAAAAATGAAACACATGATAATCATACGTATATATTAGATGCCGGCAAAAATCAAATTCTGTATTATAAAGAAATTTTTGAGAAAAAAAGTTTTTATTCTTTTTACACCGAAATATTCATAAAAAATGTTGAAACAAACCAATCGCAGTTTTTATGCAGGCAGGAAAAAGAAGATGTTCTTTGGGAAGCATGTTTTTCAGATGATTATATTTTGTGGGTGACATCAAAAAAGTATGATCCAAATAAGAAAGACAATGCTTTTATTTTGCATTCATACAATAGAAAAACAGGTGAAACTTCGGTTGTGCATAAAACAGAAAAAAGAATTGAGAATTTACAATCAGCTAAAGAAAATATTTTTTTTGAAGAAGAAGAAAGCTTTGACCATTCTATCTTTTGCTTAAATTTATTAACAAATGACAAAAAAATTATATATCAGAATCAAGATGTATACGAACTTTACTGGTATTCAAACGGACATAATGTCTGGGTACTTAAAGATGAAGACGGCAACCAATATTTTGACAAAATTGAACTGAATTAAAGCATTTACAAAATGATGCAGCAAAAAAGACAAAACATGAGTAAAAAGCATATTTTAGTGTGTTTAATATTGTCTGTCGGTGATTGCAATGAAGCTTATTTACATTCACGGAAGCTTATTTACATTCACGACAAAAAGACGATACTCAGTTGTTGCCACTTTTTCTGTTTGCTGCAGTTTTTTGAATGAATGCTTAAAAAAAACTTTATTTTCTCAACTTTGTAAGATATACTTAAATGGTAATTCTTTATATAGGAGAAAGCTTTGTCAACTTCATTAGTTCCTGTAATTTCTGTAGATTCAAAAAAATGTGTGAACTGTCATAGATGTATAGTTGTCTGTCCTTCAAAGTTTTGCAATGATGGTTCTTCTGATCATATAAGAATTAACCATGATTTATGTATAGGATGCGGTGCGTGTATTAAGGCATGTAAACATGGTGCACGTAAAGGAATCGATGATTTCGATGTTTTCCTTGATGATTTGAAAAGCGGTCAAAAGATTGTTGCAGTTGTTGCACCAGCTGCTGCTGCCAATTTTAAAGGAAGAGATTTGGAACTTAATACATGGCTTAAATCTATTGGTGTAAAGGCTGTTTTTGATGTTTCTTTTGGTGCAGAGCTTACCACAAAATCATACATAGAATATATCAAAGCAAATAATCCTAAATTAGTAATTGCACAGCCATGCCCGGCTCTGATAAGTTATGTTGAAATTTATAAGCCGGAGCTGCTTCCATATTTGAGTCCTGCAGATTCTCCGATGGCTCATACTGTTCGAATGGTAAAAGAATTTTATCCTGAATATAAAGATTATAAATTTGCTGCAATTTCTCCATGTTATGCAAAAAAACGAGAATTTGCAGAAAATCATCTTGGTGATTATAACGTTACCATGAAATCAATAAGTGAGTATTTTGAACAGAAAAGAGTTGATTTAAGTACATATCCTAAAACATCTTATGACAATTCTCCTGCCGAAAAAGCTGTGCTTTATTCAACTCCGGGCGGATTGATGCGTACTGCAGAAGGTTATCTTCCAGGTATTTCTAAAAAAATCCGCAAAATTGAAGGTCAGCCTACAATGACAGAATATTTTGAAGAGCTTTCTGATTCCATTCAAAAAGGAAAGGAACTTCCTTATCAATTAATAGACTGCTTGAACTGTGAGCGCGGATGTAATGATGGAGCCGGAACAGTAAATAAAGATGAGTCTTTAGATGAAATAGAAGGTTTTGTAGAAAAACGAATGAAAGAAAGACAAGCGCTGCTCAAAACCGATAAACGCAATGGTGAAAAGAAGTTCTTCCGTTTAGTAAATGAATATTGGAAACCAAATATCTATAACAGAACATATGTTAATAGGTGCAGCAATTTCCAAATGACAATTAGATATCCTTCTGAAATTGAGCTGAAAGAAATTTATGCAAAAATGCTTAAGACCAAACCGGAAGATTTTTTGAATTGCGGTGCCTGCGGATATGATTCATGTGAAGAAATGGCTGTTGCTTTATATAACGGCATAAATCAATATAACCATTGTTACTATTATATGCTGAAACTGAACGAGATAAAGCAGAAAAATGACAATGAACTATATCAAAGCGTTCAGGATCTTGTTGTTTCAACAAAAGAGGGCATAGAAAGTTTTTCAAAGAACTTAGACCAGCTGCACAGCATTTCTGAAAACAATACTCAGTCAATCAAAAAAATAACAGAGCTTAACAATGAGCTTAAAGATGTTGATGAAATCGTAAGCTTTATCAACAGCATTGCAGATGACTCAAAGATTATTGCATTTAATGCAGAACTTGAAGCTTCAAGTGCCGGCGCCGTAGGAAAAAATTTCCATATTGTTGCAGCCGAAATCCGTCGTCTTTCTGATGGAATTATTGATTATACAAAAGATATTAAAGCCAAGATTCAGACACTTCGAAACTTTTCTGAAGGTTTGATTGATACTTGTGAGCAAGGCACTGAAAAAATTGAATTTGAATGCAGCGAAGCCCTTAAAATAAAGGAACAGTTCGACAGAATAAGCGAAGCAACAAATAATCTTTCTGCTTCTGCTGAAAAGTTGTAGGCTAAAAGTCAATGCAAAAATTGTATTGCATTGATTTTTAGTGTGTTTTTTCAAATTTGTGCATCACCATAAAGCTTGAAAATTTTAAGCCGTTTGAATAAAGCGGATTAAAAACAGCCGAAAAATATAAATATTAGGCTGAAACGAGTTTTGCAAAAATCGTTTTGTATGATTGTGGCTGCAGCAGATTATTTCTTTGGCGCATCAGATAAAATCTGGAAATATAATTTTTAAAAATGCTGAAATTGCAAATATGGCAGAACCTGTTTTAGTCATTTAATTCCGTAATTTTAATTCCAAAATTATCATCAACTATCCAGATTTCTCCGTAAGCGACTGTTTTTCCATTTTTAATGATTTTGCTTGGGTAACCTACGAAACTGTCCAATTCGAGAACAATTTTTTCTTTTATGCTTAAAATTTCTTCTTCTGAATGATAACAGGCACCAATCTGAACACAAATATAATCCTGACTGCTGTAAGTAATGTCCGGAACTTCAGGAAAATCTAATACGCGGATTCCAAAATGTTCATCTACTACAACAGCTTCTCCTGTGTGAATTACTTTATTTTCGTAAACAAGATTAAGCGGATCGTAATATTTTTTATCAAACACAAGAATCTTCCCGATTTCAAGAGAAACCTGTTCTGAACCAAAACGGCCTATTTCAACAGTAAGATTGTTTTCGTGTTTTTTTGCACTGATGTCACTTAAATATTGAAGCTCAGGTTCTTTCCAACCAAAACCAAAAAATCCAAATGAACGGAGATTGTCCATAAACGGAGCACTTAACTGAATGTTCATCCAGCCTTTTTTATCGCCAATGTTTATTTCAATTGAAATAAGACAGCACATTCCGCCGCGATGTTGATTTAATGTGGAAGGAGTATTTTTTGCTTCAGTAAAAATTTTGTTCACAAGTTTCTGATTCTCAGCAGAAAGATTTGGAAGACGGGCAAAAATATTTCCTGTAATAAGATTTTCAACTTCCTTTACAAAAAACTGCTGCATTACATCAAGGTCGAATTTTGAAATCTGTCTGTATTCTTCAATATTCTGCTTAATCAGAGTTTTTCCAATTTCGCCGTCAACTTCTATAACATAACCTGCATTGTTGTAATCATAATCAAAAATAAAACAAGATGATGGAAGTGAACGCTGGAATTCGTAATTGTTCAGCTGGTCTACACAACTTATGGACAAAGTACAAGTTTCATTACGGATTCCTGCAAAAGTAGATTCTATTTTCTGCGCTAAATCCATAAAAAATTCGTAAATTGTATGAAGTTCATCGTGACCCCATTTATCCTGGCGGGTAAAATCATACAGCTTTATTTTTTTATCCGGATATTCAGCTGCAAGCTTTGTTGAAGAAGCAGGAAGTTCACCATTCATAATGTTTTCTACATCTATCCCAAGAACTTTTGCAAGAACCGGCATTACAGAAACATCAGGGCAGCCGTCTCCGCGCTCCCATTTAGATACAGCTTTATCAGAAACATTTATTTGTTCTGCGAGCTGTTTTTGTGTAAAACCTTTTTTTGTTCTAAGTGTACAGATGAGTTTTCCAGTTTTAATGGCGTTCATTCCTGCTCCTTTAAAAACACCGCAGTGTTATTTCAAATTAAAAATCTGTTCGATTGTGCAGTATGGCAATTCAAGATGAATGTGTTTTTCCCCAACCGGATAACAGATATTCAGTGTTGTATCATTTTCAATCTGATTTCTGTAAGTGTCTTCTGCTGCTGGTTTTACTGCTTTTGTAAGAATGTCAGTAATTTCCTGAACAGCTTTTTCTTCACCTTTTTCTGCTGCAATTTTACAGATTCCATTAATTTCTGTAACATTGAGTGCCTTATTTTCTTCCATCCATTCCCTGTTGCAGAAATCATCAACAAAAGCTTTATGCCCTGCTTTTATAAAGAACATGTTTACGCTGTTGTAAGCTTCCGGTGAATATTCGCTCAAAGCACCTTCTGTCGGGATAACAAGTAATTCCATGCCTGGAATCTTTTTTGCAGTTTCAGGCAATTTTCCAATAATGTTTCCGTTTTCGTCTCTTTCTAACATAATAATCTCCTGGTTGTTTTTCAGGCGGCCAACCTTTGTGATTTTAGTATCGTGTATTTTTGAGAAGAATTCACCCGACAGACAGTAGAATTAAGTAGAATTCATGGTAGATTTGTATGATTATATCATATTTTATTTGCATTCTACTCTAAATTCTAAGAATAAAAAACTGAATGTTTCACTTTCTGCAAAAAGACTGAAATTTGCAAAAGCCGTTATTTGTGCGGAATGTTTATTTCTGCATTTTAGCTGCATAAAAACGAATTGAAGCTAATTGTAATATCTTGTGAAATCAGTTTTTCCTGAATGTTCTGACAAGAAGGAGCAGTTGTCGATGTTTATAAAACTTTCCTTGACTTTCTGAAAAATTATAGTATATTTAAATCAGTAATGATTACTATTTTTGGAGAAAAATGAATTACAGCAAACAGCGTGATTTAATCCTTAAATTCCTCAAAAGCACCAAAACGCATCCGACTGCGGATGAAGTTTATGAAGCTGTAAGAATTGAAGAACCGAACATAAGTCTTGGAACTGTTTACCGCAATTTAAATTTGCTTGCTGCCAATAATATGATTCTGCGTCTTCATATGAATGATGGAATTGATCATTTTGATGCAGATACAAGTGAGCATTTTCACTTTTATTGCAATAATTGCGGCAGAGTTTTCGATTTGAGTACAACGGTTCCTGCAAAATTGCCAAAATTGTGCAAAGCTGCTTCTGAAGGAATTGATGGACTTATAGAAGGCTGCAAGATTTATTTTTATGGAAAATGCAAAAGCTGCATTGAAAAACTCAATTCAGACAATAAAAAAGAAAAAGATAAAGAAACCTCCACAAATTGTTAATTTTTAGGGGACTTTATAAAATTTTGAAACTTTTTGCATTTGAAATGCAATAATAAAATACAGGAGTTTTAGATGAACAAGTACGAAGGAACACAGACAGAAAAAAATTTACAGGCTGCTTTTGCAGGCGAAAGTCAGGCAAGAAACAAGTACACATATTTTGCTTCTGCTGCAAGAAAAGAAGGTTTTGAACAGATTGCTGCAATTTTTGAAGCAACAGCAAACAACGAAAAAGAGCACGCAAAATTGTGGTTCAAAGAATTAAGCGGAATTGGTGACACAGCTGCTAACTTGGGCGCAGCTGCTGATGGCGAAAACTTTGAATGGACAGACATGTACGCAAATTTTGCAAAGACAGCAGAAAAAGAAGGTTTTATAGCTTTGGCTGCAAAATTCCGCATGGTTGGTGCAATTGAAAAACGCCACGAAGAAAGATATCGTGCACTGCTTAAAAATGTAGAAACAGCAGCTGTTTTTGAAAAAAGCGAAGTAAAAGTCTGGGAATGCCGCAACTGTGGACATATTGTTGTAGGCACAAAGGCACCGGCTGCATGTCCTGTTTGTGCTCATCCACAGAGCTTTTTTGAAGTAAGTGCAGAAAACTACTAAAACTGAAGAACCGCAGAAGCGGACACGATTTTAGTTTAATTGAAACAGGGATGACCAAAAAGAATTGTCATCCCTGTTTTTTTATGCACAAACTGCAGTACATTGAACAGTCAAAAGTCTGGCAAGCTTATGTCTGCTGGCTTTTAAAGTCAGCAGCTGCGCAATTTTTTGCTTGGTTTGTATTCGCGCTTGCCGTAAGTTCGGTCAAGATGCAGAAGTGCATTTTTGCACAAATGATCATTTTCATCGAGTGCAAAAAGCGAAAAATTGTCTATCAGCATTTGTGCTGTGCTTTCTTCTTCCATCTGTTCTTTTATAAACCAGTTCAAAAAGCATTTTGTTTTATAGTCGTTTTCCAGAACTGCCTGTGTATAAATCTTGTTGATTGAAGTAGTTACATAAATTTCGTGTTTCAAGGCTTTTTCAAGTGGTGCTTTTAAACTGATAAAAGACAGTGCAGCTGGCTGAATCGGTTCAAATTTAATTTCTGCATTGTTCTGGTGCAAAAAATTATAGAAAATCATTGCATGATCTTCTTCTTCTTTTGCCTGTACTTTAAACCACGAGGCAAAACCTGAAAGACCTTTTGATTCATAGAAATCTGCAATCTGCAGATAAAGATATGCAGATTCAAATTCTTTCTGAAGCTGGCTGCTTAAAAGAGCCTGAATTGATTTAGATAATTTTGATTCCATAAGATTCTCCTTGTTGCTGAAAAGTTTTTGTACTTCAGCTAAAGAGAACTTACTCAATTTTTTGGGTGAAGAAACCGTCAAATAGCAGTCAAAAACAGTCAAATTCAAAAAAAATGCAGTGAATTTATTCGTGCAGAAGATTCAATATCTGCCGAAGCTCATTTTAATTTTTGCTTTTGCGGCGAAACTGCTGTTTTTCAGTTTCAGACTGAAAAGCTGCTATTTTAAAAGGTCTGCATATTCTTTTTTGAATTGTTCAATAAGCTCTTTTTTTGTAAGAAAGTTTCTGTTCATTGCAGCTTTTAATCTTCTGTAAATAGTTGATTCAGAGTAACCTTCAAATTCAATTGATTTTTGCAGACGATTTTTGCTTAGCTGCGTAAGAATTTTAATTTCATCATCATGCAGTGACAATTTGCTTCGCTTATATGTTGAACCGATGACTGTGTTGAAAGTATAAAAAAACCACACTCCACGTGTAACATGAAGCAGATAATGATAAAACTGTTCTTCGTTCAAAATATATGCAATTGTAACCGCAATAAAATAAATTCCAAGGGCCTGAAATTTTATTTTGGGTTGAACCATTATGACGATGAAAAGCATAAAAAGACATGTAAAATTGTTATAAAGAAGTGTTTTATGGAATGCGGTTATAAAAATCAGCACAACTGAATAAAGAAGATAGAAATGTGAAAAGCATTTTTTCTTAAAGATTAATGCACATGGAATATATGAAAGGTTTAATCCGATGACAACCCAGGTACGTATTGTCATGTCTTCTTTTAAACCTTTGTATAAATAAAGCAGACACATCATAAATGACAATAAGCTTGTAATTAATATAAACTGATTGTCTTTAGAAAGATTTTTGAAATTTAATTGTGTTTTTTTATTCATTGAATCCTCGCTTTGTTTGTGTAATCTTTCAGATTAATATTCAATAATTTTGTGGAAGACTTAAAAGTTTGGATTTTTTAAGACAATCATATTTTATATGGTGTGTTTTTGTTATGCAATAGTTTGAGCATGCGCTATGGAAGAAAAATGTTCAATTTTGTAAAAATCATAAGGAATTTGGCTGATAAAATGCTTTTCTTTGCGGTGCTATATTATGGAAAATTCTAAAGATAAAGATGATTCATTTTATGAATAAAAGCGTGTGGTTTTATGAAAGACAGAACAATGAATATGACGGCAGGAAGCCCTGTCCGTCTGATTTTAATTTTTTCTATTCCTCTCTTAATAGGAAACATTTTCCAGCAGTTTTATAATCTTGCAGATTCAATAATTGTCGGCAGGTTCATAAATGCAGATGCGCTTGCAGCAATTGGCGCAACAAGTTCAATAACTTTTTTATTTTTTGCATTGTGCAATGGTTTCGGTTCCGGTGGCGGCATAATTGTTTCGCAGAATTTCGGCAGAGGCGACACTGCGCAGGTAAAAAATTCAATTGCAAACACCGGCTATATTATGCTTGTAATGCCTGCTGCTGTCGGTGTTGTGGCTTTTGTTCTGGCGCGCCCGATACTTGCAGTTTTAAAAACGCCTGCGGACATTTTTGATGATGCACTGATTTATATAAGGCTTATGTGCTGCGGACTTTTGTTTGTGTCTGTTTATAACTATGTTTCGTCTATGATGAGGGCGCTTGGCGATTCAAAAACACCTTTGTATTTTTTGATTTTTTCATGCTTTTTGAATGCCGGGCTTGATCTGCTTTTTGTCTGTGTATTAAAAAAAGGTGTGTTCGGTGCTGGAATTGCAACGTTGATTTCTCAATTTATTTCTAATGTTCTGTGCGTCGGCTATGCGTTTAAATTTAATCCATATTTCAAGTTTACAAAAGCAGACCTCGCTTATAACCCTGAAACAATAAGAAGAACAATAAAGCTCGGTTTGCCGCTGTCACTTCAGTTTTCAATGATTGCTGTTTCATGCATGGCTCTTCAGCGTGTTGTAAATTCTTTTGGTCCGGTTGCAGTTGCAGCTTTTACGGCTTCAAGCCGCATAGAACAGATTATTCACCAGCCGTATCAGACTTTGAGTGCAGCACTTGCAACATTTACAGGTCAGAATTTTGGTGCGTCAAAAAACGACCGTGTCATTCAAGGATATCACCGTACGCTGCTTATGATGACGATTTTTACAGCCGTAATGGTTCCTGTAATTCAATTTTTTGGAACAGAAATTACTTCGATTTTTGTTATTGAAAAAGAAGTAATAGAAATGGGTGCAATTGCCATGCGGATTACAAGCATTTTTTATATTTTTCTTGGTTTAATTTATGTTGTACGTGGCATTTTAAACGGAATGGGAGATTCTTTCTTTGCACTGCTTAACGGCATTGTTGAAGTTGTCGGCCGTTTTTTTGTACCTGTGATGCTGACATCAATTCCAAAAATTAATGTATGGGGAATCTGGTGGTCTGTAGGCATTGTCTGGTTTTTGAGCGGTTTTACGGCGTGGCTTCGGTACAAAATGAAAAAAGGCGACCTTTTAAAAGGGGCTGTTAATTGATTTGAAATGCAGAAAGACAGGCGGAAAATTTTATGAATGATAACAAAATTGACCAGAAAAGCATAATGCTTTTTAATAAAATCAAGCTTTTGAACAATATTGCAGACTCCATTGCAAATTTTGGCGAAACACAATGCGGTATATCTGAATTATTGGACAAAACAGATTTAAACTGCGGTGCAATTCCAGAAGGTTCTTTTGAACAGGTGATTGACCTGAATGCACCTCAACAATTTCTTTCGCTTTATGAACATGTTGCAGAATCGCGCTTTGCATTTGCGGTAATTTCACTTTTGAAACATAACGGAGAACTTTTAGAACCTGTAAGACAGTTCTGCTTTCAGGTTGGAAAATCAAATGCCGTAAAAGGCGTTTGCAGCATGTCAGAAGCATTTGAAATTTTTAAGCTTTTTATTCTTGACGGTGCAGCAGACGAAAAAACAAAGCAGATAATTTCGCAGAATCCTTCGGAACTTGTCTGGAAAGAAACAAAAGATGTTCATAAAGAATATTGGGAAAAATTCG
Organism: Treponemataceae bacterium; assembly: GCA_045627325.1. GTDB lineage: Bacteria > Spirochaetota > Spirochaetia > Treponematales > Treponemataceae > UBA1240. The sequence continues at coordinate 1,882 of JAZQNK010000085.1, read as the reverse complement.
GCGGAAATGTTTCAACGTATTACGAGCTTCTTTTGTGTTTTGTAAATGGTCTTTTTGAAAATCAGTTTGATTTTTTTATTGAACCGGATTTGACTTTCAGGTTTTCAAAAATAAAAAACTGAAAACTTTTGAAGTGGCTTATAAAAGCTTGTTGTTCAGGTAAAAAAGCAGTGCGCATTATTTTTTTGATATATACTTACAGTAAGAAAAGCAGCATTGTGGCTTGCTTATAAAAACATATTGAATATGGGAGAGTATAAATGAAAGCGTTGTTTATCGGTGGAACAGGAACAATAAGCATGGCAATTACAGAATTGCTTTTGCAGAAAGGCTGGGAAGTTTATCTTATAAACAGAGGAAACCGGAACAGTGACAAACGTCTGAAAGGTGCACATTTTATAAAAGTAGACATCAATGATGAACAGACAGCAGCCAAAAAACTTGAAAAACTTGAATTTGATGTTGCCTGCGATTTTATCGGATTCGTTCCTTCTCAGCTTGAAAGAGACTACCGCCTTTTGAAAGGCAAAGTAAAACAGTTTATGTATATAAGTTCTGCTTCGGCCTATCAGAAACCATGCAGCAATTTTGTAATAAGCGAAAAAACACCGCTTGCAAACCCATATTGGGAATATTCCCGGAATAAAATTGCCTGCGAAGATTATTTGATGAAGCTTTATCGCGAAGAAAGTTTCCCTGTTACGATAATAAGACCAAGCCACACATACGATGAACGTTCTGTTCCTCTTGGTGTTCATGGCGAAAAAGGCAGCTATCAGGTTGTAAAACGCATAAAAGAAGGCAAGCCTGTTATCATACACGGAGATGGCACAAGCCTTTGGACAATTACGCACAATTCAGATTTTGCAAAAGGTTTTGCAGGTCTTATGGGCAATATTCATGCAATAGGCGAAGCTGTGCAGATTATGTCAGACGAAGTTTTGACATGGAACCAGATTTATAAATGCATTGCCGATGCTTTGGGTGTTGAATTAAAACCTGTGTATGTTTCATCTGCATATCTTGCTTCGCACAGCAGTTACGATTTTACGGGCAGCTTAATCGGTGACAAAGCCAATTCTGTTGTTTTTGACTGCAGCAAACTTAAAGCTCTTGTGCCAGATTTTGCTGCGACAAAACGCGCCGACCAGGGCATAAGAGAAACTGTTGAATACATAATGGAACACAAAGAATTTCAGATTGAAGACCCTGAATTTGACAAGTGGTGCGATGAAATAATTGCAAAACAGTAAGTCATGCTAGTGGTAACATAAGCTGGCTGCGAGTTTTGCGAATCAAAATCTCGCAGCTAAACCATTTAATGCGAAGTTGCAGTTTTCGCCGAACCAAACTAAAGTATGTGAACCATTTAATGCGAAAACCCAATGTTTTCAAGCATAAAAAATCTTACGCAAACTGTGCCTGGCGCAATTTATAGTATTCGCCTTTCTTTTCCATTAATTCTTGTGGAGTTCCGCTTTCTATAATTCCACCTTTGTCGATTACAAAAATGCGGTCGGCATTCTGGATTGTAGAAAGGCGGTGGGCAATTACAAAACTTGTGCGTCCTTTGAGCATGTTTGCAATTCCTGCTTGAACCTGTAATTCAGTTTTTGTATCAATGCTGGAAGTTGCTTCGTCCAGAATTAAAATTCTTGGATTTGAAAGCATAGTTCGCGCGAACGCCACAAGCTGTCTCTGACCGTTTGAAAGTTCGCCCCCTCGCGCCGTCAGTTTTGTGTCATATCCGTTTTCCAAATTTTTAATAAAGTCATCAGCATGAACTGCTTTTGCTGCAGCAATCATTTCTTCTTCAGTTGCATCCAGTTTTCCATACATAATGTTGTCGCGGATTGTACCACTAAAAATGTAATTATCCTGA
>JAZQNK010000084.1:0-20051 GCA_045627325.1 Treponemataceae bacterium | reverse complement strand
TTTTTTTGCTGTGCAAAAATGGTTTTGTGCCTTAAAATAAATTTTGTGCTGTTATTGCCTTGTATAGTTTAAAGCCAGCACATAAAAAACAATAAAAATAAATAACATAAAGTTTGTGGAGAAGTTTATGAAAAAGATTATTTGCGGTGTATTAATAATTACGTTTTGTTTATTCAGTTTGTCTGCAAAAGATGTTTTTATAGGAAACTGGGAACTTGAAATTCTTGGAAGTTCTGAAAAATGGATTTTTACACATGATGATACAGCAAGTTCTATTACTGCAAATAATCGAACTATTAAGCAAAGAATTGTTATTGATGAAACCGAGCAAACTATTGTAATTCCATTATTAACTGAGCTTGCTGATTCTTTCAGCTATGTATTAAATGAAGATGGCATAATTGATTTGTATGTTCCAGGTGAATTCAATGTTGATTTTTCAGCATTTTTGACACAAAACCTTGATGTTGAAAATGCGCAAAATTCCGTAACAGCTGATGCATATAAAAAACTGATTATAGCGATGGAAAAAGCTATGCATGATATTCCGATTATCAGGCTTCGTAAAATTTAATTAAGGATATTTTTAGAAATACACTGATCTAAGGAGATTAGACAAATGAACATGATTGGATCATTCTGGGCTTTAGTCCCTGCAATTGTGGCGATTGTACTTGCGCTTTGTACTAAAGAGGTTTATTCATCTTTATTCATCGGCATTGTTGTTGGAGCTGTATTTTTCGTATTAGATCCGGCTTCCGGGGCAACAGGTTTTTCTGGTTTTTTGAATCATCTGTTTTCTGATGGTTTGGTTGCTTCAATTGCTGACGCTTACAACATCGGTATTTTGATTTTCATGGTTATTCTTGGAACTATGATTGCTCTTATGAATAAAGCTGGTGGTTCTGCTGCTTTTGGAAACTGGGCAAAAACACATATAAAATCAAAGGCTGGTGCACAGATTGCAACAATTCTTCTTGGAATTTTGATTTTTATTGATGACTATTTTAACTGCCTTACTGTTGGTTCGGTTATGAAGCCGATTACAGACAAACATGGTGTTTCAAAAGAAAAGCTTGCCTATCTTATTGATGCAACTGCAGCACCTGTCTGCATTATTGCACCAATTTCATCATGGGCAGCCGCTGTTTCTGGCTTTGTAACAGAAGGCGAAAACGGAATTGCTCTTTTCTGCAAGGCAATTCCTTTTAACTTCTATGCAATTCTGACAATTGCAATGATGTTTGTGCTTGTCTTTATGAAATTTGAATATGGACCAATGGCAAAATACGAAAACAGCATTGACAGCATGAAAGAATCAGCTGGGGCACTTGAAAAAGAAGAAACAAAGGGCAAAGTCATTGACTTGATTATTCCTGTTGTATTTTTGATTGTGCTTTGTGTTGTCGGCATGATTTATTCCGGCGGTTTTTTTGACAGGGAATCTGAATCATATCATCATTTTATGATTGCATTCTCTAATTCTGATGCTTCTGTCGGTCTTGTCATCGGTTCAACAGGTGCACTTATTCTTTCAATAATTTATTTTATTTGCAGAAAAACCCTCAAATTTAACGAAGCTTTTGGATGCATTCCAGAAGGTTTTAAAGCAATGGTTCCGGCTATTCTTATTTTGTGCATGGCATGGACTTTGAAAGGAATGACAGATTCTCTTCAGGCAAAAGATTATGTTGCAAATGTCGTTGCTGGTTCTGCTGCTGGACTCAAGATGTTCCTGCCGGCAATTATCTTTATAATTGCATGTTTCCTTGCTTTTGCAACTGGAACTTCATGGGGAACATTTGGCATTTTGATTCCAATTTGTATTGCTGCTTTCCCTGAAGGTGCAATCCGCATTGTTTCAATTTCTGCTTGTATGGCTGGTGCTGTCTGCGGCGACCACTGTTCACCAATTTCTGATACAACAATTATGGCTTCTGCCGGTGCACAGTGTAACCACGTAAACCATGTAAGCACGCAGCTTCCGTATGCAATTACTGTTGCTGTAATTTCGTTTGTAACATTCATCATCGCAGGCATTACGCTGAATCTTGGAATTATTGCTTCAGGAATTATTTCATGGATTTGCGGTCTTGGTCTTTTGATTGGAACTTTATTTATCCTTAAAAAGATTTACGCTAAAAAAGCATAAGCATTAAAACTTATCTGCCAATTCTGCACAGCCGAACTTTCTGTCTGGTTGTGCAGGTTTGGCAGACAGATAAATCGAAGGTAAAAAATGAATCCAAAAAAACTTATAGCTTTTGTTATTTCTGTATTTTGTATTTCAATAATTAGCTGTAATTCCAAAAAAGAAGAATCAACGGAAAAAGAAATATACAATGCGAATATAATTAATCAAAGTACTTTAATAATAAGTGACAGTAATAATCGGCAGATATTTAAATTTAATTGGGATGAAGCAAAATCGAAATATAAAAATGCAGATACTATTTATGAATTAGGTTGGAATTCAGATTATAGTAAATATTGGTTTTGGTCAGTTGTCCCGTGTAAAATTATTTATATTGCATGCTACGACGTAACATCAAATAAATTAAATTTATTTAATCCACCAAATGATAATGGAGTATTTTATACTGATTATTGTTTTGATTTTGAGAAAGGAATATTTTTCTATTCCGATGCTTTTTCTCTTCAAGATGCTGTTGATTTAGAAATTTTCAAAAATACGGTTTTTTATTTAAAAAGTTATTATGTATTTACTAAACAAGAAAAAACTATTGACAGTCAGCAAGGTCGTAAGTTTTCTCCAAGAATAGAAAATAATGAATTGATATATGTAAAAGATAATAAAACTTTATCATTTAAGTATAAATGATAAAACAGCTTTCAGAGTTCTGTTGATCAGGCTTGAGTGAATGCACTTGCGGTTATACCAGGATTCAATGCATTCGAAAATTGCGTTTTAGCCATTTTTATTTTAAATTAGCAATAGCTTCTTCTAATAATTTAATCGTTTTTGAATTATCAATTTTAATTTTTTTATCTTCGCCTGTTGCAAGAAATTCTACGGATGTGTCTAAAGCTTTTGCAATTTTTATTGCCTGGTCAACATTTGGCAGGCGGTCTTTGTTTATCCATGATTGCAAGGTGTTGTAACTTTCATTGATGTGGCCGGCAAGTTCTTTTTGGGTCATGCCTTTATAATCTAGTTCGTTTTTTACATTTAGCCAAAATTCTAACATAAGCGCTTCTGTTTCAAAATAGCACAAATGTATTAAATTATGTTTGACATAATATGTAAAAGTGTTTATAAATAATTGTAAATCAAACTGGATTTCTTAAAAAACAGTTGTTCTATGATTTTAATATGTCCAGATTAAGGAAAGGTAAAAAAAAATGAAAATCAAATTAATTTCAGTTTTAGTCATTGTCCTGTTTCTGTGCTGTTCAAAAATTGCAGCTTCGCCTGCGGCAATTAATTTTGACAATCTGCCAAAAGATGAAAAATTCAGCAAGTTATTTGCAGATTTTGAAAATGTTTATGAATCAATCTGCTATTCAGATTTTAATCATAAAGATTCAAAAAAAGAAGCTTTGACAGCTGCCAATAAATTGTACAGGCATCTTAATGGCAAACGGAACCTCAATTATGATGAAAACCTTTCAAAATTGCTTGTAATGCGTTGTCTTTATAATTATGACGAAATTACATCTGCTCAAATTGAAAAAGAATTTTCAAAAATAGAGAAGGCTTTTCCGGACAATGCAGAACATAACTGGATTTATGGAAATTATCTGGTTTCTGCCGGCAAAAATTTAGACGGCATGAACAAACTGGAAAAATACATGAAAATGAAAGAATATAAAATCAATTCATTTTTCATTCAGAATTATGCTTATGCTCAGATGATTAGCGGACTTCCGGTTAATGCTTATTATTCAATTACTAACGGCGGAAACATTCCAGAAAATCAGGTTGCTAACCAGCAGCTGCTTGCAATGATTAAAAATAATTTAAAAGAATCTGATGTTGCACAAACTTATAATAAAGACGAAGCCTGGAGAATTTCTCAGGACGAAGATGGTTTTAGCTATATGTACAGTACAATGTTAGGCATTTCTGTTCCATGTAAAAGCAGCTGGCCTCTTAAATATAGTGCTTTTAATTCAAACTCTCCGGCAATATGTGCATTGAGCCCGAACGATTTTACTTTAGAAGGCAAAGAACTTGCCATAAGTTTTCTTGTCATGGCATATCCTGAATCATATTATTCAGATCAGATTAAACAGAAATATTTGAAAACAATGAATGTAATTAATTCTGAAACTGTAAAAATTGATAATAAAGATTTTGAAAAATATACATTTGAAGATTTGTCTAAATATGATGATGCAAGAAAAGGTGCCAGGGGATATTTATATTATGGAAAAATTACTCCGTCTGGATATTCCGGCACACGCATTGAACATAAAATTGATTGTTCAAAACTTGCAAAGGATAATGACGGACAGGCAAAATATTTTGCAATTGCGCCGACACAAAAGCGCATAAATGAACCTGTAAATATTATAATTATTGTTGATTCGTGTAATGCTGTTGCTGATGAAACAGTTAAACTGGTAGATGAAATGTTTGCCAGAACAAGATTTGAATAAAAGCAGGTTTTGTCGTCTGTGAAGGCGGCAATATTTGAAATGCTGTAAAAACGCATTTTAAAGCTTGAAAAAACTGCAAAGTTGTGCGGAATTCTTCTATATAAATTGTTTTGTAATGCAACTTTGTATTGTCTTTTTTGGCGTTTCTACATATACTTGTCGCATGTTCCGTCTTTATATTGAAAGAAAATCTGATTTTTCTAATGAAGCAAAGCGTATTTATTCTGAGATTACCGGCTTTCTCGGAATCAGCGCTGTTAAAGCTGTACGTTATTTGAACCGGTATGATATTGAGAATGTCTCTGAAGACATTTGCCGCAATGCTGCTACACGTATTTTTTCTGAGCCACAGAGCGATGTGTGTTATTTTACACATTTCCCGTTGAAGCCAAATGAAACAGCAATTATCTGGGAATATCTTCCGGGGCAGTACGATCAGCGTGCCGACAGTGCTGAACAGTGTCTGTCTTTGCTGGCTGCAAATGCCGGCGAAAAAGATGCAAGTCCGAAAGTGCGCTGTGCAAAGCTTGTTCTTCTTGAAGGCACAATAAGCGACGACGAACGCAAAAAAATTGAGCGCTATTTGATTAACCCTGTTGATTCTCGTCTTGCATCTCCTGAAATTCCAGAAACATTAACAATGAATGTAACTCAACCTGGAGACATTCCAGTTTTTGACGGTTTTACAGATATGCCATCTGCTGAACTTTCGGCAATGCGCGAAAAAATGGGCCTTGCAATGGATGATGCAGACCTTGCTTTTATGCAGACTTATTTCAAAAAAGAAGGCAGAAACCCGACAGAAACAGAAGTTCGTGTTCTTGATACTTACTGGTCTGACCACTGCCGCCATACAACTTTTAACACTGTACTTGACGATGTTAAAATTGAAGAAGGTGGAATTTCTTCTCCTCTTACGGCATCTCTCGAAGAATATCGTGCAATTCGTGACGAGCTTTATGGTGAGCGCGCAAAAAAAGGTGCTGCAAACGAAAAGCCTCTTACACTTATGGATATGGCCTGCATCGGTGCAAAATATCTTAAAAAGCACGGCAAGCTTGATGACATTGAACTTTCTGAAGAAATCAATGCATGTTCAATTTATATAGATGTAGATACAGCAGATTATTCTACAGACGTTATTGAACCTGAACACAAAACAGAACGCTGGCTGCTTCAGTTCAAAAATGAAACACATAACCATCCGACAGAAATTGAACCTTTTGGTGGTGCTGCAACTTGTATTGGTGGCGCAATCCGCGATCCTCTTTCTGGCCGTGCATGGGTTTATCAGAGCCTTCGTGTTACTGGTGCTGCTGATCCGACTGTGCCTTTAAGCCAGACACGTGAAGGCAAACTTCCTCAGATGAAGCTTACACGCGAAGCTGCTCAAGGTTTCAGTTCTTATGGAAATCAGATTGGTCTTACAACCGGTCAGGTTGCCGAAGTTTATCACCCTGGTTTTGAAGCAAAACGCATGGAACTTGGTGCTGTTATTGCTGCTGTTCCGGCTGATGTTGTAATGCGAGAAGAGCCTGATGCAGGCGACTGCATTGTGCTTGTTGGTGGTGGCACTGGCCGCGACGGCATTGGTGGTGCAACTGGTTCTTCAAAGGCACACAATGTTAAGTCTGTTACAACTGCTGCTGCAGAAGTTCAGAAAGGCAATGCTGTTGAAGAGCGCAAGATTCAGCGTCTTTTTAGAAACCGCGAAGTAAGCCGCATGATTCGCCGCTGCAATGACTTTGGTGCCGGCGGTGTTTCTGTTGCTGTTGGTGAACTTGCACCAGGTCTTGAAATCAATCTTGATTTGGTTCCAAAAAAATATGAAGGTTTGAACGGAACTGAACTTGCTATTTCTGAAAGCCAGGAACGTATGGCTATTGTAGTCCGCAAAAAGGATGTTGATGCACTTATTAAAGCTGCAAAAGCTGAAAACTTAAATGCTGTTCAGATTGCAACTGTTACAGATACAAACCGCCTCATCATGAAATGGTGCGGCAAAACAATCGTTGACATTGACAGGGCTTTCCTTGATACAGCCGGTGCAAGCCGCAATGCAAAAGCTACAATCAGTGCCGTTAAAAAAGACGATTCTCCTTTGTGCAGTTCTCTTGACTGTGTTGAAAAGCTGCTTGCTGACAACAAAGGCACAAAACTTGGCGAAGCCTGGATTGCAAACATGAAAGACCTTGCTGTTTGTTCTCAGCGTGGTTTGAGCGAACGTTTCGACGGTTCAATCGGTTCAAGTACAATAACTTTCCCGATGGGCGGACGTTATCAGTCAACTCCAGAAAATGGCTGTGTTGCAAAAATACCTGTGCTTGCTCCTTGCGAAACAAACACAGCAAGCCTTATGACTTTTGGTTATGATCCTCGTGTTGCAAGCTGGTCTCCATATCATGGTGCTCAAGTTGCTGTTCTTCATTCTCTTGCAAGAATTGCAGCAATGGGTGGACTTCCAGAAAGCTGCCGTTTGACTTTCCAGGAATATTTTGAAAGAACTTCTTCTGAAAAGGCATGGGGCAAACCTGCTGCTGCACTTTTAGGTGCCTTGTCTGCACAGACAGCAATGGGAACAGCTTCTATTGGTGGAAAAGACAGTATGAGCGGTTCTTTTGCAGATATTAATGTTCCACCGACACTTGTTTCGTTTGCTGTTGCAACAGAAGATGCAAGAAACATTACAAGCGGTGCTTTCAAGAAAGATGGAAGTTCTGTTTATTTGATTCCATGTGCATATACAGACGATTTGACACCAAATTTTGGTGCTTTCAAAGAAACAACAAAAGCCCTGCATTCCCTTACAAAGTCAAATCTTGTAAATGCACTTTATCCTGTTAGTGCTGGTGGAATTGCCGAAGCCGTTACAAAAATGTCTTTCGGTAACAAGATTGGCCTTGCATTTGATTCAGATTTCTTTGCCAAACTGCAGAATGCAACAGCCGTTCAGTCTAAAGTTCTTGCTGCAAAAAACAAGACAGATTTAAGCTGGCTTTTGTTCCTTCCATTGTATGGTTCAATTATTGCAGAAGTATCTGCAGAAAACTGCGCAGCTTTCGAAAAATCTTTGCCTGTTGCATTTAAGCTTGGTACAACGCTTAAAGACCAGCAGATTAAAGTTAAAGACGCTGTTATTTCTCTTGCAGAAGCTTATAAAGAATGGGAACAGCCATTATCAAAGGTTTTCCCGCCGATTACTTTGGGCAGCGACGATGCATCTAAAGCTGAAGCTTTGCCGGATTTTGCTCTTGCAACACATCCAAGTTTGAAAGAAGCAAGAGACAAGGCTCATTTTGCCATTGGTGGAAAAGCAAAGCCAAAAGTATTGCTTCCTGTTTTCCCTGGAACAAACTGTGAATTTGATATGGCTCGTGCTTTTGCACTTGCCGGTGCAGAAACAAAGATTCTTGTTTTCCGCAATAAAGATGAAGAGATGCTTGAATCTTCTCTTAACGAGCTCAAAAAAGAGCTTGAAACTGCGCAGATTCTTGCTCTTTCTGGTGGTTTCTCTGCCGGAGATGAACCTGATGGTTCAGGCAAATTTATTGCAAACGTTCTGCGCGAAAACCGCATTGCTCAGGCTGTAACATCTTTGCTTGATGACAGAAACGGTCTTGTTCTTGGAATCTGTAACGGTTTTCAGGCTCTTATCAAGACAGGTCTTGTTCCATATGGCAAGATTCTTTCTCCGTCTGAAGAAATGCCGACTTTGACATATAACAGAATCGGCCGTCATATTTCGCGCATCGTCCGCACAAGAATTGTAAGTGCTGCAAGTCCTTGGGCTCAGCATCAGTCTGTTGTTGAAAGTGCAACTCACCTTATTCCAATTTCTCATGGTGAAGGTCGTGTAATCATTGACAAAGCTTTTGCAAAACAGCTTTTCGAAAACGGTCAGATTTTCACACAGTATGTTGATGAAAATGGAATTCCTGTTATGACAGAACCGGACAATCCAAACGGCTCAATGTTTGCAATTGAAGGCATGACAAGCCCGGATGGACGTGTTCTTGGAAAAATGGGTCACAACGAACGTACAATTGGAACAGCTCATTTGGGTTCATCAAATGAACTTGTTAAAAATATTGAAGGAAATAAATGCCAGAATATTTTTGCTGCTGGCGTTAGATATTTCGGCTAAGGGCATCTTAAAAAACAAGCCTAAGATGTCTGCAATTTTTTAAGTGTCGCTTCTAAAAATCGAATTTTTTAGAAGCTTCCTTTTCCATTAAAGGAGAAATTTGTGGAAGAAAACGAAAACGAAGTAAATCAGACTGTTGCTGCAGAAAATGTAACAGAAACTTCTGCACCAGTTGATGCTGCTGTTGAAAAAACTGAAGAATCAAAACCAAAAAGCAAAAAACCTGCAATTTTTGGTGCAATTGCAGCAGTTGTTGTTCTTGCCGGTGGTGCTGTCGGTGCTTTTTTTGGTCTTGATATGAATGTACCAAGCGCAACAGAATGGGTAAAAGACTACAGTGCCGTTCAGATTTCAGCTGGCGACCGCGACAAGAGTATTTTGCTTGCATTTACAGGTGTTGACTGGGACAATGTTTCTGGCAAATTTGAAAAAGAAATTATGCAGGATTCAGAGTTTATCAAGAAAATGGGCAAAAAATATGAACTTGCTCAGATTGATATTCCTGGTGGCGAAGCTGAAGTAAGTGAAGAAGAAATGCAGAGCATTTTTACATACGCAATGATGTATGGACTTCAGACAACACCAAGCCTTATTCTTGTAGATTCAAAAGGTGCTTCTTATGGCATCGTTGCATACTCTGAAGACATGGGGCTTGAAGCTGTAATTGAAGCTGTTGAAAATGCAGAAACAGCATTTAAAGATTTGAAGAAACTTAAAGATTCAATTGATAAAGCACAGGGCGTAAAAAAGGTAAAGCTTATTGATGAACTTTATGAAAAGTCATCTGATGAAGAAAGAGTTGAACTGATGGATTATATTCTTGAAGTTCCTGCCCTTGATCCGAAAAACGAAAGCGGATTGCTTGGAAAATATAAGCTTTTAGGCGGATACAATGAAGCAAGCATTTATATGCAGAAAGGCGATGTAAAAAGTGCCCGTGATGTTCTTGTTCGTGTTGCAGAAGACCCTGTTCTTGAACCAGAACTTGCACAGGAATCTTTTTATACAGCAGCATATATTTCTGCTATCGGTGGTTTGATTACTTCACAGGAAGAAATTGATTCTGTTGTAGCTTTGATTCAAAAGGCAATAGATGTTAATCCTGAAAGTGAACATATTGCTGATTTGCAGCAGTTCATGGATCTTGTAAAAGCTCAGCCAATCGACGATTCTGCTGAGTAATGCTGAACTGTAATTAAAAATAACGGACTGTCCCAAGAAATGAAAATTTCAAGGGCGGTCTGTTAAATATCTGCTCCGCATAAGGCTGGAGCTGTTTTTTTTCAATTTATTTTCAATTTATATTATAAAATATTGGCCGATAACTGACATGATTATTTTGCATCGGCATCAACTGCATGGAGGTTTTGTTTCTGGATATTCACCTTGTTATTAGCCTGATTGTTCTTGTTGTATTGATTTTTCTTTCTATGGTTTTTTCTGCTACAGAAAGTGCTTTTCTTTCAATAAATAAACTTCGTCTTAGGGTTTTGCGTGGCAAAAAAAACAAAAAAGCTCAGCGAACCGGTCGGCTGCTTGATTCAAAAACAAAGCTTTTAAATACTGTCCTTATTGGAAATAATATCGTAAATATTGGTGTAACTTCGCTTATTACGGCAATTGCGCTTGACCTCCTTGGTTCAGGCGGTGTTGAGATTGCAACAATTGTTTCAACGGTTTTTCTGCTGCTTTTTGGTGAAATTACACCCAAAACAATCGCTTCAACATATCCAGAAAAAATTGCTTTTGCAGTTTCTCCCTTTATTGAAAAACTTACAAAAATTTTTGCACCTCTTGTTTATTTCTTTTCAAAAATTTCAGAACAGATTGCAAAACTATTCGGTGTAAAGCTTGATTCTGAAACAGTGTCTTTTACAGAAGACGAGATTAAAACATTTATTGACGCCGGCGAAGAAGAAGGCGTAATTGAATCAAATGAAAAAACAATGCTCCGCCAGGTTTTTAAATTTACAGATTTGACTGCAAAAGAAATCATGGTTCCAAGAAAAGAGATAAATGCAATTCCGCTTGATGCAACTTATCAGGAAATTCTTGATTTAGCCCAGTCGACTTCCTATTCACGTTTTCCTGTTTATAAAGATGGAATAGATGACATCTGTGGTTTTGTTTATTTAAAAGACCTGCTTTTTTTTGAGGGAACACCCGGCAGATTTTCTGTAAAAGAAATAATGCGCCCTCCGCTTTTCATTCTGGAAAACCGCCGCATTTCATCTATAAGAAAGATTTTTAAAGAAAACAAACAGAGTGTTGCAATTATAGTTGATGAATATTCTGGAACTTCCGGTCTTGTTACTATTGAAGATTTGACGCAGGAAATTTTTGGTGATGTCAGCGATGAAAATTCACGTACTGAAAAATTTGAAATAAAAGAGCTTTCAAACGATTCTTTTATTGTTGAAGGTTCAATGCGGCTAGTTGAACTTTCTGAAAAACTTGGTTTTGAACTTAAATCTGAATTTAATGATACTATCGGAGGTTTTATAACAGAAAAATTCGGTGATTTTCCGCAGGAAGGATTTGAACTGAATTTGAACATGTGTTCTTTGATAGTAAAAAAGATTGACGGACACAGAATTGAAACTGTGCTTGTAAAACGAATTGCAGATGCGGAGGTCGCAGAATGATTATTTCAATTTTTCTTTTATGCATTTGCATTATTTTTTCTGCTGTTTTTTCGTCCTCAGAAACTTCATTCATGTCGATTCCTGCAATAAAAGTAAGGCAGATGGTTAAAAACAGAACCAAAAATGCCGGTCTTGTGCAGAAACTCAAATCGAACAAAGACAGGCTTTTGACGACAATTCTTATTGGAAACAATCTTGTAAATAATTTTGCGTCTGCTTTGGGTGCTTCAATTGCGATAGGTTTTTGCGGAAATTATGGAATTGGCATTGCAACTGTAATAATGACTGTGATTATCTTGATTTTTGGCGAAATTGTGCCAAAAACTGTTGCGGCAAATCAACCGGAAATTTTTGCTACAAAACTTGCAAAAATAGTGTTTTTCTTTGAAATTGTGCTTTCGCCTGTTGCTTTAATTTTTTCTGCTTTTATTAAAATCTTTACATTTTTTATAAAGCGCTTTTTCCCGGCAACTTCTCCGCTTGTTACAGAAGAAGAACTTAAAACATTAATTGATGTCGGCAATCAGGAAGGAACTCTTGAAACAAGCGAAAAAGAGATGATGAACAAGATATTTGAGTTTACAGATCTGCATGTGCGTTCAATTATGGTTAACAGGCTTCTTGTAAAAGGCATAAATATTGATGCAAGCTATAAAGAAACAGTTGCTTTATTAAAGGAAACAGGTTTTTCACGGCTGCCTGTTTTTGACGGCAGCTTTGATTCAATCTGCGGTTATATTCATTATAGAGACGTGCTTTATGCAAAAGAAAAAAATAGAAAATTTAATATAAAGGACATAATGCGTCCTGTCTGTTTTGTTCCAGAAACAAAAAGTGCTGCCGAAATGATGCATACTTTTATAAAAGAAAAGCAGAATTTTGCAGTGGCTGTTGATGAAAATGGCTGCAATGACGGAATTATAACAATGGACGATATTCTTGCTGCTGTTTTTGGCCGTCTTGCTGACGAATATGATAAAAAAGCTGTTCCAATTGAAGAACGGATTGAATTTATAAGTTCAAATGAATTGAGGCTTCCTGGAGACATGCTTTTAAGCGATTTTAATGATTTTTTCAAAATGCATCTTGAAAGCGAATATTATCAGACTTTGGGTGGCTGGATGCTTGAAAAATTTGGTGTCCTTCCTTCGCCAGGTGAGCTTTTGCGCACAGATTTCTGTACATTTATAGTTGAACAGCAGTATCAGCGGTGCATAAAAACTGTAAGGGTAAAATTTTCAAATTAACGGGCAGATTTAAAATGCTGGAAGTCTTGAGTTTTTTAATGCATGTGCCTTGTAAAATCAAAATGTGTTTTGTTTTTTTGCAGCAGTCTGAATTGTGTTTCGTTGAAAACTGTGTATCAGTTTATAAATTTGAAAAGCAGATTTTTAATCTATTGTAAGTTTGTATGAAAAGCCGAAAGAATAATTTGTCTTGGCTGTTCCGCCGCGTCCGTTCGGTACAGGGGTTCCGGCATTTTCAATTGTATTGCGTGTACTTGCACCTTTTACATTCTGTATTGTTTCGCTGTTGGCAAAAAACGAAATTGTGTGATAGCGCTTAAAAGAAAAGTCTATCTTGATGTCACCAAAAAATCCATAACCGCCGTGCATTTTATCTGTAATTGCAAGGTCTCTAAGCCAGTGCCTGTCAAGAGAATTTGCATAAACCCATGGAGTAGCCGAGAAACCCGCCTGAATTCCAAAACAGTCCCAGATATTTGTTCTGAACTGAAGGCCTGCAGATGGATATAACATTGTGTTTGTGTATGTTATGGCTCTGCCCTGCATATCGTGTGTGGGCAGATTTTCGTTCCAGTAGCCGTTTCCTGTCGGGTATTGATAATATCCGTCATGTGCTGTCATTGATGAATGGCTGTAATTAATGTTTACAAACGGGGCAACAGAAAAAGCTTCGTCAAATTCAAATCTGAATGCAACGTTTCCAGAAGCTTCAAGACTGTTTGTAAGTTCAGCCGGATGTGCTGAGAATTTTGTAGGTTTTCCGTCGTAATTTTCATAGTCCCAGTCGTACAGTATTCCATTTGTTATATGATTAAGCCCGTAAACTGTGGTTGAAAATTCTAATGCGCCGAAATCAGAGCATATTGTGCCGCCCATAAGATATGCTGGGTTTATATGCCATTCAAGCTGACTTAATTTGTAATCTTCTGTTTGAGACATTCGCACAAGTGCATATTCGTACAGTGTTCCGGTTTTCATGCCGAAAAAAGGCTCAATCGAAAACTTGTAGTCAATGCAAAAAAGTTCAAGCTGAAAAGAGAAAATTATAAAAAGAATGGCAGTCAGTCTTTTTTTCATGCAAGCGGATCCGTGCCGAATAATTTAGCAAGCTGTTTTCTTGTTGCATCCAAATCTTTAGGATATGGTGCTGTAAATGTCATTTCTTCGCCGGAAACAGGATGTTTGAGGCAGATTTTCCATGCATGAAGTGCAAGCCTTGAAAGCAAAGGCCGCTCTTCGTAAATATCGCCATGCCATGAGCGTTTTATGTCTGACAGCCGGACAGGTTTCTGGTTGCCGCTGTAAAGAGGGTCGCAGACAATGCAAAAACCAAGCTTAGAAAGATGAGCACGAATCTGGTGTGTACGGCCTGTTTTGGGTTTTGCTTCAATCCATGAATAAGGTCCGCATGTGCCGATGAATCTGAAATGTGTTTCAGCTTCTTTTCCCATTTTGCTGATGATTGTTCTGTGCCGTGCGTCTCCGTTTGCCATAAGCCGAAGTGTTGAAACAGTTTCGTCCCACATCGGGCGCCCGTAAACAAGAGCATGATAAGTCTTATCAACCTGACGGTTTTCAAAAGCCATTGAAATTGTACGGTGTGCTTCTGGTGTTCTTGCATAAACAACTGCACCGGAAGTGTCTTTATCTATTCTGTGAACTGCAAAAAGTTTGCCGTATTTTTCTGAAGCAATTTTATCTAAGCGAGGTGCGTCCTGGTCATAACGGTCTGCAGCAATTAAAATGCCCGAAGCTTTATTCAACACAACGATTGAGTCATCGCAGTAAATTTCTGTAAATGCTGGAGTTAATTTCATATACACAGAATATAGCATGTTTTGGTTAATCTATGGAAGTTCATAAATGCATTTGAAAAAGTATTTTAAAAATGTTTTCTGAATGGACGGATGACGGTAAATTTTAAATTATTGTAATATAACGATTTATAAAAAAAAGCTTGTTTTTAGATTTTTTTACGGCTGTTTTTAAGGCATAAAAAGCAGATGTTCATGTATCTTCTTGAAAATATGATAAAAGGTTGTATAATCATTTGTAAACGGTCATCTCTAATGCAGAAGTTTTAGAGGTTGCTGCATTTTAAGACGTTTGTGCGTTTTAAAAATTTGAGTATTTTTCTCTTGCTTTGAAAATTTTTACAGGAGTCTGTATGAAAGGACGATTTGATTTTACTGTTGATTCTTTGGGTGAATGCAAAGTTCCTTCACCTATTAAGCTTTCAAATGAACGTGGCGATTTTATTGCGAATTATGTAAAAGATAATGAATATATACGCTACAATGTTAATGTTTACGAAAACGTGCTTGAAACAGAAGCTGATGCATATAATAACAATCTTATTATGAAAGCAGGTCCGCGTGAATTTATTTATTTTAATCCAAAACATGTTCATGCAGCAATCTGTACTTGCGGCGGCCTTTGTCCAGGTTTAAACGATGTAATCCGTGCTGTTGTGCGCTGTCTGTGGAACCGCTACGGCGTAAGACGGATTACAGGAATCAGATATGGTTTCAAAGGTTTTTTGAATGAATACGGGTTTGATACAGTTCCTTTGGATCCGGACAAAGTTGATGACATACATAAAACAGGCGGTTCATTTCTTGGCACAAGCCGCGGAGCCGGAAACCGCGTAATTGATATTGTTGATGCAATTGAACGTCTTAACATAAATATTCTGTTTATTGTTGGTGGAGACGGAACCCAGCGCGGTGCTTTGGAAATTGCAGATGAAATTGAAAAACGTGGTTCAAAGATTTCTGTTGTCGGTATTCCAAAAACAGTTGACAACGACCTTTTGTTCATTCAGAAATCTTTTGGCTTTGATACTGCTGTTGTAAAAGCAACAGAATCTGTTGCCGCGGCTCATATGGAAGCACATTCACAGATTAACGGAATTGGTCTTGTAAAGCTTATGGGACGCGAATCTGGTTTTATTGCAACGGCAACAGCTCTTGCAAGCCACGAAGTTAATTTCTGTCTTATTCCGGAAGTTCCTTTTGAACTTTATGGTGAACATGGATTTTTAAAAGAGCTTGAAACACGTGTGCTTGAAAGAAACCATGCAGTTGTAATTGTTGCAGAAGGTGCCGGACAGGAATTGCTTAAGGCAACCGGTGAAAAAGACGCTTCTGGCAATATTAAACTTGGCGATATTGGAACTTTCCTTCGTGAAAAAATAACTGAATATTTTAAAGAGCAGAACATTCACATTAATTTAAAATATATGGACCCAAGTTATCAGATTCGTTCGGCACCGGCTGTTGCAGTTGATTCAATTTACTGTGAACGTCTTGGAAACAATGCTGTTCATGCGGCAATGTCCGGCAAGACAAAACTGGTTGTCGGTCTTGTTCATGACAAATTTGTACTGCTGCCGACAAAGCTTGTAACAATTCAGCGCAATAAAGTAAACCCAGAAGGTTCGCTCTGGCGAGATGCAATTGATGCAACAGGTCAGCCTGTTTATATGGGTGGAAAGGCTCCGGCAAAAAAAAAGGAACAGGGAAAATAGCGTTTAAATTCAAAAGAAACTGGCTTTGAACTTAAAAATTTTACAAAAGCCAGTTTCTTTTTTACATAAATTGTCGATTTTGTCATTGAAAAAATCGCTAAAAAAATATACATTCATCAAGAAACATATGATTTTAGATAGAACTTCTGCAGATTGAAAGTTTTTGATTCTGCCGGCTGCATTTATAAGGATTTATGTTTTACTTGATTTTATTTTCACTTTTTATGTGAAATAAATTTTAAATATGGAGATTATTTATGAAGAAATTATCAAAGATTTTGGTTTTATTGATTTTGGCAGCTTTGCTGTTTTCATGCGGCGGCAGTGGCGGCGGAAGTGGTTTGAGCAACTTGTTTAACAATAACAGGTCGCACAACTATTCTTTTAAAAACAGAAAGTTTGGAAATGGTTGTTCTGGTGCAGAATATGTAGCTTTTGAATTTGCAGATGGGACTGTTAATCATATAACTGGTTCTACTACTCGTCCTGGAACTTTTTCAGATCCAAACAGCAAAACCGGTACATTAACAATTACATATACAGATTCGACTGGTGGCTCTTTTTCAAAAGCATATACTTTTAATGAAGAAGGTCATTCTTTCACATTAGCAGGTGAAACTTTCCCTTACGTTTTGTTTTAACAGCTAAATATTCAGCAAGCGCACCGGCAATTACTGGTGCGCTTTTTTTGTGTCCGACACAGCAATTAAAAAATATGCCGTGTCGGATTGTTTGCTTTTCTAAATTTCCTTCTTCCTTAATTGAAATAAAACACAAAAAAAGCTACAGTTAACCGTTCAAAGAAAAACGGAATGCGGTGCAAAACCGCAGCGGTCCCGCCGCTGTAAACAGCAAAAAATGCATGCGTGCAAATTTAAAGAACCATTAGCGTTATCTTAAAAATTTTGCAGCCATTGAACAGGTAATAAAACTTTTTGTTTGAGAAGGTGCATGCAAAGGCTTTGCCAGCTGTAAGCCAGAAGACGCTTCTTTGAATAAACCTTAAAAAATGCCCGAGGAGGCATAATTTGGGAAACAAATATTCTCATCAAAAAAATCGCAGGTTAATTGCGGTTATATGTTTGTGTGCGTCTGCATTTTTTATGACTGCACAGCAAATTCCAACTTATGTTATAACGGCATCAAGAGAAACGGAAGAAGCTTTTGAATCTGCCGGAAACACAACTGTAATAACTTCTGATGAAATTGCAAAATCAGGAAAAACTTCTGTCATTGAGCTGCTTGGAAGTATTTCAAATGTTCAGCTTACTTCAACAAGTGGAACAACTCAGGATGCGCAGGTAAATATGCGCGGTTTTGGCGAAAACGCATTTGGACGCGTTCTTGTAATGATTAACGGGCAGCGTTTGAACAACCCTGATATGAGCGGCGTAAACCTTGCATCTGTTCCAGTTGAAAGCATTGACCGCATTGAAATTTTAGACGGCGCAGCTTCTGCCGTGTACGGTGACAATGCAGTAGGCGGAGTTATCAACATAATTACAAAAGAAAGCTCTGAACCGCTTGTTCTTATGGGCGGTGTATCAATTGGGAGCAACTGGTCAAATGGTGTGCATTTCGGTTATATAGCTTCTGAAGATTCTTCCGGGTTCAGCCTTTTTGTTGATGACACAAATACTTCAGGCTGGCGCGAAAGAACAAAAAACAAAACATTTAATGCGCTTGCTTCCGGTTATATCGATGTTACAGACAGAATAACGATAAAGCCTTTTTTCAACATGACGGATACAAGTTATGAACTTCCCGGAAGTCTTACACAGGCGCAATATAATTCCAACAGAAAAAAAGCTTATTCGCTTGATGATGAAGGTGAAAAGCAGATTGCTGGCGGCGGTTTGTCTTTTGACTGGCAGATATCTGATTGTTTTAATTTTGAGATGCCAATAGATGCCGGTTATAAAAAAACAAAATTTAACACAGGTTCTTATTACAGCTATACTGATGCCGTACAGAAAAAGGTGAATGTCCGTCCTGTTTTTAAATTTGCAGAAAGCTTTGATAAAGATTTTGCACTATCTATGTCTGCCGGCTGCGATTTTTCATATGTAAATCTTGATGCGGCCAGTTATTCAGAAAAAAGCCGGATTAATAAAACTTCTGACACAAAAATCAATCAATATATGAGCGCACCTTATGTGCTTGCTTCTGTAGACTTGCCTTATCAGATTAAACTTGAAGGTGCAGCCCGCTATGACTCAGAAACAGTCAAAGTTGACAGCTCAGAGGATCTTGCTTCTGGAAGTGTAAAATATGATGAATTTGTTTATTCAGGCGGTTTTTCTGTAAAAGTTCTGGATAATTTTCAGTTTTTCGGCCGTTTTTCAAGATTGTTCCGCTATCCGTTTGTTGACGAAATAGCTTCTTATTCAGGGTGGTCTGCATCTTTTAATAAAGAATTAAAACCGGAAACAGGCTGCGATTTTCAATTCGGCTTGAAATTTCGTTATGGTGATATTATTTCTGGAAAACTAAATGCTTTCTTTATGCCCATGGAAAACGAACTCTGGTATAATGCAGCAACTTATAAAAACGAAAATTATGCAAAAACATTGCGCACAGGTTTTAATGCTGACATTGCATTTTCTCCAGTTGATTATATTTCGTTTAAAGCAGGTGTGTCTTATATTGATGCGCATTTTGCTGACGGTACAAATGCCGGAAAAATGGTTCCGCTTGTGTCGCCGTGGTCTGTTGTGGCTGCGGTTGACATAAAACCATGTGAATGGTTTGCTTTGACGCCGGATATAATTTACAGAAGTGCAGCTTATGCTTCAGGCGACATTGCAAATCAGTTTGAACAGATTCCAGGTTATGTGCTTGCAAATGTAACGATGAACATTGAATACAAGGGTTTTCAGATTTCTGCAAAAGCAAATAACATTACAGATGTAAAATATTCAATGTATTCCGGTGTATATGAAGATTATGCTACAGGAGAACCTGTGTATTATTATTATCCGGCACAAGGCAGAAATTACGACATAAGCCTTTCATACAAAAAGAGTTTCTGATTTGAGTGTCTTGAAAGTTCGGTTTCTGGCGGAGCAGATGAAAAATGAAATTTATGGTATTAAAACAGAAAAAACTGATTTTGCTGTGCATGATTCAACTCTTTTTTGGAGTTTCTGTTTTTGCCTTTATAAATCACCCGATTTCATTTTGGCATAAACCTGACGCAGAGGTTGCAGCAAAAACCGAAAATAAAGATGCTGATATTCAGGCAAGGTATGAGCTTTGCTGCAATGTAATTGATGAGCGTTTAAAAAAATACATGGTTTATCCTCAAAAAGCATTGCGGCGAAAAATAAGCGGAGATGTAGTGTTTAGGTTTACTGTAACAGAAGAAGGCAAACTTGAAAATTTAACCGTCCTCCGTTCTGATTCTTTGATTTTAGAAAATGCTGCAAAAGAGTTGATTCAAAAAGTTTTTCCGCTTGGTGTTGAGCCTCTGGAAAGTTTTACAGACTGTGTCTGCATTTCTTATAAAATTGAATGAACATGAATGTGCATGTGCCAAATTTCATTGTCAAAAAACTTTGTGCTGTGTTGTCAAAACAAAGCTTTTATGATATTATGGCACAATCATTCGGGCCATTAGCTCAGCGGTTAGAGCAGAGGACTCATAATCCTTTGGTCCCCGGTTCAAATCCAGGATGGCCCATAAAGACTTACAGTTGGGATAGCTGTAAGTCTTTGTTATTCAAGCATTTACGAATACTCCCTATTCTCTAGACCTCAAAAGGTCAAGTAAAAGTCAAGTTGACTTAAAAAAGGAGAATAGCATGGATTATCATCTTTTCAAAAAACCCCGTAAAATCAAAAATAAAACCGTTCATCGCTGG
>JAZQNK010000083.1:0-16385 GCA_045627325.1 Treponemataceae bacterium | reverse complement strand
GTTCAGCAGGATGTTTTTCTTTTTGCAGGCAGTGTAAAACAAAACATTGCCTACGGCAAACCGGATGCAACAGACGAAGAAATTGTAGAAGCAGCTAAAAAGGCAGAAATTCACGAAGATATCTTAAAAATGCCAAACGGATATGACACAATTGTTGGAGAACGCGGAATTAAATTAAGCGGCGGTCAAAAACAGCGCGTAAGCATTGCCAGATGTTTTCTGAAAAATCCGCCGATTTTAATATTGGACGAAGCTACAAGCGCACTTGATTCTGCAACCGAAATTAAAATTCAGACTGCATTTGATAAACTTGCAACAGGCCGCACAACAATCGTCATTGCACACCGCCTTTCTACAATTAAAAATGCAGACCAGATTGCAGTTGTTGACGAAAAAGGCATCGTTGAAACAGGCACCCACAATCAGCTTATGCAGCAAAAAGGTGAATATTTCAATTTGCAACAGACACAGGGAAAAATCTGATTTTCAAATTGTCATATGACTGCTGCTAAAATCATAACTTTTACGCATCGTAAAGGCAATGCAGCTGTTTTAAAGTTCACTTTGCTGCACGCTGTTTAAAACAGCATGAAAAACATAAAATTGCCTGCAGATACATGCAAAAAAGAAAAATTTTTGGCTTCTATAAAAATTTTTCAAGTTCAGTTACATATTCGCAGATAAAATCTGCACTGCAGACCTGCATTTCTTCAAGATTTCCAAAACCCCACAAAATTCCACAGGCTTTAAGTCCTGCCTCATGTGCACCATTTATATCATAAGAGCGGTCACCAATCATCAAAACCGAATCTTTATCTTCAATGTGATTTTCAGAGAGAACATAATTTATGACATCAACTTTTGTAATGCGGTCTTTTTCTGCCATGTCTGCACCACCGACAAAATCAAAATTGTCTAAAAGATTAAGGCTCTCTAAAATCTGTTTTGTAAAAAGTTCAGGTTTGCTTGTTGCAACAAAAATCTTTTTGCCTTTCTGCCGGGCTTTTTTTATAAAATCAAAAATGCCGTCATAAGGCTTTACTTCAAACATTCCTTTTTTTGCATAATATTCACGGTAAATTTTTATTGCATTTGGAACTTCGCTTTCGGGCAAATTAAAAATCGTAGTAAAACTTTCCTGCAAAGAAGGTCCAATCATTCTGGCAAAAACTTTTTCATCTGCATCAAGTTTATAAAAATCAGCAACTTTCTGCATGGAATGAAAAATTCCCTGAGATGTATCAAATAAAGTTCCGTCAAAATCAAAAAGCAAATTACTAAAATTATTCATAAACAGAAATGTATCATATTTTCAGCTTAAAAATAAGACCGCTGCAACACTTTATGCAGCAGATAAAAAAAAAGAGAAAACACAGCTTTTTGCAGCTGCATTTCCTCTTTGATTTTTAACCAGAATTAATGTTCATTTCCCGGAAACTGCGGAATGCCGTCAAAACCTTTTTTAAGGTCTGCATCGGTTGGAACACAATCGCTCATTTTACCGTCATTAAACTGTTCATAAGCTTTCATGTCAAAATAACCTGTTCCTGTAAGACCAAAAACAATGTTTTTTTCTTCGCCGGTTTCTTTGCATTTCAAGGCTTCATCAATTGCCGCTTTTATTGCATGGCTGCTTTCTGGCGCAGGCAGAATGCCTTCTACACATGCAAAAAACTCCGCAGCTTTGAACACTTCGATCTGTTCAACGGAACGGGCTTCAATAAGACCTTCGTCATACAATTCGCTTAAAATTGCGCTCATTCCATGATATCTTAATCCACCGGCATGGTTTGCAGATGGAATAAAACCGCTGCCCAGTGTGTACATTTTAGCCATCGGACACACTTTGCCTGTGTCACAGAAATCATACAGAAATTTTCCGCGTGTAAGGCTCGGGCAGCTTGCCGGTTCAACTGCAATAAACTGATAATCTTTTTCCCCGCGCAGTTTTTCACCCATAAACGGACTTATCAAGCCGCCAAGATTTGAACCGCCGCCAGCACAGCCGATTATTATGTCAGCTTTTATGCCGTATTTTTCAAGTGCAGTTTTTGTTTCAAGCCCAATTACACTCTGATGTAAAAGCACCTGATTCAGAACAGAACCCAAAACATAGCGGTATCCTTCATGCGTAACTGCATGTTCAACAGCTTCAGAAATTGCACAGCCTAAACTGCCTGTAGTTCCAGGAAATTCCGCATTGATTTTGCGACCAACTTCAGTTTCCATTGAAGGCGACGGAATTGCCTTTGCGCCATATGTACGGATAACTTCGCGACGGAAAGGCTTCTGCTCATATGAACATTTAACCATGTACACAACACAATCAAGATCAAAATATGAACACGACATTGAAAGTGCTGTGCCCCACTGACCTGCCCCGGTTTCTGTTGTTACGCCTTTTAAGCCCTGTTTTTTGGCATAATAAGCCTGTGCAATTGCAGAATTAAGCTTATGGCTGCCAGATGTATTGTTGCCTTCAAACTTGTAGTAAATGTGCGCAGGTGTCCCAAGTTTTTTCTCAAGAAAATATGCACGCACAAGCGGAGACGGTCTGTACATTTTATAGAAATTGCGGATTTCTTCAGGAATTTCTATAAAACGGTCTGTATCATTCAATTCCTGCTTGACAAGTTCAGTACAAAACACTGTTTCGAGATCTTTTGCCGTACACGGTTTAAGCGTTGCAGGATTCAAAAGAGGTGCCGGTTTTTTCTTCATGTCGGCACGGACATTATACCAGGAAGCCGGCATCTCCTTTTCTTCAAGATAGATTTTGTAAGGAATTTCTTTCTTTGCCATAATTAACCTCCAGGCATAATTCTAAAAGTGAAGCCTTGAGCAAGCTTCTATTAAAAGTATTTACTTTTAATAGAAGCAATATAACTATAAATAGTAATTATTGTCAATAGTAATTTTTTGATTTTTTTTATGAAATTTTCAAATGAATTCGATTTTTTTAACAAGAAAATGTTTTTATTCAGTTTTGCAGATTAAGTTTTACAAAAAAAATGTCTGCTTCTCTTTTTCTCTGCAGAAGAAAAGAGAAACAGACTTTAAAATTATTGAAACGCTACAGATTTTTCAGACTCAAATCAATCAGCCGATTGTGGTTCCAATAAAAGATTCATCATTCAAAATATTCTGAATATTCTGAATGTTTTTGCTGCCTGCACAAATTACCTTAATGCCTGCAGCTTCAGCTCTTTTGCTTGCAATTGGATCGAACGGGCAGTTTTTGCCTGGAACCCATTCATCTCCGACCATTTTTCTAAAATCTGCCCAGCTTATTGTATCAAGAGGTTTTGCATCAGGATTTTTTCTTGGATCGTCTGTATAAACCTTTTCTATGTTAGAAAGATTTACAACAGTTTTTGCACCGAATCTTTCTGCAAGATAAACTGCATCTGTGTCAGTTGAAAAACCTGGTTTCCAGCCGGCTGCAACAAGAACCTGCCCAGAAAAATCACTGCACTGCGTAGGATCATAAACAACCGGTTCATTGCACAAATCTGCAAAAATTGCACGCAAAAGCTGTGCATTTAAGCGTGTTGCCATAATGCCAATCCAGTCAGCTTCATCTGCCTTTGCAGATTTATCTTCATTTACAGATTTATACGCATTTTGATAGGCACGTGCAGGACCGCCGCCACCAACAACAAGAATCAATTTTCTTTCTGCATTTTTGCCAAGCCAGGTTCTTACAAGTGCTGCAAATTCTTTCAAGAATTCAGAATCCGGTTTGTCTGGTGCTACAATTGAACCGCCCACAGATAAAACTTTTACCATAAAATGCCTCCCGTAAAAAACAATCAATATTTTTGTCTTTTATATTAAAATTAAAAATCAACCTAACATATTTTGAAAACTCAAAAAAACAAAAAGGCATCTAAACAATACAGCACAAATCAAACAGAAAATCAGTAAACACCAACAACATTTGGCATTGTCCAAAATGATGAATATCTAGTTACTTTTTCAGAGCTTTCTTCCCAAATTGATTGAAGTGCATATGTTTTTGGCTGATGAACAATTTTGCTGTATGCAATCGTCGGTCTAAGTTTATTGAAATCTCTTGAAAATGTTACATGCTGGGCATCAAGATTGCCAAAATAAAATTCCTTGACATTAGATGTTTTTGCAAAGCGTTCAAACGGAAGCCCTGCCCCCAAAGATACATCAACCGGAACCCAGCCAAAAGATTCAACATAAAATTCACACCACCAGTGCGGCTGAACAGAAGAATTTGCATCAACAATTATGCCGGCACATGGTCTTGCAATAACATTGCAGGCAAGCAGCAGACCGTTATAAAGCATTGCAAAATCATAAGCATCACCTTTTTTTGTTTCAAGCAAATCTGTTATAGGTGCATCAGGCGACCTTAATTCCGGCAGCACAGAAAAATTATTTATCATGTAATTGTAAATAAGACGTGCTTTTGTATATGGATTTGTGTATTTTCCAATTATTGATTTTGCAAGCGAAACCAGTTTTTCGTCCGTTGAAAGCCCCGGAACCAGTTCGGAATATGAAGCCATCGCCAGCTGATGTGCTTTTGAAAGCAAAACTTTTTGTGAATAAGGTTTTACAAGCGTTTCTTTTATATCTGTTGAAACCGCGTATGTTGAAACTACAAAAGTATGGTCAATGTTTATATTTGCAGTTGGAAGCTGTTCAGCTGTTTTTGAAGTCTCAATCGAAGCATTTATCTCTGCACCGTCAAGCTGATGAACAATCGTACCGGCCAGTTCTTCAATTGAAGGCTGTCTGCTGCAAGAAGAAAGTTCAACACTTGGCTGAGAAGCAAAAACAAGAGGTTTTGGCACTCGCAAAAAAATCAGACCGTCATTGTCTGTAACAATTTCACGCAGTTCAATAGAAGTTTCAAGAACAAATGTACGTTTTTCCAAAAAGTTTTTTTTGCCGACAGCGCTTTGCAGCTCGAATGGATAATTATTGCTTTCACCCTTTTCGGTCTCAACAAAAATGCTGCCAGTCAAAGCACCATCTGGAACACGAACCCTTATAAGTTCGTCGCTCCAATATTCATAATCTTCGCTGTCACAGCAAATCTGCTCAGACTCTGCATCTTTTGATGAAAAAAACACTTTTGAATTGTTCCGCATAAGTCCGAAGTTTTTGCCATGAATTGAAAGCAAGCCACCGACACTCTGATTTTTTTCTTCGATGCTGTAAATTGCAGGAACAGAAGTTGCAGGATCTGTTATTACACGCACAGGAACAGCAGTCTTGTTTGTAAATATCTTTGGTTCACTTCTGCCGCCTTGCGTTACAACATAAACAAGCCCGTCCCTGATATTTGCAGGAAGTGTTATCTGTATTTTACGGTCAGTCCATTCAATGCAATTTGAAGCAGTAATGCGAAGACCACCTATTTCAACAAAACTGTCTGTCTGTTCATTTCCAAAATATGAACCATATATGGATAGAACATCGCCAGGATTGCCAACTTTTGGATCAATAACCGTTATTTGAGGAACCCGTATTTTGTTTGTTGAAATAATAACCATTAAAAAAAGCAGCACTCCAAGTACTGTCACTAAGAGCACTGCTCGTAATAATGGATATTTTCGAATGAGATAAGAAAAAGTGTTTTTATTACTCAACGATAAAAATCCACAGTTGGATATATCGAATCCTGCTGTTTTTCAGAATCAATCAAAGGAAGTTCTGATACATCCGTAAGTTTAATATTCATTGGCATAGAATTTGAACTAGAAAATTCCGGCTTAAAAATGTCAACCTGTGTAAGGTTAGAAACATGCATTGAAACCGGCTGAACTGTTGCTGCAGAACGGTTTACATCAGCAACCTGAAAAGCAGAAATGTTTACATTCTGATCAGCAGCAATTCCTGTTTTATCGATAAGCTCGATAGATGAAGTTACAGGAAGAAGAGCAACATCATTAAAATGTTCTTTTACCTGTGAACGGATATTTGCAGCCGGCATAATTACAGCTGCAAGGAATGCAGCAGCGGCAGCATAAGGAATAAATTTTCTTACAAAATCAGAAGAAGCACCAGTTGTTTTTGCAGCAACTTTCTTGTAGCGAAGTCTAGACTGCAAACGTGCATAACTTGCATCAAGTTCTTCTTTGTCAAGATTCAATGCAGCAGAATCAGCAGCGAAAACATCGCGCACAGCTTGAAGACGTTCAACATGAGCTTTGCAGTCAGCACAATTCTCTGCATGCATTTTAAGCTCATCATACCATGGGTTAGCAATCTCTCCATCAAGGAAAGCTGAATAAAGCTCCATATCAGGGCAAGTAGACATCCTCTTCTCCTATTAACTTGGATAATTGTTCACGTGCTCTAAAAACACGTACTTTTACATTTCCTTCAGTGATTCCCAGAACACGACCAATTTCTTTGTAGTTCAGTTCTGCATACTCACGCAAAACAAGAACCATTTTCAAGTTCTGCGGAAGTTTTTCAAGTGCAGCCAAAACACGTTTCTGGGCATCATTCTTCAAGTATTCGGTTTCGCCCGAATCAACTTGACGACGGTCTTCGTGAAGTGCCTTTTCGTAAGCACGACGCTCTCGACCTTTTCGCTTCGCATAATTAAGCGAAGCATTTTTAACAACGCGAATCAGCCAGTATTTGGCATCATCAATTGACGGAAACTCCAGTTCCTTCTCATGCATTTTTATCAGAGAATCATGAACTAAGTCTTCCGCAGCCTCTTCATCGCCAACAACACGATAAGCAACCTTGAAGAGCACCTGCATCGTTGCATCATATATTTTTTTGAAGTCTGCTTCATTTCCGGCACGAATCACTGTCCTTTCTGAATCAGGCTTTCTATCATTAAACAAAGGTTGCCCCCATTCGTTACAAACATTTTAAGTTTTTTTTAATCTTTATTTAAGAATTCTCAGCATTCATTAAACTTTCCATAAAGGATTGTTCTGCAAATAATTCCACATTTTTATCGGCATTTTAAATACATAACTTTCAAAAAAATTAATGAGAAGCTCTAAAAAAACTAATTTACTGATTTTTAGAGATGTCCGTAAATATGCATGTAGAATTCTTAAAAATCTTAACAGAAAACTGCTTAAAACTTTGTTTTATCAAATCAACTTTAAGACCTTTTTGGTTATTCCGTTTAAAGAATCCTATAAAAGAAGGTTTCAAGATTCAAAAGGTTACGGAATTCATAGATTTTTAAGAATCTTAAGGGAATATTAATCTTAACCTGCAAAAGATTTTTGCATACAACCGACGCCTCACTGCAGGGCGTTATTTTTCATTTAAACAGACACGAAACATTCCGCACAAATAAAAAACAGGCTTCTGCAGAAATTACAGAAACCTGTTTTATCAATTTTATAATTCAAAGAACCTGCATTAAAACCGCACAGATAAATGCAGATATTAAATTTCAGCAGGTACCAAAAAAGCGTTTATTTTCGCTTCCATGTCGGACCGTTTGGAGTATCAATAATTTCAATTCCACGGGCAGCAAGGTCATTACGAATTTGGTCTGCTTTGGCAAAATCTTTTGCTTTTTTTGCTTCTGTTCTTGCCTGAACCAGTGCTGTAATTTCTGCTGCTTCAGGGTCATTTGCAAGTGCTTCCTGTGCTTTTTTTGCTTCTTCTTTCTGCTTTTCAATAAAGCCAAATGCGCTTTCAAGCAGACTCAAAGAAAGCACCTGGTCCATTTTCCAGATGTTTGCAAGATTTGAAGCTGAATCATGATTTACTTTTGAACTTACTTCCTGATTCAATGCAGCCAAAGCTTTCGGCGTATTCAGATCGTTTTCAAGTGCTTCTGCAAACTGAGCCAATGAACGCTTTTCATCTTCGGTGCGTTCAACTTCTGGTGCAAAATATTTTGGCAGAACGGTACTAAAATTTTCTTTTGTAAGTTCAACCGCACCAAATGCCGGCACTTTTTCCCACAATTTTTTAGAATTTGCATCAACAATAAGTTTTGCAATCTTTTCAATAAGGGCAGCACGGCCAGACTTTGCACTTTCCAATGCTTCAAGGCTGAACACAAGCTGTTTGCGGTAATGACCGCCAAGCAGGAAAAATCTGTAATCAAGAGGCTCAATTCCTTTGTCTTTGAGTGAATAACCTTTTTCTTTAGGAAGTTCAGCCTGTAAAGTGATAAAATGTCCCTTTGATTTTGACATTTTTCCGCCTTCAATTACGAGGAATTCGTTATGAAGCCAGTAATTTACCCATGGATTTTTTGTACCGTCAGCATTAAAAGCTTCTTCTTTAGAAAAACTTCCTTCGCTTTGAGCAATTTCATTTGTATGGTGCACCGGAATATGGTCAATTCCACCAGTATGAATGTCAAAATGCTTTCCAAGATATTTCATGCTCATTGCAGAACATTCAATATGCCAGCCTGGATAACCTCTTCCCCACGGGCTGTCCCATGTCATGGCCTGATTTTCAAATTTAGATTTTGTAAACCACAGGACAAAGTCATTCGGGTTGCGTTTATTTTCATCAATTACACTTACAGCTCTTTTTCCGGCACCTGCTTTCAGTTCGTCAAGATTCAAATTTGCAAGTTTTCCGTAATCTGGATAAGTTGAAATGTCAAAATAAAGGTTTCCGTCAGCCATGTAAGTGTGACCGTTCTCAACAAGCTTCTGGATAAGTGCAATCATTTCATTAATATGTTCAGTCGCCTTGCATTCAACATCAGGGCGGCGGATATTCAAAGCATCAATGTCTTTATGGAAAGCATCTGTATAAAACTGTGCAACTTCAAGAACACTCTGATGACGCTCTTCTGCCGTTTTTACCATTTTATCTTCACCGTCATCAGCATCACCTGTCAAATGTCCAACATCAGTAATGTTCATAACGTGATTAACTTCATACCCCAAAAAGGAAAGCGTTTTGTCGAGTATGTCCAGGAAAACATAAGCACGCAAATTTCCAATATGAGCATAATTGTAAACCGTAGGTCCACAGCCATAAAAACCGACTTTACCAGCCGTAATCGGCTTGAATTCCTGCATTCTGCGTCCCATTGTGTTATAAAGTCTTAAGGCCATAAAAAACTCCTATTAAAAATCGCTGCTGAACTAAAAAATGAACAATTCAAAAAATCTGAAAACCAAAATACATTCAGACGGGTTGAATCTTGTTCATAATTTGTTCATTATATCCATAACATACATCAAATATGGAAAATTATGAATACTTTACGGAAATTAACAGAAAATTTCAACACGAATATTATGGTTCGCTTTGATGAACCGATGGCCGGACACACAACTTTTAAAGTCGGCGGAAAAGCTGATGCATTTTTTGAACCGGCCAGCATAGAAGAACTCAAAACACTTATTGAATTTTTAAAAACGAACGGGCAGCAGTTTTTTGTTTTTGGCGGCGGTTCAAACCTTGTTGTAAGCGACGACGGCATAGAAGGCGCCGTTATCTGCACAAGAAAAATGAACAGCATTTCGCTTATGCAAAACACAGACGGCCTTTATTTGAATTGTGCAGCAGGCACGCTCATGGACGAAATTGCAGAATTCTGTGAAAAAAACAGCATAAGCGGGCTTGAAACTTTTTCAGGACTTCCGGGTACAATAGGCGGTGCTGTTTTTATGAACGCACGCTGCTATGAACATTCAATTTCTGACGTGCTTAAAAGCGCCGTTTATTTTGACGAAGACACAAGAACAATTCAGTCATATGAATTTAACGAAGCAGACTGGGCATATAAAAAATCGCCTTTTCAAAACAGAAAGGCTGTAATTTTAGAAGCACAGTTAAAATGTACTGCCGGCGAAAAAGAACAGATAAAAACATTAAATGCACATTATGTTGAAGACCGGAAAGGAAAAGGTCATTTTAAATTTCCATCGGCCGGCAGCGTCTTTAAAAACAACCACGATTTTGGAAGTCCTTCCGGCAAAATCATTGACCAGGCAGGTCTGCGCGGTTTTAGCATCGGCGGTGCACAGATTGCCCCGTGGCACGGCAATTTCATCATAAACACAGGAAACGCCACGGCAGAAAACATTCACAACCTTGTCATTCATGTAACCAATGAAGTAAAAAAACAGACAGGTTTTGTACTTGAACCAGAAATAATTTTTGTAGGCAGAAATTTCTGACATAAAGGCATAAAACAAAAGCCGTTCAGAGAACAGCATATATTGTCCTCAAAAAAAATTATCTGCTGCAAGATTTAATGTTTAATTACGAGCTTGAATGCCGGAGTACATGACCTAAGGCAGAAAAAATGACAGAAATAATTTTTTGCAATGCAAAATTTATTATATGAGAATCTCTAAAATCTAAATCTTTTAAATCTGTCATAGATTTCTTAACTTTTAAATTGTTATATTTCAATAATTTAGAAGCAAAGCAAAAAATCTAAATTTTATTTTTTTATAATTGCCAAAATTCTTTCATATAGCCTTTTACAGCAAAGTATTATATTCTCTAAATGAAATTCCAAATTGCAGTTTTCAGAGTAAAGCCAGAAAGTGCAATATTTTAAACCGCTTTATTTCAACGGCTTAATTTTTGCTTATTCTGCATAGGCAGGCGTTTTTTCTCTAAAAAATGCAATTTTGCTGATTTCTAGAGACGCCATTAATAAAAGAAGATGGATCTTACAGTGTTTTTTCTTTTAAAGATAATCTTGAAAGAAAAAAATGCCGAAAAACGTAATGAAATATTTCGAGTATTTTTTGTGATAATCATTTCGTGAATTTGTGTTATTCTGCGCCTTTTACAGGAACAAGTTCTTCAATATATCCGAGATGACACAAAGTTCATTGACAATGCTCGACATTAACTCTTATACTTTACCTTTGAGAGGGACACGGGGTTGTTACAGTTATCATTCGTTAATTACAGAAAAGGTTCCTACATTTTAGTAGAGGGAAAACCAGATTCAAGCAAATTTTTTATCATACAAAGCGGACAGGCCCAATGTGTCCGTGAGATTGATTTTTCGTCTACCCCAAAATCGAACATATTAGGACCTGGCGACTTTGTTGGCGTTATTCCATGTATGTCAAACCACAACCAGATTGAATCTGTTGTCGCCCTTACAGATCTTGTAGTAATTTCTGTAAAAAGAGACCAGTACCCTGAACTCATTCAAAAAAATACCCCTGTTGCTTTAAAGATTATCCGAGTTTTTGCTGCACGAATGCGCGAAATGAATGAAACGCTTTTAAAAATGGCGCTTCAAAAAGAGTCTAATAACACAGCATCACAGCTTTATAACATTGCTGTTTATTATGATGATGCAAAAGAAATTGATGCAGCAACTTATGCATATTATCAATATTTAAAAACACACCCGACAGGAAAGCAGGCAGAAACAGCAAAAAAACGTTTCGTAATGCTTCAGCAGCGTTCAAAAGCTGTTTATCTTGAACCAAAAGATGAAATGATTCGTGAATA
The DNA here is from genome assembly GCA_045627325.1 of Treponemataceae bacterium. GTDB lineage: Bacteria > Spirochaetota > Spirochaetia > Treponematales > Treponemataceae > UBA1240. The sequence continues at coordinate 4,955 of JAZQNK010000083.1, read as the reverse complement.
TCCGCAGGGCACAATGGTTTTTGCAGAAACCCAGAGCGGACAGGATATGTACATCATTCAGGAAGGACAGGTTAAGATTACAAAAATCATCGACAACAAAGAAGTTGTTCTTGCAGTACTCAAAAAAGGCGACTTTTTCGGTGAAATGGCGCTTCTTGAAAACCTGCCGCGTTCTGCATCAGCAATTGCACACGAAAAATGCAAGCTGATGGTCATCAACCGAAAGAACTTTGACCAGATGGTTTCTACACAGGCACAGATGATTTCAAGATTGACGACAACATTAGCAGAACGCCTCTGGTCTATGTACCGACAGGTTACAAATACACGCCTTACAGATCCACTCGGCAAGCTTTATGACATGCTTGCTTTGGAAATTGAAAAACAGCGGCTGCCGCTTTCAGAATCTTCACCGACATCGCTTCAGCTTGATATTTCTCCACAGGAACTTGCAAACATGTGTGCAATTCCGCCGAACGAGCAGTATACAACACTGGATCTTTTTGAAAGAGAACAGCGCGTAAGAGTTATCCGCAACAAACTGTTTGTACCAGACTGTCTTGAGATTATTAAGCATGCTGCATATTACCGCAAGCAGAAAGCAACAAAAAACAAGTAATATTCTCTGCAAAAAAGTTGTAGTTTGAGCTTTAAACACCGATAATCGAAGTATGAAATTTCTTTGTAGAAAAAATTTAGCAGTAAGAGTTTCTCTTTTTTTGGTTGCTGCACTGCCGTTAATGGCTCAACAGCTTGAATTTGACGCATCTGCAGGCATTACACAGGATGGCGTTGAAGCTTCAATTTCAATTAAAAGCAAAGACAACACAAACACCGCAAAAAAGCCATATCCAGTAGATTACAGAGGCATTTCTCTTGGAATGCAGATAGATGATGTAAAAGAAGCACTTCTTGCAGACAAAATTTACGGATACAGAGGCGAACGCGATGTTTCGCTGCTTCCAACACAGAACCGTGTTTTAATTGAAAGCGAAGGCCTTTCTTTTTTGAACAGAAGCTGGTTTCAGTTTTATCAGGACAAGCTTTACACCATGACTTTTAAGCTTGACAGCGACCGTGTTGATTTCTATTCAGTTTTTAAATCTCTGCAGGATAAATACGGCGAACCGACAAGCCTTGATCCTCAAAAAATCGTCTGGAAAGATGACCGCGTAACACTAAGCCTTGAACGGCCGCTTGTTATCAAATACATAGACACACAAGTATTTGCAGAAATTCAAAACACATCGCAGATGAACAAGTCAATTGAAGAATTGACTCGCAAAGGATTTTTGGAAAGTCTATGAAAAACATAACAAAATTCCTTGCTGCTTTCTTTATCTTTGCAGCAGCTGCATGTTTTGCAAGCTGCAAAGAAGCAAAGACAACAACACTGCAAATAATCTGCAAGGACGGAACGACACAAACAGTAAAAGCTGAACTTGCAGTTACACCAGAAGAACAGCAGACAGGTTACATGTTCCGCAGCAATATTCCGGAAGGAACCGGCATGCTTTTCATTTTTGAAAAAAGCCAGGTTTTATCATTCTGGATGAAAAATACACCTTCTCCACTTTCAATTGCATACATTGATGCAAACGGAGTTATCCGCAATATTTTTGACATGGAACCATATAGTCTGGAAACAATTTCAAGCAGAAATTCTGTGCGTTACGCACTGGAAGTTCCACAAGGCTGGTTTGAAAAACAGAATATTACTGTCGGAGACAAACTTAAACTGACAGATGAAATCTTAAAAGCACACGACAAACGTCAAAAATAAATTCTATTTAACAAGACCAATATCTTTCGATTTTTATTAAAGTTTTGGAAATACAGCATCCTAATCTGTTTTACTTTAACGATTTAAGATTTAAAAACAATCTCTAAAAATAAACTTTACGAATTTTCAGAAACATTCAGAAAACAACAGCTGCCAAACAATAAAAAAGCACCAGAAATTGAAGTATACTTCAAAAGTCCGGTGCTTTCATATTTTAAAATCTGAAACTGACGTTAATCGTCAAGCATATCTTCAATTTCCTTTAAAAATTGATTTGCAAGCGTATCATCCGGATCAAATTCAAGAACAGCAAGAAAAAATTTCTTTGCTTCCGGAAGATTTCCGCTTTTCATTAAAACATAACCCATGTTAGACATGATTTTTGTATTTTCAGGTTCAACCTGCAGCGCTCGGGCCAAAAGCTTTTTAGACTGTTCAAACTCGCCAAGCTCAAGCAGACAAATTGCAAGTTCATTAAAAGTGTCGCAGTTTTCGCCGCCGCAGGCAATTGCCTGATTAAATGCAGCTTTTGCATCTTCCCAGCGTTCAAGACGGCGCAACCCCCAGCCGAGCATAAACCATGCATTCCAGACTTTCGGATTTTTCTCAAGGAAAAGATGAATCTGCTCAAGACCCTTTTCTTCTTCACCCATCGAAATAAAATCATACGCAGATTTAAACTGCTCGTCTTCAAGATTTCGCGATGAAATATCCTGCACAACTTCTTTTGCCCGCTCACGCTTGTATTTTTCATTCTCAGGCAAATCTTTTTCATCAATTGCAGATGTCAGCGTAAGATATGTTTCAAAAACATCTTTTGCACGGGCAAAATTCTTCTGTTTAAGGAAGAAAAAACCTGCATTAAAAAAAGCATTCGGTTCAGGGCTTTCAGCCGTCATGGCCTGCTTATAATAAGCATAAGCCTGGTCATCACAGGCATCAGCATCTTCTGTAAGACCAGATGTTCTGTATGAAGAGCCGCGTTCATCATAAAAAAGAGCAGAATTAACAATTGTGCCCATATCTTCAGGGTCTAAACCACGCAGAGCAGAAAAAATCTCTTCTGCAATTTCATAATCTTCATTGCGGGCTTTTAAAATAGCAGCTTCTGTAAGTTCCTTTTTAATTTCAGGTTTTACAGACAAAAGCAGCGAACGATAATATGGCAAATGAACATTTTCTTTTTCATATGCCATAATTGTAAGAATACCGGCAAGAATCATTTCCCACGAAAGAGTTGAAATATCAAACGATCCATTCCCTGCAGGTTTTTGCACAGGAAGCGGCACTGTTACATCAATCTGAAAAGCATTTGACGGAACAGAAAACCCCTCCGGCAAAGAAATGTATACGACAGAATCAAGTGGATTTTGCATAGTACTTATCTTTTAATTTTGAGATTTTCCATCTGAAGCAGCATCATTTTCAGAAAGCTGATTCATGCGGACATCTGTAATGTAATTATTGATGCGAATTTTATAAGCAACAGGAACTGTTTTTTCATCGTAAAGAATACGTGCAACAACCAAGTCTTTGCGACCTTCTATTTCATCAACGGCGACAACAATGCCGCGGACATAAATAGTTGCACGAGGATCATCAAATTCAAAACGAATCATGACGACCTGCTTTATGATAAACGCTTTTAAACCTACCAAAATAAGCTTTACACCGGAAAAAGAAATATCGCGCAAAACACAATGACGTGGAACATTCTGAACATAAACGATAGTTTCTTCTTTCTGAAGACCAAGCTTTCTTTTGGAATTAGGAGTTATTGCAATCCGTTCTTCTCTGCGACGAACGGCATTGATGTTTGCTTCAAGCAGGCTTCCTGTAAGTGCAATTAAATCATCAGGCGGACGCTGCAGAAAATTTAATGTGACAACAACTAAGTCATCATGTCCCATATATGGCTCAATATTATCAACACGGGAATTAACAAAAAAAACTATTTGCGGTGCCTCTTGCGGCGTAAAGCAAAAATGCAAACTTACAGGTGCATCAGGCTTTTGTACATCATCATAAGCGCCACCCTCTTTATTAATTACTATTTTTGCACCAAGAAAAGAGGTTGAGCTTAAAATGCAAGGCCACTGCCCGCCGGCACATTTTACATAAATCTGTCTGGTATTAAGGCAAAGAGTTTTTATAATTTCTTTTGTAAAAACGACTTCTGTATCGCGATATATATCATAATAGCGAGTAAGCTGCTGACTTGTAAAAACACCCATATATAGCATGATAATTTATTACAAAGAATTCGTCAATTAAAAAGTCTGCCAGAACCAGAGTAAAAATCAAATTTTACACATTTTGAAAAAAAATATAATTTCGAAATATTTTTTCTGTCGAACCATTGACATTTTTTTAGAATGAGTATATATTCTTACACATCACGGGGGCGTAGCGAAGTTGGTTATCGCGCTGGCCTGTCACGCCGGAGATCGCGGGTTCGAGCCCCGTCGCTCCCGTATAGCTCACTTTTTCGGTGAGCTTTTTTTTGCGCCATAGCAGAGTTTTTCGGCGCACAGAGAAAAATGCCGTGTTTCACTTGCATTTTTCAAAAAACTCTGATTTTATATAAGGGATTTTACAGGTTCACCAGTAAAATCCATCAACGGGCAATAGCGCAGTTGGTAGCGCGCGACGTTCGGGACGTTGAGGTCGGCGGTTCAAATCCGCCTTGCCCGACTAGTTTATTAATAAGTCGAACATTCCTTACCTTAAAATCAATTCTAAACCAGAACAAATCTGCACGACAGTAATACTTTAATTATTTAAAATCTTCAAGCAATGTTAAATATAAAACAAAGCCCCAACTACTCGTGCTTTTTACACCGTTTGCCGACGAGCTTGCTTGTGCGCCAGTGTTGCCGCCAGCATTTTCTAGCGGCACTAACGGCTCATCACCGATGTATCTGTAACGTGTGCCGTTTGCAACGCCTGCACCACGGCGTCCGGCGGCAGATCCCGAACCAAGTTCACAATTTTCCAAGACCATTTTCAAGATTAAATCAAAAAGATGATGTGGTCTCTCCCCCAATAATTGTACCACTTGAAAGGCGAGTTTTTCTACCGTTAAAGTAAAGGAAGGTAGAAAAATGAAGAAACGATTTACAGAAGAACAGATTGTGAAAATGATTCAGGAGCACAAGGAAGGAAAAAGTGT
>JAZQNK010000082.1:0-7861 GCA_045627325.1 Treponemataceae bacterium | reverse complement strand
CCGCTTGGCCTCCGACTTGCTTCTTTTGCTTCTTTTTCGCGGGCAACTCTTTCTGCAGCTTCAGCTTTTTCGCGTGCTTTACGCTCTTCTTCTGCTTTTTTTGCTGCTGCGCGTTCAGCTTCGCGGCGTTCTGCTTCTGCTTTTCTTGCAGCAGCAGCTTTTTCTTTCCGTTCGTCTTCTGCTTTTTTTGCTGCAATGCGCTCTGCTTCGCGCTGTTCTGCACGAATTCTTTTTTCTTCTTCTGCTTTAGCTTTTCTTTCTGCTTCAAGTTTCTGCGCAGCTACCCTTTCAGCTTCACGGCGTTCAGCTTCAGCCTTTTTTTCGTTTTCCTGTTTTGTTTTACGGTCAGCATCTTCTTTTGCTTTTTGAGAAGCTATGCGCTCGGCTTCAATTCTTGCAGCTTCCTGTTTTTCAAGCAGTTCTTTTGCTTCTTTTTCTTCTCTTGCTGCTTTTTCTTCTGCACTTTCACCATGAACTTCATCATATGCAGCAATTTCTTCCGGCTCTTTTGGATCTGGAACAGCAAAATCTGCATCTGTTGTCAGCCAGTCGTCATTTTTTTCTGCAACATCATTTTTTGCAGGTTCAACAGGCTCATCTTGAGTTAGAGCAGCCGATTCAGAAGTTCCTTGAGGCAATGAAATCGAGCTTGTTTTGCACGATGCAAACAATAAAGAAAATATACCAGCTAAAATAATCAGTTTTTTCACGGAGCAACTCCTAAAATGTCAGAAATTATCGCATTATTAGCTTCTTCAAGTTCTACAATCATTGAATCATCTGGTGCTGTAAACCACTTTTCAGCATCGTCTTTTGTCCACTCGCTTTTCTGCTCTCTATAAAACTGAAAGTTGTCATTTATGCCAGGCTCTTTTGGCATAATAAGCGGTTCTTCAAGCGGCGGCACAATAGCTGTAATTTTTTGTGTTCTGTTTCTAACAATTGACACACACAGCGACAAAATCAATATAAGTACAATAATTCCAGCAATTCCACAAACACAACCAATCAACTGCTTTTTGTGGTTCTGTGCAAATTCTGCCACAGACCCATTTTTAATAGACGAACATAATTCTGAAAAAAATGCTTTTACATCAGCAAAAATTGATTTTACGTCCTTCAATTTTAAACTTCCTCTTTATTTCGTTTAGGTGGGTGTGGCGGAATATATACATTTTCTTCCGGAGGAACATCTTCTTCTTCAAAAGCTTCAATATCAGCATCCTGAACAATGTTCACAGCACCTTTTTCATTTTCAAGTTTAATCGTTACGGCTTTTGTTACACCAGACTCTTCCATTGTAATGCCAAGCAATGTACTGGCACCTGTAACAGTTTTTTTGTTATGTGTAATAACAATGTACTGGCTTACATTTGCAAATTCACGCAAAGTCTGAACAAAGCGGACAACGTTGTGCTCGTCAAGAGCAGCATCAATTTCGTCGAGAAGACAAAACGGAGACGGTCGAACCATGTAAGTTGCAAACAGCAATGCAACGGCAGTCATTGTTTTTTCGCCACCAGAACGCAAAGCAATGTTTTCAAGTTTTTTTCCGGGCGGCTGAGCCAGAATATCAATTCCAGATTCAAGCACATTCTGCGGATCCATAAGTCTGAGTTCTGCACGCCCACCGCCAAACAAACGGCGGAACATATTATGGAAATTCTTTTTGATTGTGTTATAGGTTGAAAGGAAAAGTTCTGTCGATTCGGCACGAATTTCTTCTGTAATTCGCTGCAAATCATCACGTGCTTTCTGCAAATCTGCAAGCTGACCGCTTAAAAAGTCGTAACGATCTTTTGTTTCTGCGAATTCTTCAATTGCCATAAGATTGACACTGCCAAGCTCTTTTAAATGCTGGCGTGCACTGCTGAGCTTGTCCCTTAAATCTGCAGCCGGTGCAAGAATCGTGTACATGCGCTCTTCAAATTCCATAAGGTCTCTGGCATGTGTTTCGCGGAAATTTTCTTTTATGCTTTGAATTTTTGTTTCTGTCGTTGCAACTTCAAGATTCAGCTTTTCAAGCTGCAGCTGAACCTTTGAATATTCTTCATTCTTTGCTTTAAGTTCTTTCTGCCTGCTTGAAAGATCTGAACTGCGGCTGTCTCTGTCTTTTTCAAGTGATTCAATCTGCTTAATTAAAGACTGACCTCTATATTCAATTGATGCAATCTCATCTTCATTATCGCGAACCTGCTCAGAAACATCATCAAGTCGTTTCTGTTCAGCAAACAAATCATTTTCAACATTGTGCAGTTCAGTCTGTTTAGAAGTCAATTCGCGGCGAATTAATTTCAGCTGGTCTTCTGCTGCCTGAACCTGCACTTTCATCTGTGCCTGATTTATACGCAAATCTTCAAGAGTTTTTCGGTATTCTTCAATTTTCTTAACAAGGTCAGAATTTTCTGAATGAAGCGAATTAATTGCTTCGCGTTTTTGAACAACCTTATTTTTATTTTCTGTAATTTTCTGGTCAACTCTGCGCTTTTTTGTAATAATTCCTTCTGGCGACAAAAATTCATCGATAAAACCTGGTGAAGTTTTTGCCCATGCGTCAACAGCATCAGAAAGTTTTTCTGTCAAAGATTCAATTTCTTCAAAAGCTTTAACGGCAACTTCTGCAATTTTTTTTGTTTCTTCAACAGAATGTTCTTTTATTGAAGCAAAGTCGCCCAAAATGTTTTTGCGGCCCTGTGCCAAAATTTTGAGCTGACCTACAAGATTATCAACTTTTTCTTTTGCATCTTCGTGTGCCTGCGAAGAATATCCTGCATCCTTTAATCTTGAATCAAGCTCTGTAACGATGTCTTCTGTAACAGATTCAAGTTCTTTTTCCAAAGACAAACGTTCTTCATCAAGAACTTTTATATCATCTTCATATCTTGCAGCAGTATTATCGTTTTCTGTTATACGACCACTTGTTTTTGTAATATTTTCTTCAAAAGAAATAATGTCACGCTGGCTTTCTTCAAGCTGTTTTGAACGGTCGTGAACGACAGATTCCTGTTCATCAACATCTTCCTGCAAAGATTCAATCTGGTTTTCAATATTGGATTTTCTGCTTTCAAGCACAGCAAGATTATGCTTTGACTCATTCTGGCGTTCAACCAGAACTTTTGCAAGCTTTTCTTTTTCATTTTTTTCAATCTGAAGTGCCAATGCCTGCGAATTCAAATCATTTATTGAATTCTGCATTTCATTAACTTCATCCATATGCTCTTCCAAAAGCACATTAATGCTTTCAATATTTGAATGAAGTTCTTCACGCTTCTTTGTAATATTTTCAAGCTCAGATTTCCGGTGTTCATAATCTTGAGTTACATTTTTCAAATTCAAAAGCTGAATATCCAGTTCATAATTGAAAATATCATCTTTCAATGTCCGGTATTTTGTTGTTTTGTCTGCCTGAACTTTTAATGTTTCATAAGAACGCTTTACTTCGCCTAATATGCCTTCAATCTGGCGCATATTTTCTTCTGTTTTTTCAAGCTTGTGTTCGGCTTCTGCCCTTTTAATTTTAAAACGTGTAATTCCGGCAGCTTCTTCAAACAAATAACGACGGTCTTCTGGTTTAGACGACAAAATCTGGTCAATCTTGCCCTGCTCCATTACAGAATATGCTGCTTTTCCAACACCTGTATCCCAGAACAGTTCCTGAACTTCTTTCAAACGTGAAGGTACATTATTAATAAAATATTCACTTTCGCCAGAACGGAACAAACGTCTTTTTATGGTAATTTCACTTACATCGAGTGGCAAAAGATTCTTTTCATTGGAAATTGTAAGAGCAACTTCTGCAACATTCAATGCAGGTCTTGCTTCTGTTCCGTTAAAAATTATGTCTTCTCTTTTTTCGGCACGCATGCTTTTGACAGACTGCTCACCTAAAACCCATTTAATTGCATCAACGACATTACTTTTTCCACAACCGTTAGGTCCAAGCAGAGCTGTAATTCCATCTGCAAATTCAAAATGAGTGCGGTCTGCAAAAGATTTAAAACCAAAAATATCAAGATACTTTAAAAACACAATTAATCCTAAATAACACTTAAGCGAATCTATTATTAAAATATGTATTTTTTAACGCAGCTGACCAAAATCCGCTTCGCCTAAAGCACTGATTCAGCCGTTTCAGGATTTATAAAACCCTGAATTAAAGTGAAAAACATGCAAAAACAAGTTTATTCATCGCTTTTGTTTACAACTATTTGAAACACAAACATTGCTCACAAATAAATATACATACGTTTAACATTATAACCTTTTTTTTATCTTGGCGCAACTATTTCAATAAACGAACCTCGCCGGCAAGCTGCAACTGAAACATCGCCAATATAAAAAACAAAAGCTTTTTTGAACTGCTATAATTTTGTTCCCCGCAAAAACAAATAACAGAAGACCCAAAACTATGGAAGCACTAACAGAAAAACGAAAATTAAGTTTACTAAAACACAAGGCTTTCTTGTTAGAAAAGCAAAAAGACAAAAAAAAAGCAAATCACAGAGGATTTGCTTTTTTCTGCCGTCGGACAGAATCGAACTGTCGACACAAGGATTTTCAGTCCTTTGCTCTACCAACTGAGCTACAACGGCAAAATATTTTTAAATGTTATAAGACAAAGAACAAAAGTGCTGTTCTTCTGCCGTCGGACAGAATCGAACTGTCGACACAAGGATTTTCAGTCCTTTGCTCTACCAACTGAGCTACAACGGCGTTGATGAAAAGAATATATACTTACTTTTAAAAATAGTCAATAGAAACACTAAAAAAAATTAATTTTTTTATGTGTTTCTGAATTTATCAGCAAAAAGATTAATTGCCAGCTGAACTTCATTTAAAGGAATATTAAGCATCTCAGAAATTTGTTCAGGAGCAATATCAAGTTTATAAAGTTCCATTATCTTTTCTCTGGATGACTTTTTGTTTACAGGAATTGCATCTTTAGAGAGCACAATTTCTATTGTTTCCTTCTTTTCAGGTTTTGCTGCTTTTTCAGAAGCCTGAGAAATCAAATCTTGAGAAACAGCAACTTCAACACTGTCATCTGACTCTGGTTCAAAAGCATTCAGCTCAAGCTGCACAGGTTCTTCGGCTGGCACAGGCATAACAGGTTCTTCTTTTGCAATTTCTGCGGCTTTTTGTCTTTGTGGAACAGAAAATGCAGTCTGCTCATATGCAGAAAGTTTTTTTTGCGCACTGCTGCCAGGTCTTTTTACATTCTGAACAGGCTTAAGTTCAGCAGTCGTTTCCAAATCAGCAAGCATTTTCTTTTCGCTGTTCAGTTTTGCAACTTCACTTTCGGCACGCGATATGCGTTCATCAGCTTCAGCTATCAAAGCCTTCAAACCTTTTATCCGGTCTTCAATAACCGAAACATCTTCTTCTGCTTCGCGAACAATCTCTGTAAAAAGCTTGTCTAACTCTTTTCGAATGCTTTTCAGCACCTTTTCTGGTGAATAAGTTTTTTTAAATTTTGAATAAAAATATAACCACAAAATGACATTAATAATTAATATCACTGCAGAAAAATATACGCCTTCCATAAATTATCCTGAAACATCAATATGCTGACCAAGAGAAGGATCTGAAATATAATAAGTTTCCTTTTCCTGTTTAGGTTCATTGTCCTTCTGTTTTTGTTTTTCCTGGCCGTTGTCATTATGTTTATTCTGGTCTTTTATCGAACCTATTCCATCGCCAAGTTTTGAAGGTTCTTCAACAGTTGCTTTAGCTGCAGTCTGTTTTTTTGCAACATCTTCCTGTTTTAAAACATTTTGAAGATGCGCCGTCTGTGTCTGATGAACCTGAGAATTTGAAATTTTGTCAAGTTGTGCAAACATAGTTTGCAAATCAATCGGCTGAATTCCCATATACTAACCGCTGTTATAATGTGTTACGGAGAGTTTTAAAAGAACAGCTCTAAAACTCTCTCCTTAATAATGTGCATAGTTACATAATCCTAGCATACAGTCAATACACAATGTTAATGGTATAGCCTAAATAAAAAAAATGCAACAGTTTTATGGAAGACTCTAAAAAATATATAAAGGCATGTTCTAAAAATTGATGCAACTGTGATTTTTAGAACAACTTTTCTTACAGCAGCATATCATGCAACTAAAAAAAGCTATTTCTTAAAAACTGAAATTTTTAGAAATAACTTTAATAATAAAAGCCCAATTCTTTATGCTGCAATAAGTTAAAAAGCAGCAGAAAAAAAATCAAAATTTCATGTCATTCTGCATTAAAATTATTTATCTTCTATATTCAGGTTCTTTATCTGCAGCCAGCAAATAATTTTCTTCGTAATTTGTATATGCACTATCAAATTCCATTACATTATCAGTCCACATTTCACATTGGCTGATTACAGTTTTTAATGCATCTTCCTGCCCTTCTGGTGGATATTTATATTTCTTTAAAAGACGCTTAACGATTTTACGCATGTTTGCACGAGCTGATTCTTTTTTCTGCCAGTCGATTGTTTTGTTTTTGCGTAAAGTTTCTGTCAGTTCCTTTGTAAGGGCAACAAGTTCTTCATTTGAGTAAAAATCTTTAACTGCATCCGGTTTTGTAAGAGCATCGTAGAAGGCCAGTTCTTCATCTGTTAGACCAAGTTTATTTCCCTCTTCGCTGGCGTGCATCATTTCTTTGGCAAGTTTAATCATTTCCTGAATAACTTCTTCGTTTGTGAGCATGCCGTTTAAGTAACGATTTAATGCCTGCTGAACAAGTTCACTGAACTTTTCTGATTTTACAACATTGGTTCGTTTATAAACTTTTACTTGTTCTGCAATCAATTTTTTGAGCATTTCAACAGCAAGGTTTTTGTTTTTCATTTTTGCAACATCAGCAAGGAACTTTGAATCAAACAAATTGAATTCTTCACCAACATCACTAAAGAGATTTATAACTCCATCAGATTTTACTGATTGCTTTAAAAGTTCATTGATTCTTTCGTTGATTTCTTTGAGTGAGAACTTTTTTCCACCGGCATTGTACATCAAACGCATCAAAAATACTCGAATTGTTTCGAAATATTCTGATTCAATACGAACATCTTTTTGTAACATAGATGAACATAATGATTTTGCCTGTTTTAACATTAAAGCTTCTTTTATAAATGACTGTTTCTCTTCTTCTTTATCAACAGCCATAATAAAATTTACGCCACCAGTAATAGAAGCTCCCCTTTTTAATTCTGAATCTGAATAAAAATCCGTGTAATCATAACCAAAGAAAAGATTTCGGCAGACTTCAAGTTTTTCCTGGAATTTAGGATAAGCTCGTTTTGCTACATCCATTTCACCATAGTTTTCACGGTCACGAACTGTGTAATCGTTCATGGCTTGCTTCAAAGCTGAGGCAATTCCAACATAATCTACAACAAGACCACCTTCCTTATCTTTGAAAACACGATTTACACGGGCAATTGCTTGCATCAAGTTGTAGCCTTCCATAGGTTTGTAAACATACATTGTTGCAAGAGAAGGAACATCAAAACCTGTAAGCCACATATCAACAACGATAGCAATTTTTAATGGACTGTCATTATCTTTGAAACGTGTTGCAAGTTCCTGTTTGTGAGTTTTATTTCCAATTACGGCACGCCACTCTTCTGGATCTTTATTGCTTTCAGTCATTACAACTGCAACACGAGCATCATCACCTGGAACTGTAATCTGCTTAGAGCCGATAGTAACTTGAGATGTTGTGCCAGCCCAATTTGGACGAAGTTCAAGAATACGATTATTAATCTTCATTGCAATTGAACGGCTGTAAGCTACAATCATTGCTTTTCCTGTAAGTTGATACTGACGCTCATTTTCATAATGGTCCAAAATATCATCAACAAGAGAAT
>JAZQNK010000081.1:0-32761 GCA_045627325.1 Treponemataceae bacterium | reverse complement strand
GCATGATTCAATAATTAGTAATTCTCATTTTACATTTGCCCGTTCAGGTGGAAACGGCGGTCAGAATGTCAACAAAGTGAATACAAAAGTTCATTTGACTTTAGCAGTTGAGGCAGTAAAAGGCATAACTGAAAATGAACGGATCAGGTTATGTGTCAAACTTGCTTCGTTAATAAACGCAGATAATGAACTTTTTATTGATGTTGATGATGAGCGGTATCAGGAACGGAACAGAGAAATTGCATTGAACCGGCTTGAAAATAAAATTGTGCAGGCACTTTATGTTCCAAAACGAAGAATAAAAACAAAACCGACAAAAGCCAGCAGAGAAAAGAATCTTAAACAGAAAAAAATCCGTTCAGAAATAAAAAAGAACCGCAGCAAAATGTTTTCATGGTAAATGCGAAAAGCTTGATTCAAGTTTGTTCTGTTTTTGTGAACTTTTTGCTGCTTAAAAAAATAAGCCTTTTCAGTTAATCTGCCGCTCAGGTTATTTTTTGCTTGTCTTGCAGTCTGCTTGTTCTTTTGTGCAGATAATAAAATCCTTTGTGTTTCATTGTAAGCCTTGATATAAACTATATTTAATTCTGGTGTAAAAATGATTTAGCAACACGCTCTAATTTGCTGTGTTGAGGTACTTTTTTCATTTGGTTCAATATAAAAATCTTTAAAACTTGCTTTTCCGCCAGTCTGTTTAGTAGAAAAATTGAACAGCGCAAACCTAACGCCAACAAACTGGTCTAATGTATATCTAAGCTGATTTTCTTTTCCAAAAGTTTTAAAATCATTTTTGTTGTTTTCGCTGTAGCTAAAAAGGACTGTCTGCTTTTCTTTTGTCAAATCAAAAGCGGCTTTTAATGTTAAAACAGGCTTTTTTATTTCAATTTCTTCTATTAGTATTGCTTCTTCATCATCGTAAACATTCATTGTCCATTGAGTATATGGAATTTTGTGATTCATCAAACATAAATAAAATTTATTTTCTTTTTTTGTAATTGCAATAAAAGCATATTCGCCTTCTAAAGCACAAAGCCCTGCAAAATCGCCTTCGTTTATTTGTGATGCGTCTACTGTAATTTGTCCTGAACATTTTTCTGTAAAAGTTCTTTGGGTCAATGTGTTTATTGCCTGAGTTATATTTTTTGCGATTTTATCTGTCTTTATTGAATATTTATTTTCTGTGATTGTAATTAGATTTTTATCTGGAATATGATTAAACTGCCAGCAGGAATTGAGTTTGTTTTCTTTTAAAAATTTATTAGAAAAAATTGGTTCGTATTTATAATCCGGACGGTTATCTATGCATGTAATTTCTTTTTTTGAAGTAAAAATCGGAAATCCAGATTCATCGAAATCAACTTCTACTAAAATTGGAATTCTTCCTAAAGCACCATGGTCCTGAAATAAAATGCCGTACCATTTACCATCAGTTGATTGCACAATTCCGCCCTGAGCAATTCCGCTGTTCCAGTTTTCAAAATCTTTACAAAGAACATCGCCGCCTGTATAAGGCCCGTCGATTTTATCTGAAAAATAACAGCTTTCTGTTCGCATTTTGCCTTTTGGCATATGAATCATAAAAACATAATATTTCCCGTTGATTTTATAAAAGTGGCAGCCTTCAAAACCAAGATTCACTTTTTCTTTATCATCTTTAATAATAACTTTGTTTATTCCGCCTTTTTTAGGAGCACTTAAATCGCTTTCCATTTGTGTAAGTGTAATTTCAGTATTTCCGCTTACGACATAAACTTTGCCGTCATCATCAAAAAGAACAGACATATCGTGGAAAAAGCCTGGAATTTCAGTTTTTTTATATGGACCTTCAATTTTGTCTGAAGTATATAGATAAGTTTTATGAGTGTCGTTTGCAACAAAGCTTACGTAAAATTTTCCATTATTAAAACGTAAGCTTGCTGCCCACATTCCTCTGCCATAAACACCTTTGTTGTCTTTAAGAGTCTGTCCGTCTGTTGCTTCAAGTTCATCAAAAACATAAGTACAGAATTCCCAGTCTAAAAGATTATATGAACGCAAAATTACACAGCCAGGCATAAAATGCATTGTTGTGCTGACCATGTAATAAGCGTCATCAACTCTAATCACGTCCAGATCTGGAAAGTCTGAAGGAATGATATTGGCAGAAGAAGTTCTAAATTTCATTTTAGCAGTTGTAATATGCGTCAAACTCTGCAGGATGAGGAATTGCATTAAACTTTGCAAGTTCTGCGCGTTTTGTCTTGATAAAGTTTTTGAGCAATTCTTCTGGGAAAACTCCGCCTTCTGTTAAGAAAGCATGATCTTTTTCCAAAGCATCAAGTGCATCGTCTAAGCGTGTTGGAAGTTGCTTGAGCTTTTTCTTTTCTTTGTCGCTGAGTGTGTACAGGTTTACATCGTATGGACCCCAGCCGTTTTTGTGCGGGTCAATCTTGTTTTTAATGCCGTCAAGACCAGCCATCAAAATTGCAGCATATGCAAAGTATGGGTTGCATGTTGCGTCTGGGTTACGAAGTTCAAAGCGGCGCATGTTTGGTGTTTTTGCATAAGCCGGAATGCGGATTACAGCAGAGCGGTTTGATGTGGCGTAGCCGACAGTAACTGGTGCTTCAAAACCTGGAACAAGGCGTTTGAATGAGTTTGTACTTGGGTTTGTAATGGCACACAATGCGCTGATATGTTTCAAAAGTCCACCGATGAAGTAGTGTGCTGTTTCGCTTAAATGTGAATAGCCGTTGTCATCGCTGAAAACTGGTTTGCCGTCTTTAAGCAGAAGCATGTGAACATGCATACCGCTGCCGGCTTCGTTATAAACTGGCTTTGGCATGAAAGTAGCAGTTTTTCCGTATTTTGCAGCAACATTGCGGATAATGTACTTGATGTTCATTGTTCCGTCGGCCATTTTGCTCATTTTTCCAAGTTTCGGTTCAATTTCGAATTGACCTGCAGCACCTACTTCCGGATGATGATATTTTACAGGAATGCCTGCTTTTTCAATTTCCATGCACATTTCGCTTCGGATTTCAAAGCTTGTGTCTAATGGTTTGGCAATGTGGTAAGCTTTCTGTGAACCGATTACGTTTCCTGTACCTTCGTTATATGTGTTCCATGGAGCCTGAGATGCATCAATTTCTGCACCAATATGGTTATGGCTTACTTCCCATGCAACGTCATCAAAAAGATAAAATTCAAATTCCGGAAGAATAAGCATTTCGTCGGCAATGCCTGTTTTTTTCATGTATTCTTCTGCTGCAAGAACAATGTTGCGTGGATACTGTGCAAGCGGTCTGTTATTCGGATAATCAATAATCATTGCGTTTCCGGTCATTGAAAGTGTTGGAATATCGCAGAACGGATCAATCATTGCTGTGTCTGGGTCTGGAATGAAAACCATGTCAGATTTTTCGACAACTGCATAGCCGTAGTTAGAAGCATCAAAACCGACACCGTCTTTCATTGTGTCTTCGTTGAAATTTTGTGCTGGAATAGTAACGTGGCGGAACTGTCCGTTAATATCAACCATTTTGAAATCAACCATCTTGACGTCATTGTCCTGTATCATTTTCATGACATCTTTTGCTGTTTTTGCCATTTCAAGGCTCCTTTATCGCATTTCTGAAGTTGGCTCTAAAATTGCAGGCTTTAGAACCTTACTAGATAATAATTGAAAATCTAGAAGTATTTATAGTTTAAGGCAGGTTAGGGCGTATGTCAAAAAAAAGGTTAGAGAAAAATGCTTTTGCAAACGCTGCTGAATTTATATGATTTCCCGCAACCTTAACATAAGGCGCAGCAGCGTTCCAGATTCAACATAGCTTGCAATATGTCCGTCGCAAAAACGTTCTCCTCTGGATATAAATGTAAGCATTGTTGCAATCTCTTTTTTGTTCATTTCTTCGATTGGTTTTCTTCCAAGCTTCGCATGGTGCGAAAGATATTTTCTGTCTGTTTTCAACATATCAAGAGCCTTGTAAATTTCTGCTTCGTAATTTGGAT
This sequence comes from Treponemataceae bacterium, assembly GCA_045627325.1. GTDB lineage: Bacteria > Spirochaetota > Spirochaetia > Treponematales > Treponemataceae > UBA1240. The sequence continues at coordinate 28,768 of JAZQNK010000081.1, read as the reverse complement.
ATGGATTGCACTCAACTTTGCTGTTGTTCTGCAGATATTCAATTACAGAATCAAGTTCCTGGCTGTTAATCACAGTATCTTCCTCCGGGCAAATTCATGTTTAATTTTTTATCTAAGTTTTTGCATATGCAGCTGCTGCATATTGATTACAAACCTTGAAAATGCAAATGTCAAGTCTTTATGCAAAATACAGCTTTGCTGCATGCACATTTAGGTGAAAAATAAGCTTTATGAGCTAAGGTTGCTTTTTCAAATAAACGCACCTTGAGCATTTTATAAAATCCTGCATTTAATCTGAAAAGCAAAAAGCAGATTTAAAATTTTGTGCTTGCATATTTTAAGCTTGCTTTCTGTTTTAAAGCAAGCCTTGTGCATGGCAATGCTTTTGGCTAAAATCATTTTATGATTTGGATACCACTTGTTCTTTTATATGGGCTTTTAAAAGGTGGACGAGAAATTGCCAAAAAAAAGGCAATGACTAAAAACACTGTCATGGAAGTACTGGTTGCGTATACTGTACTTTCGTTCGTAATGGTTGTTCCACAGGCAAAAAATGCCGGCGGAATGGAACTAAGATTTTATTTTCTGGTTGCGCTGAAAGCTTTTGCAATTTTTCTTGCATGGATCTGCAGTTTTAATTCTTTGAAGAAACTGCCTGTAAGCTTATATGGAATTTTATCGCTGTCGAGAGTTCTGTTTGCAACTTTTTGGGGCGTTGTTGTCTTAAATGAAACTTTGGGAATTTTTCAGCTTATTGGCTTGATTTTAGTCTGTACAGGTCTTTTGCTTTTAAAATTCAAGCCTTTCAATAAAAAAAACAAAGCTGTTTTAAACGCTTCAGATGAATCTTCTGAAATGCTGACGCCTATTCCTGTAACACAGACAACTGCATTTTTTGTTGTTCTTGCATTCCTTTCATGTATTTTTAATTCTGTTTCTGGCTTCATGGATAAAATTCTCATGAAAGATATTACAAGCTCGCAGCTTCAGTTTTGGTACATGCTGTTTCTTGTGTTTTATTATGTGGTTTATTTATTGATAAAACGCGAAAAAATAAGCCTTTCTGTGTTGAAAAATAAATGGGTGTGGCTGCTTGCGGTTATGTTTGTAATCGGCGACAAAGCTTTGTTTATTGCAAATGGAAACCCGGACAGCAAAATTACTGTAATGACATTGATTAAGCAAAGTGCCTGTATTGTTACAATTATCGGTGGAAAATTCGTTTTTAAAGAAAAAGGAATTGGCTACAAGCTGTTTTGTGCTTCAATTGTAATTGCCGGTATTGTTCTTGGTGTTTTATAAAAGATATTCTGCATAAAAGCTGCCGGCTGCCCGTGCTGCCGGTTTAACATTTGGGCTTTGCCTTGATAAAAAAACAACCCGCACTTTTCGGCGGGTTGTTGATTTGCGCGGAGGTTTCATGTTTCGGCTTTTATGTAATATAAAAATGAATAAACCCCGGCATCTTTGATATGTTATTAGAATGAACGGACTTCGATATTTTGCGTCGAGGTTTGTTCATTAAAATTTTATAAGCATTTATTGTTTTTGATAAGTTTCGGTGATGGAGCCATATCTAAATGTAACTTTTGTTGGGTTTACATTTCTGTCGAAATTAAAAGTCATTTCCTGATTACCCAGTGCTTCACTTTTAAAAATCCCAGTACGGCCCAAATCATCCAGATTTGTCAATGTATAAGATTTATCAACTGCAATATTGTTGCTTCCATATTTTACAGTTAATTTTTTGCTGTTAAATACCAGTTCCTGTCCGGCTGAATTTTTCCATGTGCGGTTGTTAAAAAGGTCAATAGATAATGCCTGTTCTACTGGGTTTGTTGAAGTGCTGCCACCTCCGCCGCCAGAACATGCTGAGAACAGCAATGTGATACATGCAATAATTGTCAAGAACAAAATTGATTTTTTCATTTTTAATTCCTTATTTATAAATATTTTGTGAACGTTACACAATCTCTAAAATGTTACAGCAAATGAAGCTCTTTGTAAATGATTTGTGTGATGTAAAAGTGCATATGTAATTATTTTTTGCGGTTTTAAAATATATTTTTAATGTGTAAAAAAATATTTTTTCTACAATTACGAAATCTCCAAAATATGTTATAATCATATATATGAATAATAAAAAGTTTCTTTCGCCTATGGACCGCCCGAAAGCAGTCTGTTTGTTTTCTGCATTTTTTGCATTGTTTTATCATGTTGCTTTTCTTTTTGTTTTTTTAAAGCTCAAAATTTATCCATTGTTTTATTTCAATATTGCAAGTGTCGTAATTTTTGTTTCAATGCTGCTTTCTGTCAAAAAAGTCAAAAATTATTTAATTGCTTTTTTAATTTCAGATGCAGAAGTTATTTGCCATCAGATTTTAGCTGATTATTTTCTTGGTGGAGAAGCATCTTTCCATTATCTTATGTTAATAACAGGGTTTCTTGCATTTTTGATTTATGTAGGGAATCCAAAAATGTCCATAAGCCTTTCAATTTTGCCGATAAGCCTTTTTGTTATTTGTGAAATTTTCAGCCCGTTTATTTTGCCTGTTGTTGAAATTTCCAGGACGACATTATTTTGCATAAAGCTTGCGAATGTTTCGCTTTCAGTTATTGTTTTGACTTTTATGATTTTGATTTTTGCATCAATTGTTCATAATATTGAAAATGACCTTGAAGCAGAAGTTGCATATCAGTCAGAAAAACTTCAGGTGCAGAATGAGCATATTATCAATATGCAGAATAATACGATTTTAAGCCTGTCAAACCTTGTTGAAAATCGTGATTATGACACAGGTGAACATATACGGCGCACAAGTGAATATACGATTATGCTTGCACAGGCGGCTAGAAATGCAGGTTTTTATGTTGATGTGCTGACAGATGAATATATAAATCTTTTATATCGTGCAGCTCCAATGCATGATATAGGAAAAATCGTTATAACCGATTTAATCTTAAAAAAGCCGGGCAAACTTGAAGCGCATGAATTTGAGGTGATGAAGTGTCACACAACTGAAGGTGGCCGCATAATTCAGGAAGTTTTAGCTGCTTCAGAAGATGAAGCTTATATAGAGGTCGCTTCAGATATTGCAATAAGTCACCATGAACGCTGGGACGGCAAAGGTTATCCATACGGTTTGGCTGGAGAGAAAATTCCACTTTGTGCAAGAATTATGGCAATTGTTGATGTGTTTGATGCATTGGTTTCAGAACGATGCTATAAAAAAGCTTATTCGCTGGAAGAAACTTTCAAAATTATAAGAAATTCTTCTGGTACGCATTTTGATCCGGTTCTTACAGAAGTTTTTCTTGACAACAAAAAAAAGATTATGAAAATCAGCAGTCAGTATAAAGATTAAGGCATGTTTGAAATGTTTTTTAGAAATATTTCTGTCAGTATTTTTTTGCTATATTTTTGAAAAAGTGTTTTCTTTCTTTTGTTTTTTTGCTACTATATGAGAAGGTTATACTTTCGAGTAATCAAAATAATCAGTTATGAGGTATCTATATGAGACTTGCTAAACGTTTTAGAACAGACAGAGTTACAAGAACTCAGAGAGCAAATGACAAGAAAGATGCTAAAAGAATTGCAGCAAATCTTGAACTTGTCAAAGCTGTTGCTCCAAAAGCAAAGAAATAATTATTTGCCTGTCTCTTTTCGTTTTCTTTTTTAGAAAATGCTTTTAGCCCGTTCTCGTTTGAAGGACGGGCTTTTTGTTTGTTCGGCAAAGTTGTTGATTTGTGCAGGATGTTTAATACCTGCTTTTTGTGTTTTTCAGAGGTTATATCAAAATAAAAAAAACTAAAAAAAATAATTTTTTTTGTAACCTTTTTTAAGGGTGGTGGTTTGTTTAGTGATTGCAATAATATATAACTCAAGTTTTAATTATATACAGCAGCTTAATGCTGCATTCAAAGCTCCTTTAGAAACAGCTGGTAAGTTTTACCAGCTGTTTTTTTATGTAATGTTTAATATCTGTTTTCAAAAAAGCATAACACTCTGCATTGAAACGAAGGTTTGTAAAACTAACTGTGTTGTCATTTGAAAACAATATGTCTTGAATGCTCTGTATCGTTTTGCTTGACAGTCAAAATATACAGATTCTCTGCATTATAATAGGTATGTATTAAATCAATCAGTAATTTTTCGCAAAATCAGAAAAGCTGAAAAAGCATGTTTTTTACTTAATGTGTTTAAAATAAAACGCACTCTAAAACAATTCAATTTTAGAGTGCGTTTTATATCGTTTTTAACTTGTTTGTCTTGCAGCAGAATAATTAAAGCTGCCAGCCAAATGCGAGGCCACCGCCGGCAATAAACGGATAACCTAAGCGTACATATGGCTCAAAGTAGAGCGGTGATTTTCTGATGTACAAACGGTAACCCATGCGCAGTGCGCCAAGTGGAGAAACTTTCAGACCAAGCTGGTCTTTTATTAAACCAGTTTTATTAAATGCAACAGCAACACCGAGTTCTGGCTGCAGATAGAAACCGTGTCCAAAAGGACGTGCTGCTTTCTGCGAATCTGTCATAATATAATGTCTGTAGAACAATGCAAGTTCGGCTTCAAATATGTCTTGTGAGAAACTTATTCCCTTGATTTTGAATCCTTTAGAGAAGTCAATAAATCCGCCTGCCAAAACACCGATTGATGCATTCTGTCTAAGAGAATAATCCAGCATCATTGAAAGACCTAATGTTCTGAATTTTGAATTATATGAATTGTATTCAATGTTGCCAGTCAAAGTCATTACTTTTTCAAAGTAATCTTCTTCTAGCATGTCTTCTGTAAAAATAATATCGGTTGTTCCTGAATCATCAATTTCTGCAAATTCTTCATCTGCATCAATATCATCAATATCTTCAGTATCTTCAGCAGATTCGTCTGCTTCTGCAGCAGCTGTCTGACTGTTATTAGACTGTGGCGCTGCTGTTTCGGTTTGAACAGTCTGCACTGGCTGAGTGTAAACAGGTTCTGTCTGTGCATATTGAGTTTGCGGCTGTGCCGGCTGAGTATAAGCAGGCTGTGTTTGAGTATATTGATATTGCTGCTGTGCAGGCTGTGTTTGGGTGTATTGATACTGCTGCTGCGCAGGCTGGGTCTGGGTGTATTGATATTGCTGCTGTGTATAAGCTGGATCTGTCTGTGAATATTGATACTGCTGGTTAGGCTGAGTGTAAACAGGTTCCGGTGCAATATACTGATATTGAGGCTGCACAGGCTGTGTATATGCTGGCTGCGTCTGTGAATATTGTGGTGTTGTAACAGACTGTGATGGAATAGTCTGTGGTGTTGAGTATTGATATGTTGAGTCGCTGTATGGATAATCTTCAACAAGCGGAACATGTGCCGGCAAAGAAGGAGACGAAGCCTGCGGTAATGTTGATGTCTGCGGTGGTTCAATTGAAATTGCAGAATCTTGAATGACCCGTGAATTCTGTTCTTTTATTGGAGCTGTCTGTCTTGGATTAAGAAAATCATCAAGCATTACGTCCATAAGGTCGATGAGCTGAGTATTGTCTTTGTTTTGATTGCTTTGTGCTGTACACAGACAAAGTGAGTTAAATATGCAGATAAATAAAATGCATATTTTATACGTTCGAAAATTTGTTTTTCTTTCAGAAATCAAGATCCATCTCCATTCTGTTAAAAACTATTTATTAGCAGTAAAAAATATGAATAAGCTGTATTCGTCCTTGTATACAACTTCTCCGATTAGGTTATCGGCAAAAAACATGAAAACTTTAGTTTTTATGTTTATGTTTTTCATTGTAACACAAGAGCTGCTTTTTTAAACTGACAGTGCATCTTTTAAAAATGACTGTGAATTTTATGTTGCTGCAGTAACGCAATTTTAAATAAACCTGCGTTAAAACAGATTCTAAAAAGTGCATTTTTTAAAACTTTTCTGATATGCCTTTTATACCACATTTTTTGTGTGCTGCAAAAGGCTTCTGAATTATAATTGACAAAAAATTAACTTTTGACTAAATTGATTTTATGATTTTCACAGTAAAACTACTTCTAATAGAAGATTCTCAATCTGCCGTGTAAGTGGCGAACGCTGTGTAATTTATTTGTATGTTACAGCCCGTTGCCTTGCCGGCAGCGGGCTTTTTTGTTTTACAAGAAGCATTGGCAGCTATCAAGAACATAAACAGCCTTTTTGTGGAGATAAAAAATGGCAAAGTATAATCCGTTTGAAAAGATTAAACTTGAAAATCGTGAGTGGCCTGAAAATTCTATAACGCATGCACCAGTCTGGTGTTCTGTTGACTTGCGCGATGGAAATCAGGCTCTTTCTGTTCCGATGAATGTTGAACAAAAACTTGCCTTTTTTGACATGCTTGTAAAAATTGGCTTTAAAGAAATAGAGGTAGGTTTTCCAAGTGCATCTCAAACTGAATATTGTTTTCTGCGCCGTTTGATTGAAGAAAACCACATTCCTGAAGATGTAACGATTCAGGTTTTGTGCCAGGCTCGTGAGCATTTGATTATTCAAACAATGGAAAGTCTGAAAGGGGCTTCTAAGGCAATTTTTCATATTTATAATTCAACTTCGCCAAGCCAGCGCAAATATACTTTTAATATGTCAAAAGATGAAATTATTGCAATGGCTGTTCATGGAGTTGAACTTGTAAAAAAGCATGAAAAAATTGCAGCTGGTGTAAATATTCAGCTTGAATATTCACCAGAAAGTTTTTCAAGTACCGAAATTGACTATTCTGTAAAGATTTGCGAAGCTGTTCAGCAAATCTGGAAACCAACAGAAAATAACAAGATTATTTTCAATTTGCCGACAACTGTTGAATGTGCAACGCCAAATATTTATGCAGACCAGATTGAATATTTCTGCAAGCATATTTCTCATAGAGAAAATGTAGTTGTAAGTACACACTGTCATAATGACCGTGGAACTGGCGTTGCGTCGTGTGAACTTGCGCTGCTTGCCGGTGCTGAGCGTGTTGAAGGCTGCCTTTTTGGCAACGGAGAGCGGACTGGTAACCTTGACATTATTACAGCAGCTTTGAATATGTATACGCACGGCATTGATACTGGACTTGATTTTTCAGATTTGCCGGAGATTACACGCAAATATATAGAATTTACAGACATGGACGTTCCGCCAAGGCAGCCCTATGCCGGTTCTCTTGTGTTTACGGCTTTTTCCGGTTCGCACCAGGATGCAATTAGAAAAGCAATGGCAGCACGCAAGACAATGGACAGCGATGCACCTTGGGATGTTACATATATTCCGATTGATCCGCATGATATTGGACGTGAATATGAAGAAATTATCCGCATAAACAGCCAGAGTGGAAAAGGCGGAGCTGCCTGGATACTTGAACAGAATTATGGAATTTTCCTTCCGAAAGCAATGCATCCTGTTTTGGGCAAGGTTGTTACGTCAGCAGCCGACCAGCTGCAAAGAGAATTGACTTCAGACGAAATTTATCAGCTTTTTAATGATACATGGCTTGAAAAGGCTAGTCCGCTCAAAATCATTGATTTTGCACAGACGTATCTTGGCGGAGATCAGGTTCAATGCCGTGCAAGTGTTTCTTTGATGGGAGAAATTCTTCCGATTGGTTCAAGTGGAAACGGTCCGCTTGATGCGTTTGTTTCTGCTTTGCAAAAAGTTAATGTGCCCAAATTTTCAATTTCTGCATTCCACGAACATGCAATCGGTTCTGGCACACAGTCTGAAGCACTTGCTTGTGTTGAAATTACGCTTGAAAGTAACCAGAAATTCTGGGGATGTGGAAAGAGTACAAATATTGGACTTGCAGGTATTAACGGAGTCGTTAGCGCCATTAATCAGGTTTATGCTTCAAATTAAAGCATGTTTGTTCAGAACTTTCTGCTGTAAAGACATCTCTGAAATTTTATAAAATTGCTTTTCTGGAACTGGCATTAAATATTTTCCTCATTATTTTTAAAACTTGTGAATAACGGTTTTCCGTGTTAGACTTTTGATGTTGTGTTTTATTACGGAGGGCTGTTATGACAATTAACCAAGTTGCAGAAATACTTGAAGCTGAAATTGTATGCAATGATAATCTTGCAGAACTTGAAGTTTCTTCAGCCTGTGGCTCTGATCTTATGAGTGATGTTATGGCTTTTGTTAAAGATCAGGTGCTTCTGCTTACAGGTCTTATAAATGTTCAGGTTATTCGTACTGCGAATCTTATGGACATTGGTGCAATTTGTTTTGTACGTGGCAAGAAGCCGACTGCTGAAATGATTGAAATGGCTGAACAATTAGGCGTTATTTTGCTTTCAACCAAGCATCCTATGTTTTTAGCTTGCGGCAAGCTTTATGAAGCTGGCCTTGTAGGCGGTGGTGTGCGGGCAATTTAATGATTTATCGTTATTCTGTGTCTGGCGATGATTTTTCACGTGCAGGCATGGTTTCTGCTGAAATGAAAAAAATTCTCCAGCGGTTGGGCATTCCTATTCCAACAATCAAACGGATTTCTGTTGCCATGTATGAAGCAGAGATTAATATGGCTGTGCATGCCGGTGGCGGAGAAGCAGAAATTGATATTCAGGACGATAAAATTGTAATTGTTATGAGTGACCATGGACCTGGCATTGTTGATCTTGAACTTGCAATGCAGGAAGGTTTTTCGACTGCAAGTGAGCATGTGCGCGAACTTGGTTTTGGTGCTGGAATGGGGTTGCCGAATATGAAGCGCAATTCTGATGAATTGGACATTAAAAGTGAAATTGGAAAAGGCACAACTGTAACAATGACGATACGATTGTGATTTTGCAGTAACAGTCTTAAAATTGTTTTAATTCATTTCATATTATATCAACTTGAATTTTCTTTTTGTTTTTTCAGGGTGTATCTGAAAAACTTATTTTTAGAAAAGTCCGCAAAATCAGGGCATTTTTAAAAATTACTTTTTAGATATTTCCATTGAATCTAAAAACTGAAATAGGAGCTGTTTTGGGCGAGCTTTCAAGGTTTCATTCTGTTTTTCTCGAAGAAGACTCTTGTACAGGGTGCACTACATGTGTAACAACTTGCCCTGTTGAGGCAATTCGTGTGCGCAATGGAAAAGCCCATATTCTTGAAGAACGCTGCATTGATTGCGGCGAATGCATAAGGCGCTGCCCTAACCGTGCAAAAAGAGCACTTGCTTCGTCTTTAGCGAATATAACGGAAAATTTTGAGCACCGCATTATTCTTGTTCCGCCTTCTTTTTATGCTCAGTTCAACAAAAAATATAGTTCAGAAGCAATTCAGACAGCATTGCTTTCGCTTGGTTTTGACCGGCTTTATAATGTTTCTGATTATGCTTTCGATGTTTCTTTTGCAACAGCGGAATATCTAAAAAACAAAAAAGCTTTGCGTCCGATTATTTCATCTTCATGCCCGGTTATTATAAAACTTATTCAAACGAGTTTTCCTTCTTTGATTGACAACATTCTGCCGGTTCTTCCGCCTGTTGAACTTGCTGCAATGGATGCAAGAAAAAAAGCAAGCCGTGAAGGATTTGTACCGGAAAAGGTTGGAGTTTTTTTTCTTTCACCGTGCCCTGCAAAAATTACGATTCCGCGTGCCCCTTTAGGTTATGAATATTCTGCAATTACTGGAGTTTTTTCTATAGCAGAAATTTATCTTCTGGTAAGAAATGCAATGAAATCAAATGCTGTGCCAAAAGAAAATGCAAAAATATGTTTGCGTCATCCTTTTTTCAATCAGGCATTAATCTGGGGAATGAGTGATGGTGAAAGCGACACTTTGCAGCAGGCAATTGCTTTGCAGAAAGAAAATCAGACAGTTCGCTGGCTTAGCTGCGATGGAATTGATCATGTGCTGAAAGTACTTGAAGTTGTTGAAGAAGGTGCTTTGGACGATTTTGATTTTATTGAAATGTCTGCCTGTTCTGGCGGCTGTATAGGCGGCTCTCTTGCAGTAGAAAGCGTGCCTGTTGCGCATGCAAATATGCGCCAGCGTTTTGATGCAGAATTTTGTGCCAGTGCAAGGCAGCATAATGAAGAAGAAAGTCAAACAGATAAAAAAGCAGCTTTTGAAAAAATGTTTGATGAAGCAAAAACTGAAATGTTCAGTTTGAAAGAGTGTCTTTGGAATTTGCCGATTGAACCAAGACCGGCTTTGCTTTTAAGTGAAGATTTTGCAAAAGCAAGGCGCATGCTTGCTGAAATAGATTCTCTTGTAGCAGAACTTCCTGCTCTTAATTGCGGTGCGTGTGGCTCGCCAAACTGCCGTGCTCTTGCAGAAGACATTGTGCGGTGCCGTGCACAAAAAGAAGACTGTGTTCATATTTTAAAGCAAAAATATGAACAGCTTCTGTTTGGCGGAAATCGTCTGAAAAAATGATATTTCACCTCTAAAAACTGAAAATTTGCAAGATTTAGATATTGACTTGAAAAAAACGTATTTCTAAAATGTGTAACAGGGTGGCATATTCGTTCGCTGGTTCTAAAGATTAAAAATTTAGAATCTCCGTTTTGAATAATGTTTAGGAGAGAGCAAAAATGGAATTTGAATCGAAAGCTGCCGCAAGAGCTGCTGCCAGGCAGGCGGTAAAACGTTTATCTGTCGGTTTTGAGACAGAAACCAGAAGCATGATGGCTGCTGCAAATTTTGTTTCAACCAGTCTTTATAAAGAAGCAGAATGTCTTTTTGTGTTCATGTCTAAAAAAAATGAAATTTCAACATCAGCCCTGATAGAAAAAGCTTTTGCAGATAAAAAAGAAATTGCCATTCCAAAAACAGTCGGCGACAATCTTGATTTTTATCTGCTTAGTCCTTTAAAAAAAATTGACGAACAGGTTGAAAAAGGCTGTTTTGATATTCTTGAACCATGCACATTTCTTGAAAAAATTGACCAGAGCCGTCTTCCTGTTCAAAGCGTTTTTGTTGTTCCGGGGCTTGCATTTGCCCTTGACGGCACGCGCTTAGGTTATGGCCGTGGTTTTTATGACAGATATATTGATGGCGTTTATAAAACAAATTCATCCGTATATTTGCCAAAAGCAATTGTTGGTTTTTGCTATGACTGTCAGGTTTTTGATTCACTTCCGTCAGACGATTTTGATGTTCCTTTAACACATATTTCAACAGAAAAAAGATTTATTTCATGTTGACCTTGAAAAACAGCAGAAGATTTCGTATTTTTATAATATGTCACAGATAAAATCAGCATTAGAAATTGCTTTAGAAAGAACAGCCGACATAAAAAGCGATGCTTCGGCTGGCAAAAAACGGGAATGGAATAATTGCGGCAAAAAGCTTGCTTCAGATTTTTTAGCAGACGGCGATTTGCAGGGTTTTAAGAAATCGTTTGGTGCTTTTAAAAATGCCGAAAAAGACGGTGTGCTTGAAGGTTCTGTAAAACTCTTTATGGCAAGGCTTCAGTTGCCTGCAGAAGAATCTGAAATTGAAATGATGATGAAAGTAGGGCAGGGGCTTGAGCTTTTGCTGCCACATAAAGGCATGAATGATCTGTTTATGACAATGCAGCAGGTTTTCATGCAGTATCTTTCTTCGCAAAAACAACTTGAAGCTGCATTGACACAGCAATATATGCCAAAACTACGACAGAAACAGGCTGAACTTGAAAAACGTACCGGACAGCACATTGAACTTACACCAATGCAAGACCCTGAATTTGTGCAGTCTTTGGACCGGAATCTTGATGCACTGAAAGAGCAGTATGCACAGGCACTTGATGAGGCAAGGGCGCGCATAACAGCCGCAGCAGGATTAAACTGATTGCACGGCAGTAAAAACTGTCTGTTATTAAACTGCTTTATACAGTTTGCAGCATGAATGAGGGATGAAATAAAAAAATAAAAAAAAATATTGCAAAGCTGTTGACATTTTTTTTAAGAGTATATATTATAGTCAACGTGTTCAGCAATGAAGACATTCCACTGTAGCTCAGCTGGCAGAGCAACAGACTGTTAATCTGTGGGTCCGCAGTTCAAGCCTGCGCGGGGGAGCTAAAAGCTGGTTCTTAAGTTTGAAGAGCCAGCTTTTTTTATGCCCAAATGAATATTCAGATTATTTTATTGTTTATTAATAGAATAATTTGATTAAGGCGTTTGTTCATGTATCATGCTGAATTTTTTCAGTATCTCTAAAGAGAACAAATCTTGTATTCTTTTTTGAGATTAATGTTTAATAAGCAAAGTTCAAGGAATTAAATTTTAATTTCTGTCCATTTCCCAGATTTATAACGTATTGAAGCAAAGCAGAAACGCGAAAACTGGTCAAGAAATACGCCAACCCAGATTCCTGTAATGCCAAAACCGAGAATATAGCCGAAAACAAACGAACCTGCTGTTCGTACGATTGTTACGCTTATTGTTGATGCAATGGCCGTATAAAGTGTGTCGCCGGCACCTCTAAGACAACCCATGTAAACAACCTGTATAATCTGAAAAATAACTACAAAAATAATAACATGCATTATTGAAACACCGATTTTGATTATTTCCGTTTCTTTAAAGAACAGGCTCATAAGGAATTCTGCACCAAAAAAATATGCAGCGCAAAGAACTGCTGCAATTATTCCGCCGTAAGTCATGCAGATTTTACCATATCTTTTTGCAAGATTTTTGTTGTTTTCGCCGAGGCTGCGGCCAATGAGTGCAACTGCTGCTGCCTGCAGACCGTCTCCAAAAGAAAATGTCAAACCCATAATGTTCATGCCGACTTGATGAGCTGCCATTGCGCTGGTACCTTGTTTTGCAGCCATTATTGCCGTAAGCATAAAACCGATTCTCATTAAAATCTGTTCAAAGAACACACTGTAGCCGATTTTGACGATGTTTCGAAAAGTTGACAACGCAGGCTTAATCTTATTTTGAATGATGAAACCAATGTTTATAAAGCGTTCTTTTGGAACAATAGAGCAGATGCTCATTATGCATGCAACAACAGTGCCAAGAACTGTGGCAATTGCAGCGCCTTTTATGCCAAGAGCTGGAAAACCGCAGTGACCTTCAATCAGCATATAATTCATGATGATGTTTATGGTGTTGGAAGTAACATTTGTTGTCATTGTAATTTTTGTGTTTCCAGCTCCACGCTGTGCAGAATTTATGCCCATTTGAATGCAGTTAAAAATCATGCATCCCATAATTATTCTAAAATAGATGACGGCACTTTCGTGTGTTTCTGGCGTTGAACCGCATAGCAGAATAATCGGGTCTGCAAGCAAAAGACATGCGGCGCTTACAATTATTGAAGAAATTACTATAAAAATGACAGACGTAAACATGATGCGGTTTGCATCTTCTTGATTTTGTTCGCCGCGTCGCCGTGCAACAAGTGCAGAAACTGCAATGTTTGTGGCAAAAAACAATGAAAGTCCCATAAATTTGGGCTGCGTTGTAAGACCAACCGCTGCAACCGCATATGCACCAAGTTTGCTTACCATTAAAGAGTCTATAAGTCCTGCAAAAGCAATAAAAAAAGATTCTATAATTGCAGGCCATGCCATGTTAAAAGCATTTTTATATGGATTATTTTCGAGTGATTCAAATTTCATTGTAAAACAGTAGCTTATTGAATAAAAATAAACAAGAGTTATTTAAGATTGTGTTAGTTTGGATGATAAAAAATGCATATGCTTCCGGAAAAATTAAAGAAAATGGAGAAATTTAATAAAAAACATTTGACAAAATAGAGATATTGGAGGTATAAATAATTATACCATTTTTCCCTTTCATTTGGGTGCAGCAGAAGCTTTCCTCCTTTTCTTTTAGCTGCGCCCAATTTTTTTGTTTTAATCAACTTGCAAAATAAAAACGCTTTATTCTATCTGGCGTGCAGAATGCATTATGAATTTTATTTTACTTCGTCAAATTAATAATAATTGCATTTAGAAGTTGGATAATGTATAAAAATGGAGTATACTGAGTATTGTATTCAATGAATATTGCAGGAGAAATCAATGGCGAAAAAAGTATCTATACGTAGAATAATGATACGGTTGAGTCTGCTTCCGGTTTTCTTTTCAATTATAATTCTGTCAACAGTTTCAGTTTATAATTTGAATCAGAGTTTTAAACGAAACCTTGATGATAACCTTCAGCTTTCAACAAAATATCTGAATACTAGTATTGATAATGTACTTCTTCCTTATGTAGAAAATTTAAAAACAATTGCATTTACTCTTGAAATGTGTTATGGCGACTGGGATCAAATGCTTTTTACTCTGCATAACAATCAGAAACAGCATTCAAATTTGCTTGATACTTATTTTACTACAATAAAAAACATGCATTCTCCGGAAGGCAAATTCCTGTCTGGAACAGACTGGGTGCCAGAGGATGATTGGGATCCGTATACGCGCGACTGGTTTATTAATGCTGAAAAACAAAAAGGCGAAATTGTCTATACAGAACCATATGTTGATGCCATGACCGGAGAAATATGTGTTACCATATCAAAAACAATCTGCGATGCCGGTGGCAATGTACTTGGTGTTCTTGCGGTGGATTTTTATGTAACTGATTTGTATAACATCATTACGAATATATCAATTTCTGAGAATAGTTCTGTTTTCATTATCGATAAAGATGGCAATTATGTAATTCATCCTGATATTGAAAAAGTTATGGCTGAAAACTATTTTGAAAGCCATGCAGAGCTTAAAAACTCTGATTTTACAAAAGAAACGCTTTCTTCTGATGACATCATCCATTCAAGTACAATTGGCAGCAAATGGTATGTTGCAGGCAAGGCTGGCTCTTCACCATGGTTCATCATCGGTGATGGACCTGTAATGGATTTCAAAAAAGACGTACAGGGCATTATCCGCTTTATCATATTGTTCTCAATACTTCTGTATATCGTTGTATTCATTCTGGATATTATGCTGTCATTAAAGATTGCAGGAACTTTCAGGGCACTTTCAAAGGATATTGATCTTATATCTACAGGAAATTTCGTTATAGAAAAGAAAGACTTCAATAATAAAGAAGCAGAGAATATTTCCGAAGGTCTGGATATTGTTTCTGGTAATATTAGTACTATCATCAGGGATATCAGAAATTCATCTGATTCAATTTCGTCTATTTCCGGTAACCTTGCTTCTAATGTAAATTCAATTGACAGTGCAATTGATTATCTGAATGATTCAATCAACAAAATGATGGGCAGCGTTTCAACAGAAAATAACTCAATTTCTGTTGCATATGATGCCGTCAATAACATTGCGCAGGGTGCTACAAACCTCTTTAACGAAGTTGAGCAGCAGAACCAGCTCATCATTGAATCTGCAGCTGCAATTGAACAGATGGCAAACAATGTTATTTCTCTTGGTGAACACACATCAAAGCTTGCTGTCAATGTTGATTCTCTTGTTAAGACGTCAAATGAAAACCAGATGCGCCTGAAACAGGCAACACAGGAAATACAGGATGTAAAAGCCCAGTCTGGTGCTATTCTTGAAACAAACAAGACAATTTCTTCTGTTGCTTCGCAGACAAACTTGCTTGCAATGAATGCGGCTATTGAGGCTGCTCATGCAGGAGAAGCAGGACGTGGATTTGCTGTTGTTGCAGATGAAATCAGAAAACTTGCAGAACAGACAGCCAGACAGTCAGCAACATCAAGCGACACCTTGAAAGAGCTGCAGAAACAGATTGATACAATTGCTGAATCTTCTGGCTTTGTTGAAAACAGTTTTACGCAGACTATTGATGGCATTACGGAAGTTTCCGGCCTTATCGGCAAGCTGAACAGTTCGCTTTCTGAACAGTCAAACAATTCATCAATTGTTCTTAAGGCATTGAAAGATATCAAGGAAATTTCCGAGAAGATTTCTGATAATACAAACAGCATTAAAAATGATGCTCATGATACTCTTGAAAAATGTTCTGAACTTACACAGATAAGTACAGAAGTTAACAGTGAACTTGAAGTATTCAACAGTAAAGCATCTGCCCTTAAGACTAATACACAGTCAATTGCAGAAAATGCTGAGAGTGTTGAAACTAATGTTCATGAACTTGCAGAAAATGTTTCGAAGTTTAAAATCCGCGACAAATAAGGGTATTTTGAAAAATTTTTTGTGATTTTCATAACAAGAAGGCTGCCAATATTAAAGTGTTCTTTTAATAATGGCGGCCTTTGTTTTTTTAAGCTAAAACTGCATTATAAGACCGGTGTGCAGCTGGAATAATCTTGAACCAAGATATTTTTTTAAAATTTCAAAAGCTCTTGTGCCTGTGCAGTGCCCTGTATAAATCTGTTTTATTTCTGTCTGTGCCAAAGCCCATGCAATTTGTGCTATGTCGTTGTCTGATTTTCTGTGCAGGTGAAAACCGCCGGCTAAAGCGTAAATGGTTTTATACGGAAAGGCGTTTTTTATTTCTTGAATCATGTTTATTACACCGCTGTGTGCACAGCTTGTAAATACGATGAGCCCTTTTGATGTTTCAAAAACTACAGTCTGTTCATGATCAAATAAATCGAGCTGCCATGCATCGTTGTTTTTGACGAGAAGTGTTCCTGTTATGTGCCCGAAAGGCTTGATTTGTGTTGAAGATTCAATATCTGGATGTTCTGTGGAAAGGTTTTCGATTTTTTCGCTTTTGGGTGCAATGTTTTGTTCTGTGTTGTGTGGAACAAGCGTTACGCCATCAATCAATTTATAAGTGTTTTCGATAAATTCAAATCTGTCTTTATATTTTTCAAGTGTTCTTTTTTTTATGCCAATATAGCGGTTGTAGAATTTTCTTGAACTGTAGCAGTTTTCTTTGCATGTCTTTTGAAGATAAAATTTTGCCGTTGAATTTTCCTTAAAAAAAGCATTAAGACCATTTGCGTGGTCATAATGTGCATGTGTCAAAATGCCGGCATCAACATCTTTTATGCTGATGCCGCACATCTGAGCATTTTTTAAGAAATTGCTTGAAGCACCCGTATCAATGAGAATTTTTTTCTCATTGTATTCTACAAGAATACTTAAACCCCATTCGGCTTTAAGGTTGCCTGCGCGGGTGCTGTCTACAAGAACTGTTGCTTTCACTTAATACCAGGTTGTAAAGCTAAAGACAGGCTGAAGTGTAATTTCAACACGTCGGTTCTGTTCACGGCCTTCCGGTGTATCGTTTGAAGCAACTGGAACGTTTCCACCATAACCTTTATAGCTGAAAAGCTCGTCTGGAATGCCGCGCTTTTTCAGTTCGTCAACAATGGTTTTTGCACGTGCAATAGAAAGCGGCAGTTCACTTTGAATGTCTCCGATTCGGGCAGTATGACCTTCGATGAGGATGTTAAATGTATTTACAGAAATTGCGTCTTTAATAGCCCTTGCAATTTTATCAATTCTTTCTTCTTCTTCTGGTAAAATTTCTGGAGAATCTGGCTTGAAGCGAATTTTTACAGCTAAAGAAGGTCCTGATGGTCCATCATTGTTCATTGGTGCTGCAATATTATCTTCATCACAAATTGCTTTTTTCAATTTGTTATATGCAAGATAATAAGCATCGTCTTTTATTGGCACTCTGATTTTCTTAATCAGTTTTTCTTTATCAATAAGAATTACAACTTTTCCCTGGTTGATAAGGTCGATGTTTTCTGGAATTGATAAAATACGCAGTGCATCGCTTCTTGAAATAACAGGGTCTGTTCTGTTTGTGCCGTAAATCTGGCGTGCTTTTATTACAAGCGGGTCTTCTCCGACACGGTTTTTGTAAGATGTAATGTCGCTTGAATAACCGTAAGTAACGACACCGTTTGCCCTGATTGCATCAGGCTGAACCATGTTGTGTTCGTAAATCAAATCCATTGTTTCGTCCCAGATTCTTGGGAAAAGACAAGGCTCTGCGCCTTCTGTAATAAATTCACCATGAACTGGAAGCATTCCGCGTGCGTCAATTACAATGCCTGTATAAGCGCGCGAAGCAATGCGGTCCATCGGCTGTTTTGGTTTATATGTGTGATGGTGCGAAAGCATTTTTGCACAAATGTCATAAAGAGAAATGCTGTGTGCAATCTGCAGGCTTTCTGCATTTTTTGAAAAATAACTTGGTGTGCTTTCGCCGTTGTCAATAATCTGGCTGAGCTGTTCAAGCGTAACGTCTTCGCGCAGAACCCAGTCTTCAAGTTCTGTAAACGAATTAACTTTTACAGAAAGCAATGCATCTTTTACAAGCAGCGGAATCTGCATGTTGATTCTTTCAACTGCTGTGGCTCTGCCTGACGGCATGTTAATTCCAGCTTTCTGAATGTCTAAAGTAATTGTTGATGAAAACTTCTGTGTTGTCCAGTCAATTTCGCTTGTTGACTGCATGTTCTGTGTCTGGGCAAAGCTGAAAGCTGCAATGACACAAAAAACAGCACAAATTATATACTTATTTTTGATAAGAAACATAAAAACCTCTCGTCAAAGAAACTGTTTAAAACTCTAAAAAGTCTGAAAATGACTTATTTTATTCAGAATAACAGACTTTTGAAAAATCCTCATTGTATTATCGGCACTTTTAAAGTACTTCCTATACGAAGAATTGCATCAACTTTCATATTATTTGCTTCTGCAAGGCTTTCTACCTGCACATCATACTTTAATGAAATGCTCCAGAGTGAATCGCCCTGCTGTACAACGTATGAACCTGTGTATGCAATATTTTTATTTGCAGATTTTCCTGCATATGGTGCAACGTCTTTAAATGCTGGAATGCGTAATGTCTGACCGATTTTCAGCTGGCTTGGCTTTAAGCCTGGATTTGCCTGTTTTATCATGTCTTCTGAAACACCGTAATGGCGGCTCAAAGCATAAACTGTATCGCCAGAACGGACTTTATAAAGATGATATTTTATTAAAAGCTTGTTTTTGTCATTAATCAATTCTGAAACGGCATCTTTGCTTCCCAGCGGAATGCGGAGTCTGTATGTTGTATCCGGTGGTGTAACACCATAGAATAATGCCGGATTCAAAAACTTGATTGTTTCGCTGTCAATTTCAGTTTGTTCTGCTATAAGTGAAATGTCTACATTTCGTTTGACTTCAAGAATTTCATAGTTGAGGTGCGCTGTTTCGTCAAATTCAACTGTTTCAATTCCATAATATTCGGGGTTTGTCAGAATGTCTGCAATTGCTAGAAATTTCGGCACATAATTTATTGATTCGTTTTTAAGCTGTTTTTTTGCACAAAGATTCCAGTAATCGTCGCCTGCATTTTTTTTGCAAGCTCTTGAAACTGCACCAAGACCAGAATTGTATGCTGCAAGTGCCAGACTCCAGTCACCAAGCACGTCATAGTTTTCTTTCAGTTTTTTTAATGCAGCGTCTGTAGTAAGCCATGGGTCGCAGCGTTCATCCATCCATTCATTTATGCGTATGCCAAATGGAGAAATGCTGTTTTTCATAAATTGCCACATGCCCATTGCGCCAGATTTTGAAACTGCATCAATTTTAAAATTTGATTCTATAACCGGAAGAAATTCCAGACATTCCGGCAGACCCATTTCTGCAAGTTTTGCCCTTATGTAGCTGCGGTATGGTGCACCGTTTTTCATGACGGCAACAAGCCATTTTTTTGCATAGTCTGTTGTGTACTGGTTAATGAATTTCTGTACAAGTGCGTTATCATATGGAATGTCTATTCCAATTTGGCGTCTTACTGGAACAGGTTCTATATTGTCTTCGGGTTCTGTCTGTGCGGTTGGTTCTGCATCAGGCTGTTCAGCTGCTTCTTCTGTTTGTGTTTCTTTTTTATGTTTCAGCAGCTTTTTCTGCCGTTTTTTTTGGCGTGCCTGCTGTTCTGCCTGAACCTGTTCCTGTTCTGCCGGTTGATTTGTCAGCTGGTCTTCTGCAATTGCATTGTCTTCGTTTTGTGTTTCTTGTGCCGTTTCTGTGTCGTTTTGCAGTTGTACTGCTGCTTCTGCTGTCTGCATTTCAGTTTGAGTTGCAGAAATATCGTCCTGCAGCTGCATGTCTTTGTTTTGTTCAGCAGCAGAAGCAGAATCTGCAGAAATTAAAGGTTCGGCTTCATCTGCTGCCTGTGTTTTTTTTGCAATTAATTCTTCGTTTGGAACAAGTTCCAGTATTATATGAAATTTTTCATTTGTTTCTGGTGTTTCTGTAAAGTCAGAAACTGTCTTTTCGTTGCCGTGTGTTTTCTGTTCAAGGGCTTGTATTGTTTTTTGTTGATTAGCTGCAAAAAGCACACATGCAAACAAAAAAACATAAATTTTTCTCATAGCTTTTCACCGTAATAAATGCCGGCCCATTCCCATCGTCCGTGTATGTCAGGGTCCAGCGGAAAATTGATTTTTCTAAAATAGAAATACCAGACGGAAACATTCTGCTGCCATCCCCATGTACGCAGATATGCTTCATTCGTATTAGAAGTTTCGTCAAGTTTTTCGCTGAACCGTATCTTTCCGCGCATAAAATTTGTTAAAGAAAAGTTTGCCTGACTGTTTGAGTCTGTTTCTTCCTGCCGCCATGTCATTGCAAAGAAATTTACACGGGAACGATATCGTTCAAGCTGATTAAAATTGTTTGTCCTTAGTGCATTTTTTATGGCATTTTCAAGTGCATCAAGTGATTCAAATGACCAGTCTTTTGCAGAAGCATTAAGCTTGAGCATTTGATTTGCTCTGTGGTAAGCATTCGGAATGCCTGAAATTTGAATGGTTGTTGCATCTGGCTGTGCTTCAAACATTGCATAGCATTTGCGCATCTGTTCCCATTCGCCTATGTTTTCATATTCAACTGCAAGACGGGCATACATTTCTGTTAAACTTATTTTGTCAGGAAAACGCATTATAAGTTCGTTAAAAAATTTAATGCGGCTGTCTGCTGTGTCACATATTTGGATGAGGTTTGTAAGTGCTGTAAAATGTACAGATGTTCCTTTTATGATAAGGTCGTCATAATCATTCAGAACACGGTCGAAATAATATTTTGCAATTGGTTCGGCTTTTTCTTCCATATAAAGATGTGCAACCATTAAAAGCCAGTATGCGTTGTACTGGTCGTCCGGGTGGTTTTCAACATAAGATGTCAAAAAAAGAACAAGCTCAGATGTCTGCCCGTTTGAAACAAAATCGTTGGCCAGCTGGCTTACGATTGTAAAGCGGCTTTCCTGCGTTGTTTCCGGAGACTCAAGAAGAATATTCAAGTCATGCAGTTTCTGCTCATTTGAAAGTTTGGTTGTTGCCGGTGTTTTCTGTTTGCACGACGCAAACAAAATTAAAGTGCAGAACAAAAAACAAAGTATACGAAAATACAGTTTTAACATGGCGAGATTTTAGCACGGCTAAAGCTTATTTTCAACAATGTTTTTTCTCTTTTGTCATGCAAAGAAAAAATATAGACATATAAATATAAACTCTTTGATGCTTTAAATTTCATGCTGTTGAATCAGAACAGCATAAAGCATTTCGATTTTAAATGAAAATCATAAAGTTGCAATTCATGCAGGTTCATGCAGTTATTTTGCAAGATATAACAAATTCTTCTAGTTCTTCAAATGTAACTTTTACTATTTATCCATGTTAAAACTTATATAATATTGTGTTTTAGGCTGTTTGTACTGAATGATTTTGTGTTAGTATATTTATATCAGAATATTCAGCACAAATAGAGGCCTTTTTTATATTTTGTTTGATGATTGCAGGCTTCACTGAAAATCTTGATTTTTGGTGGTGTTGATTTAGCTGACAAGGGGAGGGCTCTGAAAATTACAGTTTTTAGAGCCGGCGTTTACAGATGCGGTGTTTTGACCGTTTAATTACAGCGGCTGAAATTCGCGGGCATCTAAAATAAAGATAATTTACTGAATTTTAGAAATGCCCATAATTAAAAAAAAAGTTCTGAAAACTTTAAGTTCTATACGGTTTTCATTTTATGGGGGAAATATGCCAAAAAAATATAATACACTGCTTGCTGTTGGAATTTTATGCATTATTTTTGGTGTTTTTTTATTAGTTGCACGTTTTATGTCCGTGGGCTTTTCGTTTGTTTCGTGGATTAATATTTTTGCGGTTATTATTGGCGGCGTTCTGCTTTATTTGTGTGCTACAAAAATTCATCGCGGCTGGACGATTTTTACAGGCAGTTTTTTTATTCTTAATGGTTTTCTGCTTTTTATTGCAAAATCTGGTCTGTTGAGTGTCGGAATGTGGCAGCTGTGGCCGCTGGTTCTTGTTTTTTCTGGTTTTTCACTTTTCTTTTCTGGGTTATATCGTTACAAACGTATCGTTGCAGTTTATTTTGTACCTTTCCTTGTTATGGTAGTTTTAGGTTTTTTCTTCCTCCTGTTTTCTTTGCATATCATTAAAGGTTCCATTCGTTTTTTTGCTGCCATGTGGTGGCCTCTGCTTTTTGTATTCGTTGGAATTGGTCTTTTGGTTACATTTTTTTATATACAAAAGACAAATAAGGCTGTGCTTGAAAGTGGCGAAGAATATGATGATTACGAGGATATTCCCTAATGAATATAAGGCAGCGTTGCTGCGTTTTTAAATTTTGTATTTTCATATTTTTATTTTTCTCATTCATAAAGCCTGGTGGTTTTACAGGTTCTGCTGTTTTTGCAGCTCCTGTGCTTAAAAATGTAGTTTCTGCGCAGGAATCTTATTTAATTTCTGAAATGGAAAAAGGTTCGCCTGCTGCTTTAAAAAATGTTGTGAACAAGGTTCGGCTTAGCGGCAAAGAAATGACTGTAACAGAACAGCAGTATCTTGTGCTTGCAACTTTTGTATTAAAAACCGTTTATCCTGCAGAACGCATAAACTGGGATATTCCTGAAGTTTCTTCTGCCGGTTCTAAATATCTGTCAATTATGGAATCTGTAAAAATGGGCGCATACGCTTTCAACCTGGTTGATTCTACAGATTTTCTTTCTCTGGTGTTGCCTTCTCTTGTGCTTTTTACTGCACCGAATTTAAAAAATTTTTATGCCGATGCACAGACATCTTTGGTTCAAGCCTGCAAAATGAACCAGGCAAGTGTACTTGCGCCTTATCTTCTGGGTGTGCTGTATACACGTCAGGGGAAAAATGCAGCCGCTGTTGAATATTTAGAAAGAGCGTTTACGCTTCAAAGCGACTGTGCTGTTTTTGGCGAAGCTTATGCAGAAGTCTTGCTTGCACAGAAACGCCCGAACGATGCATACAATGCAGCTGTAAAAGTGCTTCTTAAAAATAATGGAAATATTCATGCACTTATTCTTTGTGCAGAATCTGCATTTGAACAGCGCAATTTTGACCTTGCAGAAAACTATATAACGCAGGTGCTTCAAAGTGACCCGTCAAATGCAACATGTCAGCTTATGCGTGCGCGCATTCTTATTGAAAAAGGTGAATATCTGAAAGCACAAGCGGCGCTTGATTCATTTTCAAAGACAGAAAAAGTCAATAAAGATTATTATGTTGTAAGGCTTTATCTGCTTCGCGATTGGAATAAAAACATTCATGCTGCTGCAATGACTGCAACGCAGGCGCTTAAAGAATATCCGGAAGATCAAGAATTGCTGCTGCTTGCTGCTGACATTGCTTCAAGTGCAGGACGCAAAATAAATGATATGACTGCGTCTCAGCTTTCTTCTAAGGTACTTGGAAATGACCCGTCTAATGCGGATGCATTGCAGATTATGGTAAAAGAAGCAATAAAAAATGAGCAATGGCAGACGGCGTATGACCGTTCAAATAAATTAATTCAGGTTAGAAATAATGAAACTGCAAAGCTCCTGCGCATTGAAGTATGTCTTGGACTTAACAAAATTAGCGAAGCACAAAGTTTTATAAAGGAACTTTATGATTCATCGCCAGAAACAGAAGATGTTCAGGTTATGTATGTGCGTGTATTAATTGCATCAAAAAATGTTTCTGAAGCTTCTGCCCTGATTGAAAAAATGCTGCCGAAAGCAAGCCAAAGGGCAAAAAGTTCTCTTTATTATCAGCGCAGCAAGATTGCATCAACTGCTTCTGTAAAGCTGAACGATTTGCGGTCAAGCCTTGCTTCAAATCCGAGAAATGACCAGGCCCTTTATGAATTGTATAAAATTTATTTTGACCAGAAAGATTATAAAAAAGCCCAGTATTATTTAAAACAGGTAATAGCCATAAAACCATTTGATGAAAAACTGCTAAACCATCAGCTTGAACTTGAAAAATTGCTTGCCCAGTAACCATGTCTTGCGCTATATTAACAAAAGTTACATTTTTAATGAAGCGAAGAAAATTTACAAATTTAAGATTTTGTAGATTTTTGCAATTATTTCTCTGGAGGTTACATGTCGGCAAGAAAATATAGATGCAGCGTCTGCGGCTATGAATTTGATGCATATAACGCTGCAAAATACTATTGCTTAGACACGCCTTTACAGTTCGAAGATGTTCCTTCCGACTGGAAATGTCCCGTTTGCGGGTATACCAAAGAAGTATTTGCTGAAGACGATGGAAATGCTGGAAATTTCGTGCCGCTTCATTTAAAGAAACAGATTAAAGAGCAAAATGAAAGTAAAAGAGCGTCTGCTGTTGCAGAAAAAAAAATTGACGACGGAGTTTTTCTGATGAAAGAACAGGCACTCAATCATTTACAAAAAATTATTCTGCCATACTGGTCTAAACTTGCAGATTATGAGCGCGGCGGTTTTTATGGCTATGTTGGTTATAACCTCGACCTTAAAAAAAATGCACCAAAAGGCGTTATTCTGCACAGCCGCATTTTGTGGTTTTATTCAACAGTTTTTAGTGTACTTGGCGGCGAAGAAAACTTAAAGCTTGCAGACCATGCATATGAATTTTTGACAAAATATTGCTTTGACCGCAAAAACGGTGGACTTTTCTGGATGATGAATGCAGACGGTTCCTGCTGTGACAGTACAAAAAATGCATATAATCAGGCTTTTGGCATTTATGCATTGGCAGCTTATGCAAAAGCAACTGGAAAAACAGAGGCTTTGCGCCATGCATATGAACTTTTTGAATGCATAGAAGCATACTGCACTGACAGATATGGTTATCTTGAAGCATTTGGTGCAGACTGGAAAAGACCTGTAGAAAGTGCAATCTGCGACCAGGGTGTTGCTGCTGACAAAACAATGAATACTTTGCTGCATGTGCTTGAAGCTTATACAGAGCTTTTAGATGCAGATTCTCATCCGCGCGTTGCAGAAAAATTAAAGAACATTCTGATTATTTTCAAAGACAAAGTTTTTTACGAAGATTTTGAACGGCTCGAAGTTTTCTTTGATGCAAAAATGCAGCCGCTCGGCGACATTCATTCTTATGGACACGACATTGAAGCAAGCTGGCTTTTAGACAGAGCATGCACTGTGCTTGAAAGGAATATTTCTCTTTTTGATTCAAGTGAACAGCAGAATTTGAAGATTTTGATTTCTGATACACGTTCTTATACAAGCATAATTGCAAAAAAGATTCTTGAGAGTGCTTTTGTAAACGATTCGCTCTTAAATGAATCTCGCGGTGAACGCACTGGCCAGTCAAAAACTGATAAAACACGTGTGTGGTGGGTTCAGGCAGAAGCTGTTCTCGGTTTTTATAATGAATATGAAAAACATGGATCTTCACCGTTTCTTGATGCATCAAAACGCGTCTTGAATTACATTGAGAAAAATGTCGTAGACAAACGGCCGGGAAGTGAATGGTTTGCCTGTTTGAACGAAGACGGAACGCCAGTTAAAGACCGTCCTATAACAGAGCCATGGAAATGCCCGTATCATAACGGCAGAATGTGCCTTGAATTGATTATGCGCAATGCAAAATAATCTGCGCACAATCTGAACTGTGCCATCGGTATTTGTTCATTATTGAAATGGAGGTTGTTTTTTGAAAACAGAAGTTTCAAGCGACAACATTACAGATATTTCAATGCGTGCAGGCGAGCTTATGCTGCAGAACGGCGGAGAAACATACCGTACCGAAGAGCTTGTCGTGCATACGGCAAATGCCCTTGGTGCAAAAGAATCTTCGTCTTTTGTTACGCCTACTGTTGTAATTTCGTCTTTTGTTGATAAAGAAAATCATCATCATTCTGCCATTCGCCGTGTACAAGACAGGCATGTAAACTTACGGAAACTTTCGCAGGTGAATATGCTTTCAAGACGGCTTATGCTTCAAAAACGAAAGACAAATCCTGATTTAATTGAAAGCATTCTTGCAAGAATTTCTGCCTCTTCAGATTATTCACCTTTAATAATGATATTTGCAGCTGCTGCAAGTTCTTTTTGTTTTGCATTTGTATTTGGCGGCGGCATAAAAGAAGCAGTTGCTGCATTTTTTATTGGTCTTGTTTTGCGCATTTTTCTTATGTGGTTTGAAACACTTCCAATAAACAGCTTTATAAGTTCAATCTGCTCAGGCGCGCTCATTGCAGTGCTTTCTGGTGCGGTCGTTAAATATAATTTTATTCCATCAGCAGCAACTGTCAGCACGGCAGTTCTCATGCAGGTTGTGCCCGGGCTTGCACTTGTAAATTCAATACGAGATTTAATTGCAGGCGATTTGGTTTCTGGCACAGCGCGCCTTATGGAAGCGTTTATGATTGCTGCGGCTCTTTCAATTGGCACAGTATTGGGACTTATGGTGTAAATTATGGAAACAGTTTTGTGGACAAGTTTTTGGGCTGCTGCGGCTTCTGCTTTTTGTGCCGTTGTCTTTAATGCCGGAAAATATGACATTCTGCCGGGCGCAATTGCCGGAGGAATGGGCTGGTTTATTTACAGGCTTTTATTTGAATATTTTGGTTTTGCAGAACCTGTCGGATATATGTGCGGAGCAGCAGCTCTTTCGCTGTTTTCTGAAATCTGGGCATATGCAAGCAAAAAACCAGCAACTGTCTATCTGCTTCCGGGGCTTTTCCCGCTTGTGCCAGGTTACGGCATGTTTGTTGCAATGCATGCGGCTGTAACGCATAACACAGAACTTGCAGGCAAAGCCGGATATAATGCAATAATTGCTGCAGGTTCAATTGCATTGGGCATTGCGGTTGCTGCTTCTATTGCCCGGCTGTGCACAATGGTAAACAAACACAGAAACAATAAAAAAACAGAAAATTCATGTCTGTCAGATGAGTTTTAGGAAAAAATATTTTTAAGTCCTAAAATATTGCTCTGAAAATGTCCGTTTCAGAAGAATATTACAAGAGCAGCAGAGCAAGAAGCGCAATCGTAATGGTCAAGGCTTGGAATAATGACTATAATTATATAGGATTCATAAGATATATTTTGGTATTGTTTATTCAGGAAAAAAGTCGGTGCGATGAATCGATAAAATTCCAATTTAGTGAAGGGTCATAAAATGAAAAAGATTTCAAAAATTCTAGATGTTTTTGTTTTTATTGCAACAACATTAGCTATTGCTGGTGTATTTTATGAGGGGATGGAATTGCAGTGGTTTAGTGTTGTAGGAATTTTTATAATCTGTATGGATTATTCATTTATTCCTGCAACTATCATACATTTGATAATTGATAGAAAAAACAAATGTTTTATATTTCATATAGTATCAATTGTTGCAATAATAGTAGCAATTATTATGAAAGTTGTAAAAATAGAATATCCAACAATTACATTAGTTATTTGGTATTTTTATATATGGTTTTTATATGGTGGATTAAATGTAAAGAATTGGAGTCTATTTAAGAACTAAATTTTGAGAATAATGGCTATGCAAATTCCAATTTTTGTGCGAATAGAGATAAATGACATGAGATGTCCAGTATGTGAAAATGATACGTTTGATGATAATGACTATGAATACGATATTTGTGAAGAGTGTTTTTGGGAATATGATTTGTTTCAAGTTGAGAACCCGGAGTATTCTGGCGGTGCTAACAAGCATTCGCTAAATGAATATAGAAAAATATATTATAAATTAAAAGAAGCAAATCCTTCGTTTAGTTGTAAAAATGATACGGACCGAAAATTGATTGTTGCTTTAGATAATGAAGATTGAGCTTGAGCCTTAAATTGAAATATTAATGTGCTACCGGGTTATACGGTAGTTACTATGATTTTGATAATTCGGGTCAGTAAATTCCGATTTCCTAAACTTCGAGTGTTAAATTCATATTCGTTCTGGCATTAATAAGATTATAAAACAATCTGTCAGCCCGAATTTAGTTCGAAATTTTATTATTTGGGCAGATTTTCCCAGTTTGTGACAGCAAATTAGAAGCTGTCGGCGCAGCCTGCAGAAAAGATGCTGAAATAAATTCAGCATGACCGAAGTTTGCAGCCGTTTTATTAAAACTCGACATTTGACTATATAGATTATTTTTTCCATATAAGCTAAAATATCCTATATTTTTGTAAGCTTTGGAATTTACTGAATTTTTAGTGGTTCCATTCCTTTTTTCAGGGGTTTTTTAATGATTACTTTAAAGTTCGGCGGAACTTCTATGGGCAGTGCCCGTCGCATTTTGGATTCGGCTGCAATTATGGCTGGTCGTGCAGAAAAAGACCGCATCAGCGTTGTTGTTTCTGCTGTTGCAGGCATTTCTAACAAGTTACAGGAAAGCATTGATAAAACAGTCACCGGAGCACTTCCACAGGAATTTATTGCTTCGATAAAAGATACTCATAACACCATTTGTACCGAAATTGCACAAAGTCTTAGCGGTTTTGATGCAAAAGAGGTGATGAAAGACCTTGAAAGTGTTTTTGAAGAATATGAACGCCTTTTGAATGCTGTTTCTGCATTTGGCGAATGTCCGCTTTCCGTTCATTGCCGCATTATGGGCATTGGAGAACGTCAAGTCGGATCGTAGCCATGTCGTTCTGTGAGC
>JAZQNK010000080.1:0-9502 GCA_045627325.1 Treponemataceae bacterium | reverse complement strand
CAGGAAAGATTTATAAAGTTATAGGTGGTGGTCATCGACCTCATTTTGTAGGTGAACAGATAGAAGACATTAATAAAAGAATTTTAGATTTTCTATCAGAGATTTGCAAAAATTGAAATGTGACAACACATAGTTGAAATTGCAGGCTGGAAAAGCGAACTGAAGATTGTAAAATAGAGTTTACGCCCCCTTTAAAAATTGGAGGCGTTATACCTGTTCAATATTATTTCATCATTTTTACGCCAACTACAGTCACAGGAATTTTATAATCTGGTGCAAGATTTGAAAGTACAATTGCTGCTTTTTTCTGTTCAAGATTAAAGCCTAAATAACAGTTGTAGTTTCCAGTTCCGCCGTTGTGCCAGATTACATTGTTTGTTGAATCTAAAATTTAGGCATAACCGATTTTATCCATGTTAATTCCCAGTCGCCATTAAAATGAAGGAAAGGTCAATATTTTCAATCAACATTTATACCACAATTAAATTGAATGTTTATATTTTCAAATCAAGTTTTACAGTTTAATATTAAACATACGGAGGCAATATGGACACACAAATCTACATGCACGGACAGATTTTAGGAACTCATTCTTTTTATTTAAAAGCCGGACCTCTCCACCCGGACGAATATTCTGAACTTTCGGCAAAATATTTTTTACCAGGCGGCGAGACTGGAACTGCAGCTACAGTTTTAGCAAGTCTTGGTGTTAGCGTAAAAATTGACGGAACACAAATCGGTACAGAAGTTGCGCCGATGCTCCGCGAGTTTTACAAAGACAAATCTGTTGACCTTTCATCATGTTATTTTGACCCGAACTATGTCGGCCTTATGGATTATGTAATTGTAGATGGTCTTGTCCGAACTCCAATGGGATTTTTTCAATCTCTTTATCAGCCTGGAGCGCATCAACCTTGGAATATGCCAAAAGAGGATGATATTAAAAATGCCCAGGTTTGCGGAATTGACCCGTTCTTTCTTGATGCAACACAAAAAGCAGCCGAACTTTGCGTAAAATACAACAAACTTTATGTTACAATCGACTGTGCGCACACCGAATATTTACATCGGCATGCGGCAATAAATGTTGTTTCGCGCGCAGAATGTCTGAACAACCACTACAAAGGCAAAACTGCAGAAGAAGCTTATAAACTTTTGACAGATACAACTGACGGCCTTGTAATTATTACGCGCGGTGGTGACGAAATGATTT
Organism: Treponemataceae bacterium; assembly: GCA_045627325.1. Taxonomy (GTDB): domain Bacteria; phylum Spirochaetota; class Spirochaetia; order Treponematales; family Treponemataceae; genus UBA1240. The sequence continues at coordinate 8,289 of JAZQNK010000080.1, read as the reverse complement.
ACGGTCGACGCGGACAGCCTCCAAAATATATGAAACCGTTTAAAACAGAAGTAAAAAGCACACTTGGAGCCGGCGACACTTTCAAAGCAGGCTGTTTATATGCATTGCTCAACAAAATGAGCGATGATGAAACGGTCCGGTTTGCAAGTGCCTGTTCTTCTGTGGCAATTTCCAGATTTCCGCTTCCGCTAAATCCGCCTACACTTGAAGAAGTTCAAAAACTATTAGACATATAGTATAGAAAACAATCTAAAAGATTGTCTTTTGAAGTGTTTTTTTATATAGTCTTAACTGTTTTATTATATATGGGAAAGTAATTATGAAAATTAAAATTCGCACGATTATCACTTTTTCGTTAATTGCAATTTTAATGGCTGCAATTGAAATATTAAACTATTTGTCGACAACAAAAAATTATTATCCAAAAGAAAATGCACAAATCCACCTTTATGGTGAATCTCATGGTGAACCTCTGTTTTATCAGAAAGAACTTGAAGTGTGGGAAAAATTTTATTCAAAAGGTCATCGAGATTTATTTGTTGAACTTCCATATTATTCAGCAGAGTTTTTAAATTTGTGGATGCACGCAGATGATGATGTAATTTTAAATCAATATTATGAAGATATTGACGGAACGCTCAGTCATGTAGAAGAATATTTGGATTTTTTACATGAAATTAAGGAAAAATATCCCCAAACTGTTTTTTATGGAACAGATGTTGGTCATCAGTATTTTTCAACAGGAAAAAGATATTTGGAATATCTTGAAAATGTCGGTCTTAAAGATTCGGAAAATTATAAGCTTGCGGAAAATTGTATTGAGCAGGGGAAAGCTTACTATGATGATTGTGAGCATAATGCAACTGACCCTTATCGCGAACAAAAAATGGGAGAAAATTTTATTGATGCTTATAATCGTCTTGGTCAAAAAGAAATAATGGGAATTTACGGAAGTTATCATATTAATTTAAAAGATGAAAATATTATGGCTGCACAGATTAAAGCCCATTATGGTGACGTTGTTGAATGTATTTCTATTTACAGTCTGCTTATGGATCATCATTTTTCTTTTGGATTTGGCTATATTGGGTTGATTTTCTTATTGATGCTTTTTATTCCAAATATTATCTGGATGAAATTTAAGCCGATTGGTTATGAAAATTATGTTCAAAAAGAAAATAAGGTACTTGGAATTTTCGAAAAAATAGGCGAAGCTGGTGCTGTAGTTCTGCTTTTATTTTTTACAGACTGTAATTTTAAAGTATTTAAAATAAAGTCAGATTTAAATGTTTCTTTCCTGGATTTTTACCTTATCTTTGTATTAATACTTATGATTTTTTATGAAATTTACTGGATTCGCTATTTTAGAAGTTCACGTACAATGAAAGATTTTTACAGAGGAATTATTGGTATTCCTCTTGCCGGTGCTGTAATTCCAGTTTTGTCGGTGTTTATTCTTGGCGTTTATTCAAGAAATATTGCGATTATTGCAGTTGCCGTTATTTTAGGAATAGGGCATATTGGCATTCATTACGGACATAGTAAAGAAATTGATTTTTAATTCGCCGCTTTAATTTCAGCTTTTGCAAAACAGAAAAAGATTTAGAACTGATGCCCAAAACCTGTTTTTCGGTTAAAATCGCGGTGATTTAAATAAAAATGAAACTGTCAAATAAACATAAAATATTATATAATTGATAAAACTAATAAATTGATTTTCAATACAATAAAAAAGGTTTATGAAAATGAAAGGTTCAGTAAAATGCTTTTTGTTAATTGCTATTTCCTTGTTATTGTCCTCATGTAGTTATATTCCTTGCAAAAAACAAATCACTATAATCACATATGATTCTATAGCTGATATATCAATTATAGACAATAAATACAGCATAAACATAAAACTGAAGGAAAATGAAAAAAAATCCATAAACATAAGCATGCTTTCTTCAGGAATAATTGAAATTGATACCCCAACACAATTTCAAGCACTTGATTTTGGAGAACATGATCATTGGTTTCCAATGAAGCACAAGATAATTCTGGAAATCCATGATGAACAAATTATAAAATCTTCCGGTGGATTAATAATGAGGGTTATTGCGACAAAACGTGAAGACTATGTCTCACTTTTTCAAAATAATCAAAATTGACATGCGCTTGCAATGTAATACAAAAAACGGTTTGAAAAAGAAAATCGGATAACGCCGATAGCTTAGAGATTTGTTTTTCGTAAAATTTGTCAGTTTATGGAAACATAAACTGACCGTTTCCGCCGAACCGAACCAAAGTATGTGATTAAACTTTTGCGAAAACCTTTTCAAGCATTAAAAACTTTTAATATGCTTCATTTTCAAGTTGAGTTGCAGAATCTTCAAGGTAAGTTGTAACAAATATTTTTTGTCTTCTGCTAGTATAAAAACATCAAGAATACGGGAGACAGAAATGAACGTTAAAAAAATACTTAAAAACACTTTTAGAGGACTGGGAGTTTGCGGCTTGATTGTGGCAGGTTGGAGCTGTTATGCTTTTGGCGCTTTTGTTAATTCTGCAAGATCTGTAAAACAGTTGAGCGAACATATTTATTATATGGAATTTTCCGGTGACTATCAGCTAAAAGAAATGCTTGAACTTGGCGGAGCTGATTCAAATGACAAAATGGCAGTCTATATTGAAAAGATTTTGAAAGGCAAGCGCATCAATAAAGTTTTCAAGAATAAAGTGCCGCTTGATACTGGCTGTGCTGCAATTTCGGCTTTTACACCGGATGGCAAAAAAGTTTTTGGCCGCAATTATGACTGGGACAATTTAACCGCCGCAATGATTATTAAATCAAACCCAAAAAACGGCTATAAATCAATTTCTACAACACAGCTTGATTTTCTCGGTTTTGGTGAAGGTTATAAACCGGACAGTTTTGCAAATTGTTACATGGCTGCGGCTGGTCTTTTTGTTCCGCTTGACGGAATGAACGAAAAAGGTCTTTGCGTTTCAGATTTGATGGCAGGCGACAAAGAACAGACAAATCAAGATACAGGCAAAAGTGATGTAACAACAACATTGGCAATCCGCGGCATGCTCGATTTTTGTCAAGATGTGCCTGAAGCAATTGAATTCTTAAAAAGTTATGACATGCATTCTGTAATCGGTTCGGCTCATCATTTTGCCATAAGCGATGCATCCGGCAGAAGTGTTGTAGTTGAATATGTCAATAACGAAATGATTGTAACAGAAACAAATGCCGTAACTAACCATTATCTTGGCGTAAAAAAAGATACAGCAGGACGTGAAAATTCAATAGAAAGGTTAGGGCTTTTGCAGCAGCGTTTGGCTGAAAAAACAAAAATGACAGAATCTGATGTAAAACAGGCTTTGTATGATATTCGTGCAAGTCAATATGGAACAGGAGACAAAACATGGTGGCGGACTGTTTTCAATCAGAATGATTTGACTGTAACATATTCTCTTGAAGAAAATTACGATGCATCAAAAGAGTTTGTTTTTAAGTTCTAGATTTATATTAAACCAGCCTGTTGAGTTTTCAGGCTGGTTTAAAAATTTTAATTTCCATTACAGAAAACTGATGACATAAATTCAATATTCAAGTTAAAATAGCTTATATGAAAATTACAATTTTGGACAAAGAAAGTGTTTCTGCAGAAGATGAAGTTATCGTAAAATGTGCATCTCTTGATGAAAATATAATGAATCTTTTGAGCAGACTTAAAAACGGAAAAGACAAACTTTCTTTATATAAAGATTCTGCAATTATTCTGGTTGATAATGCTGAGATTTTATATTTTGAATCTGTTGATGACCGTGTTTTTGCTTATACAAAAAATCAAGTTTACGAAAGTCACCAGAAATTATATCAGCTTGAAGAAGAACTTCCGTCTAATTTTTTGCGTGCAAGCAAGGCTGTAATTGTAAATATTAACATGATAGAAAAACTTTCACCAGATTTTAGTGGAAGAATTGAAGCGACTTTAAGCAATGACTGTAAGGTTGTTTTTTCAAGAATGTATGTGCCGGTTTTAAAACAGCATCTTGGTTTATAAGAGGAATTTTATGAATAAAGAAAAGATTAATTTTTTTATAGACATGTTTGCTAAGCTTTGTACAGCAATTTTTATTTTTTCTTCTGTGTACGTTTTTGCTTTTAATGGAACAGAATACGTGCTTTCCATTCAATATGTATGGGGAATTTTGTGTCTTTCGTTTCTGCTGACTCTTACTTATATGCTGTTTTTTTCAGAAAAAGAATTAAATGCAAAAAACTTTTTAATATGCAATACCATTTATTTTATTCTTGCAGATGCAGAAGTTTTGTGCACCGGCTTTTTCCTGGGCTGGTTCAGTTTGCAGCATCTTGAATCTGTAATTGCAATGGAAATTACATTTATTGTTGTTTTTATTGTTGTCTGGCTTGTTATGTATTTTTCTGCAATGCAGTCTGCAAAAAAAATGAACGAACAGCTCAAAAAATTGAGAAAATCAGTGCAGAATACTGCAGACGACTTATAAAATTTCAGCAGATTATTTTATTTCAAGATGTGCCTGACTGTTTACATAAATCAATTGGGCAGGGTGAAATTCTCCGGCTTTTCCGTGGAAATGAATCTTTGTTACAGCTGTTAAATCTGACCCCATGTGCGAAATGAACTGAAAAAACGGCAAATTTGCAAGGTAAGAAATAAATGCTGAAATTACACCGCCATGGCAGACAATAACAACAGTTTTTTCATTTGGGGTTTCTGCTTTATAAAGCTGATTTTCACGGGTATATCCGTGTTCTTTAAGAAAATCATCGAGCGAATGGCAGTGTTTATCTATATCAGCCAAAATTTTATCATTTTTTATTTCTTCAAGATTTTTCCAGTTTTCGCCTTCAGGATAGCAATGCAGATTTTCAATAATTTTATCTTTAATTGCCCATGGACTTAACGGGTCATTTGCGTCTCCATTTGATTTTCCCCAGCAGAGTTCTTTTGCCCAGTCAATTGGTTTGGCAGCTATTCCAAGTTTTTTTGCAAGATAAGATGCAGTTTCGCCGGCGCGCCCCATGCTTGAATGATACAGTTCGTCAACTTTAATATTGACAAACCATTGCGCAAGTTTGTCTGCCTGCATTTTGCCTTCTTCTGTAATTGAGTCGTGTTCATAATCTGGCTGTGCGTGTCTTATTAAATAAAGGTACATTTTTTCCTCTCTTTTTGTACGATGTGGCACTTACTGTATAATAAAAGGCAAGGGTAGCCTGTCTGTATTATAAAGCACATGAAATAAGTTTTCCTTTGTTTGTAATAACCAAAAGTCTAAGACCTGTTATTTGCGGCAAAGTAAAAATTGCTTCCTGTTCAGCATAAAGATTTATTACCATAATTTGATTGTAGCGTACTACGATTACATTTGAAATATAATCTTCTTTTGTCATTGGATGATTAAAACTTACAGAATATTGTCCGTCAAATTCTTTAAAAATTGGTCTGTATTTTTCTTCATCGCTTGTGTCTGCGCTGACAGGATTGAGCTTGTTTCCACAGCAGCTAAGTTCAATATTTTTTATGCTGCTGATTAAATTGCCGCATGTCGGGCAGCGGTAAAATTTTAAATAATTCATGTTAGAGCCAATACTCCTGTTTTTTATGAGTTGTCCCTGCAAAATGCTTTGAATGTCTATTTCAAGGACTTTTGAAAGCTGTGGCAGCAGTGTGATGTCCGGGCAACCGTGGCCATTTTCCCATTTACATATTGCTTTGTCTGTAACGTTGATGGCTGCGGCTAGTTCCTTTTGAGTCATTCTTTTTTTTATACGGATATCCCGAATTAGTTTTCCTGTTTTTTCGGCGTTCATATTAGGTTTATGCTCCTGTAAAAACTGATAAACGGCGTTGCCAAGGTCTCTGTGCGAAGCGTACTTTGACAATGGCATATTTGTTTTTATCCGTTTATATGTTTCAAATATTCTTCTTTTGAAATCATCGGGCTTTCAAGTTCCTTGATTTCATCTGGCGAAAGACTGAACGTTTTGGCGTATTTTTCTCCGGCTTTTTCAAATGCTTTTGCTTTTGGAACGGCCACAATCTGTGCTTCTGTAACGTTCAAAAGTGGTGTTTCTGGTACAAATATTTTTGTAAGATTGCCGAAGCATAAATCACACTGTCTGTCCAAAGCTTCAAAATTGTGGTTCCAGTTTGGAAAACCGCAGCCGCTTATGACAACTGTGTGAATCTTTGAAAAATCTACACGCGCAACATGCTGGGTGCGTCCGTCAACAACTTCCATTTTCTTTTGAACAAGTGGAATTGTTCTGTCTAAAACTGCTTTTATGTGGCTTGGCATTCCGTAGCAGTAAAGTGGAAAACTCCAGATTATTAAATCCATTTGCTGATAAAGGTCAAGAATATCATTCTGGTCATCTTTAATTACGCAGTGCCCATCGCAAACCTGCCAGCAGCCAAAACAACCTCGGCACGGTGCAATTTTTTTATTGATTACATCAATTTCATTGATTTCGTGTTTGCCAGTTTTTTTAATTCCGTTTAAAAAAGCATTTGTCAAAATCATTGTGTCGCTTTTTGATTTTGGACTTCCGTTTAAGACTAAGATTTTCATTTATTTGCCTCACGATATAAGATTATCATTTGTTCAAATTACTGTAAATCTACTGAAAGTAGAGTTCATGTGCTGTTGTTTGAAACGAAAAAATGCTGATTAAACTAAAACTTTACTGATTTATTTTTTTTTGTGTGATATGCTCTCACAAACTTTGATTCTCGCCATCCGTGGCTCGCCGCTAACGCGGTGTTTATAAAGGAGGCGTGATAAAAAATACTTCCATGTATTTTTTATCACTAAAGTTTGTTCATGCGTTGCATTCACAAACTTTGATTCTCGCCATCCATGGCTCGCCGCTAACGCGGTGTTTTTAAAGGAGATAAAAATGATTAAAGGTATACATCACATTTCAATGAAATGCTGCGGCAAGGAACAGTTGCAGAAAGTTCGCGATTTTTACTGCGGGATTTTAGAACTGCCAGTTTGGTCTGAATGGGATGGCGGAATTATGATTGAAACTCCGGCGGGAAAAATTGAGATTTTTACCAACGGCACTGAAGACAGGCCTCAGGGTGTAATCCGCCATTTTGCATTTGAAGTTGATGATGTTGATGCTTATGCCGAAAAGTGCCGCCAGAATGGTTACGAAATATTTTTTGGTCCAAAAGAAGTTGTTCTTGGTGAGCATACAAATTATGTTGCATTCTGTCATGGGCCGCTTGGTGAAGATGTGGAGTTTTTTAAGACTGTGAACTAGGATGATAAGGATTTTTAGATGAACGTAAAATTACAAAAAGTTACTGTAGATGATTTGGAATTAGTTCATAAAATGCAGGTTGAATCGTTTGCGGCTTTATTGGAAAAGTATCAAGATTTTGATGGGAATCCTGGAGCTGAAACTTTTGAAAAAATTAAAAAGCGGTTTGACTCCCCTCGCGGATGTTATTATTTTATTACTGATGATGATGTAAAAGTTGGCGTAATAAGAATATTTTTTGCTGACGATGGATGGAAAAAAGTTTCTCCGATTTTTGTTTTGCCTCAATTTAGAAATAAAGGTTATGCCCAAAAAGTAATGCTTCTTGCCGAAGAAATATATGGCGGTAGTCATTGGTTTTTGGAAACTTTGAAAGAAGAGACTTCGCTTTGTCATCTTTATGAAAAAATGGGTTATAAATTGAGCGGGAAATTTACTAAGGTAAGTAATATTCAAACTTTGGTTGAGTATAGAAAGGAATAAAAAATGATAGAAACAACAACTGAAAATCAAACAAAACTTCCATATATTCCGCAGGAAATTAAAGCGCTTGTGGAAAATCAATCATTTACAACAGACGCAATTGGCATGTCAGACTCAACTGTGTTGATATTCCCAGACAGCGTTTTGAAAATCCAAAAAACAAATGCTGAAACTCGAAATGAAGTTGAGATTATTTCCTGGCTCAATGGCAAACTTCCATTCCCAAAAATAATCAATTATATTGAAGAAAACAACATTTCCTACACACTGCAATCTCGTATTCAGGGAAAAATGCTCTGCGATGACGAATATCTTTCTGACACTGAAACTTTAATAAACATAGCTGCCGCTGCCATTAAATTACTTTGGTCAGTAGATGTAACAAATTGTCCTGTCCTTACTGTAAGTCCACTTAAACAGCGCTTAAAACAAGCCCGTTACATTGTAGAAAATCATCTTGAAGAAACTGACGTTGAACCGGAAACTTACGGACC
>JAZQNK010000079.1:0-37523 GCA_045627325.1 Treponemataceae bacterium | reverse complement strand
TGGCCAGTCTACACCAACTTTGTAGCCAGCACCTTCACATGCAGCTTTAATTCCGTATGCAAAACCATCAAATGCAGAACATGCAATGTCGAGTTTTTCATCAGCATAGAAACCTGCAAGATAGTTTTCACACCACTGCTGAGCTGTTTCCTGTGACCAGCGGAGAATACAAGTTTTTTCGAATGATGTACGGCCTGTCTTGCATCTTAATACACCACTATCCAAATATGGCTTGAGAACTTCCATTACGCCGTTGTAAAGGAACAATGCGTTATTATCATCTGGTGAACCCATGAAGAATTCGATTGTATAAGATCTGCCTTCTGCAGCAGCTGTTTTAAGATTCTTTTTTGCTTCGATATCTTTTGCAATTACTGTTCCAACACCTTTGTTATCAAATGTTGCGTAATAAGAAACAGCGTCTGTATCCATCAACAAGCGGTCATAAGCAATAACTGGAATGCCACTCTGTTTTGCTGAAGCGAGAACATTTACCAAAGCTGTTGAGTCAATAGCTGCAACAACAAGACAGTCAACACCTTTAGCAATCAGGTTTTCAAGCTGAGAAACCTGAAGCTGAACATCATCTTCTGCATACTGCAATTCAACAGCATAGCCTTTAGCTTCAAGCTGCTTTTTGATGTTAGCACCATCATTAATCCATCTTTCTGATGACTGTGTAGGCATTGCTACACCAACTGTTTTCTTTCCTGCATCTTTTTTAGAACATGAAGTAAAGAAAAGACCACAAATCATTACTGCTGCCAGTAAGATACTAGTAATTTTTTTCATTTTTCCTCCAATATTTGCATCCGCAAAGGATCTTGCTTTTATGTTTTTAATTATAGTTCAAGAAAAATCATTGTCAAACGATTTTGGGGTCAAAACTAAAAGTTCCGAAAAAATAGTAAATTTTATAATAAAATTTCTAACCATTTTTTTAGCTGACAAAAATGTGCTTATCAGAGACAAAACACATCTGTTTGTAGTTTTATAGAAAATGTAGAGATTGGATATATGAAAAAGATGTTTTTTAATGCTTGAAAAGCATTTGGGTTTTCGCATTAACTGGTTCACATACTTTGGTTTGATTTGGCGAAAGGATATCAGTGCAGCTGATAGCGGCAAGATTTTGCTTCGCAAAAACTGACGAATTTGCGAAAAACAAATCTCAAAGCTATTCGCGCCAGCGAATAGTCAATCATATACACTGGATTGGCGAACGGCATACGACAAAAAAGCCAGCAGCAAACAGTTTTCTTTATTCTTTCATATCTTCGATGGTTTCGAATTTTTCATCCTTTTTTATTAAAGCAATTTTAAAAAGATAATTAATAAGTCTGTTATTAATTTTGGGAATGAAAAAGCCAATAAAATCTATTACTCCTAAAATTTGCAAAACACTAATTTGTTTATATGCACCTAACCAATACAAAATCAAAAACAGATTTGAAATAAATATAAGGATTTTATTTCCTTTATATCTTAAACGTAATACTAAGCATCCAATCGAAATAAAAAATGTATTACTAAATAAAAGATATAAAATCCAAAGATATTTTATATATGGACTTAATGGTTCAGTTATATCACTATTTGCTATAATATCAATTATGGCAAACAATGAACTAAAAATAATTACAAAAAGTACTGCCAAAATTAATAAGGCAAATAAAATATCTATAAAAAGCTGTAAAATATAATAAACAAATTTTTTCATTTTTTCTCTACAATGTATTTATAAAAAGAACCAAATACAGACCTATACCTTTTGCCATTGTAATGATTATATTACCACATTTTCTTAAATATATCACAAATTTATTGGAGGTATAACCATCGATTTTAACAAGCTTATCATTCCCCAAGCTGAGGGTTTCGGCATTTTAAACCATGAATTTGATTTTATTCATGACTTTTGTGCAAGGTGCCTGTTTGCTTATATAGAGCACCCGCAACCTGCACAAGCAGATAAACATAAGCTAAAACTGCAGATTATCATGTTCAAATTCTGCCATATTTTTTCTACAAAAAATCTGGACTTTTCATGCTAACCAACTATTTTACATGATTATCTATATATTTTTGCCAGATATATCCTTTTTTATTATCACCATACTGAATATAAATCCAATGTCCGCTGTAACCATCAATACAATATGAATAGCAGTCATGACCTAGAACAATTATTTCTGTGCCAAAATTCAATTTATCTATTTTCTTTCCTGTTAAATTCGGAACATCACGAATATTCACATTATTATCAATTACATGGCTTTCTTTCATACTGCCGTCAAAAGGAATATATGTTTTACAGCCCGCATTTATAAGCAATTTTTTCATATCATCCGATTTTGCATAAGTTAATATATTGCTTTTTCCATAACATAGTTCCCATTCTTCTTTATCTGTAGCGCAGACAACTTTATTAATATCAGGAATATTTTTAAGCATCAGCTGAACCAGTTCAATATTATCAGTCTGAACAGCATAACGAACTGGTTCTGCACCAGAAAACTGACCGCCTGTATCGCGTCTGTTTATTAATTCAGGCGAAACTGAAATTATTTCTTTTGCCAAATCAAAATTGTTTTGCTGAATTGCAAGCGAAATTGGATTTTTCCAGTCGGCATAACCAAAAGAATAACGATAATCTTTTAATTCAGCTGCATTAAATGCTTTACAAAACGGAATAACCCAATCTTCTTTGTTATTTTCAAAAAAATAAGTGAAATTATTCCAGCAGTTTTTATTAATGTCAAAACTTCCATTATCCAGAGGACATTCTTTTAGCATGAACTGCACGATTGTTTCTGTTTTCTTATCAGCAGGAAATTTCTCATCGAAAGAAAAAGCAAATGCATAAAAACTGATAAACAAACATAAAACAGAATAAAATATTTTCTTCATTTTTCACTTCCCTACTCTTTAAGCATAAGTTTAATATTCAGACCAGAATTTTTCTGCATCTGTTGTGTAAATATTTGCATATTTTTGTTCGCCATTAAAATCTGGCGGAACCAAAGCTACATATAAATCCTGCTTATCACAGTCATCTTTATCTTTTCCTTCAATACTGAAACTATCCAAAGTGTGGCAGACAAAATAATACAGTTTTTTAGTCCAGTAAGCTTCAAGATAACGTTCATAGTCCGGCGCTTTTTGGTTTTGATGCAAATTTTATATATTATTCACCCAACGGTCATTACCGTCTGAAATAAGGACCCAGACCTGTCCGTTCTGAAGTGTCCGGGACACCGTTATCAACTTATCCGGAGTACTGTATGTATGGACGCGTGTTTCCAGCCCCCATGCATCTTCGCTTTCGTAAACTACATCAGTATCGCCATAAAGAAGCTTGATTTTTCCCTGTTTCCCCAGTTCCCTGATAATCTGGTCAATTTTGGTGACATTACCTTCAGCCTTGTTCCTCATGTCCTTGCAGACAACACCCATGCTGATTTCATCAAGGACATCATCTTCAAAATAGAAATCGACCATCCAGTTCAAGCCGTATGATTTTTCTATTACAGAAATGTACCCGTCTTCAATGTGGTCAAAAACCTCACATCCCGCCTGTTCCAGCTGAGACACAAGTACAGAAGATAATGTTTCCAGCTCAATATCACAGAAAAAGTCTATTTTTCCAGGATTATGAGAACGGCACGTCATAAGCGTGAAAACAGCAAATAATGTTATGAGGACAGAAAAAACATATTTCTTCATATACTACTCGCCATATAAGGAATATTTCAACCAGTTTATTTCAGTCTATCATAATGCCGACAACGCGGCCACAGTGACGGCATTGATAACGGTAAACAGGTCTGTGCCCGCCTTTTTCATCGATTCCCTGTGTCTGAATCCAGGCTTTTTCTGTCTTACATTTGCCGCAGCTGCCAAGAGTTATCGTATAACTGCAGCGGGCACATCTGAATTTATATTTACTTTTGTCTTCTGTATTTGGAACATCAACCCAGTTCCTGCATTTACATTTTGGGCAAGTTACAAAATCTATTTCCATTTACTTACTCCATATTGATTTTGCGCACAAGATTTGAAAATTATTCTTACTTAATTCAAGTAAACAAAATCGCCACACCGTTTTTGGTGTGGCGTTCAATTAGCATTGTTTTTTATCAAGATAACCTGAATCTTCGAGGTAGCGGCGCCTTGTCATTACAAGCTGAATCAATTCCTGATACATGTCATAATTAGATTCAAGGGCAATCGGGAAGATATAAAATTCTGTTTCGTCACAATAGCGCTCGATAAATTCAGGACTTGTAACAAAGCCAAGACTTATCATATTGCTGATTCGGTCAGCAGTTTTTAAGATTTTTGCTTTCTGGCTGCCGTTACGCATAACACCTTTAAGATAGTCGCTTTTCAGCTGTCCTTCTTTTTTTGTAACTTCAAGAACCAGATTATAGACATCCTGTGCTTCTGGCTCAATCTGCAAAATCAAATCATGATCAAAACCAGGAATATCCTCGATAACATCATGAATCACCGAAGCTTTAAGCAAAACGCTGTCGATATAGCCATAATCAATCAAGATAGACATCGTATCGAGCTGATGACGGAACATATTGCCACCAGCATGACGCGACTTGCCGATTAGCGCCGTTGAAAGCTGCATATACGGCGCAAGATTAATGCCTTTTAAGGCAAGCATTGCCTCGGTGTTCATTTCCATATTATAAACTCTGCAAATAAGAAGTCAATTTTTCAATGCGTCGCTTTGTATTAGCAAGCTTTTCTCTTTCTGCTGCAACAACATCTGCCGGTGCATGGTCAACAAATTTGCCTTTAAGCTTTGCTTCAACTTTCTGCACGAATGCCGATTCTGTTGTAATTTCTTTTGTAAAACGAGCTTTAAGCTGTGCTAAGTCAATGTTTTCGCCAACAATAATGAATGCTTCGAAACCGTTTCCAACTGTTCCAATTGAAGCAGCCGGTTTTTCTGCAACAAAATCAATCTTTGAAAGACCAGCAAGAAGACAGATGAGTTCAACTTTTTCTTTGAAAACTTCAGCTGCACTGCCTGGCACAATCTGAATTGCTGCATGAAGTTTTACATCAGGAGAGATGCCACATTCTGCACGCAGAGCACGAACCTGTCGTACAAGTTCCTGCAAAGATGCAAAACGGGTTGCAGCACTTTCAAACGTTCTTTCTTTAAGAACTTCTGGATATGGTGCATTTATAAGCATGCCGCAATATCCGGCTTTTTCTTTGGCGTCGCCTGTTGCAAATTTCTTGCGGTTTTCTGCAAGTATTTCGCGTGGAAGGAATCTGTAAATCTCTTCTGTAACAAACGGCAGATATGGATGAAGCAGACGGAGGCTTTCTTCAAGAACATTCATCAAAACAGAAACTGCTCGATTCTTTTCGTCTTCATCACCATGTCTGAACGAAAGCTTTGTAGCTTCAACGTACCAGTCACAGAAATCATTCCAGAAAAATTCATAAAGTGTCTGTGCACCGTCGTTATAGCGGTAACTTTCAAATGCAGAACGAATATTTGCAACTGCATCATTAAGACGCGAATAAATCCAGCGGTCAAGTTCTGTCAAGCCGTTCTTTGCGCCTTTGTCTGCATCTGCACTTTCGTCAATCGCAATAAGCTCGCGTCCTTCAAGGTTTCCAAGAATATAGCGGCTTGCGTTCCATACTTTATTACAGAAACGTGAACCAAGCTTGAATGAATCTTTATCAATAAGAACATCCTGACCTTGTGCACACATAAATCCAAGCGTAAATTTAAGAGCATCGGCACCGTACATGTCTATAATCTCAAGAGGATCCATACCGTTTCCAAGAGATTTTGACATCTTGCGTCCCTGCTTATCGCGAACAAGACCATGAATGTAAATGTCATGGAACGGTGCCTTGCCTGTAAATTCAAGACCTGCCATAATCATGCGGGCAACCCAGAAAAAGATAATATCGTAAGCAGTTACAAGAGCTGTTGTCGGATAGAATTTTTCAAGGTCTTCTGTCTTTTGCGGCCAGCCAAGTGTACTGAAAGGCCACAGCCAAGATGAGAACCATGTATCCAAAACATCTTCATCCTGCTTGAGGTTTTTAGAACCGCATTTTGGACAACAGTCTGGGTCTTCGCGACTTACAATCATTTCGCCACATTCACAATACCATGCAGGAATTCTGTGTCCCCACCAAATCTGACGGCTTACACACCAGTCACGGATATTTACAAGCCACTGTTCATATGTATTTTCCCATTTCTGCGGGAAGAACTTAATTTCACCATTTTTCCATGCAGCCAAAGCTTTGTCTGCCATCGGCTTCATTTTTACAAACCACTGGTCACTTAAATATGGTTCTACAACTGTTTTACAGCGGTAGCATTTTCCAACAGAGTGAACCATAGGCTCTTCTTCTTTGAAAAGCCCTGCTTCTGTCAAATCTTCAATAACAAGTTTGCGTGCTTCTTCCGGTTTTAAGCCGCGGTACTTTTCCGGAACATTTTCATTCATGCGTCCGTCTGGAGTAAGCAGATTGATTACTTCAAGGTTATGGCGCTTGCCTACTTCCCAGTCGTTAGGGTCATGGGCTGGTGTAATTTTTACCATACCTGTACCAAATTCTTTATCTACATAATCATCTGCAATAATTGGAATCTCTTTTCCTGTAAGAGGAAGCTTGAGCATTTTTCCAACAAGCTTTGTATATCGTTCATCTGTCGGGTTTACTGCAACTGCTGTATCACCAAAGAATGTTTCTGGACGTGTTGTTGCAACTTCAATTTTTACAGAACCATCTGCATATTCATAATAGATGTGATACATTGCGCCTTTTGTATCTTCATGGTCAACTTCATCATCAGCCAAAGCAGTGCCGCAGCGCGGACACCAGTTTACAAGACGTTGACCTTTATACATAAGTCCGCGTTCATAAAGTGTAACAAACACATCGCGAACAGCTTTAGAAAGTCCTTCGTCATAAGTAAAACGCTCGCGTTCCCAGTCTGTAGAGTTTCCAAGCTTTTTCTGCTGCTTTACGATAATATCATGATGCTCGTGAGTTACGTCCCATGTACGCTCAACTAATTTTTCGCGGCCAAGGTCATAACGGGTTTTGCCTTCTTTTTTGAGCTGGCGTTCAACAACGTTCTGTGTTGCAATGCCGGCATGGTCTGTACCAGTAACCCAGAGAGTATTGTCCCCTTTCATACGGTGATAGCGAACTACAATGTCCTGAAGTGTGTTGTTTAAGCCGTGTCCCATGTGAAGAACACCAGTGACGTTTGGAGGAGGAATGACGACAGAATAGGTATTAGTTTTTTTGTTGCAGTCTGCACACTTGCAGTGTACCGATGATTTTTCATCACTTGCAGGTTTAAAATAACCTTTACTTTCCCATTCGTTGTAGATACGGTCCTCAAAAGATTTTGGGTCGTATGCTTTTTCGAGTTCAATTCCTTTCATTTACGTCCTCTTTAACAAATGCTGTACGGCTTACAAACGCACCAGACAGCTTTTTTATGATTTTTACATTTTACTGATTTTCAACAACATCGGCAAGGTACAATACAAAGTTTTTACTCTTACAGAAGTTTCAGCAAATCTTATGTTCAATTTTTATACTATTTCATGCTCAATCAGTTTTGCTTCAACAGATTCAATTACAAAATCTGGCGTCGAAGCACCAGCCGTTAAACCTACATTTTTCAGCCTGTAAAACTCTTCTGGAATTTCGTCAGCTGTTTCAATTAATGCTGCATGTCGGCACAATTCCAAAGCAGTCCGCAGAAGACGCTTTGTGTTTGCAGAATGCTTTCCGCCGATTACAAGAACACCATCAACATTTTTACACAGTTCAACAAGCGCATTCTGTCTTTCGTCTGTTGCAGGACATATTGTATTCAACACTACAAGATTTTGATTTTTTTGTTTTAATGCAGCCGCAATTGCGTCATATTCATTTCTTGAGATTGTTGTCTGACTTAAAAGCACAGATTTTTCGGGCACAACTGCTACAGCTTCTGCATCTTCTTTATGTTCAATTACAATGCATTCAGCACCATTTGAACGTGCATGACCGCTTATGCCGACAACTTCGCCATGATTTTTATCTCCTGCAAGAAAAACGGTATAACCTCGTCTGGCATAATCTGCTGCCCGTTTCTGGCTTGAAAGCACACGCGGACAGGTTGCATCAATAACATCAACACCATTGCCTTTTAGATTTTCAATTACAAAAGGCGGCACACCATGGGCACGAACAATGACCACATTATTCTGCTCTTTGCAATTTAAATCACTTGCATCTTCTTTTAAAATATGAATGCCCTGTTTTTCTAAAGTTTCAAGTGCAGAATTATTATGAATTAATGGTCCTAATGTAAAAATATGTTTGTCAGGGTTTTCTCTGCATGCAAGTTCCGCTGTTTCAACAGCCCGACGAACCCCCATGCAGTAACCCAGAATTTCAGCTCTTTCAATATTCATGTTTTTAAGAATAGCAAAAAAAAGCCCGAAAGAACAGTCTTCCGGGCTTTTCAAAGTTTCAAACTGGATTAAACAGTCTGTTTAATTTCATCAGATGGCTTCCAATTGCGGCGTGTAAGGCTTGAGAAAGCACCAGCAATATAAATTGTTGAATAAACGCCGGAAATCATACCGATGAACAGCAAAAGAGCAAAGTCTTTCATTGAACCAGTTGTAAATACATAAAGTGAAACAACGGCAAGCAATGTTGTTACAGTTGTAATAATTGTACGAGAAAGCATTTCAGACTGAGAAAGATCCCAGATTTCTTTGAATGATTTCAAGCCGCAAATCTTAATGTTTTCGCGGATGCGGTCAAGAACAACAACTGTATCGTTGATTGAATAACCGATGATTGTCAAAATTGCTGCAATTGTAATTGAAGAGAATTCCATCTGTGTAAAAGTAACAAATGAAACCATAATCAAAGCATCGTGAATAATTGCAAGAACAGCAGCAATTGCAAGGTCCCACTTAAATCGAATTGCAGCATATAAACAAATCAAAGCAAGTGTCAAAGCAACAAGAATAATAGAACCGCTGACCAAACCTTTTGAAAAGGTTGAACCGATAAAGTCTGTCTTAATAACAGCAATGTTTTCGCTGCCGAATTTGTCAGACAATGCTTTATAAATCTGTGTTTTGCGAAGATTTCGGATTTCTTTATCTGTACCGTCATCACCGGCACGAATCTGGAAAGAAACATCTGAACCTGTACCAGAAACTTTTACAGAAATGTCACTCAAGCCAGACAATGCATCACGAACCTGGTCAACAGTTGCAATTTCGTTTTCTGCAGCTCTAAACAAACTGAATGCAGTTTTTGAAAGCACAGAAGAAACTTCTGAGTTCGTAAACATGCCGATAGCAGATTCTGAACCTGCAACCAAAGCTTTTGCAGTTACACCGTCAATTGTATTAATTGCAGCAACCATCTGCTCAACAGTCGGATA
This sequence comes from Treponemataceae bacterium, assembly GCA_045627325.1. GTDB lineage: Bacteria > Spirochaetota > Spirochaetia > Treponematales > Treponemataceae > UBA1240. The sequence continues at coordinate 28,054 of JAZQNK010000079.1, read as the reverse complement.
CTGACCATAATAAAAATTGATTGTGTCGTTTTCTACAGCAGTACCAGTAATAACAAATGTTACACCTGATGTTGATGTTTCTACACTGACATTTGCAGCACCTTCATAAGTCATGCTTATAACAGGTGGAACAATACGAACTTCCTGAATCAAACCAGGTTTGAAATCAATGCCAAAATTGATTCCGCGAGTAAATACTGAAACAATACCAAGAGCAATAATAGCAACACTTAAAATTGCACAAGGAATGTATGCTTTACTAAAATGAATAATCTTTTTCATTATTTTACTCTCCAGCCAATACTAATCTTCTCTTTATGCATAACATCAGTATTGAAGTCAAACATAAGATGAGAAACAACCAGCGCTGTAAATACAGATGAACAAACACCGATTGCCAAGCTGACAGCAAAACCTTGAATTGTGCCGGTTCCCAACTGAGAAAGGAACAAAGCAGCAATCAATGTTGTGATGTTAGAGTCCAAAATTGCCCAAAGTGCATGGTCAAAACCAGCAGCAATTGATGCTGCACGGCTCTTTCCAAGAGCACGCTCTTCTTTAATGCGTTCAAAAATAATAACGTTAGCATCAACTGCCATACCGATTGTCAAAACCATACCGGCAATGCTTGACAATGTAAGTGTCAAACCTAATGCAGACAGAACAGAGAACATAATGAACAGGTTCAAAATCTGTGCAACAACAGCATTAATTCCGGCACCAAGATACCAGATAATCATGAACACAAGAACAGCTACAAGACCAATAATAAGAGCCTTTTGACCCTGCTGAATTGCAGCATCACCGAGACCTGCACCAATAACCTGCTGGCTTTCAATTTCAAGTGGAACAGAAAGCCATGCTGTCTGAAGAACTTTTTTCAAGTTCTGTGCTTCTTCGTAGCCAAAGCCGCTGATTGCAACCTGACCATTTGGAATCGGTTCATTGATAACTGCACAAGATTTAATTTTGTTATCTGAAACAATTGCCATGCTTTCGTTAACATGTGCAGCTGTAAAAGCACCAAAAATTGCAGCACCTTCAGAATCAAGTGTAAAGCAAACCTGTGGTTTTCCTACACGGTCGCTGCTGATATCAGCTGATTTGATATATTTGCCATCAAGAACAGGTTCTTTTTCAACAACAATATAACCGATGCGTTCATCAAGACCATAAGAGTCTTTTGTATAATTTCCAATTACTTCTTTTCCTTCTGGAACTAAAGACGGATCAAGAAGGTTGCCGTTTGCATCAAATACACGGCCAGGATTTGCTGTATAAAAAGCCATAAAAGCGTTTGTTGCTTCTGTATCAACATAACGGAAGTTCAAAATACCTTTACCCATGATGATTGAGTTGATGCTTTCTGCATCTGCAGCACCAGGAACTTCAATATAAATACGGTCTTCGCCCTGTTTTCTGATAACAGGCTCTGTCAAACCGAAACGGTCGATGCGACCTTTCAAAGTATCAATAGCCTGAGCCATTGCATCTTCTTTTACAGTCTGCTCATTATCAAGTCCAAGCTCTTTCTGTGAAGCAACAACAGATTCAAGATCAGCTTTTACGATAACGCTCATACCGCCAGACAAGTCAAGACCAAGTTTTACAGAACGTGAATAACGGTTTTTGTTTTTCAAAACTTCATCACGATATTTCTTTTCAATTACAGAAGACAATTCATCCTGTGAAGTGAAAGAACCTAAAACACTGCCATAAGTCCAAACTTCTGGAGCAGGCTTGTTATAAAGCTTGCAATTCTTCTTAGCTTCAGCTTTCAAGTAGCTGAATGACTCAGGAAGCTCAGCTGCACTGTTTGTGCGGGCTGCAGCAGACAAAGTTGCAACATCCTGTGTAGCCATGATGCGCGAATAATCTTTGATTTTTTCAAGTGAACCTAGTGCCAAAGTCTGAGCATCTTTTGGGGTAAGGAAATACCACGCAATTGACGGCCAAAGGAAGGCAAAACAAATAACAAGGACCACAAGAATAATGAAAAAACGGTTACGTTTGCTCATACTCTTTTTTCTCCAAAACTTATATAAGGACTTCTAAAAACTAATCTTTAAAAGTTTGCCTTAAATTATTTATGTGCGAGTTTTTATTTAAAAGACTTTTAAAACTCACAGGAAAAGCAAAGCTTTTCCAATAATCTTCAAAAACAGCAATGCATTTGAAGACAGTCTACATGAACATTAAACACGTTCAAAAACGCATTTATTCTTTGTCTGAAGAATCTGATTCTTCTTTTTCTGCTTTTGTAATTTTTTCAGCTTTGTCTTTTGCTTTTTCATCAACAATAACTGAAGCAATAGCAGAACGTGTGAATTCAATTTTTGTATTATCATCAACTTTTACAATAATGGTTTTTTCTTTTGTTGAAGATACAACACCATGAATTCCACCGATTGTTATAACTTTATCACCCTTTTTAAGAGCTGCAATCATTTTTTCTGTTTCTTTCTGTTTCTTATTCTGCGGACGAAGAATAAGAAAATACATAATGATAAAAACTAAAACAATTGGAAGCAGAGAAAATAAAGTAGCAGCTCCACCTTGAGCTGGGGCTGTCTGCAACACTGACAACAACGGCATAAATTTCCATCCTTTTAAATTTAAACTAGTCTATAGAAAATAACATTAATATCCCACCAAAGTCAAGACACGCACTGCTGCACAGGAAAAACTGATTTTTATATCTTCTTTTTGCCTTCATTGTTGAAAATGCACTCAATTTTGTGTTATCTTCTTTTATTATAGAAGGCACTGAAAATTTTTATTTTCAGTGTTTTACTTATGCGTTCTTGCGAGGTAGAAATGTCTAAAATTCAAATGAAAACACCGATTGTTGAACTCGACGGTGACGAAATGACCCGCGTATTGTGGGCTGTAATCAAAGAAAAACTTTTGGAACCTTTTATCGATTTAAAAACAGAATATTATGATCTTGGTCTAAAAGCACGTGATGATTCAGATGATAAAATTACATACGAAGCAGCTGCAGCAATTAAAAAATTTGGCGTCGGTGTAAAATGCGCCACAATTACATCAAATGCAGCCCGCATGGAAGAATATAAGCTCAAACAGCTTACACCAAGTCCAAACGGCATTATCCGTGCAGAACTTGACGGCACAGTTTTCAGAAAGCCAATCATCGTAAAAAACGTAAAGCCTGCTGTAAAAAGCTGGAAAAAGCCTTTTATTATGGGACGCCACGCATACGGCGATGTTTATAAAAACTGCGAAATGTATGTTGATGGACCTGGAAAAGCTGAACTTGTTTTTACAGACGCAAACGGCAAAGAAACACGCAAAACAATCATGCAGATGAAAGGTCCCGGAATCATTCAGGGAATTCACAACTTAGACAAATCTATAGAAAGTTTTGCACGATGCTGTTTCAGATATGCACTTGATGAAAAAGTTGATGTCTGGTTTGCAACAAAAGATACAATCAGCAAAACTTACGACGGTCGCTTCAAGGAAATTTTTCAGAAAATATTTGATGCTGAATTCAAAAAAGATTTTGAAGCTTCCGGCTTGACATATTTTTATACGCTCATTGATGATGTTGTTGCCCGTGTAATGAAACACGAAGGCGGCATCCTCTGGGCATGCAAAAACTATGACGGGGACGTTATGAGCGACATGGTTGCTTCTGCAAGCGGCAGTCTTTCTATGATGACAAGCGTGCTTGTTTCTCCAGATGGCAATTTTGAATACGAAGCCGCACATGGTACAGTTCAGCGCCATTATTACCGCTACCTTAAAGGCGAAAAAACATCAACAAACCCTGTTGCACTCATTTTTGCATGGACGGGTGCACTTGCAAAACGCGGTGAATTAGACCAGCTTCCAGAACTTATTGATTTTGCACACAAACTTGAAAATGCAACACTAGGCCTTATTGAAGACGGAATCATGACAGGTGATTTAAAAGCACTTGCTGACCCTGCTCCAAAAGAAATTCTTAACTCATGGGAATTTATTGACCGTATTGCAGAACGTGTTGCAAAATAAAGCATAAACTGCAATTTTAACTGCACATTCAAGGGCATTTCTATAGATTTTAATCTTTAGAAATGCCCTTTTTATTTTAAAGTTCCGTTTTCTTTACAATCCTGCATTTTTTTTGCAGCAAGTTTTTTGCTTAAAAAACAAACGCAAAAAAATACAGCACAAACCAAAAATTCCGATGCGATAATCAATATTTTAAAATCTTTCTGCCAATCAATTTTTTTCGTTGACTTCAATCAGACAGCCCTCTATAATCGCAAAAAAAATGACTTAAATGTTCTTTATCTGTTTAAAATTTGCCTTATTTTGTGTATATTCAAACAGGGACTTTTAATGTAACAAAAGCTGAAATTTCAAATGTGAAAAACAAAGCTTCTATTATTTTTAAGTTCCGTTTTGAATAATTTCTGTAGTTCATTTTTGATTTTTATTTGTCCAAGGAGATTTTCTATGGGAAAGATTTATGACTGTAATAACGTTGCCTATCCGGAATTTGCAAAAGGTACTGTAGTTTCCTGCACTCCTGTAGAAGGCGCTTTTCCTCAAAAAAGTGTTTATGCGCTTGTTCTTGATGTAAAAGGCGAAAGAAAACCACAGCCAGGTCAGTTTTATATGCTTCATGCAATAAAAAGCGACACTCTGCTTGGACGTCCTATAAGTGTTTTTCATGCAGAACAAAAAAATGGTTTTGTAGAAATTACTTTTTTAATTCTTGTAAAAGGCAAAGGCACAAAAGAACTTTGTACACTCAATAAAAATGACCAGATAAGCATTTTAGGACCGCTCGGCAATGTTTTTGCCAAACCAGAAAAAGGCAAAGCTTTAATCGTGGGCGGTGGCATCGGTGTTGCACCAGTTGCTGGTTTTGCAGAATCTTTAAAAGATAAAACATACGACTTTTACGCTTCATTTAAAAGCGGCAGTTATGGTCTTGAAAACATAAAACCGGAAAAACTTGTAATTACAACAGATGACGGCAGCGTTGGTGTGCATGGCATGCTGCCGGCAGCACTTACAGCAGAAACCCTCAAAGAAAACAATTATTCGGCAGTTTATGCATGCGGTCCTGCCCCAATGCTTGCTTATGTAAAAAAAATTGCAGAAGAAGCCGGCATTATCTGCTGGCTCAGCATGGAAGCAAGAATGGCCTGCGGCATGGGTGTTTGTCTTGGCTGTACCATCGACACAACAGAAGGCAACAAGCGCTGCTGCAAAGACGGTCCTGTTTTTGACAGCCGCATTATTAAATTTCCACAATTTGCAGATTCATTCAGTGCAAAAAAACAAAAATGCAATGCACCTTTAACCGAAGAACCGGACATGTCTGTAACAATAAAAGGCGTAAAATTAAACAACCCGCTCATCGGCAGTTCAGGCACATTCGGCTTTGGAACAGAATATGCACCTGTCTTTGACGTAAACCGGCTTGGCGGCATTGCTTCAAAAGGTCTTACACTTGAACCGCGGCAAGGCAACAGCGGCATTAGATTATGGGAAACACCTTCTGGTCTTATGAATTCAATAGGACTGCAGAACCCAGGCATTCCGCACTTTATAGAACATGAACTGCCCGAAATGTTGAAATTAAAGCCAGTTACAATTGCAAACCTTTCAGGTTCTTCTCTTGAAAGTTACACCGAAGGCGCAAAGCTCCTCGACAAAACTGAAGTTCCGATTATCGAGCTTAATATTTCATGTCCAAATGTTGCAGCAGGCGGTGCATCTTTTGGCATGACCTGTGCGCTTGCAAACCAGGCTGTTTCTGCAGTAAGGGCAGTAACAAAAAAACCGCTTCTTGTAAAACTTACACCACAGTCACCAGACTTATTGAATGTTGCAATGCAGTGCATAAAAAGCGGTGCAGACGGCATAAGTTTGTGCAATTCATTTCAGGGTGTTGCAATCGATATTGAACGTGGCGTTCCTGTATTTGACAAGGTTAAGGCTGGTTTTGGCGGTCCTGCCGTGCGGCCGATTGCAATGCGCTTGATTTACGAACTTTACGAAGAAATTAACAAACTGCCAGAAGCAGAGCGTGTGCCGATTATTGCAATCGGTGGCATTGAAAAATGGGAAGACGTTGTAGAATTTGTTATGTGTGGTGCTTCTGCTGTAGAAGTCGGCACAAACACTTTTGCAAATCCTTTTACGATGATTGAATGTATTGACGGTTTAAATGATTTTATGAAGCGTAAAGGCTACAAAAATCTTGAGCAGATGCGTGGAATTGCACATCAATAAACTTCTGTTCGATACTCAATTTTTTTAGCAATACGCCGAGTCAAGGCACGTTCCGCTCAAGGTCTTGACTTCGCCGTTTTTGGGTTTTGCATTAACACCTAAATAAAAAGGCCGCACTTCACACAAACTTTTGAAGTGCGGTCTTTTTTTTCAAAAAGAAGACTACTTTTATATTAAAAAATACAGATATCTATCAAGTCATTTCTAAAACTTACAATTTTAGAAATGACTTATTGCTTTTCAAACACAAATGATGCAGAACCGCCATATTTTTCAGTAATCTTCAACTTTGAAGATGAAAGAACTTCTATAGCAAACAAATCAACTGCACTGCCAGAAATTATTGCCTTCATTATGTAGTGGTCATTATCCTGTTTTGTATAAGTTGAATTTGATGCACCAATGGAATCAAGATAATTGACTCCACCTATAATCATAGTCCATGCGGAACCATCAAAAGACAATGTTCTTGTTCCATCAGACGTTTTCCATGTCGTGCCGTCAAAGCCAGCCTGTACCAAAAAATAGTGTCCAATATCAATGCTGCTTCCACCGCCCCCGCCGCCACAGCCAGTCAAACCGAACAGCAAAAACGCACAGCAAAAAAGCGATACAATATATATAAAAGTTTTATTGCCAGTTAATTTCATAGTTTCTAAGAATTGAAAAATAAAGACAGAAAAAAATCGTCCTGCAGGTTTAGGGAAAGACAAAACCTGCAGGACTTTTACCTCAAGAAATCTTAAAAAGATTTTTCAGATTTATTTATGATATTTAGCTGTTGAGATTTTGTGACCTTCTCTCATTACATCAAACCAAATATCTTTTTGTGAAGTATCAGAAACAGCATCAAAGAATTCTGTAACATTCTTTACATCTTTGCCGTTTACTGCCGTAACAACATCGCCATTGCGCAAACTCAAAATTGCTGCAGGAGATTTTGGCACGATATTAACAACAAGTACACCTTTAACCTTGTCTTCAAGCTTGAGCTGTTTTCTAACATCTTGAGTCAGCGGAACAGCTGTAAAGCCCGGCCAAAGTTTTGAATTGTTGCTTACTGTTTCGTCTTTACGCTCTTCAACTTTTGCTTTAAGTGTTACTTCTTTGCCGTTGCGCAAAACAACAAATACAGCAGATTCACCGGCAGAAATATCACCAACTTCGCGTACAAGCTGATCACTTGTTTTTACAGGTTTACCGTTAAGCGAAATAATGTAGTCTCCGGCATGAACACCAGCTTTTGAAGCAGGCGAATCAAGGAAAATCTGTGCAACAAGCGCACCATCTTTACCTTTTACTTTAAGCTCTTCCTTGTAAGACTCTTCAACATCAATTAATGTAATGCCCATCCAGCCATATGTAATTTTTCCACCAGAAATGAATGAATCAATTGCTTTTTTGATGTTGTTAATTGGAATTGCAAAACCCAAACCTTGTGAACCGCCAGACTGAGAAGCAATCCATGTATTAATTCCAATTACTTCTCCGTTAATGTTTACAAGCGGACCACCAGAGTTTCCCTGGTTAATTGCTGCATCAGTCTGAATAAAATCACTGATGTTGCCGATTCCGTTGCCGCTTCTGCCAGTTGCACTGACAATTCCCTGTGTTACAGATGAATAATATCCAAGCGGAGTTCCCATTGCAAAACAAATATCACCCTGGCGGACAGAATCTGAATCACCAAGAGAAGCAACAACAATTGACGAATCATCGCTTTCAAATGAAACAAGTGCAATGTCCTTACGTTCATCTGCACCGACAAGTTTGCCTTTGAAAGTGCGTCCATCACTAAGTTTTACAGAAATTTCTTTTGCAGCACCTGCAACATGGTTATTTGTCAGAACATAAAAAGTCTTTCCAGTTTTTCTAACGATTACACCAGAACCAAGCCCCTGCTGCTCATATTCCTCTTCTTCACCGTTTCCATTCTGGTTAAAGAAGAAAAAAGGAAAATCTTCAAAAGGATTTACCTGACGTGTTTTTGTTTCTGTTACATCAAGTTCTACAACAGCAGGCAAAACACCATCTGAAACAGACCGGAAAACAGTCTGCATTGCTTCTACAACAGAAAGTGCATCTTTAGGGATTTTTACGGTAGAACCAGCAGTTGTTTTTGCTGGTGGTGTTTTTTTTGTCTCTGCAAAAGCAGTATTTGCATCAGTCGGTTTTGCAGCGCAAGACAGTGTAAAAACTCCAATACAGGCGATACATGCAAGCACACAAAAAAGGCAATTTTTAACGAATTGTTTCATTATTAGAAAACCTCCAAATGAATTAAAAAAGATTCTAAAAAATTAAATAGTTTTTAGCTTCTTAACATTCAATCATGAATCATTCACCAGAAACATAAAACTTTATTCTGATAAACGGATAGCTTCACTAATTGAATATACTCATAAAAACACTGAATGTGAAAATTGTTTACATATTTTTTTATAAAATTTTGTTATTTTACTTAATTTTAATTGATTTTTAAGACAATCCAAATACAAGAATCATTTTTGTGCTTTTTAAAACAGGGAACGGGTCAAAACTGTTTTACTTTTGACCCGTTTTTTGTTTCAGTCCATTTTTGTAAGAATTTCCGTATGGTCTGCAAATACAGCAACAGTATGTTCTTCATGAGCAGAAAGAGAACCATCTGCAGTAATAACCGTCCAGTCATCATCTTCAAGAAGCACGTCATCTGTTCCAATATTAATCATCGGTTCAATGGCAAGCACCATGCCCGCCTGAATGCGTGGATTTGGACCTCTTTCAGGAACATTTGGAATACTTGGATCTTCATGAACGCTTAATCCGACACCATGACCGCAATATTCATAAACGACACCAAAACCGGCTTTTGAGGCAATATCATACACTGCACGCGAAATGTCTCCAATGCGGTTTCCTACTTTGCATGCAGCAATGCCAGCTTCAAGACATTCTTTTGTAACAGCAATAAGTTTGTCCGCTGCAGGAGAAACTTTTCCAACTTTTACAGTATGCGCAGAATCACTTATATAACCATCTAAATCAATTCCAACATCAAGCGAAACAATATCTCCGTTTTCGATTTTGCGCTTTTTTGATGGAATTCCATGAATAACTTCATCATTTACAGAAATACATGCAGCACCAGGAAAATCTTCTGCATACCATGCAGGTTTTCCACCGTGGCGGACAATAAATTCACGGCAAAGTTCGTCAATTTCATACGTACTCATTCCAGCCTGCACAAGCGGAATAACATGTTTATACATTTCTGCAAGCAGCTGACATGATTTTCTTATGCCGTTAATTTGCTTTTCATTTTTTAAGCGAATCATAAACCCCTCGATATCATTAAAGGTGTGTCAAAAATGTTTTATGCTGGATTTATTCCAATATCTGGCAATTTGCAGGCAAATGACTTTAACAAGCCTGAACATTGTACTGCAACCTTATTGAACAGCGCCTTATAAATTCAAAATATTTTCTAAAACTGAAGTCTTCAAAAATTCCTTAACTTCAACATTTTAATTCATTGAAAGACAAGAATCAACGCCTGCAACGCAAAACAAAAAACATACTTCAGTATGTGCAAATCAACATGCATATTTTCGTCTGAAACGTGCAGACACAGAAAGAGATGAATCCATCTGCAATGCTTTTTTTAAGCACAATTCAGCAGTAGCAGTGTCTCCAAGCCGGTCATACGCTTCTGCCATTAACCGCAGAATATATGCCTCATCTTTTTTGCCAAAACCCAAATCAAGCGCATCTTCCCATGCATCAAGTGCAAGTTCATCGCTAACAGTTCCTGCAAGCTTTGTCCTTATCAAATTGCGCATTAAATCCATAACTTCCGGAAAAAAATGTCGGAAATATGAATAAGAATATTCCATGCGGATTATCTGAGCTAAAAGCAAATAGGCTTCATAAAACTCTTCCCTGAAAATAAGCTCTTCAGCAAGAATAAAACCGAAGTCCATAAAATCTTCTCTTGTAAACCAGCGCGAAAGTGAAAAATCCACACGACTGACAGAAACTTTTTTATATTCTTCAACAGCATCATCTTCGCGATTATGCATCAAATCAAAAAATATTAGCTTGCAGCGGCTTTCTTCATCGGTGCGTTCCATAAGCCAGCGCCGGTAATCAAAAGATTCTTCTGAATTTGATTTTCTTGAATAGCGAGACATATACGCTTCGTCTAAAACAGAACGTTCGCGTGCAGCTAAAAGAGACTGATATGCTTTTAAGATTGTTTGAAATTCTTTTGTATTTTTGCTGTTTTCTTTTGACAAGTCAGGGTGAAGCAATTTTGCTTTCCGTCTGAAAGCAGTTTTTATTTCTGCAATGGAAGCTGTCTGCTCCACCCCTAATATTTTATAACAATCGTCCAGAAAAAAATCAGCCAATTTTTTTTCCAACAGCAACAGAATGGTCAACATTTTCGATTACATCAAAATAATCAAGTACCATTCCACGAGATTCCAGGTCTTTCATTACGACATGAGCCATTTTATTTGAAGACAAACCTGATTTTACGACAACAACACATCCTTTTTTGCCGTCAACACTGCCAGCTGTTTCCAAAATTTCAGTAAGTTTTTTTGGAAATTTTGCACCAATAAACTGAGGTGAAGTTACAGCTACTGCAATATATTCGTAATAAGCAAGATGAAGCGATTCAACACTGTCATGAGAAGCATCAAAAACAGTTACTTCGTTTCCGTTTGATTCTGCGCCTTTAGCAAGATTCTGCAAAATATCAGAATGTTTTCTATTTGTCTTATCAAAAAAATGAAGCAATAAAGTTCTCATATATTTCCCTTTTTATATATAAAATTAAAAAAATACCTTTATGTTTTAAGCCATTTTAAAAAGTTTTTCAATCGCCGGCTCTTTTACAACAAGAACATTGCAATGCGCTTTTACAATTATCTGGCGATATGATGAACAGATAATATCTCTCGGATCTTCGCCAGTTTTTTCAAATGCACCGAGCAAAATCATGTCAGCTTTCATATCATCTGCCGCCGCTATAACTTCTGCACATATAGAACCATAACGCATTTCAGTCTGAATCTTAATGCCCTTTGCTGCACAAATCTCTTCCGAGTGTTTTAAATAGCGGTTTCCATCTTCTATAAGCTTTAATCTGTAATCTTCACTTTCATCTTTTACAAAAAGTCTTGTAAGGGTCAGTTTTGTAATTGTAGCTGTATCAACGACATAAATAACTTTTATATTGCAGCGGTAAATTTTAGCCAAAAGCACTGCATATTTTACAGATTGAATTGAGGCTTCGGAACTGTTTACAACAACTAATATTTTTTGAACTAAAGATGATTTCATCATTTTTCTTCACCCTCCTGTTTTGCTTTCAGCGTTTTCAAAACAAAAATGTTTTCTCTTTCGCGTTCTTCAAGCACACTTTCAATATACACTTTTGTTTCGCCCGTCTGCGGAATGACCATTTTATCCAGAGCATTTACACGACGCTGCGTCTTTTTTACTTCTCCAGCAAGACGCCAGACAATAGTGCGGATTGAAGCCATTTCTGTAAGAAGCTTTAAAAGTTCAAAGAACTCTACCATAACTTTATCGGATTCTGCATAAGAATCTAAAAAGGAATAGAATAATTCACGCTTCGGCAAAGATACTTCAAGTGAAGGAAATTCCATTCCGGCAAGAGTCGTTGTTTTTTCAATAAAATCAAAATTATAATTTACAACGCTTCCTACCTGTTCTACACGTGATGCACCCATGGACATGAGCATATTTTTCAAAGCAGGATATGCACGCTTTATAACTTTTTCAATATCAGCTTCAAGCATTTTGACCTGCTCAACCATGTACATAAGTTCCATTACAAGAATCTCACGCTTCTGTTCAAGAAGTTCATACCCATCCTGAGCAGAACGCAGCTGTTCTTTTATAGAAAGCAAATTTGATTTTGTAGGTGCAATATTTAATCTTGCCATACACTATTCCGATACTTCATTCTTAGCAGAAGCAGGCATATACTTCTCAATGAATTCAGGTTTAATACGATAAAGTTCATCTCTTGGCAGCAGAGCAAGAACCTGCCAGCCGATATCAAGAGTTTCTTCAATCGTGCGGTTTTCAAATTCACCTTGAGTAAGAAACTTTTCTTCAAATTCTTCGCCAAAACGCAGATACATTCTGTCTGATTCAGACAATTCTTCTTCGCCAATAATTGAAGCAAGATTTCTGATTGTCTTTACTTTTGAATATGCTGCAAAAAGCTGGCTTGAAACATCTTTATGATCTTCACGTGTCATTTCGCCGCCGATTCCGTCTTTCATAAGGCGGCTAAGACTTGGAAGACCTGCAACAGGCGGATATGCGCCTTTCTGCGAAAGTTCACGGTCAAGAACAATCTGACCTTCTGTAATATATCCTGTCAAATCAGGAATCGGATGAGAAATATCATCGTTTGGCATTGTCAGAATTGGAATCTGCGTAATTGAACCTTTAGAACCTTTGATTTTTCCAGCACGTTCATAAAGTTCAGCCAAATCTGAATAAAGGTAACCCGGATAACCTTTTCGTCCCGGAACTTCACCTCGGGTCGTAGAAATTTCGCGCAAAGCTTCGCAATAGTTTGTCATATCTGTCATAACAACCAGAACATGCATTCCTTTTTCGTATGCAAGATATTCAGCTGCTGTCAACGCACAGCGCGGTGTAATAATTCGCTCAATTGAAGGCGCATCTGCCAAAGACTGAAACATGACAACCTTTGACAAAACACCAGACTGTTCAAATGTGTCAATGAAGAAACGGGCAACGTCATATTTAATACCCATTCCGGCAAAAACCATTACGAAATTTTCATCTGAATTGCGAATCTGTGCCTGTCTGATGATTTGAGCAGCAAGTTTATTATGCGGAAGACCGTTACCGGAAAAAATCGGAAGTTTCTGACCGCGAATCAATGTGTTCATTCCATCAATGGCACTTATTCCAGTCTGAATAAAATCTCTAGGATAAACACGTGCAAAAGGATTTATCGGATAACCGTTTACGTTGATTTTTCTAGATGAAATAATCTCAGGATATCCATCAATAGGCTGACCTAATCCATTGAAAATTCTTCCAAGCAGACCTTCGCTTACGCGCAGCTCCATTGGAGTTTCAAGAAATTCAACTGTAGTGTTTTCAAGATCGATGCCGCTTGTAGAACCAAAAATCTGCACAACTGCAAAATCTTCAGAAACATCAATAACACGGCCTGTTCGTTTTTCGCCATAGCGGTCGCGCACAGCTACAATTTCACTATAAAAAACGTCGCCTGTTCGTTTAACCACAACAATTGGTCCGTCTACAGACTTAACGCCACGATATTCTATTCCTTTCATCGCACATCCACCTTTCGGTACAACTTTTCAAGATCCTCAAATTGTTCTGACATATGCTGCGAAACAACACCAATCTGATCAAGTTTATCGTTTGGCACTGCTGTTTTTATTCGCACAATTTCTTCACGAACAGTAAGTGCAGAAATTTTTGCAAGAGGCGCACCATCATTAATAACCTGCAAGGCTCTTGCATAAAACTGCATTATCAGCGACAAAATCATAATCTGCTTTTCCGGCACAGAATAAACATCAATTTCATCAAATGCACTCTGCTGCAAAAATCCGTTTTTAATCATTTCTGCAATAATCAAAACCAGACGGTCTGCATCCGGCAAAGCATCTGCACCAATAAGCCTTACAATCTGCTGAAGCCGCTGTTCACGTTTCAAAAGATCAAGCGCATTCTGACGCACTTCGCTCCAGCGCGGGTCAAGACGGTTCCACCAGTCCCTAACTTCAGAAGCATATTCCGAATAAGACTCAATCCAGCCGATAGCCGGATAATGGCGGGCATTTGCAAGTTCGCGGTCAAGCGCCCAGAAACAGCGAATAAACCGTTTTGTATGTTGTGTAACAGGTTCAGAAAAGTCGCCGCCTGGAGGAGAAACAGCACCGATAACAGAAACAGAACCTTCTTTGCCGCACAGTGCATTGACACGACCAGCCCTTTCATAAAATTCAGCAAGCCTTGTTGGAAGATATGCAGGGAAACCTTCTTCTGCAGGCATTTCTTCCATACGTCCGGAAAGTTCACGCAAAGCTTCTGCCCAGCGGCTTGTTGAATCTGCCATGATTGCAACAGCCATGCCCATATCTCTGTAATATTCAGCAAGAGTAATACCTGAATAAAGCGAAACTTCACGGGCCGCAACCGGCATATTCGATGTATTTGCAATAAGAATTGTACGCTCCATAAGAGAACGGCCTGTTCGAGGGTCAATCAAAGTCGGAAACTCTGTCAAAACATCTGTCATTTCGTTTCCGCGTTCGCCGCAGCCGATATAAACAATTACATCTGCATCACACCATTTTGCAATGGCATGCTGGGTCATCGTTTTACCTGTTCCAAATCCGCCTGGAATTGCAGCTGTTCCACCTTTTGAAAGAGGAAAAAACACATCAATTACACGCTGACCTGTCATAAGAGGTTCCGAAACCGTAAGTTTTTCTGCATACGGACGAGGTTTTCTTACCGGCCAATATTGCGACATTTCGATTTTTTCACCAAGTTCAGTTTCTGCAACAACGTCACAAATTGTGTATTCACCTTCTGGACAAATCTTCAGAAGTTTTTTTCCGGAAATTGAAGGTGGAACCATAATTTTATGAAGTACAGAAGCTGTTTCCTGAACAGTTCCAAGAACAGCACCTGCATGAATTTCACTTCCGCTTTCCAAGACCGGCACAAAATGAAACTTTTTATTTTCATCAAGAGGAGCGCTCCGCTGACCAGGAAGCAGGAATGCACCTGTTTCGTTATACATATTTTCAAGCGGACGCTGAATACCATCATAAATTTTGCCAATCAAGCCAGGTCCAAGGCGCAATGCAAGAGGTCTTCCATTGCTTACAACTTTTTCGCCGATTTTCATACCGGTGTCATCTTCATAAACCTGAATTGTTGCAACACCTTTTTTCAGACGTATTATTTCGCCGATAAGTTTTGTATTTCCAACATCAACAACATCATACAATCCGCAGCCGTCCAAACCTTCGGCATAAACAATCGGACCAGAAATTCGAGTAATTCTACCTTCAATCATTGAACAACTCTCCCACCCAAAAGAGCTTCAGCAAGTTCAAAACGATTAGTATCAACAAGTTCTGAAACAAGCTCGTTTATTGTTACACGGCATCGAACCGTTCTGTCAGCACTTTCAAGAATCATACCAAACTTAACATTCTGTTCTGCAGCAGCAATATCATTCAATGCATAAAAAGAACCAGCCCCAGATGCACCTAAATGCTTTTTAAGCAGCTTTTCAAGTTCAGCCTGTTTAAAACCATGAAACTGAACTGAAAATTGTTTATCACTCAAAGCAGGTGCATATCTGACAAGCAATTTCTCCAGAAGTTCAATTTTTTTAGAATCATTCAAATTTGAAACATATTGTTCTATTGCCTGAATAATTGCTGAATCTATAAAAGATACAAGAAAACGCTCTTTTTCAAGAGGCAGAGCTGCATCCAAATCGTTTTTTAGAGCTTCTGTGCGGGCTGCATACATAGCCTGTTTTTCTTTGGCTGTATTCTCTATGCGGATTTTTACATCGTCTAAAATCTTCTGTCCATCAATTTCTGCGCGCTTTAAAAGCTTTTCTGCCTTCCGGCGTGCGTCATCCTGTATCTCTTTATCAAGGATTTCAGTTGAACGAAATTCTTCCATAATTTTTCTCTCTTTAGTGAACACCTGAAAATGTTTTCAGCTGCATCAATAAGCAGACTCAATTTGAAAAATAATTTCAAATTAATCTGCAAGAAACAACATCGCAGCAGAGCAGCAAGAATGTTGTTTAAAAGGGTCTGCTGCATGATTTCATCTGTTTTGCCAATATCCGCAAGATATTTTCTGCGAAACACAAAACATTGAATCTTTGCACAAATAAAAAGCAAGGCAGATTTTTAAGCAAACAAAAATATCTGACAAGCATTAATTCAGAAGCATCTCAAAAACGAAAAATTTTCAGAAACATTCTTTCAAATTTTCATGTTTTTAAGATTCTTCATATTAAGAATATCTCCGGAACAAATTCAGAGATATCAGACTGAAATTCCGACAGCTTCACGGATTGTTTCAGTTAGAGATTTTTTACCTTGAATATGGCCGTTAATGCCAGGAATCTCTACAATAAGCGGATATTCACCAGAAAGCTGCCATGATGTTACTTCTTCTTCGATCATTACAGAAACATCTTCTGTGATTATCAAGATTTTTGCCCGTTCTTCTGTTATCGGCACACCAGAAACAGCGTCGCCTTTTCCCGTAATGCGGTTAAAAGCATCAAGTGCTTCTGCACGGTTCATCGCAACAGCGCCTTTTACACCAACAAGCGAAAATGCCAGAACAAGTTCCCGTTCACCGATAACAAAATACTGCACAATCAAATTCCTTACATAACAATAATAAGCAAAGCAACAAGAAAGCCCCAAAGACAGATACCTTCAGCAAGACCAACAAAAGGCAGGGCTTTACCAGAAAGTTCTGCATTTTCGGCCATAGCGCCCATTGCAGCAGAACCAATTTTGCCGACAGCAAGACCACCACCTATACATGCAAGCCCAACAGCAGCTGCAGCAGCAAAATACTTAAGCGAAGAAGTATCAGCAGCAGCGATTTCTCCCTCAGCAAACAACATTGCACCAGCAAGAACCATCAACAAAACAAGAAAAATCTTCTTTTTCATATAATCTCCCATAAAAAGCCAGCAGAATATTTTTCCGCAGGCTTTTTATACACATCCGTAAAGAATGAGAATGTGCAGTAAATACTAAAGTCTGCAACGCAAACTTAGAGCAGATAAAACATGCATCTTTTCAGCAGATTTTATCTTAACAGCTAAAAACTCACGGCACCACTAAAAAAATTTTATTGATGCCTTAATTTCCTTTATATTCGAACCGGAAAGGCTTGAATTCCACACCGGTTTCGTTGAAGAACTTTGAGAAAAACTCATAGTACTGCAAACGCAAAACCTGAATTGCAACAATCATGCCTTCCAGAACAATAACTACAACATTGCCGATTATTACAACAGCAAGACCACCAACACCGCCAAGCAGTTTGTTCATTTCAAAAATAATATAACCCAAAACAACGTGTGCCAGGGCAAAAGCACCGACACGCAAAAAACTTACGGTATTAGAAAGATAATTTGAAACAACCTCAATTAATTCAACAAGTCCTTCTATTACGGCACCAAGGAAACCGTTGTTAAATGCAGGATGTTCACCGGCGACAAGCCTTTCAAGCGGATTTGCAAAGAAAACACCCGCTAATGTCAGTCCAATAAAAATCCAGTCATAAAGGGCAATTTTATGTTTAAAAGCTGCTATTCTTATGGCAAGTGCAACAACATACCAGAAAAACAAAGCACCGCACAAGCCTGTTTTGCCAAAAAAAGCAGGTCCATATTTTTTCTGTGCAATATTATTCAAAAAGTTAATTACAAGACCAAGAGAATTGATAATAAAACCAACAGAAAGCGTAAAACCAAAGAAAATAAACACCAATGGCATTGTTTCACTGTTTGGCATCAAATGAAGAACCGGTGCAAACGCATTTTCTTTGCCGACAAACAGACCTGTAACAAAAAGTCCGAACGGACGCAAGATTTCATCGTTCGTAAAAAACTCACCTGTCAGCAAGCCCATAATAAAACTTGAAATTCCAATTGAAATAAAAACAAGCGAATATTTATTCCAGCCGCCAACTTTTAAAATATTAAAATGCATCAAAAGACCTGCAAGAATAAATACAAGTCCCTGCCCTGCATCTCCAAACATTATGCCAAAAAGCAAAGTAAAAAATACTGCAACAAAAGGCGTCGGATCAATTGTTCCATATTTTGGTGCACCATAACTGAAAATCATGCCTTCAAAGCTCTTTATAAGCTTGTTATGCTTAAGCATTACAGGAACCTGTGTATGACCAGCACGCACTGCTGCAACTTCTTCCGGTTTATACTGGCGGATTGCAATCCGTCCTTCTGTAAGATTATCAAGCTCTTTAATCAATTTGGCAGATTCACATTCTGGAATCCAGCCTGTAACACGATAAACGAGCTGAGTAGCTTCAAGTTTGTCACGAGAAACCTGAACCTGCATGCCGACTGAAAATTTCTGCAAAAGATTAAGCAAAGATTCTTTAAGCTCGTTTGCACAGTCAATACGCTGCTGCTCGACATTTTCTACTATTTTTTGAGCCTCTTCGCATTGTGTCTTTAAACTGCTGAGCATATCATCCGGCACACCGGTAAAATCTTTTGGAATTTCAAGCGGAATAAATCCAAATTTTTTAAGTTCGCTGTCCATTGCAAAACGAGATTTTCTTGAACAGGCAGCCATTACTCTTGATTTATCTTCTCCAAGCGGAATCAACAATGCCTGTTCACCAAGGGCAAACTGCAAATCGTCAATTACATTTGGATCAATTTTTCCTATACGCATGGTCAAAAATGACAAATGCTCAAGTTCGCTGTAAGAAACTTTTAAATTTGCAAAAGCCGTTGCTTCTTTATAGGCGTCATCAACGCGCTTAAGTTCTTCTTTTGCTTTTGTTTCATCTTCACGCAACCCGTCAACCCTGCTGATAATATTTGCAGCTTCAGCAAAATCTTCATCTTTTGGACTTGACGGTTCTGTTTCATAATCTGTTAAATCCGAAATATTCAAATAAGAACGGGCAGCCTGAAGATTTTCGAACATTTCTTTTGAAGAATTATTCTCAGACGAAGAATCTGTGTTGTTATGAGAATAAAACTGGAACACAGCTTTTTTGCCCAGATATTCAATAACAGCGTCAACATCTTCTTTCATTATCATCAGCTCAACAAGCCGCATTACGGCAGTTTTTACCATAAACATTCTCCCATCAAAAACAGAAACTTTTCATCAATTTCATGAAACTGATTAAAAGCCGTCATACAGAATCTGAAAATATCAACAGATTTTCAGGCATTTATATGCTGCGCTTTTTCAGGATAATTTATCCTGCAGCTTCACTTTTATAAAAACTGAACATCTTTTACATCAATTAATGTCAAAGAAGTTCCCATATATTATTTAACTGATACCGGCAAATTCCTTTGTTTCTTCCGTATCAACATCAAGTCGCAGACCTTCAGTTGCAGTACAAATATAATCAAGCTCAAGCTGCCGGATCATAAACCACGGCACAAGGCATGCACTTGAACACGGAAAACGGTGAAACATGCGCAAAGCCATTTTATGTACGCGGTTATTTGCAGCCCGCTGCAGATATCTTGGATCAATTACCCATGTTGCAGTATCATCAGCCGGATTCAGCAAATCGGCATAAGTCCACGAAGACCATTCCGAATAAATATCCAGAGATTTATTCAGAATTTTTACAACAGGTTTAATTAAAATATCATCTTTTACAGGTTTAGAACCGGAACCTGCAAGATAATCTACAATTTCATCAGCAGGCATATCATAATAAAGGCGAAGCCTTAAAGCCCAGATGATATTATTAAAAATCAACTGCTCTTTTATAAGTTCTTCAATTGACTCTCTTGCTTCACCTTTTGTTTTCTGCACAGCCTGCCACAATTCGGCAACATACTGAGCATCAAGCTTATGTTCAAAAAATTTTACGTCTTTTGCTTCAACAACACTCGAAAACCAATCGAATTTTCCACCGGCCGTCATTTTTGAAAGTTTTGGCCATGCCCTGTAATTTATCTGACTGAAACTACCAATATCAGTAATATCCGGCAGTTTTTTTTCGCCGGTTCTTAGTGCAAAATTTATTTTCTTTATATTGGCAAAATCAAAAGAATGCAAAAGCTGCAAAGCAACTGGTTCAGGCTTGCCGAAAGAATCCATCAATGAAACATATTCTTTTATAAAACGGTCTTCTGCTTCTTTTTCAATTGCTTTTGCAAGATATGTTTCTGGTTTTGTCGGAGCAGAAGTGTTAAAAACAATATGCCACAAATCTGCGAGATTTTTTGCCTGGAACAATCTGTTTGCACGTGCGCCGACAAATGCTTTTGCAAGCATTCCGCTTGTTTTTGCATAAACATATTCAACAGAGCCAGAAGAATTCACCATAAAGCCAGACCTCAAGCCTTAAAAAGCAGTTTTTCAAGCAGCTCATTAAAAGCGCTTTTGTTTTGCGGCCAGCTTTTTACTTCATCGCAAAAAGCATCGAATTCTTTTGCATGATTTTCTTTGTACTCTTGAAACAGCTTTTCCTGCAAAGATTCATTTTCGTTTATGATTTTTTCATATGACTCTTTGAAAGTTTTATCAGCAGCAGCACGAGACTCTTCAAGTCGTTTATCATATTCAATCTGAGCATCAGCCAAAAGGCCTGTAGCTTCACGTTCAATTTCAAACAAATGCTCTATTACATTTTGATCCATCACATTATCCTATACATATAAATTTAAAACCAAAACACAATAAAAGCAAGCTTTTTATTTGTAAATATCGTAAAATTAAAACCAAATAGATAAAAAATTTGCAGCGGAACATCTGCAGGGACAAAAAAAACTGCGGTTCATTTTATTAAAACCGCAGTTTCCATGCAATAAAGAAGCAAGAAACGTTTCAAAACCGTCAATTCACAAAGACAGTTTTAAAACTTTAATATTTTAAATCGTTACAAAATAACAATTTATTTTTTAATCAACCTTAAATATTAAATTGAAACAAGCACATCTTCGTAATGACAGAGCACTTTGTACATATTTTCAGGCGATTTCTGCTGCAGCAAATCTGCATAAAAATCAGCACCTTCCAAAAGTTCAGAAAGGCGTTTCAATACACGCAGATGAAGCTCACTTTCACCAAGAGAAGAAATCAAAAGGAAAAACAGATACGTCGGTTCTCCATCCAAAGAATCAAAATCAATTCCTTTATGCGAAATGCCGATAACGCCATGAATTCCGTCAATGCAAGAAGCCCTGCCATGAGGAACAGCAACATTGCGCAAAAAACCTGTAGACATTTTTTCTTCACGTTCGAGAACTGTTGTCATTATCTGAGAACGGTCCACGCCAGGATTATTTCTTACGAAAATCTCAACAAGCTCTGCAAGAACTTCTTCTTTGTCTTCGCTTTCAAGTTCAACACACATTGTTTCCGGTGAAAAAACTTCGCCTAATATCATATTTACCCCAACAAAATCAACAGCCTCGCTGCAAGCAACAAGGCATGCAGTTCTTAATAAGTGGTTCAGCCGGATTTAACATTTGTTTTCTTCGAAAACAGGCATTAAATCCTCCGCACGAATAAAAACGGACAAGCCGCTTCGAAATTTACTTTTTTATACTTTATGATAATAAAAATGGAAACAACTTCGAATTTTCATTTATTTAGACAGAATCTTTTTTAAGAAAAGCAAAACAAATAAAAATTCATGTTTTTATCAACAGAAAATATTGAATAAAAAAACAACATTAATCTGCAGCAAAAAACACAAAACTGTTTAATAGATTTATTACACTGCCAAAAACAGCAGCAGAACAACTCGTTTTACGGCACACCAAATACATATAAAATGCACCACAAACGATTGAACAGCCTAAAAAAAACATAAGTCGTAAAACCATGTTGATTTTACGACTTATTTTCAGACAGCAGACTTATTCAGCAGCTGCAGGTTCGATAGTCTGAACTGATGTTTCAGCAGATGCTTCTGCAGGTTCTGACCACCATTCACCGTTCTGTTCCTGTGCCGGAGCAGAAGGAATTTCAAGATTAGCTGCTACTGGAGATTTATTCAAAATAGCAAGACCAAAACTTGTAAGGAAAAACAATGCAACAAGAACGTATGTTGTTTTTGTAAGAACATTTGCGGAACGAGAACCAAATGCCTGTGAACCGGCACCACCAAAAAGTCCTCCCATTCCATCGCTTTCATCATTCTGCAAAAGAACAATGCCAACTGTTAAAACACAGATGATTACGAAAACAACCAAAAGAATTATGCTAATAACGCTCATATCAAATACTCCACTTTGAATATTACAAATCCTCGTTATGATACAAAAAAAGTGATTTTTCTGCAATAGCAAACTTTAACAAGAAGCACTAAAACTGTTTTTTTCGACAATATTTTAAAGCAGCACTTTGAAATGCAGACTCGACAAATTTCAAATCATGTGTTAGCATAGTTATTCTTATAGAAGAAAACATTTCCAAACTTTGGTTTTAGAGATTTCAGTATAAAGAGGTGACACATGAACTTAAAAAACAGAAATTTTTTAACATTAAAAGATTTTTCACCAGAAGAAATAATATATTTATTAGATTTGGCTGCTGATTTAAAAGACAAAAAGAAAAAAGGCATTCCAGTAGACACTTTGCACGGCAAAAACATTGCCCTTATTTTTGAAAAAACCAGCACACGCACACGCTGTGCATTTGAAGTTGCAGCACATGACCTTGGAATCTGCACGACATATCTTGCAGAAGGTTCTCAAATCGGCAAAAAAGAAAGCATTGCCGATACGGCACGTGTATTAGGCCGCATGTACGAAGGCATTGAATACCGCGGCTTTGAACAGACAATAGTTGAAGATCTTGCACGCTATTCAGGCGTTCCAGTCTGGAACGGACTTACAAATGAATTTCATCCGACACAAATGCTTGCAGACATGCTTACAATAAGAGAGCATTTCGGCAAACTCAAAGGATTAAAATTAGTATATTTTGGCGATGCACGCTACAACATCGGCAATTCACTTTCGATTGTGTGTGCAAAGCTTGGTCTAAACTTTGTTGCATGTGCCCCGGAAAAATATTTTCCTTCAAAAGAACTGCAGAAAGAATGTGCCAAATGGTGCAAAGAAAGCGGCGGTTCCGTAACATACACAAGCAGCATTGACGAAGCTACAAAAGATGCAGACATAATTTACACAGATGTATGGGTTTCTATGGGCGAACCAGACGAAGTCTGGGCAGAACGCATAAAAGATTTAAAACCTTATCAGGTAAACAAAGCAATCATGAAAAAAGCCAAGCCGTCTGCAATTTTTATGCACGATTTGCCTTCTTTCCATAACCTTGAAACCAAAATCGGCATGGAAATTTCAAAGAAATTCAATATTACAGAAATGGAAGTAACAGACGAAGTTTTTGAATCTGAACAGTCATGCGTTTTTGACGAAGCAGAAAACAGAATGCACACAATCAAAGCTGTAATTGCTGCAACATTGGGCTGGCAGCCACGCTAGTTTTAAAAGAATAAAAGCAGGTCATTTTTCCATAAACTGAAAATCGGCCTGCTTTTTGTTTTTAAAGTCAACATCCAACAGTTTTTCCACCCCACGCTTTCGAATTCATCCGTTCATGCTTGATTGCTGCATCAAAATCAACAGACGGTGCACAGTTTTTTTCTATTGAAAGTGCCGCATTATGCAGGCGTTTCAAACATTCAGATTTATCGTTATAGCCAAGTTTAGATTTTTCAATTGAATCACCAAGAACACGTATTGTTTCATCATAAACCTTAAGCGGAACAGGAAAAGGATGCCCGTCTTTTCCTCCGTGTGCAAAACTAAAACGAGCAGGATCTGAAAATCTGCTTGGAGTTCCATAAATTACTTCGCTTACAAGCGTAAGCGACTGCACTGCTCTCGGACCAAGCCCCGGCGTCAAAAGCAGTGTTTCAAAATTTTCTGGTTTTGTTT
This sequence comes from Treponemataceae bacterium, assembly GCA_045627325.1. Lineage (GTDB taxonomy): Bacteria > Spirochaetota > Spirochaetia > Treponematales > Treponemataceae > UBA1240. The sequence goes on along the minus strand of JAZQNK010000079.1, from coordinate 4,053 downwards.
CGTAAGCAGTTGCAAGCACGGCGCCAAGTCTTGAAAGATCAACATCAGAACTTTCAAGGTGATGACGATGAGGCATAGTCAATGTTTTGTAATTTTCAGAAACCAAAGACTTTTCAAGCTGAGCAGTTTGAGCAAGCGAAGCTTCATCATTGCTGAACAAATCAAGCTGACCGTTTAATGCAGCTTTCTGTATATGTCTGTCTGCAAAAATTTTTGCAGATTCTGCAATGATGCGCTGAGGTTCTTCGTTTGCAAGAGTCAAAATGCCAGACCGCGTTGAAGAAGCATTACTTGCAGTAAGGTTCAAAATGTCACCGGAATTTTCACCAACAACGCCTGTATGCGGATTTTCAACAAAAGAATTCAAATCAAGCGAACACCAGTGATACCTGCGTGCAGTTTTTGTTTCTGCATTCATTCCCTGCTGCACTACAGCCCAGTTTCCGTTATTTGTAACGATAAAATTATGCTGATACAGCTGGAAACCATCAATTACAGCCGTGTTGTCAACTTTTGCACACAGTCTGCTCGATTTTACAAGATTTTCGCCGTCTAAACCTGTTGCATCGCTTAAATAAAGCAGTTCTTCTGGTGTTTTGCGCGAATACACTCCCCTGCCGCCACAGACACAAATGCCAAGTTCGTGCGCACGAGGATTAAGCCCGCGCTTCAGCGCATACATAACGCTTGTGGTTATGCCCGAAGAATGCCAGTCCATGCCAAGAACAGCACCAAAAGACTGAAACCATAACGGATCGCTTAAACGGCGCAGCACTTCATCTTTGCCAAAATTCAAAACGAGAGATTCTACTATTAATGTGCCAAGGTCGCGCATACGGTCTGCAAGCCAGCGTGGAACAGTTCCAGTATGCAGCGGCAAATCAGCATGTCCGGTTCTTTTCATTTAATACACAAACTTTAACAAACACAAAAGATTATTCTGCACTTCTGCAATATTCAATGATTTTTTTTGCAGCGTTTTTATGAGTCAATGGACCTGGATGAAAACGCGCACCTTTATCATCATCTTCTTTTTCAAGACTCATCGAAGGCAAAATCATTGTATCAACTTTTTTATCACCAGATTCTGCAACATACATTGAAACACCCTTTTTAATGTATTCAGAAAGTTCCGGCAGTTCAAGCATTCCCCAGATCCAGCAGATTCTTGATTCAGGGTTATGTTTTCGAATCATTTTTAAAAACTGTTTTATGCCTTCTGCAATTTTCATTGCATCTTCTTTCAAAAATGTTCCGTCTGGATTTTTGTGCATTTTATATTCAGGTGCATTTTCATTTTCTTTCCACGGCGGCGTATTAAAAGCATTTGCATCATTTGTGCCAAGATTTACAAAAATAAAATCCTTTTTATTAGAAGAAAAATCATAAAAATCAAGGCTGCCAAGTTCAGACTGTTTTTTGCCTTTACAAGAGCCGCAGACTTTTTCATAAATCGGTGGAATTGCAAGATTTATATTATTGTCCCAGCCGGTAACAACGCCCCAGCCGCATTCTGAAATAAGTGAAAATTCTGCATTCAAAGCATTTGCAGCCTGAACAGCATAAGTCTTAGAAGGCGAAATCCATGTGCTTATCCATTCCTCTTCGTTTATGCTTCCGACAAGCCCTTCTCCAGACGTAATGCTGTCACCGACAAATTCAATTTTGAGTTTTTTTTCGTCAACCGGGAAAAATTCGCCATTTTCTGCAAGAGCAAATGAATGAACAAGACAAATCTGTTCAAAATCTTCGCTCATTGCCTGCGAATCGCGCATAAGACAAAATGAATTTGCAGTTTCTCCAGAAAAAGCACGTCCAAGACAAATCCAGTGATTTCCTTTTTCCATCATGAAACGCGAAACAATGCGCCCGTTGATCCAGACACAAAGCCAAACTTCGTGCACAGAATAATCTGTTTCAACCAATGCCCAGACTTCACTTGATTTTGCTTTTATCTCAAGCCCAGAAGCACCCCAGAAAAGTGCAACAGGTCTGCCGCTTTGCAATGCATCCGGAACATTCCGACCCAAAAGCCGGACATGCGGAATTCTTGAAATTTTATATTCTTTAAGATTTTCGTTTAATGTTAAGCTCATAAACAAATTGTACAGTTAAAAATTATTTCTGAACAGTGACCAGAAATAAAAAGTTTTTAAGAGCAATTCGTGCATTAACACTTGAGAAGCGTTGAAAGCTTATTTAGAGGAAAGAAAAAACCTGTTTCAGGTTGTCGTATTAACAGATTCTCATACTTTTGTCATATTCTTTGCGGTAATTGTGAAAACATTTTTTTATGTTTTTACACAAGCCCAATCATGCAGGAAATATGCATATTTACCCCAAGATTGCAATATTTATAATTCAAGTCTATAATTTCAACAGAATGAAGAATGGAATTATAAAAATGAAAAACCAACATAACCTATCACAAAAAATTAAATCCTTTTTTGTGATAAACCCTCTTTTTATACTCATAACATTCATAATATCTATATTTTTTTTCGTTATATTGAATCTTAACAATTTCAATAATACAAATAGATATTTATTCAAATATATTTGCATTTTTTGTATTGAAGCTTTTTTAATAATCACTATTTACTGTTTAAAATCTAATAAACTCAGATACATTTTTTCGTTGGCAACTTTTGCTGTTTTGAGTGTCATTGAGTTTTTCTTGGAATCATTTTTAAACTGGACTTTTCCATTTTCACTTATGTTGATTTTCGTTCCAGCCTTTTCACAATTAATATATCACCTTGTTCCATTAAAAAAGAAACGTCAAGAAAATCTTTTTTATAAAACAGATTCAGACTTCGTTGAAAATGCAGTTCATTTTATAATCATTATTGTAATACAATTGACTGTCACATTTTTATTATCTTTACTAATTGCAGTGATCACTTGGAAAAACAGAGATATTGCATTAATAGATGCATTAAATATAGAAAAATATATAAATCATTATTTAAAATTTACTAAATATCTGAAAAAAAGTTATTTCACCATACTCCCATTCAGTTTCTTTTTCACAATTATTTTTATTAAAAAAGAATACCTTCAAAATCTAAATCGTTTTTTCATTTCGTCTTTGATTGCAGTTACATTTTTAAGTTATATGTTCTTTATAGGTTATTACTGGCAAGAAGAATTTAATGTTTTTAATCCTTTGGACATGACCATAAGAACAGAAAATTTTAATCCATACAATATTTCACAAATAAAAGAAAAAATGACAAAAGAAGAAATCATCAATCTTATTGGCGAACCTCTTTCTGAAATTGAATATTATCTAAATCATAAAAATAAACTTCTTTTCACCAAATGCAAAATTGATGATACATGGTGGTATTATTTCTCTGTTGAATTTGATGAAAACGAAAAAGCATCAAAAATCATTTCTTATTGGACATGGGGAAAGTAAAAACAAAAAATGAAAATTACATGTTCAATTTACATTTCACTCTGTTTAAAATAAAAAAACCCGAAGCCAATGCCCCGGGTTTACGCTTAAAAAGCTTTTAATTACAGTTCACAGATTGGAACGAATGTTTCAGCTTTAAGAGCTGCACCACCGATAAGACCACCGTCGATATCTGGCTGTGCAAGAAGTTCAGCTGCGTTAGAAGCTTTCATTGAACCACCGTACTGGATGATTACTTCATCAGCTACTTTCTGGTTATAAAGCTTTGCAATGTAACCGCGGATGAACTTGTGGATTGCTTCTGCATCAGCTGGAGTAGCTGTTTTGCGTGTACCAATTGCCCAAACTGGTTCGTAAGCAATTGTTACATTCTTCATCTGTTCTTCTGTTACACCAGCAAGACCTGCTGAAAGCTGGAATGCACAAACATTTTCAGCTTCGCCAGCTTCACGTTCTGCAAGAAGTTCACCAATACAGAGGTCAACTTCCATGCCCTGTGCCAAAGCACGGCGAACTTTTTTGTTAATAAGTTCATCAGATTCACCAATTTCGTGGCGGCGTTCTGAGTGACCAAGAATAACACATGTACAGCCGATGTCCTTGAGCATTTCGCAAGAAACTTCGCCAGT
>JAZQNK010000078.1:0-53437 GCA_045627325.1 Treponemataceae bacterium | reverse complement strand
AACTTAATGTCACCCTGAACTTGTGTCAGGGTCTTATTATTAGATGCTGAATCAAGTTCAGCATGACTGTCTACCACTTTCATCCATGCAAGGCCTTTTGCCTTATATTTCTTAGCAACAGATTCCAGAGCTTCAACGTTTTTGCGGCTGTATTTATCTGCAACGTTTTTAACAACAAGCGCTTTAAGTCCACTGCGTTTATGTCTTTGAATGTCGCGGCCTGCATTTGCAGCCCCTGCTTTAAATGCGTTGAAGTCAGACAAATCTGCCATAAAAGTTGCATCCTGCATCTTGAGGTCAAAACGCAAATCTGGTTTATCTGAACCGTAAAAATCAAAAGCGTCTTCCCATGCAATGCGTTCAAACTTTGCAGGCAAATCGTAATTCATTGTCTTTTTGAAAATATACTGCATCATTCCTTCTGTTGTAGAAAGAACTTCTTCGCGGTTTGTAAAAGACATTTCCATATCAATCTGAGTAAATTCAGGCTGACGGTCTCCACGTGCATCTTCGTCACGGTAACAGCGTGCAATCTGGAAATATTTATCAAATCCAGAAACCATCAAAAGCTGTTTGTAAAGCTGTGGACTCTGTGGCAAAGAATAGAATTTTCCAGGATGAACACGTGATGGTACCAAATAGTCGCGTGCGCCTTCCGGTGTAGACTTGATGAAAGTTGGTGTTTCAATTTCAAGAAAGCCTTTACCTGTCAAATATTCGCGTGTCGCAAAAGTAACCTGACTGCGCAAAATGATATTCTGCTGCATCGGGTCGCGGCGTAAGTCCAAATAACGATACTTCAAACGTAAGTCTTCGTTAGGAATTACAATTGTTCCGTCTTTCTGGCGGACTTCTTCAATAGAAAAAGGCAGTTCCTGAGAAGCTGTAAAGATTTCAATGTCAGAAGCTTCAACTTCAATTTCACCAGTTGCCATGTCTTTGTTAATATCTTTTTCAGCACGGGCATTAACTACACCCTCAACTGCAATACAATATTCAGATTTGAGCGATGAAGCAATTTTTTTAACTTCATCGCTGGCCTTGTCGCCAACCATAACTTGAGTGATTCCATAGCGGTCACGGAGGCGAATAAATACAAGTCCACCCAAGTCGCGGGTGCGACTTACCCAACCATTCAATACAACTTTCTTGCCGACATCAGCTTTTGTAAGCTCGCCGCAAGTTACTGTACGTTTAGAGTTCTGCATTTTATATTTCCTAAAAATAAAAATTTTAAAGGTCAGCTGAGGATGTCTAAACAGTTCAATACATAATGTCATTCTGAATTTAGTTCAGAATCTATACGCTATATACAGCATAGATGCCGAACTAAATTCGGCATGACAATTCTTTTTAGGCAGCCCCAGATTCCATAAAGATGTCTATATATATTATTGCAGATTTTACTTAAATTCAATTAGTCAAAATGTATAAAGACAAAAGCCGGACAATCATGAGTATAAAAAATGCACAAGACACAAGATTTGATTGACATATTTCGATTGTCATTTTATCTTAATTTTGGTTGTTTTTTTTCAACTGAAATTTGTACGTGCGTCTTTTGCTGCACATTCATACACCGCTTATGCGGAGTTATATTTATCAGGAGAATTATATGTCAAAAATGGAAGGGTTTAAACATGGAATAAATCTTGGAGGCTGGCTGTCTCAATGCAATTATGATAAAAAACATTTCGATTCGTTCATACAGGAAAAAGACCTTGAAATTATAAAAAGCTGGAAACTTGATCATGTAAGAGTTCCAGTTGATTACAATCTTGTTCAAAACATGGATGGAAGTTTTAAAGACGACGGATTTGTCTACATTGATAATGCAATTGAATGGTGCAAAAAAAATAATCTGAACATGATTCTTGACCTGCATAAAACAGCCGGTTATTCATTTTATGAAGGTGAAAACGAAAAAGGTTTTTTTGAAAACGAAAAATATCAAAATTATTTTTATGCTTTATGGGAAGAATTTGCAAAACGATATGCAAAATATGAAGACATGCTTTGTTTTGAACTTTTAAACGAAGTTACTTTGGAATCTTATTGCAAAACATGGAACGCAATTGCAAAAAAATGCATTGAAAAAATCAGAAGGATTTCGCCGACTATCAGAATCCTTGTTGGAAGTTACTGGAACAATAGTGTTTCAACCGTAAAATATATGGATCCGCCATATGACGAAAACATTATCTACAATTTTCATTGCTACGAACCGTTGATCTTTACACATCAGGGTGCAGGCTGGATTCCGACAATGGACACAAATTTCAGAATGAACCTCGATGCAAAATTCAGCGATTACGCAAAGTTTACAAAAGTAAACATTTCGCAGGAAGGCGATGCATTTGAAAAATATGACCAGAATAAAAGCCCGGATATTTCATATTTTGAAAATCTTTTTGCAGACGCACTGCAGGTTTCAAAAGAACGGAATGTCAGCCTTTATTGCGGCGAATATGGCGTAATTAACAAAACAAACCCGAAAGAAGCACTTAAATGGTACAAGCTTATTTCAAAAGTCTTCGATAAATATGACATCGGCCGCGCAGTCTGGTCATATAAAGAAATGGACTTTGGTCTTTTAGACAAATGGATTGAAACCGAAAGAGATGAAGTCCTCAAGTGCCTTTAATAAAGACACCAAAACAAGCCACATTTTCAGTCCACATCAGCTGCGAGTTTATGTGTTACGAAATTACTTCGTGTAATTTCGTAACCTTAAGTTTTGTTTTCACAAAACTTCTCTGCTTGGTGCGCCGTCCATGGCGCACTAGTTGTACAAAGTACAGTAGATGCAAACACGTAAATTTGCCGCTATCGGCGTTAGCCGATAGCCGGGCACCGTTTAGGGCTTCGGCGCCCTAAGGACCGCGGATAATTCACAATTTTTGGTTTTCGCGTCAAAAGGTGGTTCATTTTTTTATTTTGTTCCAGCCGTTTTCTTGCACGAGTCCCGCGAGTTTGATTTTCGCTTTGGGTTCAATCACATTCTTTGGGTTAATGCGGCGAAAGGCTATCAGCAAAGCTGATAGCGGTCAGATTTTTGCTTGCGCAAAAACTGATAAATTTGCGAAAGCAAAATCTTGGATTTTAGGGGAAAAACTATTTCTGAGAAGAGGTTTTGTTCCTACCCAAAATTAAAGTTTCAACCGTAAAAAAACCAATTATTAAACTTATACTTTGCTTTTACAAAAATCGAAAAAATGTTATAAAAACGTCAGCATATTCACATAATTATTTAAAAAGAAAAGGAGAAAATCGTGAAATTCAACTTTCCAGAAAATCTTTATACGGAAGTTCGCATTGAAGAATTTAAATCTGCCAATTTCAGTCTAAAAGACAAAGAAATTGACGGCAACAGCGAAATTTGTGTTAATGGCGTAATGATCCGCATTTTTGACGGAAAAATGTGGTACACAAGCCAGACAAATGATTTGGATTGCATTCAAAAAGAAATTGATAATCTTTCTGCTCTGGCACAGCCAAATAAAAATATTCTAAAAAACAAAATCGTCAAAAATTTCAGTGTAAACAAAGAAACAGTCCTTGTTTTTGAAGGCGAAAATGATTTTAGAAAGCTGACAAAAGAAGACAGGGAAAAAATTGTAAACCACTATTACAAAGCATGTTCAGACAAAAAAATTAAAGAAATCAAAATGACATACACAAGCTTTTCATATAACCATACAAAAAAAAGCTTTTACACCAGCAAAGGCACAGAAATCGTTCAGGACTATCAGCGCGGCAATATTTCCATGTATTTTGCAATAAATGCAAATGACTTTAATTTTGATGCACGCAAGCAGATCTATGGTTTTTCGTTTGATGAACTTTGGAACCACGAAAATGAAATTATTGAAGAACGCGACAGATGTCTTGAATTTGCAAAAAAATCTGTTCCAGTGGAACCGGGCGAATACTGCTGTGTTCTTGCACCTACCGTAACTTCTGTTTTTACACATGAAAGTTTCGGTCACAAAAGCGAAGCAGATTTTATGCTGAACGATAAAACACTGCGCGAAGAATGGACAATGGGGAAAAAAGTCGGCAACGAAAAAGTTTCCATAATTGATGAAGGTGATGGTCTTTATCATGGTTATTGTCCGTATGATGATGAAGGTAACAAAAAGCAGAAAGTTTATCTTATGAAAAACGGTGTTCTGACAGGTCGCTTGCATGATGCAAAATCTGCCGCAGTTTTAGGCGAAAAAACTACAGGCAACGCACGTGCACAAGATTTTCATAATTCTCCGATGGTTCGCATGACAAACACTTATATGGAAAACGGACAGGACAATCCGGAAGACATTATAAAAGGCGTAAAAAACGGAATTTATGTTTATGACTGGAATTATGGAACAGGAAATTCAACTTTTACAATTCAGCCTCATTCGGCTTATAAAATTAAAGATGGAAAACTTGCCGAGCCGGTTAGAATAAACGTTGTTACAGGTTCAGTCTTTCAGACTTTGTTTGACATTGATGCAGTCGGAAACGACCTTGAATTTTTCAGCGGAATGTGCGGAAAAAACGGGCAGTCAATGCCAACTGCCGTCGGCGGTCCGACAATTCGTGTAAAAAAACTTACTGTAAACTAAAATACGGAGCATAAAATGAGCAAAGATTTTCATAAAGAAAAATATACATCACACGGTCAGATTTCAAACGTTTCAATTCAAGAAAACGAAATTGTGCGTTTCAACAAAACTGACGAACTAGAACAGTCTTTTAGAGTTTATAAAGACGGCAAGGCAGGCATTTATTTTCAACAGGGAAAAATGAATGATGACGAAGGATATGCAAAAGCAGAAAAAAATCTGGAACTTGACCGGCCGTATCCTTTTGAACTTGAAACTGGAAACAGAAGCCGCGACAAAGTTGAAAAGCTTCCAACAGATGCAGAACTTATGGCTCTTGCAAAAAAATGCCTTAAATTCCTTAAAAAAAATTATCCCGATTATACTTTTGAAGGAGAAGTCGGCAGTCAGTGTTTTCTTGAAAAAGCAGAAAATGATCTTGGACTTAATTATTCAAACCGCGACGGTAATACAACTGCAGGTTTTTCTTTTAAGCACAAAGACAGCAAAGATATTTCAGACGGCTATTTCAGTTTTACAGCCAGAACTTTCAGCTATAATAAATTTAAAGCTTTTGCAGACCACTGGCTTAAAAACTTTACTGTGGAAGTTGAAATGCCGGAAGAATGCATAATTATGGACCAGTATTATGAACTGACCGGCAAGCTCAAGCAGTGTCTTGATGTTGAAGCTTTGAAACGCGGAACTTCACTGCTGAGCGGCAAAATTGGACAGGAAATTTTCTCAAAAGATTTTTCTGTTCTGCATGATGTTTCTGATAAAACAACATGGATGACCAAATTCTGGGACGGCGACTGTCTTGTTCCAAAAGGAGACAAAGTTTATTTCATAAAAAATGGAAAAGTACTTCGTGGCTATGCAGACAAAAAAACTGCAAAAAAATATCACGTAAAAGCAATTCCAGGTTCTGCCTGCACAAGTTTTAACGACATTCCAAAAAACGGTGGTGCAAACATGACAATAAAACCTTCAAGAAAATCTGCAAAAGAGCTTTTAAATGGAAAACTCGCCATCATTCCGATTCAGTCTTTTGGCGGCGGTTTTAAAGAAAAAGGTGAATACACAATGCCTGTTCAGATTGGGCTTTTAACCGACGGTGAAAAGATTCTTGGTCGTGTTCCGCCGTTTACAATTTCTACAAACATGTTTGACATGTTCGGCAAAGATTTTATCGGTGTTTCAAAGTACAACCAGATTAAAAACGATAAAGTAATTCTGTTTAAAGCACAGGTTGCAAAGTTATAACAGGCACATCTAAACAACGGGCTGCATCCATTTCAAAATGTGTGCAGCCCGTTTTTTTTAGTTTTCAGATTTTTTCGAAAAATACAATGAATATCTAGTGTGATGAATCGAATAAAAAGGCTTCAGACAATAAGAAATATTTTTTGCAGCGGCTTCAGCCTTTGTTTCAAATGTCAAAGATTTTTCATCTTTCAAAATAATCCAATCAAGATTTTTTTCGTCAGCTAAAAAACTGCCCGTTTCTAAAACCGGTTCGTCCATATAAACAAGCTGGTTTTCAACAATGTCACAGGGCATATTCTTAGAACCAAAATCTGCAGCCAGTACAACAGGGCCATATAAAACCGAAAAATTTCCACTGTTGTCGCGTGTCTGCCGTACATTCAATTTCAAAGGAAGAGCAAATTCAAAGCAGTCATCTGCTTTTGGGTTTTCAGACAAAATAAAATATCCGTCAGTTTCTTTTTTATGGTTATTCATCCATTCTGGCACACGGATTTTCAAAGTTTTTCGGTTTTTTCCGGCTTTTAAAACTTTTACGGTTACTTTCTGTTCATACGGAAAATCTGTTTTGATTTGAATTTTCCAGCCGTCAGCCGTTTCAAATATTGAAGGAATGAACAAGTTTATGTAAATGGTGTCATCATAATCTTGTACTATAAAACGTCCGTAACGTTCCGGATTTTCCATGCCTGTTCCAACACAGCACCACCATGCATTTTCAAAATCGCCATAAATTTTAAAGAAACCAGGCTTCATTCCGACAAAATATGTTTTTGCTCCAGTTTCAGGGTCTTGAGAAGATAAAATGTGGTTATACAAGGCGGTTTCATAAAAATCTGCATAATATGCTGTTCTGTTCCATTCAAAAAGATGTTCTGCAAGTTCAAGCATGTTATGCGTGTTGCATGTTTCGCAAGTGTCTCTTTCAAGAGGTTCTTCAAATGGAGCACCAAAATGCTCGCCTTTAGAATTTCCACCGATTACATAAGAATGATTTTCCGTAACTGTTTTAAAGAAAAATTCGCACGCTGTACGGTATTCTTCTTTTTTGGTCAGTTCGTACAGTTTTGCAAGACCAATAATCTTTGGAATCTGTGTATTCGCATGATAGCCCTGCAATTTATCCTGCCGTTCAATTAATGGCTTTACAATTTCGTTATGTATAAAACGTTCAGATAAATCAAGATATTCTTTTTTATTTGTAATTTCATACATATCTGCCATAACCTTGCACATTCCGCCATGTTCGCAGGTGAGCATTTTTTGAAACTGTTCATCATTTAAATTTTTAAGTCCATTGACTGCCCAGTCTGACATTCCGGTTACAATTTTCAAAGCATCGTCGTTTTTTCCAAGTTTAAAGGCATCTATTAAGCCTGCATAAATTTTATGAATTGCATACCACGGCACCCACCAGTCTGCAAGATTAAAACGGTCTACATAAAATTCGCCTGTAAAAACCTGGTCAAAAGGTGTTGACGGAATGCTGTCGAAAAATCCGTCTTTACGCTGAAGCTTTTTTATTTCGCTTATTGTGTAATCAAGATTTTGTTTTGATATTCTGCTGCCAGTTGCTGCATAAAAACCGGCAAGTGCCGAAAGATAGTGCCCCAAAGAATGACCGCGCAAAGTTCTGTCATTCCATTCACCGAAAGTCAAAGATTCCCAGCCGCCATAAGGAAGAGCTTTTGGTTTCTGCCCCATTGCAATATATGCAGAAGCAAGCAGCCTGTCAGGGTTTACACGCAGAACATAATCTAAACCGGTTTCTTGAGATTTTCCAAATAATGAATTGGGTTCAATTTTTGAATTCTGTATATACACAACAAACTCCTTAAAAATTCAGTTTCTAAACTTGTTTTTATAATAATTATGTTGCCTTAATAAAAAAAGCCACATAAAATAGAGGAAACGTGCGGGATTCCGACTTTTTATGAATTATTTTTTATTTTCAAATATTGACCAGACAAAACTGAACGAATGCGCTGTTGCAATGCTGAACCCCGGCTGGATTCATATGAAGCGCAAAATGAACAGCGAAACAGTTTTGATTATCGGAAAGAAAAATGCAACGCTGATTGATGACGAAGGCGTAACTCTTGAAATTAAGCCGAACAGAATGATTCTACTTGCGGCAAACAGACTGCACAAAGGCATTGAACCAATAAAAGAAGCTGTGTCATATTACTGGTTTCATTTTGTGCAGCAAATTCAAATTGAAAACAAAGCGCAATATGTTTTGCCGGAATTAATTGATGAAAAAGAAGCCTGTACAATTTTGAGCAATGCGACGATTGCATATGAACGGTTAAAAAATGAAATAATTCTGCCGCAAAGCCTGGACCTTCTGAATGCGGCACAGATTACTAATTTGTGCAATGACATTTTGCACGAAATCAAAAATCCGGGTTTTTCGCCGCTTATTGCAAAAAATCTTTTTATAAACCTTTTAATCGAACTTGAAAAAGAAGCTTTCTGTCAGAACGGCAAGAGTACAAAAACAGACGCAGGTTCTGCTCTTGTAAACCAGGTTCTGCTCATTCTAGAAGATGAACTTAGCAATGCAAATGCTTCTGTAAAATATTTTGCAGACAGACTGAATGTAAACGCAGATTATCTTGGACGCTGCTTTAAAGAAATTATGCACATCTCTGTCGGACAATACATTGCACGGCGACGCATTGAGCTTGCATGCACAAGATTAAGAGAAACTTCTGATAATATAGCAGAAATCTATAAACAATGCGGATTTGGAAGCCGTCGCCAGTTTTACGACGAATTTAAACAGCATACAAATAAAACGCCGGCCAGTTACAGGGCAGAAAGTGCTTACATTGGCATAAACAGTTTATAATTTTGATATTCTCAGAAACACTGCATTTATCTGCATAAAAAAAGCACTTTGCTTTTTTTGCAAAGTGCTTCGGACTGCGGCTAAATCAGACTGTTAATCACAGTTTTTGTGTTTTTTATAAAGACTTGCATTGCTTGTGCGATACTGCATAGGCATCATTTCTTTCTGCTTTGAATGTTTGCCGCCGTCTTTTCTTGAACCGCGGTCAAAACCGCCACGACGGTCAGAGCGGTCACGTCTTTCCTGTTTGAATGAATCGAAATTTCTGTCAAAACGTCTTCCACCACCCTGGAAATTTCTGCCGCCACGGCGCTCGAAACCGCCGCCCATTTCGCTGTCTTTTGTATCAATGTGCATATGCGGCAACTGTCTGTCGCGTTTAGCCATGTCCAAGGCACGCATTGCTGCATCAGGTGGCAGACTTGCCAGAGAAAAGTTTTCTGTAACTTCAATGCGGTCAACAAGCCTGCCAGGAATATGCAGAAGGCTTGCAAAGAAACGTGCAATTTCCGGTCTGCCCATGCCGTCTCTTCTGCCAAGCCCAACATAAAGGCGAATCTGCTTTGAAAGAGGTGCACTGTTAAACGTATTAACACTGCCATATCGTTTTCTGTCAAGCTGAGCACCAAACTGTTCTTCAAGCAAAGCTGCAACAACTGCTTTTGGATCCTGGTTCTCGCAGATTTTTTCTGCAAATTTAATGAACTCTTTTGAAGCAGCTTTTACAACAGGTTTTGCCGGTGCTTCCTTAATAGAAGAAACTGCTATAGTTTCTGGAATATCAAAAGATTCTGCATTTTCATCATTTACAAATTCATCAAGCTCAATTGAAACATTTTCTGCAAACTGCGCATTTTCAGATGAACTGTCTGCAAGGCTTTCGCTTTCTGCAGAAACAATTACTTCCTGCTCAAGATTTTTGCTTGGTTCTGCAACAATCGAATCATTTTTTTCTGCTTCATCTTCAATTTCTTCTGAAACAGGTGCTTTTGGCAGAAGTCCAAGTTTGTTCAAAGTTTCGTCAAAAAGTCTTTTTCGTTTTGCATTTAAAACTTCATCAACCGATGGCACAGCTGCTTCTTCAAGATTTCCGCTTGAAACCTTGCGAAGATAATTGATTTTTCTGCGCTCTTCCGGACGCACCAATGTAAAAGCCATGCCTTTTGCACCAGCACGGCCAGTGCGGCCAATGCGGTGAATATATGTCGGTCCGTCAAACGGCATTGCATAATTTACAACATGAGAAAGACCTGTAACGTCAATGCCACGCGCAGCAACGTCTGTGGCAACAAGAATTTTTGTTTTTTTGCTTCTAAACCGTGCCAGAATTTTTTCGCGCTGAACCTGTGCAATATCTCCATGAAGGGCTGCAGCCTGATAGCCGCGGTCATCAAGTTCTTTTGCAACCATATCTGCATCAGATTTTGTCTGTGTAAAAATCAAGCCATAAAATTCATCAGAAATATCAATCAAACGGACAAGAGCGTTTATTTTTTCACTTTCGCGGACAACCCAATAGCGCTGCTCTGTCAAAACTGGTTCTTCAGGACGGGCTTCTTCTTCTACAATTTCATAGTCACCCATAAAACGAGAAGCAATGTTCAAAATAGGCTGCGGCATTGTTGCAGAAAAAAGCAGTACGCGACTGTTCGGGTTTGCCTGACTGAAAATTTCTTCAATGTCTTCAACAAAACCCATATCAAGCATTTCATCTGCTTCATCAAGAATGAAATAATCAATGTTTGCAATATTAAGCGAACCGCGTTCAAGATGGTCTTTTACACGCCCCGGAGTGCCGACAACAATTTCAACACCACGGCGCAGACTGCGCAATTGTTCACCCATTCCTGCACCGCCATAAACAGATGCAATCCGAGGAAATTTTCCAGAATGAAGTGAATCAATCTCTTTGCTTACCTGAAGCGCAAGCTCTCTGGTTGGTGTAAGAACAAGCGCACAAACTTTTCCGTTGTCTTCTTTGATTTTTTGCACAAGAGGAATGCCGAATGCGGCAGTTTTGCCTGTGCCAGTGCGTGCCTTTGCAATAATGTTAGCATCTCCGTTTAAAAGACGCGGAATTGCAAGCACCTGAATCGGGGACGGCTGTTCAAAGCCTTTTGCTGCTACAGCTTCAAGCGTAGCTTCATCGAGACCAAGGTCTTCAAATGAGATAGTTTCTTCCATGTTCAATCCTTTCGCATTTTGCTGTCTATCGCGCAATTCATGAACCGGAAATCATCAAGGGCGAAACCCTTTGTAACAGGAAATAACTAACGCCGCACAGCATTTATGCTTTTCTTTTTATGGCACACTTAATATGCCATTCCATGCAGATTTTCTGCAGACTCAAGGTGTTTATATTATCGTTTTTTGTTCATTTTGTGAAGCACAATATGCTAAAAAAATACACTGTTTGCAAATACTTCAAAAGAATGTTAAAACCTGCAGAAAATTCAAGATTATATAAATGCAAAAACACAAAACAAACCGCTGGTTATCTCATTTTTAAAAGACAAAAATGCCAGCAGAATTGACAGCCGGCATTTCAATTGAGAACAATACAAAGTTTAGAGCAACTTTGATAATCTTTTATATTTCAGGGTGCTTCTTTAATTCAGCTGAAAAG
This sequence comes from Treponemataceae bacterium, assembly GCA_045627325.1. Classification (GTDB taxonomy): domain Bacteria; phylum Spirochaetota; class Spirochaetia; order Treponematales; family Treponemataceae; genus UBA1240. The sequence continues at coordinate 42,099 of JAZQNK010000078.1, read as the reverse complement.
CAAAGCTAAATCAAAAATATTTTTCCATATATTCATCTATATAAGAAAGAACAACTTCTCTAAGAGGCGCATCTTCTGGAGCAGACAAATCATGGTTGCTTTGTGGAAAAACCGTAAGAGTATAAGTGCAGCCCAATTCTTCAAATTTTGCAATCAAAGATTCGCAGATACTAAATGGAACAATTTCGTCATTTTTGGCATAAGCGCAGATTGTAGGTACACTTGTCGGTTTCAAATATTCAATCGGCGAATATTCTTTAAAATAAGGAACAGCCTCTGCGCCTTTTGTTACACCGAGCCGTTTTTTTATAAGTGCCATTAAGCCTTCAAATCTTTTGTCATCTTCTTTTGCAAGAAAATTTGGATCTGCAAGATCAGCAGGTCCAACATAATTTATGCAAAAAGCTATATCAAGCGGACTTTGGTCAATCATTTTATACGCATAAAGCATTGCCAAATGTGCACCAGCAGAAGTGCCCATAATTGCCGCTTTATCAAGCTTTATATTTTTTGCAGCACAAACAGCAGTAATTTTTTCTACAGATGTACAAACATCTTCAAACATTTCCTTAAAAAAATAATCGTTGTTTGCTCCAACAAGGCGATAATCCATCATTGCAACAACAAGCCCGTTTCTTGCCATTTCAGTACAAGAATCCTTAAGCTCATAGCGGCTGCCGGTATAATAAGCCCCGCCATGAATAAAAACCAGAATATCAAGAGATTCCTGCTCCATGTAATTTTCAGGCAGATAAATGTCTAATTTCTGTTTACTGTCATTGCCATATGGAATTGCAGTTGCTTTATAAACTCCACATTGCCTGTCCAGATAAAAATTCGGTGCTTTTGCAGAAGAAGTTGTAGCACAACCTGACAGGAAAAAACAAAAAATACACAAAACAAAGCAGGCTTTTGTCAAAGTGAAGTTTAAAAAAGTTTTCATATTTCCTCCGAAACAATTTTGTCAAACTGAACAATAAAAATTTTACATACAGTAAACATTAAGGCAACTATAAAGAAAGTATAAACTTGAAAAACCAAATTGCCAAATAAAAATTCGTTAGAAAACCTTTAAAATAAGTTTTTTTTACATTTGATACTGAAAATCTATTTAAAACAAAAATTCATGTTAAAAGCATTGCAAAAAGTAATCTTGTATAAAAAAACAAACGATGCTATATTAAAAGCGACATATGTCGGAAAGGTTTAAAAGTGCCAAGACCAAAAAGATGCAGAAGAATCTGCTGCGAACCGGAATTTTCAACATTTGAAGCGACAGACTCAAAGACGGAAGAAACAGTCATTCTTGCAAATGATGAATTTGAAGTAATCAGGCTTGTTGACTATGAAAAAAAGACCCACGAAGAATGTGCACAAATTATGGGCGTTTCAAGAACAACAATTACAGAAATCTACGAAAATGCAAGGCACAAAATTGCAGACACTCTCGTAAACGGCAAAAAACTGCTTATAAAAGGCGGCAACTACATTTTGTGCGATGGTTCGGCAAAACCTTTCTGTGGAAACAGATCATGCAGACGAACTGCAGAAAATCAACCAATACAACATTTTCTGCAAAAAGGAGAAAATATTATGAGATTAGCAGTAACTTATGAAAATGGTGAAATTTTTCAGCATTTTGGTCACACAGCAACTTTTAAATTTTTTGACATTGAAGACGGAAAGATAATTTCGTCTTCTTTAGAACCAACAAACGGAAGCGGACATGGTGCACTTGCAGGCTTTTTGAGCGCAAATAAAGTTGATGCCCTGATTTGCGGCGGCATCGGCGGCGGCGCACAGACAGCACTTGCAGAAGCTGGCATTAAAATTTACGGCGGTGTAAAAGGCAGTGCAGACGAAGCCGCAAAATCATTTGCAGCAGGCAGGCTTATTTTTAATCCGAACGTACATTGCGACCATCATGACCACGAACATCAGGAAGGACACTCTTGCGGCGAACACAGCTGCGGCGAACATTCCTGCGGAAACCACTAAATAAATGCGGCAATATGTAGCTTAAACTTTGATATCACAAAACATGGGTTCATCAGCTTTGAGAAAAACACAGTTGATGAACCTGCACTAGAATCAGCCTAAAGAATATAAAACAGTACACTGCAAAGACCGTTTACAAAAAACTTAATTTATACTAAAGTGAATCTACTACAATTAAAGATATGTTGCACGTTTTTGCGCAACTATTTAATAGAAGGTTCTAGAAATTAGAATCAAAAACAGAGGTTCACTATGGGAAAGAAAAAACTTGACTGGGCTAATCTGCCATTCGGTTACATGAAGACAGATAAACGTTTTGTTGCAAATTACAAAGACGGAAAATGGGACAACGGCAAACTTACAAAAGATGACAAAGTCTGCATCACAGAATGTGCCGGTGTTTTGCAGTATGCTCAGACCTGTTTTGAAGGTCTTAAAGCATACACAACACAAGACGGCAGAATCGTTACATTCCGTCCAGATATGAATGCTGAACGCATGGAAAATTCATGCAAAAGACTTGAAATGCCTGTTTTCCCAAAAGAGCGCTTCGTTCAAGCTTGTTTAGATGTAATTAAAGCTAACAAAGACTGGGTTCCACCATATGGAAGCGGTGCAACTCTTTATCTTCGTCCATATATGTTCGGTTCAGATGCTGTTATCGGTGTAAAACCTTCTAAAGAATATCAGTTCCGCATTCTGGTAACACCAGTTGGTCCATATTTCAAAGGCGGAGTAAAACCAATTACAGTAAGACTTTCTGATCTTGACCGCGCAGCACCACACGGAACTGGCGATATTAAAGCTGGTTTGAACTATGCAATGTCTTTGCACAACATCGTTGATGCACATAACAACGGTTTTGCAGAGAATATGTACACAGATCCTGCAACTCATACATATATTGAAGAAACCGGCGGTGCAAACATTCTGTTTGTAACAAAAGACGGAAAAATCGTAACACCAAAATCAGATTCAATTCTTCCTTCAATTACACGCCGCTCTTTGCTTCAGGTTGCAAAAGACTATCTCAACATTGAAGTTGAAGAACGCAAAATAAACAAAACAGAACTTGCTGACTTTGCAGAATGCGGTTTGTGCGGCACAGCTGCTGTAATTTCTCCAATTGGCAAAATCAATGACCACGGCAAAGAAATTATCTACAATGAAGGCAAAGATGAAATGGGTCCAGTTTTGTCAAAGCTCCGCGAAACTTTGACAGGAATTCAGATGGGTACTATAAAAGCACCAGAAGGCTGGATTTACGAAATCAAATAATCGGGAACTCTTCTAAGTTCATTCTCAGGCAAACACCTAAAAACTGATAAAAGCTGCACTGTTTCGACACATCAGATGCCAAGCAATGCAGCTTTTTTTTTGTATCTTGAATTTTGAACCATGTACACCGTTTTTTAATGCTTATTTTTTGTTTTTAAGATTATTTATAATTTTTATTTGAATTATTCATAGCAAATCCCAATAAAAATTGCAGAAAATATCGTAAAATTTTATCAGCATAGAACCTTGAAGTAAAAACCGATTTAAGTCCCAAAAAAGCAGCTGAAAAAATTTTTCTGTTTTTTAGTGCCAACAATGCTTTACTAAATATAAATGAAGCTTTTTCATATTTTCGTGCTCTTTTTTCAGAAAAATATTTTTCTAAATATTTTTCAATTGTTATTTTATTAAAATTTGAAAAATATTTTTTCTGCAAAAATTTCATATATAAATATTGCTCAAAAAGATTACTTCTAGAAATACTCTGTTCGCCCATTCTATAATTTAAAATAATTTCTGGAACATTTCCAAATAACATACCTTGAGACAAGACTCTGAGTATCAAATCATAGTCTTCGACATATTTTCCTTGATACACACCAGCTTTTTCATAAATACAGCGTTTCAAAAACCATGTTGGATGAAAAATACAATTATTAAATCGTAAAGCATTTTTTATAAATTTATGTGAGACAGGTACTTTTACACAAGGTGTAATCTCTTTTCCATCAAAATCAATTGTTTTAACAAAACCGCCAACAAAATCTAAATTATTTTCTTCTATAAATTGTTTTTGTTTTTCAAAACGTTCTGGCAAAGAAATATCATCAGCATCCATTCTTGCAATATATTTTCCAGTAGAAAATTCGATTGCCCGATTTAAAGATTTTGTCAAACCTATATTTTTCTCATTTATAAAAAGTCTTATCCTTGCATCTTTTTTTTCATATGTTTCAAGCAATTCTCTATTCTGAATGTTATCAGGAGCATCAAGTATTATAATAAATTCAAAATCTTTAAATGTTTGATTAATAATAGAATCTACTGCTTGTTTTAAAATATACGGAGGTTCATTATATACTGACATTATAACAGAAATTGACACCATTTTATTTCGCTCTCTTCTGCAAAAATATTCTTTCTATAAATTGAACAATAAAAATTATTCTATAATAAATCATAAACCAGACAGGATTCCTCTTTTTGCCTACGGCAAAAGAAACGTTGGTTTCATGTTTTCTATAGCTGTGCAGAACTTCTCCTATAAAAGCAATCTTTCCTTTTTTATTGCACAGAGAACCAATCCATAAATCATGACAAATCAACTTTTTTGGAAAAGGCAGAATATATTCAAGACATTCTTTTTTAAAAGCCATGCAACAGCCGGTAAATGGAAGAAATGTTAAATTATAAAAGAAATTCTTTTTAAAAGGCGGATTTTTATGAATCTGCGGAATCAAAAGCTGACCGTTTTCATCAACAACATTATAATTGCACATAACGCAGTCACAATCCTGCAATTTTTCAAGACTTTTCTTTTTTCGTTCCGAAAGCCATTCATCGTCCTGGTCAGAAAGAAAAATAAAATCTCCTTTTGCATAATTCATTGCATTTTCAAAATTTGCAGTAGCAAGATAAAAACTTCTGCAGCGCTTTATCTTCATTAAACTTTCATCATGAACATGATTAAGCACTTTTATTCTTGAATCATTAAAAGAACCGATAATTTCCAAGGTTTTGTCAGTACTTCCATCATCAGAAATTATCAGTTCATCATCTGCATCTAACTGACATAAAATCGAATCTATCTGCTTTTTTATAAATTTTTCACCATTATAGACTGCCATGCAAACTGAAATCATACGACATTCTTCCATATAATATTTTCAAATTGTGTTCTGCAAACATGGAACATGCCTGCAACTTTAAACAGAATGGTTTTCTGCCGTTCAACACTAAAAACAACATTCAAGATTGTAACATAAAATTTTTAATATTTATAGAGCACTGCATTTCAAAGTCAGTTCCGTAAATTGCAATTATCAGAGCAGCCATTATTTTTTTTAAGAAGCATCTTTCAAACTGAAACTGCAACATACACAAAGCTTTTTGACAAAAAGCAATGCATCATTACCTTGCATGTTTCACACTTTTAAAATTAAATGATATAATCTGCGCAAACACTTAAATTACACACGACAGGTTCAAAGTTTTAAAGATAAAATGAAAAAAATTATTTTAATAGCGGCCGCAATTTTTATTCTTCTGCGCATATTTTACACGAAACAGCTTATCACAGGCGATTTAGCTGAAAATTCTACAATTCTTGTAACTTACAGCAAAAACAACAACTCATTTTATATTGATTCGAAGGAAGAAATTAAAGCATTTTCAAAGCAATTACGGCTTCACCCAGTTTTCATTGCAGAAAACTTCATTAAATATTCCAAAGATTTTCCATGCGATGCCAGAATTTCTGTTCTGCAAAACGGACACATCATTCAGGAAATTGAACTGGACTTAACCGGAAACTGCTGTAAAGATTCAAATTCTTCGGTATATAAAATTTCCAGAAATTTTATGAAAGAAATAACAGCAAAACTAAAAAAAGCTGAATATAAAGAAACTGAATATAATGACATAGAAACGGCACGCAAAGAATTTTCAAATTACAAGCAAAATTCAGCTGTTGTTTATTTGAAACCGGCAGAATGGGAAAAACATGACGGTTATTTTGCATTCAAAATAGAAGAAAAAGACAAAAAAGACCTGCAGCCACAAAAGATAATTGAAACTGTAACTGCCAAATATAAACAGCAGGAAGAAGCTTTCGAAATTAAACAAATGTGGCTTTATGACACAGCAAAACAAAGTTACGGCTATACATTTTACGTGTTTTGCAGCAAAAACTTTTATGAAAAATTTGATGACTTTCAAAAAGAAGAATATCATCCGTTTTTTTCTAAAAACAATCCGCCTAAAATAGCATACTATTCAAAACTTTACTGACGTTCGGACTGGCAAAACCTTAAACATTCTGCACAAATAAAAAATCTTCAAGTTCGTTTCAAAGCTGGCTACAGATAAAATCATGAAGATAATCTTTGCCCAGACAAAAAAATGCAGAAAAACAGATGCCTTTTGCAGCATTGCTTTCCTGCATTTTCCAATAGTTGAAACACCAGAAACTAAAGCTTAAACTGATTTACTTCTTTTTGAATATCAAGCATGTTCTGTTTGTTTTCGTCTGAACTTTGAGTTACGATTTTTGTTGTTTCTGTTATCTTACCTGCATTTGAAGTAATTTCAGACATTTCATTGCCAATTTCCAGAGAAATGGCAGAAAGATTTTGCATTTTGTTACTGAATATCATTGCTATAAATTATAAATACCATATCTCATTAACAGTTAAAAAACGAGTTAAGCTTTTTACTATTTATCATCATAATGATTTTTGCATTGAAGAATTTTTATTAATCCATCTTCTATTTTATATACAAGTCTATTTTTCTCATCTATTATACGTGACCAATATCCACTTAAATTTTCTTTTAAGAGTTCAGGATGACCTATTCCACTATAACCATTTCTTTCAATATCTGTAAGAAGTTGATTTATTTTTTCAACGTCTTCTTATCTTGCATTATCCAATATGTATAATCAGCCCATGCATCATCCGAGAAATCTTTGTGCACTTTTATACCTCAACAAGATCATGTATCGAATGATTCCCGTTTTCCATCTGTTCTTTAGAATGTTCCAGAGCTTTCATGTTTTTTTCAGAATAAAATGAATTATCTTGAATAATTTCAAATGGAATTTTATGCTGTATCAAAGTTTGCTTTAAGAATATACGTATTGCTGTAGTTGTATCCATTCCGATAGACTCAAAAAAAGCATCTGCATCATTTTTAAGTGCCTCATCAACTCTTGTTTGTACTACTGCTGTTTTCATATAAACCTCCATACATTTAATATAATACAAATGCAATGAATAAATAACCAAAAATATACTTTTACAAGTATTGAAAATACAAAATAACTTAAATACTTTACAAAAACTAAAATTTAACAGCATCTTTTCCCAGACAAAAAAAATGCAGAAAAGCAGATGCTTTTTGCAGCATTGCTTTCCTGCATTTTCCAATAGTTGAAACACAGAAATTAAAGCTTAAACTGATTTACTTCTTTTTGAATATCAAGCATGTTCTGTTTGTTTTCGTCTGAACTTTGAGTTACGATTTTTGTTGTATCTGTTATCCTGTCTGCATTTGAAGTAATTTCAGACATTTCATTGCCAATTTCTAGAGAAATGGCAGAAAGATTCTGCATCTTGTTTTTAATCTGCTGACTTCCTTCAAATACTTCAAGAGATTCATTTTTGATGGTTGAAGTCGAACTGCTTATTTCTGTCATTGTCTGCAATACTTGAGAACTTCCTGCTGCCTGTTCGTCCATAGAAGCTTTTATTTTTAATTCTTTGTCTTTGACATTATTTGTCATTTCAAAGATTTCTTCAAATTCTTTCTGAATGTCTTTAGTATTCAAAACTACAGCATTTAGCGCTTCTTTGAATTCCTTTAACTGTTCAGTAATAATCTTGCTCTGCGCATTTGAATTTTCTGCAAGTTTTCGGATTTCATCTGCAACAACAGCAAAACCTTTGCCCGAATTACCTGCATGTGCTGCTTCAATTGCCGCATTCATTGCAAGCAAGTTTGTCTGGCTTGCAATTTTACTTACAACAGAACTTGCTTCAAGAAGACTGTCTGACTTTTCCAGTATCGAGTTGGCGTATTCAACTGACTTATAAATCTTTTGACGACCTTCTTCAGATTTTTCTCCAAGAATCTGAACTTCATTTGCATTATTTTCAAGAATGGCTGTAACCGAACGTATATTTGCAACCATCTGCTGAACCGCAGCTGAAGCTTCTGTTACTTCTGAAACCTGTGATTGAATTGCATTATCAAGAAGAGAAGTTCTTGAAAGCATTTCATCTACTGTCGAATTTGATTCTTCCACATTGTTCAGCTGGAAATTAATTTTCTGCTGAATGTTTTCTATGCTGCTCATAATTTTTGCTATGCTTTCATTTGATGTCGTTAAATCGCGTGCAAGGTTTTCTGAAGAGAAAACAGCTCCATCAACTGAAGACACGATTTTTGAAATTAAATCCTGCGTAATTGTATAGAAAGCATTCAAATCATTTATAAGAATTCCAAATTCATTGCGGCTGAAAAGTTCAAGTTTTTCTGTTGAATAATCTTTTGCAGCAAGAGATTTAGACAGCCCGGAAACTTCTTTTACACGATTTATGCTTTCTCTCATCAATGCATAAAAGTCAAGAACAATTGCAGCAGCACCAACAATACCTCCAGGTAAAATGTATCTTTGGAAGAGCGCACCTGCAGAATATTTATTTACAACTGGCGAATAAATAACACTGTTTGTATACAAAATTAAACCAAAGGCTGCAAAAACTGCAACATATATGGCTCTGCTTGTAAGCCGCGAAGACATGTATTTCTTTTCAAATGGAACAGCCGAAAGGTTGCCTTCAAACAGACGTATAAAACGGAGAAAAAAGAATATTGAATACAAAAGTGAAAGCCCCAGAACGCTCATAAGTAGAGGTGCAAAATATCTGAACTCAATTCCACGAAGATAAAAAGCTGATTTTACGAGATATGAAATAATAATGCCGTTCAACAGCGAAACTATAACTATAACTTTTTCGGTAAGCTTTACAGTGTTGTTTGTTTTTTCAATTGATTCTGGTGAACCGTCATATTTATATATTTTTTTGAGCATTACAACATAAAAAGCTGCATAGCAGACCAAAAGCAATGTACTTGAAGAACAGATTGCAGGATGCATAAAAACATAAAATGTTGTCTGCAAATCGAAAATCTGAAGATAAACGCTCCATGTCCATCCAAGAAAAATCGGAACGCCAAAAAGCAATGCATAAACTAAATGCATGCGTACAGGAAAAGGTTTTATAAGATTTTCTTTGTTTTCCATAGCAAATCTCCTAGATTGATTTAATTATAAAACTTTTAAAAAACAATTTTTTTTAAAATATCCATTTTTTTGGAAAATTACAAGTTTTTTCTTTAAAAACTACAATGATAAGATTTCCTCTATAAATATACGAATAAAATTCATTACTCGTATACAGGTAAATAAAATAACCACACAGACCATGCAAAGCAGTCAAGTCAGTGCGGTTAAAAAGTGTTTCAAGCAGTGTTTATGCACACATTCTGGCATTCAGTTTTTTCTTTTTAAAAGCATTAAATCTGCACAAGCTGTTTTGTCTTATTAATCAGCCTGAATGTCGAGTTATAAAATCCATAATTGTTCTTGCACTAACAAGACCTAAAAACAATCTGTCAGCCCGAATTTATTAGCCATCGGCGGCTTTCAGCACGGGCTTCTTAATACAAGGGAGATGCTGAAATAAATTCAGCATGACAAAATAAATTTTACATCGCCTTTATAAAAACTCGACATTTGGGCTAATTAAAAATCAGAATAAGACAAAACATGCTGCATTCCAGCTTTTATTTCTGTTCCAGATATTTCAAAATCGGTTCAATATATTTTTTGTCTGTAAAGTCATAAGACTGCGAAAGCATTTTTGCCATTTCTTTAAGGCTCGGGTCTTTTTTGGCTTTATTTTCAACCATTTTAGCAAACAACCCCATAAGCATACGGTTTTTTGCAGACATTTTATCATACGCATATCCGCCCGGACAGTAAAATACTTCGCAAACTTTGTGCTGCTCTTCTGCAAGAAGCCTGTTCAAAGTAACTTCAATATCAGGGCTTCCGGCAGGCGAACCGCCTGTTGCCCAGACTGCAAGTTTTTTTCCTGCTGCTGCCCAGTCAGAAATATTTTTCTTAAACCACGAAGCGCCATTTACACTGCCTGCACAGCACCAGCCGCCATAAATAAGTGCATCAAAATCATTCCAGCTGTCTTTTAAAGCTTTTCGCGCTTCGTTTAGTGCAAAAAGTTCTGCTTCATTTCCAAGGGCTTCTTTTAGCCATTCTGCATATTTTTTCGTAAAACCTGTTTCAGAACTGAAAATAACTGCTGTTTTCATCGCCAGCTCCTTATTTTGTTACTATTTTTGAAAGGTTATTTTCCATTTTAGAAAGAATCTGCAAAGTCAATTTTGCTTCTTCTTTAGAAATGCCGTCGTAAAGTTTGGCCATAAAATCTTTTTGCCGTTCCTGATATTTTTCACTTATATCTTCACTTTTTTTGGTAGCTGCAATTCTTAATTTACGCTGGTCATTTTCGTCACGAGTCAATGTAACAATTCCTTTTGCTTCAAGTTTTTCAAGAATTACTTTTACATTTTGATGAGAACATCCCATTACTTCGGCAAGTTCGTTGGCTGTCGGAGGAGTTTCAAAAACTTTTAGACAAATCAACAACAAAAACTGCTTGTAAGTTATTTCTTCATAAAATGAATCGCCAACAGCCTGAAGATGATTGCCAAAAATGTTTACCTGTCCAAACAAAGCATAGAATGGATCCATGTTTTCTACAATTTCCTGCGGTGTCATACAGGTAACATATTACATGTATTTCAAAAAGTCAAGCTTCATTTTTTGTATTACAAGCACTTTTCACCTGTAGAATTACAAGACTATGAATTAATTCAAAAGGTTTGGCAGTGTCTCACATTCTTTATTAATACAACTTAATTGATATAAATAAAAAACCTCTGTACGAATAATTTTTTTTACTTTTTTAAATTTTTTCATTGCATTTTTTTACGTTTTACTTATACTACAAAAAGAATCTTAAATGATTCTCAATAGATTTTTTTATACAAACAGGAGAGTACTTATGTCTGGTTTGTTCGTCATTATTGTTATTGCCGTAGTTCTGTTTCTGTTCTTGATTTCTTACAAGAAAGTTCCAAAGAACAGAATTGGAATTCGTGTTGGACCTTTTGGTTCTAAAACTGTAACTGGAAAAGCAATTTTCGTAATTCCATTTTTACAGAGAATTGACTACATGACTCTTGAAAACATTCAGGTTGACTTTGTTTCAAAAGATTCAATTCCAACCCAGGATGCAATCAACATTAAAGTTGACGCAGTTGCAAACATTTCAGTTTCTCAGGATCCTGAAACAATGAAACGCGCTGCTGCAAAGTTCATCGGTTATTCAACTGAAGACATTGCACAGGTAGTAACTCCTGTTCTCGAAGGTAACATCCGTGAAATCATTTCTCAGATTAAACTCAAGGATTTGATTCAGGGTGATAAAAAAGTTCTTGCTGAAAAAGTTGCAGAAAATGTAAAACCTAATCTTATTGACTTAGGTCTTGAACTTACAACATTCAACATCCAGAACTTTAAGGATGACAATGGTGTAATCAACAATCTTGGTATTGAAAACACTGTTGCAATTTCTAAAGACGCTGCAAAAGCCAAAGCCGCTGCAGAAGCAGAAGTTAAAATTGCTCAGGCTCAGGCAGATAAAGATGCAAACGACGCACGTGTTGCTGCTGAATTGGAAATTGCCCAGAAACAGAATGATCTTGCCATCAAGAAAGCCGCATTACAGCTCCAGGCAGATACAGAAGCTGCCAAAGCAGAAGCTGCCAAAGGAATTGAAACTGAAAACCAGCGCAAGGTTCTCGAAATCAAAGCTGCTGATGCCAACATTGCAAGACAGGAAAAACAGATTGAAATTCAGGAAAAAGAAGTTTCAATCAAAGAAAGAGCTCTTGATGCAGAAGTAAAGAAAACTGCAGAAGCTGAAAAATTTGCTGCCCAGCAGAAAGCCGAAGCAGAACTTTATACAAGACAGAAAAAAGCCGAAGCTGAAGCATTTGAAATTCAGCGTCAGGCAGAAGCAGAAGCTTTTACAAGACAGAAAAAAGCAGAAGCAGAAAAAATTGCAATGGAAAATGAAGCATCCGGTAAAAAAGCCCTTGCAGAGGCAATTCAGTCACAGGGTGAAGCAGAAGCCGCTGCAATCAAAGCTAAACTTGTTGCTGAAGCAGACGGTATGCGTGAAAAAGCAGAAGCCCTCAAAGAATATGGTGATGCAGCAAAACAGCAGATGCAGCTTGATGCTCTCAAAGTTTACTTTGAACAGCTTCCAAAAATCGCAGAGGCTTCTGGAAAAGCTTACCAGAATGTTGATAAGATTTACATGTACGGCGGAGATTCATCAAAACTCCAGGGCGACATGATGAAAACAATTACACAGGTCAGCGAAAGCCTTGGCGAAACACTTGGCATCGACCTTAAAACTCTTGCAGCAGGTCTTGTAGGCGGCAAAATCGCTTCTGACATTGCAGAAAAGAAAAAGAGCGAGTAACAGCAAACCTGTCGCACAAATCGACAGCCTTGCCGCATAGCAGCAAGGCATTTATTCTTTGTAAGCATAAATTTATACTGCCGAGAAATTCATTTTTGCATGACTTTCCCGGCAGTTTTTTTATCTTTGAAAATTGTCCACATAATAGAAAACATTTTCAAAATTAATTCATATAACTGATTTTAGCGCAAAATTCCATAGAATTTTGTTAGATTTCTCAGTAATATAAATTAAATTTTGGCGAAACTTTGTTCATAAATTTGAAATCAAGTTTTGATAAAGCGGAACAGAAAAATCGGAGTGAGAAAATGGGAAAGAAGGATAATTTTCTGAACACACTGAAAAAAATTTTTGGAAGTTATACGCCTCCAGAGTGGCTCAGAAATATCGGCTCTTCAGTTAAAGCAAGCAAAAAAATTAACGAAATTAAACAGGCCATAAAAGAAAACAAAAAGCTTATTTTAATCTCGGCTGCATCTTTAGCAGGTGTGCTTGTCTTGTTTATTGGCAGTATATTTTTATACCAGTTCATTCAATCAAAGAAACCTGTAGAAATAGAAGTTTCATATTCATTTGAAAAACCTGATATTCTTTATTCAAGCACAGACAATTTAATCATCAATTTCTATGGTTCTGTTGCACCACTTGATTCAATAGACCAGCCGACAACAGACATTTCCATTTCACCGCAAATCAACGGTACATGGACATGGAGAGGCGATGACCAGCTTGTATTTGCTCCAAATGAACCTTGGAAACTTGGCCAAGTATATACTATTTCTTTTGGGAAAAATCTATTTGCAGAGCATGTGAGCGTTGACACAAAAAGGGGAGGTACAAGTTTTACAACAGAATGTTTTACTGCATACATTTATTCAGCAGAATTTGTAATTGACGACATTGATCCAAAGAAAAAATACATTACATTTACCATTTCTTCAAATTTTCCAATGGCAGAACAGAATTTATCAAATTTTATCAGCATAAAGCCTGACATGAAAAACCCAAAAAACGGCAATATCGAAAACAGAAATTACGGATTCGATGTTACATACAGCGATGACCATAAAGACGCTTATATTAAATCTGAAGTTTTAGGCGTTCCTGCAAATGATGTTGATTTTTATATTACACTTAAAAGCGGTTTAAAAATCTTAAACGGCAACTCTGTAACTGTAAACGACTGTTCATCACAAGTTTCAATTCCAGGCTTTAATAACTTTGCAAGAATCAGAGATATTTCTTCAGATCTTCTGCTGAATGAAAATCAGGAATATGACCAGATTATTACAATTGAAACATCTGCAAAAATTTCTACAGCCGAACTCGTTTCAAACCTGCAGTTCTATCAATTGCCAAAAGACAGACCAGAAGAACCAGGTCTTGAAGCAAGAAAAGATTACTATTGGAACGATACAGAATTTGTAACTGAAAAAGTAATCAGCCTGTCAAAAAAACTGACACTGAAACCATATGAAACAGAGAACGAATTTGAAACAGTTCATAATTTCTATATTGATGTTCCAGAAAAATCTTATATTTATGTTGCCATAAACGAAGGAACACAATTTTACGGCGATTATTATCTTTCAGAAAAATATGAAACAATTACTACTCCAAGATCATATCCAAAAGAATTGAATTTTGTTTCAGAAGGAAGCCTTATTTCATTAAACGGCAGCCGCAAAATTCCAATTATGACAAGAGGATTATCAAGCGTTGATATTGAAATCTGGAGATTAAAGCCTGATGAAATAAACCACATTGTTTCGCAGTCTAACGGCAATCTTAAAAATTTCAGATTTGATGACAGCAATTTTAACCAGTACAATGTAGGTGAATATATCGTTGATACAACGCTTTATACAAATTCTACAAGCGCAAAAGCAATTTCTTACATAGATTTTAACTTTAATAACTATCTTGAAAACATTCCGGCAAAAGATTTGCGTTACGGTTTGTTCTTTGTGCGCATTTCAAACAACAGCTGCAATTCCATAAACAAGCTTGTCATGGTTTCAGACCAGACATTAATCGTCAAGAAAAACAACAGCAATGAAATGGATCTGTTTGTTCAGTCCATTTCAAGCGGCAACCCGATTAGTTCAAGCTCAATCAAAGTACTCGCATTGAACGGCGATGTACTTGCTTCAACAACGACAGACAGAAACGGTCATGCATTCATTCCTGAAATTAAATCTTCAAACAACAGACCGGTTGCAGTAACAGCCACACTTGGCAATGACTTTGCATTCGTTCCGTATAATCTTAACGGCCGCTCTGTCGATTATTCAAACTTTGATGTAGGCGGTCTTTATGGCGCAGAAGATCCGGACAAACTTTCTGCATATATTTTCAATGACCGCGGCATTTATCGTCCAGGAGATGAAATTAGATTCGGCATGATTGTAAAAGCCGGTGACTGGACACGCAATATCGGCGGCACACCAATGGCATATGTCATTACAGATCCAAATGGCAATGACATTTGCGAAAAAGAATTTACGCTAAATTCAGACGGATTCGATGAGATAAAATATTCAACAAAAGAATATTCTCCGACTGGTCAGTATACAATCTACGTATATTTAAAGAAAAAATATCCAAACAGCAATGGATACGAAAGAATTTTGATTGGAAACCAGACTGCAAAAGTTGAAGAATTCATGCCGGATACATTGCAGATTTCTTCTTCATTTGACCCGCTTCCTGCAAACGGATGGATTCATCCGCAGAACATAACAGCTGTTGTAAAACTCAAGAACCTTTTCGGCTCTGACGCAATTGGAAATGAAGTAAAAGCAGACATGGAACTTGTTCCAGGTTATTTCAGATTCAATAAATATAAAGACTATAAATTCAGCGACCCATATGTTTCAAAAGAAAGCTATTCTGAACGTCTTGAAGATACTGTAACTGACGAAGAAGGATATGCAAGATTTGACATCGATATGGAGCGTTTTGCACCTGCAAGCTACAAACTGCTTTTTACAGCAGACGGCTTTGAAAAAGAAAGTGGAAGAAGCGTAACGACAAGCTCTTCACTTTATGTTTCTCCGCTTGATTATCTTATAGGTGTAAAAGCAGACGGTGCATTAAATTACATCAACAAAAACAGCAAACGAATGCTGAAATTCATTGCAGTGGGGCCAGACCTTGAAAGCGTAAAAGTTGACGGCGTTAAACTTGTAATTACAGAAAACCGCTATGTTTCTGTTCTTGTAAAACAGCCAAACGGCATTTACAAATATCAGTCTGTAAGAAAAGAATATCCTGTTCTCGAAAAAGAAATTTCCATTCCAAAAGACGGCATGGAATATTATCTGCCGGTTGATACAGAAGGCGATTTTGTCCTTCAGCTGTTCGACTCAAAAGGAAACAAATTCAATTCTACAGAATTTTCAATTATTGGTGCAAAGAATGTGCAGAGAAGCCTGTCGCGCACGGCAGAAATTGAAGTTAAGATGTCTAAGACAGATTTCAAAAAAGGCGAAAATGCAGAACTTTTAATAAAAGCACCTTATGCCGGCTCTGGTCTTATCTGTATTGAAAGAGACAAGCTTTATACATACAAATGGTTTACAGCGACAGAGCCGACTTCTGTTCAGCATGTAACAATTCCTGCCAATATTGAAGGAAACGGTTACATTACAGTAATGTTCAAACGCGCATATAACAGCGAAGAAGTCTACATGAGTCCTTTCTGTTATGCTGCCGTTCCATTCTCTGTAAGCCTTGATGACAGAAACAATAACATCAAGCTTGATGTGCCGGACGTTGTAAAACCGGATACAGACTACGAAATCAAATTCTCTTCTGATAAAAAAGCAAAAATCGTAATCATGGCA
Organism: Treponemataceae bacterium; assembly: GCA_045627325.1. GTDB lineage: Bacteria > Spirochaetota > Spirochaetia > Treponematales > Treponemataceae > UBA1240. Next base: position 25,616 of record JAZQNK010000078.1, on the reverse strand, counting down.
ATTGATGAAGGAATTCTTCAGGTTGCAGGCTACTCTACTCCAGATCCGCTGCCTTTCTTCTTTAAGAAGCGTGCACTTGAAGTTTCATCTTATCAGACGCTTGATTTGATTATGCCGGAGTACAACATTCTTAAAACTCTGACAGCAGCTGGCGGCGGTGCAGATTATGACGATTACTTGAGCCACAACCTGAACCCGTTCAAGAAAAAACAGAATGCACCAGTTGCATACTGGTCTGGAATTATTGACACAGATCAAAATGAACGCAGCGTCAAATATCATATTCCGTCTTATTTTAACGGAAAACTTCGTGTAATGGCTGTTGCCGTTGCGGGCGACACTCTTGGTGTTGCAGAAACAACAACAGACGTAAGAGACACTTACATCATCATGCCGAACTGTCCTAACTTTGCCGCCCCTGGCGATGAGTTTGAAGTATCTGTAACAGTTACAAACAACGATGCAGGAACCGGCGAAAACGCAAAAGTTAAACTTACGGCAACAACAGACAGCGGACTCACAGTTGTCGGCGAAAAAGCTGTAGATTTAGCTGTTCCAGAAGGCAGAGATGCAACATACATTTTCAGATTTAAGGCAAATGATGTACTTGGAAATTCTGACATTGTATTTAAAGCACAGGGAAAAGAAAAATCATCAAAAATTACTTCATCTTTGAGCGTTCGTCCTTCAATGCCATACCAGGTCTGGCTTGAATCAGGCATGGTCCGCAAATCTGAAAACAAGAAAGATTCTGTAAACGTAGACAGAGACCTGTATTCAGAATTTGCAACAAGAGAAGTAAACCTTTCATATCTTCCATTAGGATTTGCAAAAGGCTTGAATTTCTACCTTGATAATTATCCATACGGATGCAGCGAACAGGTAACAAGTGCTGCGTTCCCGTATCTGTTCCCTGACCTGCTTAAAGAATGCGGAAAAGCAGAAACAGAAGCACGTTCAGCAATTGAAAACGTAATCGACATTCTTCAGTCAAGACAGAAAAGCGACGGAACAATCGGTTATTGGACACAGAAATCTGAATCTTATGACACACTGGATGCATACTGTGCATTGTTCCTGACAGTTGCAAAAGAAAAAGGCTATTATGTTCCAGAAAGAATGTTCCAAAGACTGCTCAATGCATTGAAAGTTCATGCAAATGATGACGAAGGCTATGCCGCAGCATTCTCAATTTATGTGCTTACACGCAACGAAATTGTTACCACGACTTATCTTGAAAAACTTGCAAAAGATACTACAAAGTATGAAAAGATGAGTTTGACAGGCATTTATATGGCAGCAAGCTATAAACTGCTCCATATGGACGGCGAAGCGTCAAAAATCATGAAGAAAGTAAAGAAAGGCATGGAAAAAGATCTTACAGTATATAGATTTGAAAGCAATCTTTACTATAATTCAAGCTTCCTTTTCCTCATTTCTGAATATTTCCCTGAATGTTTAAGCATTATAAGCGATGAACTTCTGACAGAAATTCAAAATGCTGTAATAGACAGAGAATACAATACTTTGTCGAGCGCAATGACATTGATGGCAATTCAAAGCTACCTTAAAGCTGTTCCGACAGCTTCGACAGGCAAGTTTGTCGTTACACAGGACTTCGGCAAAGATGCTGAATCTGCGCCTCTGTCATTTGAAGGCGAAAAAGTATTTACAGGAAACTTTGAAGCAAAAGCCAAAAAACTTCTGCTTGTAAACAACGAAAAAACAAATCTTTACTATCAGGTAACTCAGGCTGGTTTTATGAAAACAATTCCAGAATCTGAAACACGTGATAACGGACTTGAAGTTACAAGAGTTTACAGCACAGAACCAAAAGGCAAAGGCGCAAGCTCATTTGCTTTGGGTGATGAAGTTTTTGTTACAGTAAGAATAAGAAGTACAAAAAAATCTTCTATTTATAACGTTGCAATAGTTGATATGCTTCCAAGCGGATTTGAAGCAGACATTACTTCTATCCGCGAAAATGACAGCGAATGGACACCAGATTATGTTGATATCCGTGACGACCGCGTAATTTTCTATGGAACTGCTTCAACAGATGCCAAATCATTTACATATAAGGCAAAAGCTATTACTAACGGAAGTTTCGTAGTTCCGCCGCTGTTTGCACAGGCAATGTATGAAAACAAAGTAAAAGCCATAAAGCCATATGACAAGATTGAAATTAAGAAAGCTTCATCTAAGTAAAAAACAAATTATAACTGCATTAAGCGGAACAGTTTTGCTGCTGCTTATTGCAGTTACAGTTGATGTTTCCATAAACCGGAAAAGAGGAATTCTGAGTAATATCCGCTTTTCCGGTGCCTATACAGACTGCAACGACAATCTCATTGGAATATATCTTACTCCAGACGAAACTTTCAGGATGTATAAAAGCGTAACAGAATATCCTCCTCAATTTATTGAAGCACTGCTTCTGCAGGAGGATAAACGCTTTTATCTGCACAACGGCATTAACCTTCCGTCATTGTTCCGCTCTTTTGTCAACACATACATAAAAAGAACACGGCGCTTTGGCGGAAGCACCATTACAATGCAGGTTGCAAAACTCAAGTATAAACTCTACACAAAAAATATAAGCGGCAAACTAAAGCAGATTTTTCTTGCACTGCGGCTTGAACTGATTTATTCAAAACAGGAAATTCTTGACGCATATGTAAATCTTGCGCCTTGCGGCAGAAACATTGAAGGATTTGAAACCGCAAGCCAATATTTTTTCAACAAAAGCATAAAGCAGCTGGAACTTTCAGAAATGCTCATGCTCTGTGTGCTGCCGCAGAACCCAAACAAAAGATGCCCGAGTTCAGCAAAAACACCTGACGATTTAATCAGTGCAAGGATGCGTTTATTTCAAAGCTGGACAGAAAACAATCCGGAAGATAAAGAATTATTCGAGTTTATAAACCGTGCACCATACGTAATCTGTTCATTTCCGCAAAGTGCGCCGCATTTTACACGCGAACTTGAACTTTCGCGCTCAGAAGCAAGTTTTTACGGACAATCAAAAGCCGTAAAAACAACATTGGATTCATATCTTCAGGATTTTACGAAAGACCAGCTTGAACTTTATGTCAAAAAAAACAGGCAGATCGGCATTTTTAATGCAAGCGCAGTGCTTGTTGACACAACCGACATGACTGTAAAAGCTTATGTAGGTTCAGCAGGTTTTTATAATGACAGCATTTTAGGACAGATTGACGGAATTATTGCAAAACGCTCGCCTGGTTCAACATTAAAGCCGTTTATTTACGGCATGGCCTTAGACCAGGGGCTCATTCACTATGACACAATGCTCAAAGATACGCCGTCAAGCTTTAACGAATATACACCAGACAATTACGGCAACACTTTTAAAGGCCCGGTCAAAGCATGGTATGCTTTGACTCAAAGCAGAAACATTCCTGCCGTAAATCTTGCACAGCAGATACACGATCCTGATTTATATGATTTTCTGCAAAATGCGGGCATTACTGAGTTAAAAGACAAAGAAACTTACGGACTTTCCATCGTTTTGGGAAGTGCCGATGTAAGTGCACTTGAACTCTGCTCTTTGTATTCGATTTTTGACAACGGCGGCGTTCAATATGCAATTAACAAGACATATCCGGTAAAGCAAAAATACCCGGACAGCGGCAGACAGCTGCTTTCAAAAGAGGCCGCATATATCGTAAAGCAGATGCTTTTTCAAAATCCAAGTCCTATTGAAGCACGCGCAAAAGACATGGAAGGTTTTGAAGTCGCCTACAAAACAGGCACTTCAATCGGTTTCAGAGACTGCTGGTCTGTTGGAGTTTTCAGCCAATATGTTCTCTGCGTGTGGATCGGAAACTTTGACGGAGTCGGCAATAATTCATTTCTGGGAAGGACTGCGGCAGCTCCTTTGTTTTTCAACATTATTGACGGAATCTCTGACCGAGGCTATGCAAGATATTTTTCAAATAAAATGCCTGAAGGCGTAACAAAAATAAAAGTCTGCAAAGTTTCAGGCGACATCTGCAACGATGACTGCCCATATCAGGAAGAAACTTACTTTATCCCGGGTGTTTCGCCGATTACAAAGTGCAAAATTCACAGAAGAATCAACATTGACACACGAACTGGCTACAGAACAGACGAAACAGACAAGCCCTATATAAAATCTGTCGTGCGCGAATACTGGCCGTCTGATTTAATGGAACTATACAAACAGGCAGGGCTTCCAAGACTTGTTCCGCCAGATTATCCGCCGGAAACAAGCGGCTTCTCCAAACAGGAAGGATTTCCGCCTGAAATAATTTCGCCGTTAAACGATACGCAATATGTATTTAACCCGGAAAAACCTTCGAGAAACGTAATTATCTTGAGCGCAAATGCAGATGCAAGCACAAAAGAATTATTCTGGTTTAATGACGCTTCTTTTATTGCAAGGACAAAACCAGGCGAAAAATTTGAATGGCGTCCACAGGCCGGCACATATGACCTGACAGTAATTGACGACAAAGGCAGAAGCACCAGCCGCATTGTGCGAATTACACAGAATTAGAAAGTTCATGCAGAACATTTAGAAATTGCTCACGGCATGAAAAAGATCTTTTTTGTTCAATGAGCAAATGCTCACGGCAAAAAAAGTGAATAACAACCTATAAAATTAATTTTATTAGGACATATAAGGAAAATGGTGTAAACTAGAAAATATAAAAGAGACATGATAAAAATTACAGACGATTCTTCGAATCGTTTTTCTCGTTTTTCTATAGTTAATTATTTTTCACATTGCTAATGCGGAGTTTTTATAAGGAGGTATGATATAAAATATGCCGTATGAAATTTTAGAAAATGCCTACGCAGCACTAGATGAAATGGAACAAAAAGAAGTAGTTGATTTTGTTATGTACTTAATTTCCCGAAAACAAAAAAAACAGGAAGAAAAAACGGAACCTGACTTTTCATTTGTTGATAATATATTTGGAACACTTTCTGACGAAGAAGCGGATGAAATGAGGAAACATAGTCATTTGCACTTTAAGGAAAGTTTATGACATATTTTTTAGATACAAATGTAATAATAGACCTTTTAAACGGAAACACAAATGTGCTTTTAAATTTTAAAACGGCATTTCAAAATGGAACAATTCAAATTCCAGATATTGTTTATTATGAAGTTTTAAGAGGGTTTTATTGGAAAGACCCTAAAAAACAGCTTGAAAATTTTGAAGTTTTCGTACGAACCTGCGGAATAAAATATAAAGATATGCAAACACTAAAAATTGCTGCAACTCAATGGGCAGCCCTTAAAAGAAAGGGTACACCATTAGATGATGACGGCGATATTTTAATTGGTTCACTTGCAATTCAACATAATGCCATTCTTGTTACAAACAACATAAGCCATTTGTCAAAACTTCAAGGAATACAGTTAGAAAACTGGAGATAAAAACCGACAAAGGCAGAAGCACCAGCCGCATTGTGCGAATTGCACAGAATTAGAAAGTTCATGCAGAACAGTTAGAAATTGCTCATGGCACGAAAAAGATCTTTTTTGCTCAATGAGCAAATGCTCATGACTCAAAAAGTTGTTTTTTTGCCCTTTGAGCATTTGCTCACGACTCAAAAAGTTGTTTTTTTGCCCTTTGAGCATTTGCTCACGGCTCAAAAAGTTGTCTTTTTGCCCTTTGAGCATTTACTCATGACTCAAAAAGATGTCTTTTTGCCAATTCGCATTTGCTAACGTCGGAAATTTCCTTTTCATCAATTCGCATTTGTTAACGGCGGAAATTTCTTTTTTATCAATTCGCATTTGCTAATAACCCGAAAAGTTGTCTTTTTGCCCAATTAGCATTTGCTGACGGCGGAAATCCTGCTTTATTTAAAATACCGTATTTATCCGAAAACAAAAAACTTTATAAATTAAGGCAATCTTCCGGCAAAACAAACCGCTGGTGCAACAGTGCGGCGTATATGTTCCAATTTATGCGGAAACTATTTCAAGTGCAAAAAACTTAAAGTACGTGCTCTTCAAGCCAGACTGCTACTCCGTCCTGGTCACATGAAAGCGTTATTTCTGCTGCAATTTCTTTAACCTGTGGAATTGCATTGCCCATTGCTACACCGATTCCTGTTGTTTTAAGCATTCCAATATCAGAGAAATCATCACCAAAAGAAACCATATTTTCAGTTGAAATTTTCAGATAATCTGAAATAAACGCAATTGCATTTTCTTTTGAGGCAGATTTCGGTGCAAATTTATGCCATGGAATGTCGCTGAATAAAACTGCGCTGCAGTTCGGAAAACCTTTGATGATTTCTTCGGCTTTTGCTTTATCATCTGTCTGCACGCAAAATTTCATTGCCGGTTCAGGGAAATTCCTGCAGTCATCATATTTTGATTCAGGCATATATTGCGTAGATTTATTTGCCTTGCGGTTCCAGAAAAAATCATTCAGCGTATCAACTGTAATTTCTGCATCTGGTCCTAAAACTTCATAAACTCTGTTGAAAAGTGCATGAGTTTCTTCAAGTGTGAAAGTTTCAGCATGAATAAGTTCATTTTTGTAATAGATGCATGCGCCGGCGTTGCAGATTAAAATTTCAGGGTTTATTATTTTGGCAAGTTCTTTAATCTGTGCTGTTCCGCGGCTTGTTGAAAATCCAATCAGGATTCCGTTTTCTTTGCATTTTGCAAGTGTTGAAATTGTGCGCTCAGAAAGTGTTCCGTCGCTCTGCAGAAGGGTTAAGTCTAAATCGACTAAAATAAGTTTGATTTCCATATGCAATTATACAGATTTTCTAAACCAGCATCAATCAGCATTTTTTTGAAAATTTCAAAATAAACAGGAAAATTACAAGCACAACAGGAAATAAACCACCGAAAAAAAGTCCTTTCTGCAGATTATCTCCGAAAACTTGAGAAATCACGCCGACTGCGCTCGGTCCGATTGAACCGCCTAAATCGCCTGCCATTGCAAGAAGTGCAAACATTGCGGTTCCACCTGTCGGAATGCTTTTTGATGAAATGCTTAAAGTGCCTGGCCACATTATTCCAACAGAAAAACCACAGAAAATGCACCCAATTAAAGCCACAGCCGGGTTTTCTGAAAGAGATGCCAGAATATAGCAGACAAGACAAAGTATTCCAGAACCAATCATAAATTTCATAAGATCTACTTTGTGCCCGAACCTGCCGTAAAACACGCGGCAAATTCCCATTGTAACTGCAAAAAGGCATGGACCTGCTAAATCGCAGAAAGTCTTTGAAAGCCCAATGCCAGATTCAACAAACGCAGAAGCCCACTGCGCCATAGAAAGTTCCGAAGCACCAGAACAAACCATAAGAACAACTGCAATCCAAAAAAGCGGCATTTTAAATAACTGAAGTATCGTCATGCCTTTGCCGTCATCAACAAGATGTTCAATCGGGCATGTTGCAAAGTTATAAATGTTATAAAGCGGAATTATTGCCCAGAAACATGCGACAATTTTCCAGTTTTCAATGCCAAGCAGTGTAAAGAAACATGTAGAAATGACTGTTACACCGACCCAGCCCCAGCAGTAAAAACTGTGAAGCAGGCTCATCGTGGCTTCTTTGTTTTCAAACGGGCACGCTTCGACAATCGGTGAACAAAGTACTTCAATCAAACCGCTTCCGATTGCATACAGAATGACACTGATTATAATCCCGGCAAAAGCAGAAGGCAAAAGCTCAGGCAGAAACGCAAGCGAAATAAGACCAGCTGCAGAAAAAATTTCAGAAGCAACAATACTTTTGCGGTAACCGATTCTGTCAACAAACCTGGCACAAAAAATGTCCACGACAAGCTGTGTAAAAAAGAAAGCTGTTGGAACAAGCGCAATCTGACCAAGTGGAATATTATAGTCGTTATGAAATTTCAAAAATAACAGCGGCGCAAAGTTTGCAGCAATTGCCTGTGTAATAAAACCAAGATAACAGGCAAGAAGTGTTTTTCTATATTTTTTTGTGTCGTTCATAAAAGATATTATAAAGCTTTTTTTGAGATAGGAGTTGGTGTAAGTGTATAACCAATTGCATGTAATATATTGCACACTGTGATAAAAGCAGGGTTTCCATCCTCAGACAAAGCTTTATAAAGCCCGTCACGCGAGATTCCGGCTTCTTTTGCGATTTTTGTCATTCCTCTTGCCCGTGCAACAGTATTTATCGCTCTAAGCAAATCTTCAGGCGTTCCTTCTTTTGAAACAAGTTCAAGATATCCTTGTCTAAGTTCTTCAGTATCAAGATATTCAGCAGCATCAAATTCAGTCAGTTTCTCCATATTTATATTCCTTTGCCATTTCTCTGGCAGCTTTTATGTCTTCATCCTGTGTAGATTTATCTCCTCCAACAAGAAGTATAACAATCTCTTTTCCATTATTTGTAAAATAAACTCTATACCCTTTCCCCACATCAACTCTTAATTCAAAAACACCGCCTCCAACATTTTTTGAATCACCAAAATTGCCATTCACCATCCTTTCAATGCGCCACGTTATATTCTGTTTGGCAATATTATCACGAAGTTTCTTGAACCACTTTTTATATTTTTCAGTTTGTAAAATCTTATACACAATCGTATTGTATACCATAGTATACATTTTGACAATAAAAAATAAAATTTAACCATATTTGGAAAAATACCCAAAAGCCCACCCGAATGGAAATTTCAAAAATAGCAGCGGCGCAAAGTTTGCTGCAATTGCCTGTGTAATAAAACCAAGATAACAGGCAAGAAGTGTTTTTCTATATTTTTTTGTATTGTTCCTAAAAGATATTATAAAGCAAAAAAATATAATTGACACGCTTTATGCAATTTTGTAATTTAAACTAAATTATTTGACATACGAGGAGTTTTTTAATGAAAAAAACATCTTTATTTTTAACATGCATATTATTCACGCTTGTTATTTCAAATGCTTTCGCAAAAGACAGCACTACGCTTGCTGAAAATATTTCAATCAAAGAAGGAAATAAAACTTTTGATCTTTCAAAAAATCCAGATATAATTTTGGACAACTTTAATTTTGACGTCTGCATTGATAACATTTCAACAAAGCAGGATGTTTTTCTTTTTGCATATTACAAAGCAGACTACATGAATAAATATTCTTTTCCTGTTAATAAAGATGAAACAGAAATTTTCTGTATAGGTTCTGCCATAGCCGAATCTGATTTAGACCAAAACAAAGGTTATTCACTTTCCATAAACGAACCATTCACTTTCCATTATCTTCACGAAAAACGAAGAATTAATAAAGACAATTCATGTATTCTGCCTGTCAGAAAAATAACAGACCCAACAGGAAATTTTTCTGACAAATTATGTCTTTCTATTTTTGTTGATTACAATAACAACACAATTATAGAAGAAAATGAATATGCTGCTGTTGAAATTTCGTTTTCTTCGCTTGTTTCTTTTGACTTAAATGATTTTTCTGAAGAAAACCGCGGTTATGTTTCCGCATTCGGTAAAGCAATAAATAGCGAAAATTATAATAACAAAGCCATTCAGGCATATAAAATTACAAGCGAAAAAGATTTTGAAAAATTCATAAAACTGACCAAAAAGAATTTTCTGCAGAAAACACCTAAAGATTATTTTAAGCATTATTTTGACCAGAAAAACATGAATAATAAAGACAAATACCTTTTAATGGCGCCAAACAATATGTCTTTCAAAAGCAATCCGTTTAGAATAACCGGAAGCAAAAACATTTATTTTGAAGTTACAGAAACTGCTGCAAATGATACTCCTGTTTCATTAATAGCATTAAGCAAAGATAAAAACGAAGCAGATTTTCAGATTTATGTTTTAATTAACGGTGAACCAGTTCCTATAACAATAAAATCTTTTTAATTTTCAGATTAGTCATCTTTCTAAAAGCAAAAGCTGATTATTTCAAAATCAATTGAAATAATCAGCTTTTTTTATTGGTACAGAAAATTTAATTTCGGTTTACAAAAAACATAGCGATTGCGGCCAGACTGCCGATTAAAAATAGAAAACTTCTTCAAATTTTTTGTCCAAAGCTACGCACAGAATGAGCGCAAGTTTTGCAGTCGGGCAGAACTGACCTGTTTCAATTGAACTGATTGTATTACGCGAAACGCCAACCATTTCTGCCAGATCTGTCTGCGAAAGTTTTTTTTCGCTTCGAATGTCTTTCAGATGATTTTTAAGTATTAATGTTTCATCCATAGATTTTTACCTTATGCAATTAAGCTTTTAACAACCAGCAAAGTAAAAAATATAAAACCTGTTCCATAAAGCAATGAAACAATCAATTCATGCTTTTTTTTCATTTTTATATATTTATAACCAAACAGTACAGTCAGCATTCCTGTAAAAAGCATATACAGTTCAGCGCAAAATTCATGCTTTACAATAAAAATAACAGCGGAAATAACCAAAATTAATAAAAGTCCTGTAATAAAGGCAATTTTTGCAGCACTTTTCTGAACTTCAAGATCATAAACATCAGCATTTTGGTTTTCGTTTCTGCTTTTTTTTAAGATTTCTTCTTTTGTCATAATCTGTTCCTTAACTAATAACTCAACTGATAATTCCGCATCTTTTTAAAACAATGAAAACATACAAACCTGCAAAAACAAGCCAGCAAAAAAGCATGATTGGAAACAGCACTTTAAATAATTTTCTGTCTGACTTGAAAGCAAGAAAACCAGATGACAAAACACCCCATGTAATATAAGCCAGAAATAAAGGTATTGCAGATTCCAAATTACCAGTAGCAATTTCAACAGCCTCAAGCAGAAAAATTACAAATGTCATGCAGCCTGTTGCAAGCGATGCAGCTTTGCTGAGCATATCTGCAGTGGCAGGATCTATAGTATTTTTATTTTCGTTTCGGCTTTTTTCTAAGATTTCTTCTTTTGTCATTTTATTTTTCACCTCTTTTGTTTGTAAATTGATATTTCAAAACATTATTTCTGCATGCATTTACACATTCACCGCACAAAATACATTCTGCTGTTTTAATTTCACCTTTTTTAAGCTGGTCTGTAATTTTAATACTCATCGGGCAGATTTTTTCGCAAGCACCGCACAAAACACAATCTTCTTTTTTAGATTTGATTTTTAATTGAGGAAGATGCAGAAGCCGTCCGAATCGATAGCCTGAAATCATAAAAGGTGCCATCCAGCATATATAATGGCAGTTTGCACGTTTACCATGAACAACTGCCGGAATCAAAAATAAAAGTACAATTCCGTAATAAATTACATAACTGTATATTTCAGAAACTGAAATTCCATGGTCTGTCATAAAAAATGGCTGAATTGAATAATCGCCTTTTCCCAAAATATGACAGACAATAATGCCGCTGAGCCATATGAACCAGATTCCATATTTTATGTAATTGCGCCAGCCCTGTTTTGGCTGTTCCGGCGAAAAATTTTCAAAACATTCAGACATTCCGCCTGTCGGGCAGAAAAAACCGCACCACAAACGCCCGAAAAACATGCCGAAAATAAACATCAAAGTAAAAGTAATAAAACTGCCGTTGATAATATGCTGAAACGCAGCCACAAAAATTAAATATGGCGAAAAATACCAGATTGTAATTGGAAACAGCAGCATTGAAATCGTCAGCGTAAACTTTCTGAATTTCTGTAAAGACATGTTCAGATTCCTCCTGAAAATAAATGCACATGCCAAGTAAACTTTGCATTTTCAGTCAATAACATAACAATTCCAAGTATACTTGTCAAGTTTTTCCAAGTATATTTGGCAAAAATCAGAAAGCCCGTTTCAAAATGAAAATTTTAAAACAAAAATAACATTTTGGCAGATTCACAATAAAATTCTCATCTGAGCAGTATAATGTTCTGCGTCCTTTAACATAATATTCTGCTCCCTTCAGCATAATATTATGCTCCCTTTAACATAATATGCTGCGTCCTTCAGAATAATGTTCTGCGTCCTTAAAAAAATATATAAAAGCATTTAAAAAAAGTGAAAATTATCGTTTTATTTATAAATAGAGAAAACAGTCTGATATTTTAATGTCTTTGATTATCTTTACTTTTTTACTGAACGCCAGACAATCTGCTGTCTGGCATTAACTTAAACAACAGCAGAATTAGCGCTGCGTGCAGTCTTAAAAAAGTTTAAAACTGCACGTAAGCAAAACAATATTATTTAATTACGATATTTCTGAAACAGCATTCTTCTGTTAAATCTTTTTCACCGAAATCAATTCTTATGCAATCAATTTTTTTCCAATCAAAAAGATTTTCTGAATTACACCATTTATTATCTTTATTGCTCCAGGCACCATAATCTGAAAATTGATTCAGTGGTATTTTTACTTTGTGCCATTTACCGTCGCATAAGTCGTTTCTACCACGAATAAAATATCCACATCTCCATGGAATTCCGTTTTTTCCAAGAGAATAATTTTCTTCATTCATAAAATAAATGTCGAAATTAAAATTTTTCTGTGTTGTTTTTATTTCAAACTCAAGACAAAGGCCATTGTCTTTAAGAGAACTTAAATCTTCAAGTTGATTAAACTGGAATCCAAGATAGTTATAAGCTTTTGCACATGGAATAGAAATACACAAATCTGAATTATCAGTTGAATCATCAAAAGTAATATATTTTCCAGGTATAATATTTTCAACCCATGTACCTGTTGTAATATTATTTCCTAATCTATTTTTATAAAGGATATATTCACCATTAATCTTAGCAGAAGAAATCCAGCCTTTTTCAGCAGGTTTTGCATTTGCCGGAAGTGTATAGCCCATTGCTTCTATAATTGTTTTATTAACATCGTCTGGAAAACTTACTGTTGCTTTTTCCGAATTGAAAATTCCAAATTCTGCTTTATAATCCCAGCTTATACGGATAATATTTCTATCATCCATCCATTTATTTTTTAATCTATACCAGTTGGCACGCTCATTAACATCTGCATACTTCATGCTGACACCATATTCATTGCACATCAATGCAACTTTTCTTTTGTTTGCAAATGCAACAGCATCATCAAGAGGTTTTACAAGAACTTTTTCACTTGAATCATTTTCATAGTTATTATACGCATATTTTAAATCTGCACTTGCATTTTTGGGAAGCGGTGGCATTTTTGATTTATCATACGGAAATGGAATTCCAGTAAGATCTTTCATGAAAGTCCATGATGCTCCCTGATGAGAAAAACAGAATGGAGAATAATCATGGAAATTGTAAATAATATTATTGTCTTTATAATCAGGAAGTTTTAAAAGTGCTTCAACACTGTTCCAGTTTTCGGCTCCAACAATTACAGTATGTTTTGCATCAATTGATCTGATAAGTTTTAAAACATTTCCCTGAATTTTATTCCATTTTGAAATGTCAGATGAAACATTCCCGCTGCGAAAATGAGGTTCATTCATTACTTCGTATAAAACATATTCAGAAGAGTTTTTGTAGCGTTCTGCAATTTGCGGCCAGATTTTTAAAAGCACTTTTTCTACATCTGGTTTTGTTTTTGAATTTCCATCACAATCATTATGAAAGTCAATTATCATGTACATTTTTAATTCTGTACACCAATCAATTGCATTGTCGATTTTTGTAAAAAGCCATTGTGGAATAACATAATCTGGTTTGCCCGACGAAAATTCTTCAAAATGAATCGGTATACGAACAATTTCAACACCAAGACTTTTCATATCAATAAAATCTTGTTTTGAAAACATTGTTGAAGTTGAATTTCCACCACTGAATGGTTCAAGCCACTGTGAAAGATTTACACCTTTGCTGAAAGGCATCGTAACATCAACGCCTGTTACTTCGTTTTCAGCAAAAACACTGATACAAAAACAAGCAGCCAGCAAAACAGCAAAAAATTTTTTCATATATCTCCTCCTAATAAGTAGATAATGCAGAATTTCATAAAAATCTAATTTTCAATAAAAACTGATTAAATTATAAAGCATTTTAATAATACGTCAATAAATAATTGCTTTTCAGCGTTAAGCTTTTGCAGTTCTTTAAATTACATTTTTTTTAAGATGCCCACAAAAAATGCGGGAATTAATTCTGCTGCTATAAGAAATTAATTTCCGCAAGTATCTTTTAAAACGAAACTATTTGAACCGTTTTTATTCTTTGATTTCAAAGAAATAAAAATCACCTGGAATCATGCGGATGTTAAAAACTGTTTCGCATGGTTCATTTCCGGCTGTATCTGAAGGGCTTCCAGGAAAACCCAGATTGAGTTTTTTTGTATACAGCGGAGAAAGAGATTTTATTCTCCATGGATTTGGTGTGTCGCTGTCTGGAATGAGCACAAGCTCTTTTATATTGCCACGCACATGAATGTTAAAATCAAGAGGAGCACAGCCGTCCCAAGTATAGCAGTAAAGACCAAAAGTTCTGTTGTCATATGTAAAAAGCGAAACACCGCTGCCACAGTCAATCCAAATTCCAGAAACTTCAAGTTCTTCTCGAATTGCAGTAAGAACAGGAGACGGAATGCTATAAATTTTTGAAGGCATATCTGGAAGCGTAATAACTGTAAAACGGCCTTTTCCGTATGTGTCATAGCACAAAATACTTTCATGATATTCACCGTGACCTGCGTTTATAAGCGACCACGAAGCATTGTTGCGGTGTTCAAGCAGAGGAAATTCAATTGAATCTGCACTTTTTAGATAGTTGCGACCATATTGAGAACTTACATTATACTGAAATTCATCTGCTGTAAGATGCCTGTTTGTATAACGAACGCTTGTAAGTTCTGCAATCTCTGGGTATTTTTCCAGCGCACCAATCATAAAGCTTGAAGTTGCAGTAACATGACCGCCAGCTTTTACAAACCGGCACAGTTTTTCTACAATTTTTTCATCAGCAAGAGAAGCAGCAGTTACAAGCACAGAGTTTTTAAAAGCAGCAGTGCCTGCATCAGCATTGCCATCAAATTCTGGAAAATCGCAGACAGGTTCCATTGGAATTCCAGCCATTCCAAGAAAATCTTCAATATGATCGTCACCTTGTGAATTAAACGGAATATAAACTTTAAGCCCGCATGGATTGCCAAGCTTGCCAAGAACCGCATCAAGCCTGTCGTACATAAAGCCCAAAGGAGTTGCTCGCTTGTTACCGGCAAGAGCAGGCCAGCAGAACATCATTATTTCTTTTGGCTTTGAAAAAGCTGTAAGATAAGCCTGTTCAAGATATGTATCAAACCTGTCGCAATCAAACGGACCAAACCAGCCGCCGCCATTTCGACCAGGCGCAACACTTTCCATATAGCGCATAAGCGAATAGCTTAAATAGCGCGGCAAATGCTGATCCTGCTGGGCACCATGGCGCGTTTCTGTTCCAGTATAGATAGAATCAAAAATATCACGCTGCTGCCCCGGATTGTAACCAGTCTCCTGAAAACTTTCGCGCCAGTTTGGATATTTTATTATTATGTTGATTTTTGGGTTGATTTTCTTAGCTGGCTTTATAATCAGATTTTCAGAAACTTCAAGCATTTTTGCCAGACGGAATTCCTGCCATGAACGGTTTCCTTTTTCGCGAAGACAATCTTCGCACATGCACTGCGTAAAGAAAAAATCGTCTATTATAAACTCATCAAAAAGAGAAGCTGTATATTCACTCACCTCTTTCAGCCTTGCACGCATCGGCTCGTTGCAGTAACAGAAAGTATTAAAAAGTCGCTGGCGTTTTTTGTCGCTTTCGTTAAGGTCTGGAGTTACAGTTGTAATTCCACCGGAAACTTCAATTCCATAATCTTTCATTACACGCTTTACCATTTCAATTTTTTCTTTTGAAGCAAATTCATCGCGGTAAGTTTCCAGATAGATTTTATCAAGCTTTACATATTTCTGAAAAAAATCTGCATCTTTACGAAGCTGTTCTTCAGTAATCCGGTTTACCCAGCCGGCAACACAATAAGTTACAGTCTTGAAATTCTTATAAAACATAAAAGCTCCCGTTATCAGTTTTGGACAACTCTAAAAAATGGTGCTTTTTGGAGTTTCTCTTTATAAGCAGTATAGCACGAAAATTGTAGTAAGATTACAATCTTTTTTGTAAATTCAGCAGAAATTTACAAAGTAGCCTGAGTTCCGAGTTTTAATAAAATCGATGTATGTCATGCTGAATTCATTTCACCATCTTGAATATTGTATACGCCGACAGCTTCTTGTTCGCTGACGCAAGCTATAAAAAAATCTGCAAAAATAATGAGATTCCGAACTAAATTCGGAATGACAGATTGTTTTTATGTCTTATTAATGACAGAACGAATATGAATTCTGATACCAGCAGCGGATTGAAGCCTGCTGCAAAATATGACCTTCCATTGCTTTCTTTACATCTTTGAACGATGCAGATGAAGGCAAATCTAATTCTGCATCTAGAGCATAAACTGTAAAATGATAGTTATGTTTTGAATGAAACGGAGGTTTTGGACCGCGATATTTATGCCGGCCGTATCCAACACCCTGAACAGCAGAAAAAGGTTCATCAATTGTTTCGCCAGCTGGAATTCCCTGTGGAATTTTATCTACAGCAGGAATGTTCCAGCAAACCCAGTGACAATATTCATTTGAAAAAGGCATGTCTTCATCGCAAAAGACAACTGCAAGATATTCAGCATCTTCTGACAAATTTTCGATGATTATTTCCGGCGAAATATCTTCGCCAAAACCTGTAAACTGAACTGGAAGCATTCCATTATTTTCAAATGAAGGACTGAAAATAGAAAGAACCAATACTGATAAAATTTCTGTCATATGTTTCTCCTGCAAAAGAGCCTGCATTACACAGCTCTTTTTTATTGAACTGAAAAAAGCATATCATCATTTAAAAACGCAGTAATTGCCAAATGACAAGAAATTAAGATTTTTCGGTTTATTGAACTTTCATTTCGCGTTTAAGTCGGCTTAATGAACTTGGAGTTATGCCCAAATAAGAAGCAATGTGTTCCTGTTTTGCACGCCGGACAATTTCCGGGTTTTCTTTTGCAAATTCCAAATAACGCTCTTTTGCTTCTTTGTTTGCAAAAGCATAATTTTTTTTATCAACACTGATAAAAGCCTTGTTTATGAGCGTGTTTATTTTTTCCTGCATTACAGGTAATTTTGTGCTCAACATTCTGATATCTTGGGTTTTTATGCACGCAGCAACAGTTTCTTCCAGTGATTCAACCGAAAAAGGCGAAGATTCGTCCGAAAGATAGCTGTAAAACCCGCACCACTCAAATTCTTTTGCAAAACATTTTGTAATTTCGCAGCCGTTTTCGTCTGTATAATAGGCACGCACGAAACCTTTTAAAATTAACTGCATGGAATCTGTCATTTCGCCCACACGAATAATCTGCGTGCCTGCTTTATATTCTGCAAACGAAAATAACGATGCACAAAAACAGGCAGTTTCATTATCAAGTGCAAGTTGAGTCTGTAAATATGAAAGTAAAACAGCTTGATTATTCATATTTTAAAGCCATAAGTTAATTTTAAAAATTGATTTCTATTCTATTTTTGTCAAAAAACCAGAAAATACCCAGCCAAGAGTTTCATCAGGATTATCACAATAAATTTTTGGAGAATCTGGTTTTATTTCTAAAGCTACATCTTTTAATGCAATCGGGATCCAGAAGCCTTTTTCACCGTCGATACAGTCAGAAAAAGGAAGCTGCATTTCTTCAGTCTGAATTAATTCTGTAGCATTTTCTAAAACACCGATTTTATCTCCCCATGGAGAATCTCTATATCTTAAACCTTCCGGCGAATTAACTTTCCAGACAGTGCCTTTTTTTTCTGCAAATTCAACAGCATCTTTCTGATAAGATACACTTATATAATCGAAACACGAAGTTTCTGTTAATTGACTTGTTGTTGAATCATAAAAATCGACTTTATATTGTCCAGATGCCTGAATAGAAAATTCTAAGTCGCAGACACCATTTACATTATGTTTTGCCTTCAATGCCACAAATGGAATATATACAATTCCTCTTCCGTAATTGCAGCAGTATGAAATGACTGCGACATCGCCTTTATAAAGCAGATGATTTTTTTCATTCGGATTTACACGGTTATGATCTAATGCCACAAATGGACTTTCGTATTCATCTTTATAAACAACATAATTACAAGAAACAACCGGTCGATTCCAAACTTCTTTATAAATCAATTCATCATTCTGACTGTTTTTAAGTTTCAAAATCCATTCTGAATTTTCCGAAAAAAGATTCCGGTTTACAAAAGGAAAATAAGTCGTATAATAGCAGATGCCGTCCATTGCTTTATTAGTTTTAAGTTCAAGAGGCGACTTGTCTTTATAAACAAAAGTTTTTCCATCATGTTCTGCTTCCAAATAAATTTCAGGATTATCTTTGTACACGCTTTCCGGTATATAAACAGTATAATTTAAATCATTGTCAACTGAACTGCACTTTATTTCAATTTTGTCAGGCGAAGTTTCAAGCGGCATTTCATCACCTTCTATGCCAAAAATTGAATATTCCTGTTTTCTGCACTCTTTCGGAATATCACAGAATTCAGCATTTCCATAAACTGTAAAACCGCCTTTTTCCAAAACTGACATTGTTACAGAAGAATCTTGAACCTGAATTGTTTTTTCATCATGCACTGTTTCTGTCTGCTGATTTTCAACAGCTTCAATTTCAGAATTAACTTTATTTGCTAAACTTTCATCTTTTGCATTTTTTGAACAGCTTACAAAAACCAACGACAAAATCAAAATAAAAACAAACGTCTTTTTCATAACAATCTAAAATATAATACTATAAATCTTTGTCGTCTATATAAAAATCGTATGTTTAAAAACTAAAATAATTAATTTCAAAAAACACAGATGTTTTATACATATTGAGATTGGAATCTGTAAGTGTTATTATTTTAAGAAAATTATCGTTACGGACTGGAAAAAAAATGATTCAATATAAATGCAAAAATTGCGGCGGCCAGCTTGATTTTGGTGGAGCAGGAAGTTTCGAATGTCCTTACTGCGGCTCTAAAAGTTTTATGTCTGATGCAGATTTTAAAGACAATGAAATTTTCCGGCAGAAAATGCTCCAGTATATCCGTGCCAAAATTGATGAAAAAGCAACAGACTACAACAGCGACATTTTTTGGGAAGCCGCACACAGCATAAGTTTCGAAATGGCCAATTCAATGCCACTAAACATCGATTACATGGTCGAGTTTTCTTACGATAAATGCAAAATGTATCTTGCCCGCGAATCTGCAGTCTATATTTTTGACAACGCTTCAGAATCTGCTGCATTCAAAAATGGACTTCAAAGATTATCTTTTCCAGAAGCAGACACAAAACTTTCGCGTTGTTTTCCAGAGTTAAAAATGGAAATTGACCTGAAAGATAGCCGCAAGGTTCTTGTATACACAAGACGACCAGGTTTTTATCCTGCAAGTTTATTTTCACCATGGGCATCTGAACATCTTGCATGGGTAATCTCGCGTATGGAAAACATATGCTGTACTTTAGAATATTCCGAGATTCAATACACCGCACTTGATTCCAATGCAATCTTTATAAATCCCGTAACACACGAAGGAGCCCTTTTCGGCGACTGGCGCAAAGTTTCGGACATAAAAAGCAACACAGATCTTGCAGCACTTCGAAAAACAGCAATTGAACTTGCCGAAAATTCAAGGAAACCGCGCGAACTTTATGATTTTTTAAATTCAAAACCTGCCGACAATGCCTTTGAAGATTTTGAAAATTGGGATAAAGTAATCGAAAAAGGTTTCGGCGGACATAAATTCGTAAAAATGAACTAAAAAGGGAAAATCTGTCTTAAACACAGTGTTTTTCACAGGAGGAATAAAATGGGATACGGAAGTTATTCAGCTAAAGACTGGGCAAAACTTAAATCAAGCAAAAAATTATCAAATAATCAGAATGTTGAAGAAGTTTTTACAAACAGAAAATGCAATCCAAAAATGGATCCAAAATTTATTGGAACCAGAGAATGCTTTGATTCTGACGATCATCCAAACACTACGCCTATAGTTGTCGGACTCGATGTAACAGGCTCTATGGGATATCTTGCCGTAAAAATTGCAACAGAAGCACTCAATGATTTTATTACAAAATTGTACTCAACTGGTGCAATCGAAGACCCGGCTCTTATGTGTGCGGCTTATGGAGACTTCGAAGACGAATCACCTCTTCAAGTTACACAGTTTGAATCAGACATAAGAATTGCAGAACAGCTTCTTGAAATTTATTTTGAAGGTCACGGTTCCGGCGATGTTTCTCCGTTCCTTTTGTGGGAATTTTTGGCAAGACATACAAATATAGATGCTGTAAACAAACGGAAAGCAAAAGGATTTTTGTTTACAATAGGCGACGAGGCCGAAATCAGGGAAGGCGATATCTCTGATACAGTCAAAAAATATATCGGTGACAAAATCAAAGGTGCAACACGAGAAAGCCTTCTTGAAGAAGTTTCAAAATCTTTCAATGTTTTCCATATAATGATTGGCGGCGAAAGCAGCAACAATTCAAATATTCTTACAGGTCATAAAATCTGCATAAGCCAGAACCAGATTGACGCAATTCCAGAAATCATCATAAGTACCATTCAATGTCAGAAAGGAATGGAAAAAGACAAAATTATCGGTCAGTGGGATAAAATTAAGCAGCCTATAGTAAAAAATGCCATCAGCCAGCTTAACATTTCTGCCGATGGTCAGTCAGTCAATTTATGAAAAAAATCATCGTTATAGGTAAAAACTTTGGCGATGAAGGAAAGGGGCTCGTTACATCGAGCCTCTCTTTGTCTTTTGCAAATCCTCTTATCATAAAAACTAATGGCGGTGCACAGGCCGGACACACAGTAGAAAACAGCCTGAAAAACACAAGATTTGTTCATCACCAGACAGGTTCCGGAAGTGAATATAAAGCAAGTACACTCTGGACCGAAACTTATCATCCAGATTTGTATGCACTCAGCAAAGAAATCGAAGAGTTTGAAAAAACTTTTGCTTTTAAGCCAAAAATCTACTCTGAACCGACAGCTGCAATTACAACCATAGACGATGTAATTATCAATATGGCAATTGAAAACAAGCGTGGCAACAACCGTCACGGAAGCTGCGGAATGGGCATAAACGAATGCAGCCTTAGAAACAAAGCCGGTTTCAACATTTCAGTCAGAGACATTTTCAGCCTGACTTCTGATGAAATATCAAAAAAACTCAATTTTATACGAAAAGAATATTCGTTCAAACGGGCAGCTTCTCTTGAACTTTCTTCAGACGATTCATACATGGAACTCTTAAACGATGAAAATGTTTTGTATAACTTTTCAAATGTCATCAAAGAAAATATCCGTTATGTTGAAATAACTTCAGTCGATATGACTTTTCTCAATAATTTTGGCGCTCTTATTTTTGAAAACGGTCAGGGTCTTTTGCTTGACGAAGACAATGAAGACTATGCGCCGAATGTAAGTGCTTCAAAAACAGGTCTTGCAAACCCTATGCACTTTTTAGAGCGCAGCGGTTTACAGCCAGACGAAGTAATTTATGTTTCAAGACCTTATGTAACAAGACACGGCGCAGGCAATCTGCCCTGCGAATGTGACAGAACAAAACTCGACAGCGTCAAAATCGACGCAACAAATGTGCACAACGAATGGCAGGGAAATATACGCTACGCAAAACACGAAAGCAGAAAAGGCTTTTTGTCGCCAATTCTCGAAGATATGAAAAATTCCGGCTGCAGCATAAAGCCGTCGTTAGCACTTACACACATGGACGAAACAAACGGAAAAATCTATTTTGAAAATGAAACACTCGACTTAAATAATTTTGCGGATTCTTTTGCAGACATTTTTGAAAATATATATTTCAGCGAAAATTACGAAAGCATTAACTTAAAGAAATAAAAAAGCCCGCCTCGAAGCAGAGACGGGCTTTAAACCTTAAAACAATCACTTAAACTTAAAGAAAAAGAAATAAACAGCAGCCCAGCGCTGAGGTATTCCTTTTGCGTAGCCTATTGTTTTGAACTTATCATTCTGAACAGTGCCGTCTTTCTTTACATAACCGATTGTACGGAATTTTTCATCCTGAACTTTTCCATCAGAAGTAATGCATCCTATTGTTTTAAACTTATCATCCTGAATTTTACCATCGTTTTTGATGTAACCAATTGTTTTAAAGCCTTTGTCTTGAACTTTTCCGTCTTTTGTTATGTAGCCGATAGTTACATATTTAGCATCTTGAATTTTTCCATCTGCTTTGAGGTATCCAATAGTTTTAAATTTATCATCCTGTATTGTCTGAGCGAATACTGAAGTACCCAAAAGCAAAAATAAAAGTGGTAAAATTAATAATTTGCGTTTCATAGAAACCTCCTTTAAAACAGAGTAACATCACATAACCAATAACGCAAGGAATTTTATTATGTAAAATGAAAACAGACTGAGCATAAAAAAGCCCCCGGCACAAAGTGACGGGGGCTGCGTTAGCGATTGTAAGGGCGCCGAAGGCGTTGCGAAGCAATGGAGCGCAAGCGGAACCCTGAAAAGCGCGGCGGCACGAACGTGCCGAAACGCCCGATTATTTCATATTAAAACGGCTGGTCAAGGCTCGTTCTTCTACGCTCGCTCAAGGCCTTGACTCAGCCGTTTTGAAGGTGTCTGACAAGCATACACCTTCAATCAGTTGCAGCTTTGCACCCATAAGGTTCATCAAAGTTGCCGGTCAAGAAGAAATACCGAGTCCGCTGTTCAATACAAATGTCGAATTTCTAACATCATAAATGTCATAAAAATATCCCTGATAATTCTGACTTTACGATAATCAGACATTTCTACAAATATTCCACCGGCACGGCAATAACATCATCACTCAAAAATATTTTCTTTTCACACTGGCAGAGAATACATCCTTTGCTTACGGTTTTACCAGGGATTTTTGATAGAACAGAAAAATGTTTTGCCATATCAATCGTTGGCCTCGAAGATTTTTTTATTTCCACAGGATACAGAACACCATCTTTTTCAATAACTAAATCGATTTCATGTTTTTCTTTATCTCTGTAAAAATATAAATTTTGTGCATCGTGACCAGAGTTATAATATGACTTTATGATTTCACTTATGATAAAATTTTCAAATAAAGCTCCGTTCATAGCACCATTCATGGCAACCTGAGGCGAACTCCATCCTACAAGATAACAAACAAGGCCAGTATCCATAAAATACACCTTTGGAGTTTTTACGGTTCGATTTGTAAGATTATTTTCATAAGAATGAAGAAGACGGATAATTCCAGAAGATTCCAAAATGCTTGTCCATTCCTGTATTGTCTTTACACTAACACCAACATCCCGTGCAATTGCATCAGAATTAACCAGTTCGCCAGTACGAGATGCAAGACATTTCATAAAATTATTGAACTTCAAAAGATTCTTCACGTTAATAAGTTCAGCAACATCTCGTTCAAGATAAGTTCTGACATAAGAACGATAAAAAGATTCCCATTCGATATTTTGATCGTACAATTCAGGCATACTTCCACGCTGAATATGAGTCCACAAATCTTCGTATTTATTTAATTTTTGGCTTCTGGTTTCAAAATAATCATCAACGGGCAGAAAATTCAAATTAAAATCAATCTGCAGTTTTTCACGCATTGAAAGGGAAGCCATATCAATTATACAAACTCTTCCTGCCAATGAATCGCTCACAGTCCTTAATAATTTATATGATTGAGATCCTGTTAAAACAATCTTTCCTTTTTCAAAAGACTGATCCACGATATATTTTAACTGCAAAAATAATTCAGGAGCTCGCTGAACTTCATCTACAATAAGTGGGATTTTATGATTTTTCATAAACAAAGCCGGGTCGTTTTTTGCAAAATCCAACTCTGCAAAATCATCAAGAACAACATATTCATATTGTGAAGAAAGCTTTTCTTTCAACATTGTAGATTTTCCAACCTGTCTTGAACCTGTAATCAGAATTACCTTAAACTGATTAAACATTCGTTCAATGTAGGAATAAATATGTCGTTCCAGATACATATAAAAACCTCGACTATTTTGGAGTACAATTTCAATTTAGTCGAGGTTTTTATTATTGTCAAGCAAAGTGAAAATTATTTTTGGTAAACAAATACAAAAAAATCGCCCGCCTCAAAAACGAGACGAGCGAATTAAGATTCAATTTTTTATGTTACACATAATTTAATTGTGGAATTTGATAAAAACTTAAAAAGTTGGGGTATATTTAACTATTTAATGGAATCAATTAAATCATTAAGTTGATTTAATGTCCAATCCGGATATTTATTCTTCTTTTTCTTAAAAATCTGTATTAAATAATCATTTACAGTTTTGTCATTCAATGAAATCAGATATTTATATATTGGAATTGCAATATATGAATTTGTTTCATTATTCAATCTTTTTTTCATTGCATCAACAACTTTTTTATCACCTTTTTTTACACAATCAATATTGTTCATATAAACTTCGATTGTTGTCAAGGAACCATTTTCTAACGCATTTGCAAAAGATTCTGAAAGCTCAACTTTGTTTGAATGAAGTGTTTTAATCATAAAATCTAAAGTATCTGTTTTATTCCAATAATTTTCTGAATTTAAAACAGAAGTTTTTATTTCTTTTATGGTCAAAGCTTTATCTTTTTGTAAAAAGTAATTGATGATTTTTTCATCGACTAAGTTATATTGAAGCCAAAGTTTTTTCAAATAATCATCATAAAAACCATCTCTCGAATCCTTAATTGCATAAAAAATAAATTCCAAATGATATTTTTGAATAGTCCTATTCACTTTATCTGAAAATGCCATATCAAAAATTTCTTTACTAAAATCATCATGATAGTCAGCAATCAATTTATAAAATGAACTCCATTCGTTGTAATAATGATTTTTTGGCATAATCGAAATCATATATTCTTTTAAAAACGGCTTATATGAATCGTTCATATTAAATATGCACGCCTTAAAAAATAATCCTGGATTCAATTTTTGTAATTTATTAATTAACTCCAGATCTTCAGTTTTATTATATTTTGCAAGAGCATAGATTGCAGTATCATTTTCTTTTAACGCCCATTGTCTTGTAGCCGAATATAAATCATCAGATTTTTCGTTACTAAGTAATATTTTTTTTGCAAAATAAAGTTTTGATTGCTGTTGAATTGCTTTAAGTTTTAATTTTGTCTGTTCTGAATCAGTTAATTTTGAAAATAAATTTTCGAAAAAGAAGTCACCTGCAGTATAAATAAAAATTAAGTCACAATCCATTATATTTATTTGTTGGTAATCAGTAAGTTCTTTAAGAAGTATTTTATACCAGTCAGCTTTAATTTTTTTATCTCTTAAAAAATACGCAACGTAACATCTGACTACAGGATTTTCATCATTCAAATATACAATAAGTTCTTTATCGGAACAAAGGCTTACAAATTTTTCAGCTGTTTCATATAATGAAGATTCATGGGCAGTAAAGCCAACAATTCCATATTCAAATTGTTCAGCTTTTTGTAATTCTTTAAGATACTCTTCTTTAGTCTGTGAAAAAGCATTTAAACTAAAAAAACATAAAAT
>JAZQNK010000077.1:0-41445 GCA_045627325.1 Treponemataceae bacterium | reverse complement strand
CTCAGAGTCCCGGTTTCGTTTGCACGAAACCTTCGAGTTTATGCTTCGCCTAAACTCGCGGCAAATTTGCTGCAAGTTTTGTGTTAACAAAACTTGTTAAGGTTGCGTAGCAACCGACGTTTCTTCCCCAAACCCCATCTTCTTTGGTCACGGCTTAGGGCTGCCACCGCCCTAAGAACCGCAGATTGTTCACATTCTTTGAGTTTATTCTTCGCGGCTTCATTTGGAACAATTCTTTTTGGCTGGTTCATGCCGACAAGCTGCACAAATAACTGTTAGTTTGAAACAGTTTCGGTTGTTATTTTATAGAGTTCCAGTGCTTCATCCTGAAAGTCTGAAAAAACAAGGAGTTTCTGGTCGCCGGAAAGTGCAAGACCGGTCGGCTGGTTTCCGCCAGGAATTTCGCAGAGCTGAGTTTTTGCATCTGTATCAATTACAATAATCTTGCCGTTCTGCGGACTTCGTTTTGTATAGTCCTGCTTGTTGTTCGGACCTCTGCACGAAACGCACAAATAGCGGTCGTCAAGCAGGTCAATCGTGTTCGGGTTATTAAACACATGATATTTATTTTCAATTTTGAATTCTTTTAAGTTCAGTTCGAGCACATTTGCATGATACATGTCGCTGACCCATGCTTTTGTTTCGTCTTTGTTTTTTACGATATGCCGCATTGCAGCTTTTTCTATATAAATTGAATCGAGCTGTTCATATGTTTTCATGCTGAATTTCTGAATTGTTCCGCCGTCAAATGCAAGAACAATCAGATTTTCACTGTCATCAACAAAAGTCATGCCGCGCGGAGCTGCTTTTGTTTTTATAAGTTTTTTTACAGAACCTGTCGCATAATCAATTACAGAAACATCGTTTGAAACCCAGTTTGAAACAACAAGCACATCATATTTTGAATTATATGCAATAAACTTGCTCCATGTTCCTTTTGTGCTAATCGTCCGTTTCAGTTCAAATTCCGGATACGAATATTCGTAAATATTGCCGGTTGTCATCTGCGACACAAAAAATGATTTTTTCTCTGCAATAAAAAGCCCTTCTGCAAAACCCTGCTTTTTCTGCTCAGGCGGTGCAATCCGTTTTATAACTTTTTTCTGTTCAACACTAAAAATATCAAAACCTTCGTCTTCAAGCAGCGGAAGAACAACAAATTTTGAATCGGGACTGAAAATCACCTGTTTCGGCTGTTTTCCGCATGAATAAACCCCGATTTTTTCAAAAACAGGCACATTTTCGGCCTTCTGCGCAAAAACAAAAAAACATGCACTTAAAATCACAAGACAAATTAACAAACGTTTCATATTCACTCTTTATCAATAGCAGCCATAAAAATCAACATATTCGCAAAAGGCACCGCAAGGTATGCTGTTTTATTCTTTTGCTTTTTCTGCATCAGTTTTGTGTTTTAAAAGCAGATTGTCAAAATCATAATCTGATTTTATCTTGTCTAAAATTACAGAAACAATTTTATAAACGTCACCGTCTTTTTTGTAATTTGCAGGCGAAACAAAATTGACCCTGCCGTCAAGAATAAGCTGCTGTGCCCTCTGCTGTTTTTTTAAGTCTTTCGGTTTATAAACCGCAACAGAATAACCGCCGTTCTGTTTTACAAGCTTCATGCATGGAATGTCAGTTTCGCCGTCGCCGAAATAAATCATGCGTTTAAAAGGAACGGCGCGCTCATTTTCCGGCACAAATTTATTAATTGCAACAGAATCGCTGACTGTTTTTATTCCTTTATTTATCTTGAAAATAAACTGCGTTTTGGTCGTATAATCAATTGCAACGCCCGGCCATTCTGCAATTCCGTCCGAATTATATAGAAATGAACATGCAAAAATCTGTTCGAATTCTTTTGCAATTGAAGTGCCTTCAATCATTTCTTTTAAGCCGGAAGAATTTATGTAATGTTTTATTTCAAGACCTTTTTCTGCACCATAATCGTTTATCAATTTAAACCATTCTTTTACGCCATCAAAAAGCTCAATTTCGTTGCCAAATTTTGTAAATGAATTTCTTGAAATTGAAATGTTCCGGTATCTTGCTTCATCAAGCATTGTTTTCATATAGCATAAAATGCTGCTTGCATCACTTGCTTCAGAAAGCTTGTTTGTTTTTGTCCAAAACTCTCCGGCACTCATATTTAGTGCTTTTATAAAACTGAATTCCTGCATGTTTCCAGGCGAAAGAGTTCCATCAAAATCATAAATCAAAGCTACAACAGGTTTTTTCTTCATGTTTTAAATAATAAACTACTTATTCAGTTTTTGCCACAACTATAAAATTCATGCAGCATATCTGCATTCAATGACGAACCTCGACGCAGAGCGTTCGAGGTATCGTCGTCCTAAAAGGAAATTGCACTCCAGGTTCAATACCCTTCATACGACGCAGAGCGTCGGGGTATTGAACCCGTCGGCGCGAATAAATTTTAAGCACATGCCTTGAAAATAGCGTTTTTATTTTCTCTGTGATATAATGGCAGCAAGGAGGTGCACCATGGAATACATTGTCAATTTTACATGGGATGATGAGGCCAGTGTTTGGATTGCACAAAGTGACGACATTCCGGGACTTGTACTTGAAGGCGGGTCTATTGATGCATTGATTGAACGTGTTCGATTTGCAGCACCTGAACTTTTGGAATTAAATCAAAAAACTGATGCAAGTTCATTCTGTTTTCGTTTAGAACGCCACGAAAAGGTATTTGCATAATGGCCGAATACGAAAAAAAGTTCGCGAAATTCTTTTGGAAAATAACTGTATTTTTGTGCGCCATGGAAAAGGCGACCATGATATTTATTTCAGCCCGATAACAAACCGAAATTTTACAGTAGATTCAAAAATAAAGTCACGACACACCGCAAATGCCATTATGAAGCAAAGCGGAATAAATTATCATTTTTAGTTTTTTGTTAAAATATATCAGCAATATCTTATTTATAAAAAAAGACTGTCCACTTGTAGTTCATTCAGACTTCAAAACATTTAAAATCAAACTGGAATTTCACATTTCATAAAAAAAGGCTGTCCGGCATGGCGTTTTTCAACACCACAAAAGGACAGCCTTTTTTACGCTATATGCTTCTGTTTAAGCTGCAGGATTAATACATTCCGTCCATGCCGCCCATTCCACCGGCTGGCATTGCTGGTGCAGGGTTTTTCTCTGGAATGTCTGTAATTGCACATTCTGTTGTAAGAAGAAGGCTTGCAACAGAAACCGCATTCTGCAATGCAGAACGTGTAACTTTTGCAGGATCAATAATTCCAGCCTGGAACATGTCAACCCAAACCATCTTAGATGCATCAAAGCCAACGCCTTTCTTTTCGTTCTTTGCTTTGTCTGCAATAACAGCACCGTCAAGACCTGCGTTTTCTGCAATCTGGCGGATTGGTTCTTCAAGTGCACGTTTAACAATCTTGAAACCAACTTTTTCGTCGTCAGTAAGCTCAATGCCTTCGCACTTTTCAAGAGCTTTTGCTGCCTGAATCAATGCAAGTCCACCACCTGGAACAATGCCTTCTTCAAGAGCTGCACGTGTTGCAGAAAGAGCATCTTCAACTCTGTGTTTCTTCTCTTTCATTTCAACTTCTGTTACAGCACCAATATTGATTACAGCTACACCGCCGGCAAGTTTTGCAAGGCGTTCCTTGAGCTTTTCTTTATCATATTCGCTTGAAGATTCTTCAATCTGAGCTTTAATCTGTGCGATGCGGTCTTTAATTTCTTTTTCTTTTCCGGCACCGTCAATAATTGTTGTGTTGTCTTTGTCAATTTTAACAGACTTAGCTTTTCCAAGCTGAGTAATATCTGTGTTTTCAAGTTTAAGGCCAAGATCTTCTGTAATAACTTCGCCACCTGTAAGAATTGCAATATCTTCAAGCATTGCCTTGCGGCGGTCGCCAAATCCAGGAGCTTTAACTGCACAAGTTTTGAGTGTTCCACGGATGCTGTTAACAATCAATGTTGCCAATGCTTCGCCGTCGATGTCTTCTGCAATAATAAGAAGCTGTTTGCCTGTCTGTGCAACTTTTTCCAAAAGCGGAAGAAGGTCTTTCATGTTAGAAATTTTCTTGTCATGAATCAAAATCAGACAGTCATTGAAAACAGTTTCCATTCTGTCGCGGTCTGTTACAAAATATGGAGAAATGTAACCGCGGTCAAACTGCATGCCTTCAACAAAGTCTGTTGTTGTTTCCATTGTTTTTGCTTCTTCAACAGTAATAACACCGTCTTTGCCAACTTTTTCAATTGCTTCAGCAAGAATCTTTCCGATTTCTTCATCGTTGTTTGCAGAAACAGATGCAACATGTGAAACTTCATCAGAACCTTTGATTTCTTTTGAATTCTTTTTAATTTCTTCAACAGCAAGAGCTGTTGCTTTATCCATACCACGTTTAAGTTCAATAGGAGTCATTCCTGCGGCAACAGCTTTAAGACCTTCGCGAACCATTGAATAAGCAAGAACAGTTGCAGTTGTTGTTCCGTCACCAGCAACATCATTTGTCTTTGTTGCAACTTCTTTTAAAAGCTGTGCACCCATGTTTTCAAAATGATCTTCAAGTTCTACTTCTTTTGCAACTGAAACACCGTCTTTTGTTACTGTCGGTGCACCAAATTTTTTGTCAAGAAGAACATTGCGTCCTTTTGGACCAAGTGTAACTTTTACTGCACGTGAAATCTGTTCAACACCAGAAAGCAACTTTTTGCGGGCTTCTTCATTAAAAAGCAATTCTTTTGCCATTTTTCGTATATCTCCTTAAAAATTATAGACATGTTAAAGACATTTTTGTCTTTCATTCTTACTTTATTAGCTAAAATACTAATTTTAACTGAAAACGGCAAGATGAAAAAAACAAAAACCAACTTTATTTATACCAGTTGCTTCTAAAAATTTCAATTTTGAAAAACAGATTTAAAAATGCAAAAAAGTTTTTATGAGCCACGGCAGAATGTCAATATATGCACTTCCTATTGCTGTTTTAGATAAAAAAATATAGAATTAACCCGTGCATTAAAACTTTGTCTTCTTTTATTCTGCAAAGATTAAATGTACCGACGCTTCTTGAAGCTGCGCTGAAACGCTGTTGCAAGGCTGTTGATTTTCCGCTGTGCGGTTATTCTCAGAATGTTTCTGGTGGAGGCTTATATGAAAACTATAACGGTATGCATGGGCAGTTCATGTTTCAGCCGCGGCAACTCGGCAAATACAAAAATTATCCAGAATTTCATCGAAGAACATAATCTGACAGAATCTGTTCAGGTGCGCGGCTGCCTTTGCGAAAATGAATGCAAGCATGGTCCGAACATCAAAATTGACGATAAACTGTTTTCAAATGTCTATTCAGAAGGCTTAATTGATTTGCTGCAACACGAACTTTTGCAGGAGAACCCACAATGAATTTTCTTTATCCAATTTATACGGAACAAACTGAATGCCAGGACTGCTATAAATGTATCCGCCAGTGCCCGGTAAAAGCCATTCGTGTTGAAAACGGACACGCCATGGTTGTTTCTGAACTGTGCATCATGTGCGGAAACTGCGTAATAAACTGTTCTGCAAAAGCAAAACACGTCCGCGATGATGTTCCAAAAGCACGGCAGCTAATTCAGTTAAAAAAGCGTGTAATAGTTTCGCTTGCTCCGTCATTTTCATCTGAATTTCCGGAATTTACACCGAACCAGATAGTTGCAGCACTTAAAAAGCTTGGTTTCTGGGGTGTTTCAGAAACAGCACTTGGTGCAGATTTTGTCTCTGCATATCTTGCAGAAGAATTTAAAAAAGCAAAAGAAAACAAAACAGAACAGAAACTTTTTCTTTCTTCTGCATGTCCGTCTGTAGTTGAATTTATCAAACAGTTTATGAGCGATTATTCGCCTTACATTACAGACTGTGCTTCGCCACTGCTTGCCCATGCACGTTATCTAAAAAAAATCTACGGCGATGACATCGGAATTATTTTTATCGGTCCTTGTATTGCCAAAAAAGGCGAAGCTGATTCTTTTGCAGAAATTGATGCAGCGGTTACATTTGAAAACCTGCGCAAATGGCTTGAAAACGAAGGAATTACGCCTTTTAACTGCATTCCAAAAGAAGATGACAGATTTATTCCGCAAAAAGCCGCACTTGGCGCACTTTATCCTGTAGACGGTGGAATGATTTCTTCTATTAATACTTATCAAAATTCAATAAGATCTTTATCTGTTTCAGGCATAAAACAGATAGAAGAAGCCCTCAAAGGTCTTGATATTGATTCGCTGAAAGAACCGCTTTTTATTGAACTGCTTGCATGTAAAGGCGGCTGCATAAACGGACCTGTTACAAAACGAAAATCTGCTGCTGCACTGCGGCATGTGCAGATCATGCAGTATGCAGATTCAGCAGAAAAAACACTGAATAAAAACGCACTTGAACAGATGCCGGAAATGAAAGGTACGCTGCCGATAAACGCAATGCCAAAAATAAGCCACACAGATGAAGAAATCAGGGATGCTCTTCGTTCTGTCGGCAAATATTCGGCAATAGACGAAGTAAACTGTGCAAGCTGCGGCTATGACACATGCCGCGCCTTTGCAGAAGCAATGCTTGATAACCGCGCCGAAAAAACAATGTGCGTTTCTTACATGAGAAAGCTTGCACAGAAAAAAGCGAACGGTCTTATCAAGACAATTCCAGGCGGAGTTGTAATTGCAGACAAAGACTTAAAAATTGTTGAATGTAATGAAAATTTTGCACGTCTGCTCGGTTCAGATGTGCTTGAAATGTATGAAATTAAACCTGGAATGGAAGGTGCAGATTTAGACAAACTGGCAGGTTTTGCACGTTTCTTCTCTGACGTAATTTCCATAAACGGGCCTGACGTTATTGAACGTGACATAAGAGAAGGCAAAAAGATTTTCCATGTTTCGGTTTTTGCAATCGAAAAAGAATCAATTGCAGGCGGTGTTATCGAAGATGTTACGGCACCAGAAGTACAGAAACACCGCATCATAAGCCAGGCCAAAAAGGTTATAGACAAAAATCTTTCGGTTGTTCAGCAGATTGCCTTTCTGTTAGGTGAAAATGCAGCTGAATCAGAAGCCATTCTTAATTCGATTATCGAATCATTCTCAGAGGATGAAGATGAACAGTGATAAGCCTTTTATTGAAGTGGCTCATTATCAAGTCTGCAAACATAAGCAGGGTGCACCCGGCGATGTTTTTCTTTCGCAAAAAAACCAGACAGACGGCCGCGTTATTACGACACTTTCAGACGGTTTAGGCTCAGGCATAAAAGCCGGTGTGCTTGCCACATTGACAGCAACAATGGCAACACGTTTTGTTGCTTCAGATATTCCTATAAAGCGTGCTGCAGAAATAATCATGAACACACTTCCTGTGTGCCAGAAACGCGGCATAAGCTATGCAACTTTTACGCTTGTTGACATCGAACCGAATTCAACAGTCCGTGTTGTAGAATATGACAATCCGCCGTATGTTCTTGTAAGGGAACAGACAATAGTTGAACCGCTCAAAGACATTTCTGCGTTTGAACGCAAAGACAAATCTACTGCGCCAAAAGTTGAAGCACAGCTGCATTATTCGCAATATGAAGCACGACCGGGCGACAGGCTTGTGTTCTTTTCTGACGGCGTAACACAGGCAGGAATGGGCAGCTCAACCTTGCCTTTCGGCTGGGGCATTACAAATGTTCAGGATTTTATCCTGCAGAAAATTCTTTTTAATCCGCAGATAAGTGCAAGAGAACTTGCACGGCTTGTTGTCTGCGAAGCTCTGTTTCATGACGGCTACAAAGCAAAAGACGACATAACATGCGGCGTAATTTATTCAAGAAGACCGCGTGACCTGCTTGTACTTTCTGGACCGCCGATGCATAAAGAAAACGACACTGAAATTGCGCGCATTTTCAGTCTTTTTGATGGCAAAAAGGTTATCTGTGGAGGAACAACTGCCAATATTCTGGCACGGGAGCTTAACAGACAGATTCATGTTTCGCTCAAAAACCCGGATCCGCAAGTTCCACCGTTTTCTGAAATGGACGGAGCAGACTTGGTTACAGAAGGCATTATAACAATGGGCAAAGTTGCAGAAATGCTCGAAAAAGGCGATCAGACATCGTATTCGCATGAAAACGCTGCGACAAAGCTTGTTGAGCTTTTTCTCGACAGCGACCGCATTCAGTTTGTTGTCGGAACAAAAATCAACGAAGCACATCAAGACCCGAATATGCCGGTTGAACTTGAAATCAGGCGTAATGTAATCAAAAAGATTGCAAACATGCTTGAAGAAAAATATCTTAAAGAAGTGCACATTCAGTTCTTTTAGTTTGAGGCTTGAAACTGAAAAAGTATTCTTGAAAGTTTGCGTTGCAAACTTATTGCAATAAAGTGCTTGTTCAGATAATGAAAAGCACAAACCGTTTACGCATTATTGCGTACACAAAAAAGGCACACTGTCTTTTCAAAGTTGGCTCTAAAATTTTAATTTTCAGAGCCTTCATTCAGGAGTTTTTTATGAAAACAGTAAAAGTTTCAATTTGCACTGGAACAGCTTGCTTTGTTATGGGCGCTTCTGAGATTATGCTTCTCGAAGAAAACCTGCCGGATGATTTAAAAGGAAAGGTTGAAGTAGAAGGCATTACGTGTCTTGAAAAATGTAAAGATTCTTCTTGTGGCAAAGCCCCTTTTGTACTTGTCGATGGACAAGTGGTGCAGAACGCCACAGTAACAACGGTTATAGAAAAAATAAGGACGGCATTAAATGCTTAATCTCAACAACAAGACTGCTTTTATAAAACGCGAAATTCTTGTACGCATTGCAAAATTGCAGCTTGAAGGCAAACTTGAATCGCAGGTTTATCGCATTCCGGCAGAAATGGCACCAAAAGGTTCTACTCCACACCGCTGCTGCATCTATCACGACAGGGAAATTCTCCGCACGCGTACAATGGCACGTTTAGGATTTTCAGTTGAAGATACAGATGACGAAAAGCCTCTCAATGAATTCGCTTCAGAAGCATTAGAAAGAACTTCTCCGACATGGCCGATGCTTACGGTTCTTGACGAAGCATGCAACGCCTGTGTCCGAACACATTTTATGGTTACAAATGCATGTCAGGGCTGTCTTGCCAGACCTTGCATGATGAACTGCGGCAAAAAAGCAATTGAAATTCAAAACGGACGCGCACATATTGATGAAGAAAAATGTGTAAACTGCGGACTCTGCATGCAGAACTGTCCGTATCATGCAATCATCAAAATTCCAGTTCCTTGCGAAGAAGCATGCCCAGTTGGCGCAATCAGCAAAAACGAAAACGGAAAAGAGCGCATTGACTACGACAAATGTATTTTCTGCGGAAACTGCATGAGGGAATGCCCGTTTGGCGCAATGATGGACAAAAGCCAGCTTGTAGACGTGCTTAAAAACATAATGCAGGGCAAAAAAGTTGTTGCAATGTATGCGCCGGCAATTGCAGCCCAATTCAGGGCAGTACCCGGTCAGCTTGAAGGTGCATTAATTCAGGCCGGTTTTTCAAAAGTCTGGGAAGTTGCACTTGGTGCAGATATTACAGCCGACAAAGAAGCACACGAATTTGAAGAAAGAATGAACAAGAACGAAAAGCTCATGACAACTTCATGCTGTCCTGCATATGTCCGTGCCGTTCACATTCATGTTCCAGAACTTTCACCGTGTATTTCGGACACAAAAAGCCCGATGCATTACACCGCAGAACTTGCAAAAAAAGAAGACCCAGATTGTGTAAGCGTATTTATCGGTCCATGTCTTGCAAAACGCCGCGAAGGATTTGATGACGAACTTGTTGATTATGTTCTTTCTGTAGAAGAGCTTGGTGCACTCTTTATTGCAAAAGAAATAGATGTTGCAAACCAGGAAGCAAAAGTTGCTGACCAGATTCCGACAGCTTCAGCAAGGAATTTTGCAATTACGGGCGGTGTAGCTGATTCTGTAAAAATAAGGCTGAAAGATCCTTCTATCCTAAAACCAGCAGTCATTAACGGTTTGAATAAAGCCGGAATGAAACAGCTTGCATCATACGGCAAAATTCAGACAGGTGCAGTAAAACAGACCGAAATAGATCCAAATCTTGTTGAAGTCATGGCCTGCGAAGGCGGCTGCATTGCAGGACCTGGAGTTGTAACAAATCCAAAAGTTGCAGCCATTCAGCTGAAAAAATATGTCGAAGCAGGAATTCAAGGGAAATAAACAGTTCCCGGCGAAAACCACCGGGATATCGTTCTTTGTCATAAGACATAAAAGCCAGATTTCATGCCCTTTTATATGACCAGAAAGTCTTGGCATGAAACCTGGCGCACGAATAAACCTTGAAACAAAAAAAGGCAGCCCTGAAGTTTTTTAAAACCGAAAGGCTGCCATTTTTTATCAAAACATTAAGATTATAACAGATTAGTCATTAAATTTAATTGCAATGCCAGACATTTTGTATGACTTTTTAATGAATACAAAATAATTTGTACTTTCAACATCTACGATAATATTTACAACATCATCTGTACCTGGAAATCTGCGCTTTGCTTCTTCGAGAAGAACAAGGTAACCAGATTTTTCTGAATCTGTTGTAATTGTTACACGTCCCAAAATTGTACAGTTTTCAGGGAAAGCAGTTGAAGATGTTATAGGACTTGTTGACTTGCAGCTTGTAAAAAGCGAAACCAAAAGAACTGCCATAATTGCAAGTAATACACCATGTTTTTTCATTGTTATATCTCCTGTCTATAAAAACGCCTGTGCAAAAACAGCACAGCAATTTTATATATAATAAATAATAAAAATATAAAGAATTATAAATGGTTTTCCGTCATAGTTCAAGATTTTTCATTAATGCTGTGTAAATTCAACAAAAAATAACACATTTTTCAGTATATATAACTCAATGCTGAATATTGCAGCAGGTTAATGCCTGCAACGGCATGCACTGTACCGTGCATATTGTGCATATTAAAGCCTTGTTTTGAAAAAAAAACTGAATGGCGCAGACTGGCTCAAGTTTACAATGCAGCAAAAACTATGCTTTGCACTTTAATGCAAAAGAACGCA
This sequence comes from Treponemataceae bacterium, assembly GCA_045627325.1. GTDB lineage: Bacteria > Spirochaetota > Spirochaetia > Treponematales > Treponemataceae > UBA1240. The sequence goes on along the minus strand of JAZQNK010000077.1, from coordinate 30,358 downwards.
AACTTTGCAAAATATTGCAATATTTGTATTTATTCGTTATACTTTGCACCATGTTAGCACAAATATTAGCTGTTTCAATTTTTGTCGTAATGTTTATGCTCATCATTTTTGAAATTTTTGAGCGACACTACATTACTTTGGTTTGCGGTGCACTGACACTGCTTTTAGTTTTCGGACTCGGCATGAGAAGCATGACCGCAATTGTAGATACGCTTAATGTAAAAAGCATTTTTACGCTTGGTTTCTGGTATGCGGCAGGTCATGCAGAAGAATCATCAAGCGGCATTAACTGGGCAACAATCATTTTTATTGCCGGAATGATGGTTATGGTTGAAGGAATGGCGCGTGTCGGCTTTTTCCGCTGGCTCTGCATGCGTCTTGCAAAAGCTGTTAAATATCAGATTATTCCTATTTTCATTACTTTCATGCTTATGTCTGCAGTTCTTGCAATGTTCATTGACTCAATTACAGTCATTCTGTTTCTTGCAGCCGTTACTGTTGAATTAAGCCAGCTTTTAAAATTCAACCCGATTCCAATGATTCTTTCTGAAATTTTCTGTGCAAACCTTGGTGGAAGCGCAACAATGTGCGGTGACCCGCCAAACATTATTATTGGAACTTCTTTCGGCTATTCATTTGCAGATTTTATCTGCAATACTGGTGCCATGGCAGGAATAAGCCTTATTTTTACACTTTTCTTTTTCTTTTTTGCATTCAGAAAAGATTTAAAAACAACAGAACAGGTTGATACTTCAAAGTTTCCTACACCAGAAAGCGCAATTAAAGACAAAAAAGGCTTTGTCATCAGCACAATCATCTTTTTAATTGCAATCGTGCTTCTTGTTACACACGCAACAACAGGTCTTACAGTTGCAACAATCGGTGTTTTTATTGCCGTCATTACGCTTGTAACTTCTGCAAAATATATTCCGGAACTGCTTTCAAAAGTTGATTATAAAACGCTTTTGTTCTTTATCGGTCTTTTCATTGTAGTCGGTGGTCTTGAACAGACAGGAATTCTTGAAATTGTTGCAAGTTTTATTGGCAAAATTTCAGGTGGTAACGTATACTTAATGTTAGCCATTATCATTTGGGTCAGCGCAATTGCAAGTGCATTTGTTGACAACATTCCGTTCGCAGCAACAATGATTCCGGTTATTCAATCACTGGCTGCTACAACAGGGGTAAGTCTTTCAACAATGACATGGGCTCTTGCAATGGGAACAGATATCGGCGGCAGTGCCACACCAATCGGTGCAAGTGCAAATGTCGTAGGTACATCTGTTGCTGCAAAAGCCGGTTACCCTGTCAGCTGGGGCGTATATTGTAAAAAAGCCGTTCCTGCGACGATAATTGTAATGGCAATTTGTACAGCCAGCATCTTTATAAGATATCTGTGATTAACGGAGAAATTATGGGTAAACAAGTAATCATTTCAGTTGGTCGTGAGTACGGAAGCGCAGGTCACTTAATAGCCGATCTTCTGGCAAAAAAATTAAACATGGAACTTTATGACAGAAACCTTTTTGATGAAGTTGCTGATGTAAAACATGTGGACACAAACAATTTATCTAAATATGACGAAAAACCGCGTCATTTTTTTGTCAGCCGCACTGTCAAAGGATATTCTAATTCTCCTGAAGAAAATGTTGCACAGCTTCAGCTGGCACTTTTAAAATCAAAAGCCGCAGACGGCGATTCATTTGTAATTGTCGGACGCTGTGCAGACGATTTGTTCCGCGGAATGGATAATTTCATTTCTGTTTTTATCTATGCAGACAGAGATGCACGCATCAAGAGAATTCTTGAACGCCATCCAAATCTCAACGAAAAACAGGCCGTCAAGAAAATTGAGCGCCACGACAAAAACAGAGCTGCTTACCACAATTATTTTGCAAAAGGCGGCAAATGGGGCGAAAAATCAAATTATGACTTGTGTGTAAATTCAACCAGACTTGGAATTGAAGGAACAGTTGACTTTTTGTGCAGTTATGTTCAGCAGAGATTAAACAAATAACTCTGCACATATTTATGATATTTGAAAAGCACCAGCGTTAACGCTGGTGCTTTTTTGTGTTCAGACCTCAATTTTCTACAGAACATCCCTGCAGAATTTCATAAAATCAATTCCAGAAAAACGCCGGTGTAATGAAACCTCCACACGAACCAAAATACGAAACAATAATTAAAAAAACATTCTAAAAAGTTGTAATATTAAAGTTTTGGGTCTATAATTTTCTTGTACCGTTTGATATTTTCACTAATATTTACAATCAGAGAGAATTACATGAAAGACAGAAAATATTTTGATGACAAATTCGATTTTTACAAAAAACTGCAGTTTTATACCGTTATCGTAGCCTGTCTTTCAAATTTGATGTACATATCATCAGATTTTGATATTTTGGGCGGTTTCAATCAAAAAATTTTAATCTGCAGGCTCATTCCAATCGCTTTTCTGCCGGTTTATATAATTCTTTTTGGACACACAAATTTAAGCACTTATTTTAAACAGTTTCTGTCATTTTTTGCCTTTCACCTGCAGCATATAACCACAATTGTAAGCTGCTATTATCTTGGCCACACAAATCATGTCTGCGAAGGCAATATTACTTTTATGCTTGTGATTTTTGTTTTAGGCATTTGCAGCAACATAAGATTTGCATCTGTCAGCATGACCTTGTTCTGGACATGCTTCCTTGCATCTTCTTCAGTCATACAGTATCAGGAACTGTCTGTTACGGTTACAAACATGCTGCCTGTTGCAATTTCCATCATGATTTTGCTGATGCCTCTGAACAATACATACACCAAGCAATATGAATACAGAAACCAGGTAAATTTTCTTGCATATCACGACTGGCTTACAAGACTTTACAGCCGAAATGCACTTCAGCTTTTCTGCTATGAAAACACCACAATTTTAACACGGCAGAATGTCAGCATTGCAATTATTGATATTGATAACTTCAAAAAAATAAATGACTCAAAAGGCCATACATACGGCGATCAATGCCTTGAACTGCTCGCAGACATCATCAGAAACATTCTTTCTAAAAGCGATTTTGCAATGCGCTGGGGCGGCGAGGAGTTTGTTCTCGTCATAAACAGAAAATCAAACCCGTTTGAAACAGCAGAACGCATCCGTGAACAGATTCATGCACAGACAGATTTTACTGTTTCAATTGGTCTTGCACGATATACAGGCCAGGCACTTGAACAGGACGTCATGAAAGCCGACGAAGCCCTTTATTACGCAAAATATCATGGCAAGAACCAGACAATCGAATATGAAAAACTTCCTGAATTAACAAATACTGAACACGAAGAATAATTCATTTTCAGAGATTTCTTTTTTAATTAAATGGAATCTCTGAAAAAGGGGCTGATTAAATAGTTTAATTCATAGTGTCATCCTGAATTTAGTTCAGGATTTATACGCTATATATAGTATAGATGCCGAACTAAATTCGGCATGACAATTCTTTTTAGACGACCCAGCACAAAATTAACGTTGCTGATATTTGACTGACATATATTATCAAAACTTACAAGATTTTTCCCTTCATCTGTTTTTTTTCACATGTTGAGCAAACCTTTAAAATGCGCTATAGTTTTAGAACTGCTGTATTTAGCTTTTAAAACAAATTTTTAAATGCTGCTTAATAAGTTCAAGTCACAAAGAATCTTTTCAGACAGACTTAGAAAGTTGCTCAAAGAATTCAATTTTTTTTAAGGAAATATAAATGGGAAAAGTTGCATTAATCACTGGAATTACAGGTCAAGACGGTTCATATCTTGCAGAATTTCTTCTCGACAAAGGTTATGACGTTCACGGAATCATCCGCCGCTCTTCATCTTTTAACACGGGTCGAATCGAACATCTTTATATAGATGACTTAATCGAAGACATTCACAAAGACCGCCGTGTTCACCTTCATTATGGCGACATGACAGATTCAATGAGCATTACACGGCTTATAAGAGAAATTCAGCCGACTGAAATTTATAATCTTGCAGCACAATCACACGTAAAAGTTTCATTCGAAGTTCCTGAATATACAGCAGATGCTGACGCAGTCGGAACACTCCGTATTCTCGAAGCAGTACGTTTTCTGGGCTTAGAAAAAAAATGCCGCATTTATCAGGCTTCAACATCAGAACTTTTCGGCAAAGTACAGGAAGTACCTCAAAAAGAAACGACACCATTTTATCCAACTTCGCCTTATGCCGTTGCAAAACAATATGGTTTCTGGATTACACGTAACTACCGCGATGCATACGGAATGTTTGCTGCAAACGGCATTCTTTTTAACCACGAAAGCGAACGCCGTGGCGAAACATTCGTTACACGCAAAATTACACTTGCAGCTTCACGCATTGCACACGGCTACCAGAAAAAGCTTTATCTTGGCAATTTGAACGCACTGCGTGACTGGGGCTATGCAAAAGATTATGTAGAATGCATGTGGCTTATCCTTCAGCATGAAAAACCGGAAGACTTTGTAATTGCAACAGGAGAACAGTATTCCGTAAGAGATTTCTGTAAACTTGCATTTAAAGAAGCAGGCATTGAGCTTGAATTTAAAGGCGAAGGCGTAAACGAAAAAGGCTACGACAAAAAAACAGGCAACGTTCTTGTAGAGGTTGATCCTGCATATTTTAGACCTTCAGAAGTAGAGACACTGCTCGGCGACCCGTCAAAAGCAAAAGCCGTTTTGGGCTGGAACCCAAGAAAAACATCTTTTGAACAGCTTGTTAAATTAATGATGAAACATGACATGGAATTTGTAAAAAAAGACCATGACGCAAAAGTAAAAGGCTAAAAAATGGAAAAGAACGCTAAAATTTATGTCGCTGGACATCGTGGTCTTGTAGGTTCAGCCATTGTAAGAAACCTTACACAGAAAGGCTATACAAATATCGTTACAAGAACACATAAAGAACTCGATCTGCTCAATCAAAGTGCAGTCAATAATTTTTTTGAAACAGAAAAACCTGAGTATGTCTTTCTGGCTGCAGCTCATGTTGGCGGCATAGGTGCAAACTCAACATATCCTGCCGATTTTATCTATCAGAATATGATGATTGGTTTTAACGTTGTTGAAGCAGCACGAAAATATGGCGTTAAAAAACTTATGAACCTCGGTTCAACATGCATCTATCCGAAAATGGCACCACAGCCAATTCAAGAAGAATCTTTACTGACAGGTCCGCTTGAACCGACAAACGATGCATATGCACTTGCAAAAATCAGCGTAATCAAATTGTGCACAAGCTATAATAAACAGTTTGGTACAGATTTTCTTTCTGTAATGCCGACAAACCTTTACGGTCTTGAAGATAATTATGAACTGCAGGGTTCACATGTATTGCCTGCAATGCTCCGCAAATTCCATGAAGCAAAAACTTCTAATAAAGATGTTGTAGAATTATGGGGCGACGGTTCTCCATTGCGCGAATTTCTTTACAGTGACGACCTTGCAAATGCAGTTGTTTTCCTTATGGAAAACAAACATGCAGAAGATGTACGAACCCCGACAGGCGACTTTGTAAACGTTGGTTCAGGCAAAGAACTTACAATCAAACAGCTTGCAGAAACAATCCGCGACATTGTTTATAAAGATGCACCAGGCAGAACATGTAAAATCAACTGGAACACAGACAAGCCAAACGGAACACCACGCAAACTCTGCGACATTACAAGACTTTTGAACCTTGGCTGGAAACCGGAAGTTGAACTTAAAGACGGAATTGCACGTGTTTACGACTGGTACGTAAAAAACGAAAATTCCATAAAAGGAAAATAATTCAAAATGGAACAGCTATCGCTATTTGCAGATTCAACAGACCCGGCACAAAATGAACTTATTGTATATACAGACGGCGGCTGTTCCGGCAACCCTGGCGCCGGTGGCTGGGGCTGTGTAATAATCGACGAAACAGCTTCTGAAAAAGCAAAAGAACTCTGCTTTTCTGGTGGCGAACAATGCACGACGAACAACCGCATGGAATTGACAGCTGTCATTACAGCATTGTCTGCAATTTTGGCTGACGAAACAAAATCAAGCCGTCCTGTTTCAATTTTTACAGACAGCCAGTACGTTAAAAACGGAATAACCACATGGATAAAAAGCTGGAAACGAAACGGCTGGCATACAGCTTCAAAACAACCTGTAAAAAACCAGGATTTATGGATAAAACTTGACGAAGCTGTTTCAAAACTTTCTATCAGATGGGTCTGGGTCAAAGGTCATGCCGGAATAAAATACAATGAATTAGTTGACAGCCTTTGCCAGTCTGAAATCAAAAAATTCAAAAACAACCTGTAAAAGTTTAAAATTTTTTGCTGCAAGTTTTAACGGCAGCCTTATCTTTTTTTATATTCCCCCTTATCTAAACCGTCTAATTATGTAATAATATTTCAGACATTTTGCGTTTATCAATTTTGCATGCAGATACTTTGCAGAATTTTAAAAAAAGCAACAGGAGCAATAAATGAAACATTTATGTCTTTTGATCATTCTTGTAATTTGCGCTGGTTTTATGTTAACAGGCTGCAATAAAAAAACAGAACAGCCCGAACCAACCGTTCAAATTTCAGAAGAAGAACTTAAAATGGTTGAAATAAAGCTGCCGGAAGCAGTTGAAACAACAGGCAGCAATGACCTGAACCTTGAAGATTTTAAAGCCAATAAAGACGGCATAAAAGCGCAGGCACATACAAAATATCTGAATGATTCTTTAACATTTCTTCCGGTTCCGTCCCCAATGAACCAGGGCAAACAGACTGCACTTGTTGCATCAAACAGCTGCATGCTTTACCCTGTTCAAGAACTCAAAAGCAATAAAGATGCAGAAAATTTAAAAGACGGCACACCGATTCCAATAGGCACGGTCTTAACTATTTCAGGAGAAAGAATCAATTCAACCGAAAATCCTGAATGGTACAACGGCCTTTTTGAATATGACGGCAACTATAACTGGTTTTATAAAACAGAATACGAAGGTCAAAAAGGCATTGTATATGGTGCAGATTTATTTTTAGGCGACACCGACCGCAATAACATTCTTTCGTTGCTTTATAAAAGCAAAGGCCGTTTTGATAAATTCTATCCAATCTGCGGCTACACACAGATTGCACCAGAGATTCAAACAACATTGCACACAAACCGCATTGCTTTGCAGGAAGTTGCAAAAGATGAATATTCACTTTATCTTGACCGGCCAGATGACATGATTTCTCTTTATCTTAATCATGAAAACCGCACGCCTTTCGGCTGGAAATATTCTTCAATGGGCAGCAACCTTACACCAATGTTTATTACAACAGATTTGTTCGCTCATTCTCAGCACCTCATTTTTGACCAGATGCTTCAGCATGTTGAAGAAACTGTGTTTATTGACAAACTTGAAAAGGTCTGCGACAGCTACATTGAAAAGCTTTCTGAAATGCATGCACAGACAGCAGACACAGCAGAAAACATCGGTCAAAAAAACACAGACGATATAACAATCAACAGCATTGTAATAAGCAATAGCGAAACAATTGAAAAAGCACTGCTTTATTTTCAGGTTGCACGCGCCCTGCTTGATCTTGCACCACCAGTTGCCGAAGAAAACAGCAGTTACAGAGACGAAGAAAACACAGAACCAGCTGTTGATAAAGCAGTAGTACTTGCAAAATATCCTGAAAGTGTTCAAAAAGAAATTGCACTCATGGATGAAGCATTTGGAATTAAAGAATCAAAAGTATTCGAATTTGCAGATGGTGTTCAATATAAAGAAGATTATTCGCAGTATATTCCACGCGGGCATTATACAAAAAACGAACGGCTCAAAGCATATTTCCGCACGATGATGTGGTTTGGCAGAATCAACTTTTCAGTTGCAGACACAGAAACATTCAAAATTACACCAGACACACCTTTGACCGAATCTCAGATTCTTGCTATGCGAATGACACCTGTTTCTCTTTTGATTACAGATTTGACATCAAAAGACGAAAACCTTTTTGAAACATGGCGCGACATGTTTGAACCGGTAACCGCATTAATCGGCAAATCTGATGATTTGAGTTTCTTTGATGTCATGCCGCTGTGGCAGGAACAGAAAGTTCAAGACACAATGACATGGATTACAGACAAAGATAACATAATAAAGTTTGCCACACTTGCACATGAAAAACTTGAACCACCTGCAATTGCCGGTAACAGTCTGTTTTACGCAAATCAATCAGAAGGTTCAAGCACTACAGACAAAAAACCGGCAATGGGCTGGCGCCTTTTCGGACAGCGCTTCACTTACGATTCATGGATTCATCACAATGTTTCGGCTCCACGATTATTTTCAAGAGATATGGTTTCTGGGCTTGATGTTATGAAAGCATTAGGCTCAAACACTGCTGACCTTTATCTTCGTGACGAATATGAAACACACAGTGAATTAAAACCAAAACTTGACAGTTTTGAACAGTATTTTGCCTCAAAAGACGAAAACTTTTGGACAAGCACATATTACAACATGATTTTGTTTGAAACAGCTGCACAGTCAAGATTTGAACCGGGTACAGGTTTTTATTTTACAGAAACACCAAAATGGGCTGTAAAATCAATGCTTGCTTCGCACGGCACATGGGCAGAACTGCGCCACGACACGATTCTTTATGTAAAGCAAAGCTATGCAGAAAGAGCCGGCGGCGACGACATTGAACCAACTTACAGAGCAGAAAAACTTCCGCAGACAGTTCATTATATTGAACCGAACGTACCGTTTTTGCAGGGCTATAAACTTGCAAATGCACTTTTGCGACAGACTTATGAACGATATGGGCTTCTCGATGAAAAAGCCGAAAAAGCACTTTCACAGCTTCAGACAATTGCAGATCAATCTATAAAAATTGCAACACTTGAACTTAATGACCAGCCTGTTCCAGATAATGACCTTGCATGGATTTCAACAATTCCTTCTCAACTTGCACAGCTTGTGCTCGTCTATCAAAACCGTTATGGATATACATCTGAGGATCAGCTTAAAATGGCCGTTATTGCAGATGTGTTTACAAATGCAGAACTTGGTCAAGTTCTGGAAGTCGGTGTCGGTATTCCTTACCGCATTTATGTTGCATTGAACGATGGACAAGGCGGCAAACGCATTGCGGTCGGCTACACATTCAGTTATTACGAGTTTCCGCACCCGATGTCAGACAGACTTACAGACGAAGCATGGAAAGATGCTGTTTATGGCGACCAGCAGCTTGATTCATTTAAACCATTCTGGAGCCAGAACCAGACATTAAAAGCATTTGGCTTCAGCAATTAAATTAAAACGATATGTTCCTGCAGCAATGCTTGTTATTGCACTTGCTGCAGGAACTTTTTTCTTTTGCAGAAAAACAGCAGAAAACAAAACAACCGCAGTTCAATCTCAAAAAAAACAAAACGAAACAAGTTCAATTATTGAAAAATCTATCAATGCAAAATTTCTTTGCGAAGATATAGACGAAAAACTTCTTATGCCGACATGCAAAATTGAACAGGAAGATTTTCTGCCGCAAAATGCAAAACCATTCGCAGGAATCGTAAGCCACCATCTTTTAGCACACACACAAATTGAAACATGGTTTAAGACTCTTGCCGCACAAAGAGCAGACATTTCTACATTTATTGTTCTTTCTCCGTCGCACTGGGGACTTTCTACAGGAGATTATTCAATGACTTTTGGTTCGTGGCTTATAAAAGAAAACGAAACACAAAGCCTTTTGCAGACAGACACAGAAACTGCAAAACAGATTTTTGAAAGATTGAATGCAACAATTGATGACACTGTTTTTGAATACGAACACGGTGTTTCTGCACTTGCGCCATACATAAAAAAATATTTTCCACAGTCAAAAATTGTTGCAATTGCATATCCTGGCGAACCACCTGTTGACCAGAATTTTGCACAGAAGCTGTATGAAGCAATAAAACCATGTTTCGATTTTGAAAATGATGAAAACAATGGAAATTTTCTGCTTATTTCGTCAGATTTTTCGCACCATCAAAACCTGCAGATTACACAGCAGCGCGACTGCAAAAGCCGTGCATTTCTTGAAAACCCAACAGAACAAAGCTGGATTCTTGCAGTCTGCGACAACAGACCGGCTATGTATGCACTAAAAAAACTTCTGCCGCAAAACGCAAAATCAACAGTTCTTTTTAACACAAACTCATTTGAACTTTCAAACGAAGGCGAAGATGACATTACAAGCTATTTTTTCTGCTTTTTTTACTAGCAGATGTGCAGACTGCACAACAACTGCAATCAAAGCAGATGCTCAGTCTAAAAAACGAACGGCAGCCTTTATTGGCAGATGGTCTGAAAAACCTGAACCAGAATAGACTTTGTATGCATTCGGTGTGCCGTCAAACCGGCATAGATCTTTATTTTTGACAACCGAACAGTTTCCAAGGTGGGCTTTCTCTGCAGAAATAAAAATATGGTCAATCTGTTCCCAGTTTTCGTTAAAAAAATATGAACCGCAGTTTTTATCCTTTAATGGAAACCAAAACGATGAAACTTCTTCAACAGATTCAGTTCCATGCAGCAATATTTTTTCATTTTTTTCATCTATGTCAAACTCGTCAGTTTTCTGGTTAAAATCGCCAAGCGAAATTATTACAGGCAGTTTTTCAAAACTTTCGCTTTTTATATGTCTTATTGAATCAGCCAGAATAATTTCCTGATTTTTCCGAATGCTTCTGCCCTCGTCTGCACTTGAAACTTTTGATTTCCAGTGGTTTACAAGAAAAGCAACATTTTGACCGGGTACTTTTAAATGAACTTCGAGAACAGGTCGCAAAGATGAAGAATTTTCGCCAAGAAGCTGAACCTGATGAGAACAGACATCCGTTATTGGATATTTTGAAAACAGTGCAACTCCAAATGCATTGTTCCTTTGTTTTGCAAAAACTGCATGACGCAATCTGCTTGTGTATGGCAGAGCATTCGCAATTGCATGAACAACTTCGATATTTTCGATTTCTTCAAGCGCAACAACATCTGCATCAATATATTTTAATGTTTCAGCCAGCCGCAAAAGGCGCACCATGTAATCTTCATTTGACCAGCCGCTTCTGGTGCCATATTCTTCATATTCAGTGCCTTCAAAAGTTGCATCAAAAAACGTCTGTGCATTCCATGCCGCAACCGTTACTGTTTTTGGATTTAATTCGAGTATAATCTGTACAATTTTTATTAATGCAGCAGCAAGAAAAAGCACAGCTAAAAATTTTCTTTTCAACTTTAGTCTCCAAGTTTTTCTAAAAAGATTTTCTAGAAGAATATTCGAGCTAAAATTGATTTTTTTGGTATAAAATGAAAATATTTTACAATTGTGGCGGGTTTGTCTTAAAACGGCTTATTCAAGTGCAAGCAGTTCTTTCAGCTTTATTAAAGCATCTGTCCAATTAACAAACTTAACGATCTTGCCACCGGCATTTTTAAATGGCAACAAACTTTTTTCTCTGTCATCTATAAGAACAGCATCTTTTGCTGCATAATTCGCTTTGTCTGGTGGTTTCAGCACAAAAACTGTTTTTTCAATTAAAAATCTGCTTTCTGAAAAGCCAGTTTTCTTTGCCTTTAATTTCTTCTTCAAAAACAACTAAAACATTGTCCATGTCTAAAAAATTCATGCAGTCTGCTTTGTGCCAGCTGCTTTTAACGAACAACGATGACAAAACAGCTCTTTTCAGGCACAGCTTTAGAAGCATTAATGCCAAAAACAAAGAAAAAATTATATTATTTGACTACAATTTGAATTGAACAGATTTCATTGCTTTCTGAAACAGCCTCTAATTTATGGCGCCCAACCGTAATTGGAATAAACCATGAAAACGGCCGTTCAGAGATTCCAGAAGAAACACCATCTACAAAAAGTTCGGCTTTTGTTCCAGTTCCACCGGCAACATCAATTTTTAAGCGCTGTTTATCACCCAGTGATTTATCAAACAGAAAAACAGATTCATCCTGTGGATAAAAAAACTTAAACTCGCCGTTATAAGTCAATGCGCCGTTCATGTTTCTTCCGCCAAACCATCTCTGATATTCATTTGGATAATGGACTTCTATTCTTCCGTTATTCAGCACATGATATGTACAAGGTTCAAGCGTTTCGCCTGACAAAACATATTCCTCTGTAATAGACTTACAATATTGTGTCGGCGCCATGCCTGAAACTGCACAGACTTTCTGCTTTTTATAGCGTTCAGGCTTGTCAAATGCTTTTTCTTCCATCGGTACATTGTTTCTGCTTTCAAGTTCGTCCAAAATAAAACGCACGACACCAGCCGGAATTGAACTTCCGGTTTCGCCGATTACAGTTTCTCCTGTAACGTTGCCCATCCAGACACCAGCCGTATAGCGCTTTGTTGAACCAAGTGCCACAATGTTTTGAAATTGATTAGAAGTACCGGTTTTAAAAATTGCAGGATATGGAGTATCAAACACTTTTGCAAAACCAAAACCTAAAGAGCGGGCAACACGGTCTGAAAGCATGTCGCATATAATCAGTGCAGTGTCTTTTGCATAAACGCTCGTTTCAATTTTTTCATCAGCTGTATATTCGTTCGATAAATAACGAAGATTGCGCACGGTTCCGCCGCGTGCAAAAACAGAAAAACCACGCACAAGTTCATACAAAGGCACTTCGCCTGCACCCAAAGCAAGCGAAAGCCCAAGATTGCCGCGCTGTTCAACTAACGAATCAAAACCGGCTTTTTGCAAAACTTCAAGATAACGGTCTACACCCAGACGATAAAGCAAAGTAACAGCCGGAATGTTCAAGCTTGAAGCAAGACATGTCCTGAAAAGCTGCGGCCCGTTAAATCTGTTGTTAAAATTCTGCGGCACATAAACTTCCGTTGAACCAAAATCAATCGGAACATCGGGCAGAACAGACGATGGTGCAAAACCGTTTTCGAGAGCCATGGCATAAAGAAAAGGTTTCATTGAACTTCCCGTCTGATTTTTAACAAGAACACTGTCAATCTGACCGGTGTCTTCACGATAAAAATTTATACTTCCGCACCAGACAAGTATTTCGCCTGTGTAATTATCAAAAACGAGCGCCGCACCATCTGCAATGCGTGCATCGGAATATGACGTAACAACCTGTTCAAGATAGCGCCGCACTGCTTCAGAAAATTCGCTGTCTATTGAAAGATACACATTTTCTGGAATTTTTGTGTCTTTATACTGTTTTTTTACCCATTCCAAAAAATGCGGCTCTTCTTTTGGATAATCAAAAGCCTTAACAGAAGAAATCTGCTTGACGTAAAAAGACGGGCGGCGCGGAATAAGTGCAAGAGATTTTATCTGTTCCGTTGAAAGTTCATAAAGTGAAACGCCGTAAAAATTTTTTGCAGCACTTGTTACACCTTCTGTTCTAAAACCGAAAGGCAGATTATTAAGATAAAGTTCAAGAATCTGCTGCTTATTCAATTTTGCTTCTATTCTAAAAGCAATAAATGCTTCTTTAATTTTGTCTTTAATTGTTGCATTCGGCGTTGAACGAGGCACAACCATGCGGGCAAGCTGCATTGTAATTGTTGAAGCGCCGCTTACAGTGCGGCCATTCCGTGCATTTTGCAAGGCAGCCCGAAAAATTGCAGGCAGATAAATTCCATGGTGTTTATAAAAAGCACTGTCCTCGGCTTCTATAAAAATAGTTTTTACTTCTTCTGGAATATGTTCAATCGGCGTCCATTCGCGCCGAAGCCCATCTTCAAGAGCCATAATCTCTAAAAGATTTCCGTTTCTGTCATAAAAGCGGGTACTGTATTGATGATTTTTAAATTCTTTCAGTGCATTGAAAGGCAGGCATTTTAAGCAAAGAACAAAAAACACCTGCACAATCAGAAGACAAGCCGCAGTACATGCAACAATCTGCACATATTGCGGCATTCTTTTCCATAATTTTTTTGCGCCTGCAAAAACGCCGGCGCAAAAGTTTTTCAGATTATTCAATGATCCAGACCTTGCCGCCTGAACGACCAAAAATTTCAGGTTCATACATACATTCTGCCGTTACAGCCGGTGTCTGATATGTACCAGAGCGAACAGCACGGAACAGGAAATCTACTTCCTGCCGTCCACGGCTCATATAATTCCAGAAATACTGAACTTCGTTTTCATAGATTGTTTCATTAGACAATCTTGTATAATAGTCGTCCCACCAACAGTCATCATTTTTCTCTTTTGGTTCTTCATATTCCTGGAATGAACCTGTCGTAACAAAAGCCGCATTCTGAATTTCTGCACCAGCCGGAACTGGAACACGCAATGCTACAAATGTGCGGTCGCGTGTAGTTGAAACAACAACATGTGCTTTATATGTTTTTCCAGATTCAAGCTTGTCCTGTGTTACAACTTTTCCAGAAACAAGATCAATTATTTCGCAATAAACGCCAAGTCCTTCATCGCGAGGAACCTGTCTGTCTGCACTTACTGCATATTTCATTGAAACAGTATAGAACAAATCGCCAGGTCCATTTTTGCTGAACTCAACAGGAAGTTCTTTGTCTTTTGGCAAATCTTTAACAGGAGCTTCAGCGAATCCGCATGCCTTTTCTACAGGTTCTGCACCAAGACTTTTGAATTTTCCGCTGACATATTTTTTGCCGTCAATTAAAGCTTCTGCCGTAAAGTTCGTGTCTTCAAGACCAAGTGCTTCAATGTATGTTGCAAATGCATCAAGAACACGTGCTGTTGTTGCAGTTGATTTCCAGTAACCGTTAGAAGCTTTTTGAAGCTGCAAAAGCTGCCATACAAGGCGACCGACATTTGCGTTTTCAGGATCAACAGCAGAATAAAGCTTTAACGCCAGCGCATATGTTTCAATTTCTCCGCCAAAGAACTGCCAGTAAGACCAGCCGGCAGTGTTTGTAATATCTATGCCGCGTGTTGTCGGGCGCATAAATCCGGCAACTTTTTTGAGCACATCTTTTGCTTTATCCATTTCGCCGCGTTCAGCATATGTAAGACCAGCATAGCAAAGTTCTGTAATTGTTGCATTTTTGTCCTCAACAATTTCAGAAATTGATGTTGTTGTCGCATGACCCAGTCTTGCAAGAACATAATTTACATATGCTTTCATGTACAAAGATTTGTAGCCGTTCTGAACAATTCTGTTATACTCAGAGAAAATGTAATTGCCAAGCTTGTCTGTATTTATAACAACATCATAATCTTTATCTTTTGCTGCAGCAGCAATTTCGCCGATGCGCACGCTTACAGGGAACGAAGCCCTTGCATCAGAAGGCCAGTACGGGAAACTTCCGTCTTTATGCTGATAATTCTTCCATTTTTTAAGCTCGGCTTCAACAACTTTCCGTGGCTTCTTTACTTCGCTTTCAAGACCAAGCACCTTGATGTAGTCCGCAAAATAAACCATCGGCATAATTGCACTTGAACGCTGCTCAAGACAGCCGTAAGGATAATGGAAAACATAATCAACAGCTTCTTTCAAAACACCAAGACGTGTTGCATCAAGAGTAATTGTAAGATTGCCCTGATTATTGTCTGCATCACCAGGAATAATCAGAAGTTCTTTTGCCGAAGCATTTTTGTCTGTTCCAGTTGAACCGGTTGTTGTTACAGTTTCAAATACATACGGACGTTCAATTTCAATCGGCTTTAAGATTTTTTCGTTTAGAATCTGCGAGCGGACAACAAACTGCACCGTAACAAAGCCGGTCTGTTCTGCTTTCAGAGGGAACATTACAAGACTTGTTGAATTTGCAGGAACTGTAACAGACTGCTTTGCATCTTTTATCAAAGATGCATGGCCAGAAGCTCTTTCAATTCCGTCTACTTCGACAGGCTGACCAGATTTTTCGATTCCGTCAAAAATCGCAGCTTCAATTTCAAGTGTCTGCGGTGTATCCTGAAGGTTCGAAATTATAAGACCGGCTTCGCTTATATCGCCAAATCTTAATGTTGAAGGAACAACATCTCTTGCCGAAACAGGATTTGAAACATTTACTTCAGATTCTGAAATTGCAAATCTGTCATCGTTTACACCGACTGTTGTAACACGATAAGCAGTAAGGTTATCTGGCCATACAAACGTGCATTCAACGGTGCCGTCTTCGCCTGTTACAAGATATGGTTCAAAAACAGCAGTCGGCTCAAAGTTTTTACGCTCATTCATCTTTTCAGAATCGTCCTGATCTGCATCGCCGCCAAACAGGCTGTTTGCGCTGTAAACAACTGGATCAATAAGATTTGAACGTGAATCTCCACCCTGTGTACATACAGGGAAATGGTACTCATTATAGAAATATTCAACAGGGTTCGGAACGTGATAATTAATCAAGTCAATAACGCCGCGGTCAACAGCCATAAATGAAAGTTCTGCACCAGAAACCGGCGCACCATTTTTAGTTGCTTTTAATGTAAATTTAGCAGTTTCTCCCGGTCTATAAGAAGATTTATCGCCTTTGACAGAAACATCAAATGTTACAGAATCTGTGTTTACATGAACAGCTGCAAGTCCGAAATATCCTTTCGGCTTATTCATATCCGGAGTATCAAAATCTTCTGCAGGTTCACCTGTTCTTGTTGAATATGTAGAAAGCGTTACATAAGCAATCGGTAAATATTCCTGTTTTACAGGAATATCAAGAACTGTTACAGAATCTGTAATATTCAAGATTTCCTCGTGGAAAATGCCTTCGCGCTCAATTGTCAGCAAATAGCGGCCTTTTTCAAGCGGGCTTTGCAGCATAATTTTTGCAGTTTCGCCTACAGCATAAGAATCTTTGTCGCATGTAAGAGTAAGTTCATCGCTCTGGTTTCCGTTGCCATAATAATACCAGTCAGAACCAATTACATAAAATCTGCGCTCTGTTACAACATCATTGCCGTTTTTATCAGTTGAAGACATGCGCAAAAGATAAGAACCGCCTTTTTTCGGTGTAATTGAGAAAGAACCAGTTTTATCAAGCGGCACTTTTAAAGTCTGGTCGCTTACCATTTCGCGTACATATCTTGTGTTTACTGTGCCATAAACGCCCATCTGCTGAACAAGGTTCCATTCTTCGCGCAGCAACTCTACATTTACAGAACGCTTGTCCTTGTTTTTTGGCAGTGCATCAGCAGAAACTTCTGAACCGTCTGGCATTACAGCCTGATACTTAAAGTCAAGCTTGTCACCCTTTTTTGCAAAACCAGTTGCATTTGCAGGTGAACTCAAACCAATATAATAAAGAGCAGGATGAACAACTGTAGAAGCAGAAGCAGCAATCATCTGGTTGCTCTGGTCTGTAACACGAATTTCTGAACGATATTGATAAGCCATTCCTTTCAAAGATTCACCGCCAGAAGCAACAGACGTTGAACCTTTGCCTGTTACAGACAAAGTGCCTTCTTCGCCGCCAAGATAGCTGCGGCTGTCATAACCTTGCAGAGGACCAAAAGTGTAACCGTCAAATTTGCCGCCTTTCAGACTGAAACCGCATGGTTCTCTAAACCATGTAGATTCATATTTACAGCCGGCAAGACTTCCACCACCAAGATATTCAGCAGCAACAGCTGCGTCGATGCGGTCGCCGCGCGTATAGTTTATATTGGCAATTGAAGCAGAAGCCTGAAAACGCAGGCGCTCAAAAAATGCAATCTGGAAATATTCATTTTTACTTACAACATCTCCATTTGGAAGCTTTCTTGAATATTTAATAAGATAATCGCCTGGTTCAAGGTCTGAAGGCAAAGTAAATGAATGATAAAAACCACCGGAAGCTGTCGTTTTTCCGCTGAAAGTTTTTATTGTTTCGCCTTTCCAGACATCTTCTTTAATTTCAATTGTGTAATCTCCGACAAACGGTTCAAGTTTTCCAAGTTTTTGTGTACGGTCAATTCCACGGAATGTAATTTTTTCTGCTGGTTTATACAGTTTGCGGTCTGTAAACATAAAGACATACATTTTTTCATCTTCTGCATATGCAGGAGAACTTTCGTTTACTGTGTTATAGCGCCACATGCTGCATATATCAGGTCTGAATATAAGGCGGTCTTTATTGTTTACAACTTCAATAAAAAAGCTTGCAGTAGATTTTCTTAAAGCTTTTCTGAATGCACCTTCTTTAAAATCAATTACTGCATAACCATTCTGGTCTGTAACGGCTGTTCCAAGATTTTCATAAGGATTTCCGCTTATATCTTTTCTAAAAAGCGAAACCTTATTCAGCATGTCATAAAAAGGTCTTTTGCTTCTAGAATTATATGAGTCAGCAGCAAAAGCTCCAACCTGTGCACCAGAAATCGGCTCGCCTGTTTTTAACGAAGTAACCAGAACAACAGCTTTATTATAGCCATATCGAACAGTAGCACCCAAATCTGTAACTTGAATTATCTGGGTGTTGCTCTGCGTGTAAGTGTCATCGCTCCAATTGCTTTTTACTTCCATTCCAGCTTCAAAATAGATGTTGCCAACCGAAAGCCCGTCGTTTTTATCAAGCAGAGGTTCCAAATCTACAGTTTCTATTACACGCTTGTTTTTTGGAATGTCTTCGCTTTGATAAATTTTTGAAATTGGCTCTTTGTCTTTTGCAGAAACTTCATAATATGAACCCGGCAGAATATTCTGAAACTGAAATGCAAGCTTTGGTGCAAACTGTGCTTCAAGAATGCCAGAACCATAATCTTTAAATGACGCAAGACTCAGTGCTGCCGGCACTTCAACTTCTACATCTACAGATTCTGCAGTTTTTCTTCCATATATATCGCTTATACCGGCAGGAATTGAAACTGAATAAATATCTTCGTAAGAAACAGGAAGCCCGTAAATTACAAGGCGGCTTCCGCCAATTTCAATGTTGTCTTTTGTAATATTCATTGACGGAGATGTCTTTATGTTTTTTACGAGAAAATCAATGTTTTTTTCATCAATCTGATGTGAAAAATAAAAATAAATAGGATTAGTATATTTTCCATAACTTCCGGAATTTAAATCTGCATTTCTAAATGAAAAAGGAAGTATTGTATGAAAAGATTCAGTCTGTTCACTTGAAGTTTTAAGCGAATTCTTTTGTGCCTGTGCACCGCTTTTCATCGTTACAGAAATAAGCTGGTTTTCAGGCATTTTATCTTTTATGCTTAAAAGAATTCCATTTTCATCTGCTATTTTGCTAAAACCAGGCGAATAGATTTTTCCGCTTTCGTCGCAAACTTCTATGGAAGATTTTATTACATCAAGATCAACTGGATAACTGAAGAAAACAGCGATGTCACCGGCCGCAGCAACAGGCACATCATCGTTATCAATGTAAGGAATTATTGCCTTTGGATTTTCTGCCAGTACTTTTTTATTTGCACCATAACCCGGCACAACAGAAACCATTTTAAGCTCTTCAGTTTTAAATGAAAATGAATTCATGCCGCTTAAAGCGTTTCCGTTAATTGATTTTACGGAATTATTTATCGTAACAATATATTCTGTCTGTGGAATAACTTCATCAGAACATTCAAAACTCAAAAGGCTTGTTCCGTACCAGCGGAAAACACCTTTCAGCTCAGGTTCAATCGAAATTATGTCAGATTTATCTGATGGTTCTCCAAGTTTGCTTAAAGGAACAACCGGTTCCGAAAACTGCACAAAAATCGAAGGATTTTTTACTTCTACTGGCAGAGTTCCTTCTGGTTCATAGCTTATAACGCAAAACCCGTCATTGCTTTCTGCATTTGCATTTGAACCGTTTTTGTTTGTTTTGTTTTTACTGCAGCCAATTGCCAGAAAAGCAATAAACACAACAGCCAGCAGCCTTTTAGCAAGCATCAGACTTCTATTCATAACAACTCCAGAATTTTTGAAAACATGCAAAATGCCCGATAAGATTAATTCCTGTTTCAAGGCAGTTTCTGTTTTCTTGAGCTTCAGATTATCCTTAAAATTTAAATTTCTTTCGATAATCATCAAAATATTTTATTAAAAAACCATTTCGATACTATCTTATTTTTCATTATTCTCCAAGTATCAAAATATATCGTATCTTAAAAAATAGATAAAATTTTTTTAGCCAGACATATATGACAGCAATAACGGCTTAAAATAAAAAAGACCTGGTACAGGAAGGAGGCTAGTTGTACCAGGTCAATATTCTTTGCTTATATTAAGAGAACCTCAACAAGCGGAAAAACTTAAATTATTTCAAGAATTTCCGGATGCTTTTAATTCACTTATCGCCAGAAATTAATTGTTGTCCGCAAGCGGATAACTTTTTTAGTTTGAACGGCTGCGTTTCTTAGACAGAACATCGAAAATAACGGCTGCAAGAAGAACGATACCTTTAACAGCTTTCTGCCAGTTTGAGTCAATTCCCAAAATAGACATACCGTTGTTCAAAACACCCATAAAGATAGCACCAATTACGGCACCACCGACTGTACCTGTTCCACCATAAGCAGAAGCACCGCCAATGAAACAAGAACCGATTGCATCCATTTCATAGTTTGTTCCGGCAGAAGGTGCAGCAGAATTGAAACGTGCGATACAAACCAAAGCTGCAACAGCAGACAAGAAGCCCATGTTTGTATATGCAGCAAACAGAACGTGGTCTGTGTTAATACCAGAAAGGCGTGTTGCTTTTTCGTTTCCACCCATTGTATAGAAATAACGGCCAGGAACTGTGTTTTCTGTGAAATAGCTGTAAATGATTACAATTGCAGCAATAAGAATAAGTACAACAGGAATACCTTTATGATTTCCCAAAAGGAAAGAGAAATAAAGGATTACGGCTGTAAGGATTACAAGCTTAAAGATGAACGAAAAGAGCGATTCTGTTTCATAACCTTTGCGGTTGCGTTTAATGCGGTTTGCAATCTGCATGATATACATAACAACACAAATTATAACTGCAATAATCATGGTAACCATAAGAACCGTCGATTTATCTGCATTGCCGCCCGGAATAAAGCTTGTAAACATCTTAAGGTAATTCTCTGGGAATGGAGCAATTGTCAAACCATCAAGAATAAGCAATGCAACACCGCGCCACAAAAGCATACCTGCAAGAGTTACAATAAATGGAGGGATACGGATGTAGGCAATCCAGAATGCCTGCCATGCACCGATAGCTGTACCAAGAACGATACAAACAACAATTGTAAGCCAGATGTTGCTGTTATGCTCAACCATCATTTTGCCTGCAACAGCACCAACAAGTGCAACAACAGAACCAACAGAAAGGTCAATGTTACCACCTGTCAAAATACACAAAAGCATACCAGTAGCCAGAATAAGAACATAACTGTTCTGGCTGATAATGTTTGAAACGTTCATCGGGTTCAAAAGAGAACCTCTGTCTGCTCCAGTAATTAAAACTTGAAACAATATAACGACAACAACAAGTGCAAAAAGCATTGTGTTCTTTTTAAGTGTTTCTTTCACTTTTATCATGTTTGCCATAAAAATCTCCTTATAAAAATATTTGCCGCAATTCTTTTATTTATTATCAGACTTCAAGATGCAAGACATAATTGCCTCTTGCGAAGCTTCTTCTTTTGACATTTCTGCAATTATTTTTCCTTCATTCATGACATAAATGCGGTCACTCATGCCAAGAACTTCCGGCAGTTCAGAAGAAATCATAATTACAGATTTTCCTTCTGCAACCAGCTGGTTGATAATGCAGTAAATTTCATATTTTGCACCAACATCAATACCGCGTGTCGGTTCATCAAGAATCAAAATATCCGGATCAGCAAACATCCACTTGCCAAGAAGAACTTTCTGCTGGTTTCCACCAGAAAGATTGCCGACAAGCTGGTTTACACTTGGAGCTTTTGTCTTGAGCTTTTCTTTGTATTCGTTTGAATATTTAAACTCAAGATCTTTATCAATCACAAGATTTTTTGAAATCTTATCGAGTTTTGCAAGTGTGGTGTTAATAGAAATTGGGTTCGAAAGAACAAGACCATTTCCCTTTCGGTCTTCTGTTACATAAGCAAGTTTATTATTAATTGCTTCGCGGACAGTCTTAAGATGAACTTCTTTTCCATTAATAAACACTTTTCCATGAATATTGCGTCCATAACTGTGGCCGAATACACTCATTGCAAATTCTGTTCGGCCTGCACCCATAAGGCCAGAAATGCCGACAACTTCACCTTTGTGAACTTTAATGTTTATGTCTTTGCAGACTTTTCGGCCTTCGTATATAGGATGATCAACATTCCAGTTTTGAACTTCGAAAGAAACTTCGCCAATTTTTGGTTCGCGTTTCGGGAAGCGGTCTGTAATTGTACGACCAACCATGCCTGCAACAATGCGGCTTTCGCTGATGTCGTCTTTGCCTTTTTCAAGAGTTTCAATTGATTTGCCGTCACGAATAATCGTAATTTTATCAGCAACATAAGAAACTTCGTTCAATTTATGTGAAATAAGAATGGAAGTCATTCCGTTCTTTTTGAATTCCAAAAGTAAATCAAGTAATTTTTTTGAATCCGATTCGTTCAATGACGAAGTTGGTTCATCAAGAATTAAAAGACGAACGTTTTTTGCAAGAGCTTTTGCAATTTCAACAAGCTGCTGCTTGCCTACACCAATGTCTTTAATTAAGGTTCTGGAAGATTCTTCAAGACCAACAAGTTTCAGATATTCATCAGCCTTAGCAAATGTTTCATCCCAGTCGATTCTTGCAGTTGAACCGCGTTCGTTGCCAAGAAACATGTTCTCGCCGATTGTCAGCTGTGGAACGAGAGCCAGTTCCTGATGAATAATTACAATACCTTTTGCTTCACTGTCTTTAATTTTTTCAAATTTACAGACATTGCCTTCAAACAGAATATCGCCTTCATATGTTCCAAACTGATAAATACCACTCAAAACGTTCATCAATGTAGATTTTCCTGCACCGTTTTCTCCAACAAGTGCATGAATCTCACCTTGTTCAACTTGCAGATTTACATCGCTTAAAGCTTTTACGCCAGGGAACGTTTTAGTGATATTCTTCATTTCGAGCAAATAATTTGCCATATGTTCGTTTTCCCCCTAATTTTTACAATACGAAAAAAAATGCGGCGGCCTGCCCTCGCAAAGTCGCCGCATTTTCAATTATAAATTACAGACCAAGCTGAGCTTTTGTATAGTAGCCACTATCAATAAGCAATGATTTGTAATTGTTGATATCACCAAATTCTGGTTCACAAAGGAATGAAGGAACAACCTTTACACCGTTGTTGTATGTTGATTTATCATTTACTGGTGGTTCAGAACCTTTACAGATTGCGTCAACCATTTCAACAACTTTTGCAGCCAATGTACGTGTATCTTTGAAGATTGACATAGCCTGTGTTCCAGCAATCATGTTCTTAACTGCTACGATATCGCAGTCCTGACCTGTGATGATTGGGAAGTTGTCTTTTGTATAACCAGCGTTGATAAGAGCATTAGTAATACCGTTTGCACAAGAGTCGTTTGAAGAATAAACTGCATCAAGTTTTGTTCCTTTTGGACCATATCCGTTAGCAGTAATAAGGTTTTCCATACGTTTCTGTGCTTCTTCTGTTGACCAACCTGGTGTTGCACACTGTGCTTTTGTAATCTGTCCTGATTTTACAACGAGTTTGCCGCTCTTGATGTATGGTGTAAGAACATCCATTGCACCACCGAAGAAGAAGTTTACGTTGTTATCAGCTGGGTCACCTGTGAAAAGTTCGATGTTGTATTTTTTACCATCGTTGTTGTCGAGGTTCAATTTGTCGCGAATATATTCGCCCTGGAACTGACCAACTTTGTAGTTATCAAATGTTGCATAGTAAGAAACTGCATCACTGTTCATGATAAGGCGGTCATAAGCGATAACCTGAATGCCTTTGTCTTTTGCAGTTTTCAAAACTTCTGTCAAAGAAGAACCGTCAATAGCTGCAATAACGATAACCTTGCAGTTTGACATGATCATGTTTTCAATCTGTGCAACCTGTGTTGGAATATCGTTGTCTCCACCATACTGAAGATCTACTTTATAACCAGCAGCTTCAAGTTTTGCTTTCATGTTAGCACCATCTTGGTTCCAGCGCTGCAAGCTCTGTGTTGGCATTGAAACACCAACTTTGATTGCTGCTGAACCATCTTTGCCACCATTAGCAAAAACGCCTGTTAAAGCCAAACACAATACTAAGGCAATAGCTAAAATTTTTTTCATACAAGTCTCCTTCCTTTTTTTGACTTGGTGAATAAATATTTTTGGATTTTGCCACAAACAGCAAAACGCAGCTAAAAAAGCAACACTTTTCTGGCTGCAACGGGGTTATTCCAGAAGTTTTTTAACTTCAACTGAAACAGCCTCATTCCTCCTTATACACAAAAAGTTTTTGAATATTTGTATTTAACTTTCTGTGCTTTTCTCTTTAATGATATTATTAAACGAAATTGAAAATAAAGCTTGGGAATTTTTTGCGAACTATTAGGATAATCTTTTTTTTTCAACACTATTTTTTTAAGGTATGAGGATTTTTTTGTGCTATATTTTGTGCTAATCGTGGTTTTGCATTAGCCTGAAATTCGAGTTTTATAAAACTCAAACAAACTTTATAATTCCTTTTTTAGGGGAGAACTGAACCTCTGCTTCGTAAGCGTGTTCTTTTCTCCCCTAAAACCCCTCATTTTTCCAGTACCGCCAAAGGGCGCGGCTCCCTTTGGAAACCTGGATTGTCCGCACTATTTGGATTTGTTCTTCACGTCAAAAGCTGGTTCAATTTTTTTATTGTTTAAGCCGGACAGGTAGGAAATTTTACATGATTGTCATTCCGAATTTATTTCGTAATCTTTTAACATAGTGCCTCCACAAATTTTCACATAAATTCATTCATCATAATTCATTACCTTTTCATGTTTATCATCTTTTTATAGCACTCAACCATTTCTTCTGGCGAAAGCTTCATGCCGGTTTCAATCCACCATTTGATTGAAGTTATAAAACTTTCTGTAAAGAAGCGACGTTTAAAATCTTCCGGGACCTCAGCTGTGATATGTCGTATATCATCAGCAAATGTCTGTTCAAGATATTCACTGAAATATTGTACAAAAACTTTCTCGGCTTCACTATCAAGTATTGCTTTAATATTTCCCTTGTGATCCTGTATGTGATAGAGAATATGTGCAAGCCGCCCTGTTATGTCTTCATGCCTGCTAGAAAAATCATGACTTTTTTCCGGAGTTAACTCTTGTGCAAAAACGTGTGAAAACATCTCGTTGCATATTTCTTCTAAAAGCTGTTCTTTGGTTTCAAAATGAGAATAGAACGTACTGCGGCCGATATTTGCTTCATCAATAATATCCTGAACTGTGAGCGCCTCGAACTTTTTCTTTTTCAAAAGATTTGTCATTGCGCTATGAATTGCAATTTTTGTTTTTTGCTGGCGTCTGTCCATTTTTATCTTTTCCTTGAAGAGATGCTGAACAATATGCAGATTTTTGTTCACTAACGAACAAATTAAAGCTTTTATTCTTGTTTTCATGATAACACATCAATACTATTTTATCAAACATTGTGTTCGGTATCTTACAAGAAGTTTTGCAAAGTTTAGGAGGCATATATGAAAAATACTAAAAAAGATTTTAAGTTCACCAAAAGGGCTGAAAAATATGACGATCATTTTGAAGGAAAGCTGTCGCGTGTTTTTTATGAATTGATTTATGAGAACATCGATCTTTCAGATTCTGCACAGGTTCTGGACGTAGGCTGTGGAACGGGAACAATTCTAAAAACCTTGTCTGAGCGTTTCAATATTGTTGCACATGGAATTGATGTAGAAAACGAAATGCTCAAAGTGGCAAAAGCAAAATGCTCCGGAATGGATATTCAGCTTTGTTCATGCGAGGCTACCCCATTTGCAGATAACAGCCTTGATGCAGTAATTGCCTGCATGGCATATCATCACTTTCCTGATAAACAAGCCTTTGAAAATGAAGCAGCGAGAATTCTGAAAAACGGCGGAAAGCTTTATATTGCTGATCCGAATTTTCCGTTTGTAATCAGAAAAATCATAAACTTTCTTGTAAGAAATCTGAATGGAGAATTCTTTTCTTCAAAAGAAATTGCATCGTGTTTTGAAAAATCGGGATTCAAGCTTTTAACCATAAAAAAGCGTGCTTATGGACAACTTGTCGTTCTTGAAAAACTGTAACGTGGAAATCAAAAATGGCAAATAAAACAAAGGCAATTTTTCTTGCAATTACAGCAGCAGCTCTTTATGCCTTGAGCACACCATTTTCAAAACTTCTCATGGCAAAGATTCCGCCATCTTTTATGGCAGGTCTTTTGTATCTGGGAGCAGGAATCGGGATGCTTCCTTTATGTTTTATAAAAAACATAACCGGCAAATCCGACGCAAGAAAAATCGCAAGACAAGATTTACCGTATATCATAGAAATGATAGTTCTCGATATTGCGGCCCCGGTTCTTCTTATGACAGCCTTAACGAAAGGTTCTGCAGTAAACATTTCACTTATCAATAATCTGGAGATTGCTGCAACTTCTGTAATTGCCTTTTTGATTTTTAAGGAAAAGATTTCACCCCGTCTTTGGATCGGAATTATCCTTGTTAGCATTGCAGGAATTCTTCTGTC
Organism: Treponemataceae bacterium; assembly: GCA_045627325.1. Classification (GTDB taxonomy): domain Bacteria; phylum Spirochaetota; class Spirochaetia; order Treponematales; family Treponemataceae; genus UBA1240. The sequence goes on along the minus strand of JAZQNK010000077.1, from coordinate 3,747 downwards.
ATTTGAAGGAAGTAAACCTCTTTCTTTTTCACCATATTCAGTTTTTGCATTTCTTGCATGTATTGCCTGGGGTTTTGAAAACAACTGTACCCGAAAGCTCTCTGATTGCGACACTCCAAAAATTGCAATGATAAAAGGAATTGGTTCTGGAACAGGTGCAATTTTTGTTGCTTTAATTACAGGTGAGCGAGCTGGGTTTTCATCATTTATTTTTCTCGCCCTTCTGCTCGGATTTTTCGCTTATGGACTCAGCGTATTTACATACATTCAGGCTCAGCGATTTTTGGGCGCAGCAAGAACCAGCTCGTATTATTCAATTTCGCCATTCATCAGCGCTTTGCTTTCAATTGTGATATACGGGCAGTTTCCGGGTTTTGCATTCTGCATAGCTTTAATTCTAATGGCAGCTGGAACTTATATAATTTCTAAAGACTAAAATTTTGCGAAGCTCATTTTCTCACCAGGAAACATTAATGTTAGGAGATAAATTGTCTTTCCTTTCTGACGTTTTTCACTTCTTCACATAACCAAAACAAAAGGTCATGGCGGCGGCATATACCATATTCAGCTCATCGCGGTTTCGCGTTTGGGTTGTGCTGCAAATTTGAGCGAATTCGGCGAAACCTGCCAAATTGCGCAGAGCGCAATTTGGTGTGAACTTGTGCGAAATGTTGCTTGTTTTGGGCTTTTCTAATGTAGGTTGTTTTGCCATGGATTAAACCTGTTTATTCAAGCAAGCACATGCAAGTGCTTGCTTGAATAAACTTTATTTCTGATTTGTACCAAGCGGAGCAAAATCATTTACATCAATGCAATATGTAATGCCGCTTCCTTTTGACTGAAGGCATGGCAAATTCTTGATTGCATCAAGAATGTCTTTTTCTTTTGATTTTTCTGCCAGAATAAGAAGCATTTCTTTTTCCGGAACAATTGTAATTCCAAAGAATTTTACATCTTCTTCTTTGCCTGTACCACGAGCATTAATAATTGTTCCGCCGCCAGCACCAGCTTTGCGGGCTGCAGCCATTGCATCATCTGCAAAACCAGCATTTACAATAACACTTATTAAAGTATGTGTAGCATTTGTCATAAAAGAACCTTCCTTCTGAACATTTTCGCTTGAATTTTTAAGAAATTTTTCTACATCAACAGTAAATACAATGCCAAAACCACGTTTTTCTTTTTGAGCTTCAAGCAATACTGCATTCCGAACATCCTGATACAAGTCATTATCAAGAAGCGTATAAATCAAATCTTTTTGAGTATCTCCTAAACCGAGAATTTCAAGAATCTGATTTTTTGCCGTTCCACGTCCCATAACGACAGTTCCACCAGCAGCACCAGCTTTGCGGGCAGCAAGTGTTATATGTTCACTTCTATTATGAGGAACAATACAAATCAGCAGTTTCATTGTGCACCACCTTTTTCTGCACTTTCAGCTTTTTTTGCTTTGCAAGCATAAAGAATGCCCAGAATCTGAATAGTAATTAACGGAGCCATTGCAACAAGAGCAATTACACCAAAGGCATCAATCAAAGGATCTCCGCCTGTTGCATTAGAAATACCTAAAGCAAACGAAAGAATAAAAGTTGTCGTCATCGGTCCAGAAGCAACTCCGCCTGAGTCAAAAGCAATTGCCGTAAAAAGACGAGGACAGAAGAAAGTCAAAATAAGGGCAAGTGCATAGCCTGGCAGAAGAACATACCACAAGCTGAATCTTGCAAAAACACGGAAAACACTGAGTCCGACAGAAATTGAAACACCTAAAGAAAGCGCTACCAAAAGCACTCCCCGTTTTATTGTTCCGCCTGAAATTTCTTCAACCTGTTTGGTTAAAACCCAGACCGCCGGTTCAGCACAGACAACAACAGAACCAAGCAGTACGCCAATTAAGATAAGAATATAGCGGTAATCTGTTAAAGCAATCGTGTTGCCGATAATCTGCCCCGCCGGCATAAAACCGCCGTTTACACCAAGCATAAAAAGCACAAGCCCGATAAATGCATATATCAAACCGACAGACATACGCATAATTGCATGCGGCGGCAGATGAAGCAGAGTAAACTGAAAAACCAGAAACATTACTAAAAGAGGAATCAAAGCTTTTGCAACTTCAACAAGTGTTTCCGGTAAAAGATGAGCAAACTGTTTCATGCCGACAATTTCAGTTTCTTCAGCTTGAACAGATGCATTCTCTTCAACTTCAATAACCTGATTTTCTGCCGAAACAGAAACATCCTGTGTTTTTACAGAAGATATTCCCATTATTACACCCAAAACGAGAACTGCAAGAATAGGACCAATTGAAGCCATGCCGGTCATGCCGAAGCTTGCATCGTTGCCATTTTGACCGTTGCCACGGCTTTGAACAGCCGCAACACCCATGCCGAGCGCAAGAATAAAAGGCACCGTCATTGGTCCTGTTGTTGCACCGCCTGAATCAAAAGCGATTGCAAGATATTTTTCTGGTGCAAGAAATGCAGCAACAAAAACAATAACATAAAAACCAACAAACAGATAATGCAGCGGAATATGCAGAACGGTGCGCAGAAGCCCAAGCATGGTAAAAAAACCAATTCCAGCCGCAATCATTACAAGAAGCACTGTTGAATTGATATTTTTATCAACAGAACAAACCTGTTTTGCAAAAACCTGCACATCTGGTTCAGCAATCGTAATTAAAAAACCAATTAAAAAAGCAGAACTCAAAAGCAGCGGCAGATTTCGTTTGCTTGTCAGCGCAGCACCGGCTTTTTCGCCAATCGGCAGAATTCCAATGTCTGCACCAAGCAGAAACAAAGCAAGACCAACAATTGCAAGCAAAGCTCCAAAAATAAACTGAACGGTCATTGCTCCGCCCATAGGTGCTGCAGTCCAGTTTAAAATTAAAACTATGACAGCAATAGGCAAAATTGAAACAGCTGTTTCTTTTAATTTGTTAAGCAAGTCATCTCCAGAAAATTAAAAATTAATTCAGATTTTTAGAATCTCTTATTAATTTATACATATAAAATATTATTTTATCTATACAGAAATTAGGATTTAAGAAAAAAATTAAGATTATACATATCTTAAATCTTCTGGATTTGTTGTTTTTACCCTGCTGAAGTTTCCACTTAAAAAACACATGATTTTTCAATTCTAATGTAAACTCAAGGTTTATTGTCTAATATTGAAATTTTCACTATTATTATTCTATAAAATTCATAGAGGTTTATAAATGAAAACTAATGCACTCAAAGGCATGAAAGATATTTTACCAGCAGAACAGAAAATGCGCGATTATGTACAGGGAAAAATCCTTGAAACTTACCGTGCCGCTGGTTTTGAACGTATTTCAACTCCAATTTTGGAAGATTCTGAAAATCTTGATAAATCTGACGGTGGGGACAACCTTAATTTAATTTTTAAAGTGCTTAAACGTGGCGATAAATTTGACGAAGCTTTGGCAAATAATCCTACAGAAAAAACACTTTCAGATATGGGATTACGTTATGACCTTACATTGCCACTTACACGTTTTTTTGCTGCAAACCGTAACGAACTTCAGTTTCCATTTAAGGTAATTCAGACTGATCGTGTTTACCGTGCAGAACGTCCACAAAAAGGCCGTATGCGTGAATTTGTTCAGTGTGATATTGACGTTTTGGGCGATGGTTCTCCAAATGCCGAAGTTGAATTAATCGACATTACAGCTCGTGCCATGCTCAACATTGGATTTAAAGATTTTTATATCAATATTAATGA
>JAZQNK010000076.1:0-6211 GCA_045627325.1 Treponemataceae bacterium | reverse complement strand
GTTTTTTATCTTCAGCGGTAACTACACCCATTTCGGCATAAACTCCGTCACCCCGGCAAGAATATGCTTCACTGCAGATTTTATCTCCTTGAACTGCAACAAAACCAAATCCTTTTTCCAAAAACAAATCGATGGAGCTGTATTTCCATTCCATCATTCCTTTCCATTCGCATTTTTGAATAAGCTCTTTGTCTATGCGTTTAATTTCTACATCAACAGGTTTAGCTGTGATTTGTTTGCGTTCTGTAAAATCGTAACGTGGTGTAATACCTTTTATGCAGGAAGGTCGTTGTGGGCGTTCAGCAGGATTCCAGACAACTTGCATATATGCTTCTTTAGAAAGTTCCTGTAGCGCGTTTTCAATCCAGTCGAAATCGGCATTATCACTTATATAAGTCCAGTCCCAGCTGATGATGGAAATTGCACGTGTTGGATTTTCAATATTATCTACAAAAGTCTGACCTGGTCTGTCGCCTAAAAAATAACTCCAGAGCGAAGAATTATTTGGCTGCATTTTTTTGAATAAAGGTTTTACAAGATTAAGTTTTTCTTTTGGCAAGATTTTGAGCATTTTATCTCTCCGCTTTATTATTAATCAAACAATATGTCTAAATTTTCTTACATAAAAAGACTAAACAATAAGTAAGGCACGAAAAACCAGTTAGTTTTCAAAAATTATTCCAGTAAAATATGCATATTATTAAAGCACTTTCTGCATCCATAAAATGTCATACCATCTGTCAAATTTTTTGCCGACTTTTTTCAACTGTGCAACTTTTTCATATCCCAATTTCATGTGGAATTTATAGCTGTCGTGCGTAATATATTCATCTTCGTTTTGTGCAAATGCAACACCGGCAAGAATATTTACTATGCCCTGCTCTTTCAAACGCTTTTCAAGCTCTGCATAAAGAGCAGAACCAATTCCAAGCTTTCTGCACTCTTTATCAACATAAATTGAAGAAGCAACAGTCCAGTTATAAGCTTCGCGCGAACTGTATGCACTTGCATAAGCATAGCCGGAAACCTTGCCGTTACATTCGCAGACAATATACGGAAATTTTGCAGTTATGTCTGTAATGCGTTTTTTAAATTCGTCTGCATCTGGCGCTTTGCATTCAAAAGATACAGCTGTATTCTTTACATAATATGAATAAATCTCTGCAAGCCGCTCTGCATCGTTTAAATTTACGTTTCTGATTATTAAATTATTTTTCATTTTTATAAGTCCTGTTTTTCAAAATCTTTTTGCAGTTTTTGAATAAATGCTTTTTTTCGTTCACAATTAATATTCAACTTTAAGAGTTTCAATTCCATATATTTTCTTGAATGTTGTTTCATCCGCTATGTTTTTTATCAGCATAACTTCCGTAAAAGCGCCAGTTTCTTTATTTTTAAAACCAGCCACTTTTTCGCCGGTGCAAATCGAACTTTTAATAACCGCATATTGTGTTTCAGAATCAAATGGAATTGTTTCCTTAAGATGACGTTCATAATATGTCATTTTTCCAAAATCCTGCTTCATTTCAATTACAAAAAGTACGGCAAAACACAATAGAATCAAACCGCCGGTCAGACACAATTGCCACAGAAAAACATGAAACACAAACCAGATAACAGCAGGAATTAGGGCACCAATTAACAAAGAAATTCCTATGAATTTTCCGCCGAAATTAATTGAATTTATCTTTGGAATCTCCAATCTTTTCATTTATTCAAACTCCTGCCGTACAAAGCTTATTTTTGATTTTTCTCTCTAAAAAGCAATTTATTTACGCCATAACAAATTCTTTCTTCCACAAGGCCAAGCAAAATTGAAAGCAAAATTGATGCAAGCACAAAAAGACCTAAATTATAATTAAGATATTCAAAACGAGGACCTTCTTTTGTATAAATCAAAAAGCGGAACACTTCCAGAGCTATAAGATTCATAAGATATGTATGCAATGAATATTTTCCAAAAAAGCGCGTTACAGGATTTGAAACTTTTATTTTCATTCTTAAAAGATTTAAGACAATCAAAAAAGAAATCATCTGCGGAAGCTGCGACAAATATGTAATTAATTTACAGCCAATTCCGGGGCCTTTGCCAGAGTATTCTCTGTAATAGCCAAATCTTCTCTGGCAGTCTGCAGAAAGCAGATTGAAAGCAACCAATAATGCAAAAGCTATTAAAAGTTTAAGCCAGTACTTTTTTTTGAAAAATTCAGTTATTTCAGTTTCTTTCCGGGCAAAAACCATTCCAATAAAAAATCCTATTGAAGAATTAATCCACCATTCTCCAAAGAACAATAATGCTCTTGGCTTCATCCACCATGAAACTTTTGCAAAAGCATCTGGCTGTAACCACCAGTTTGGTGTTCTGTCTGCCCACCATGCAAAATGTCCCCAGAAAGCAAAGAAAACGCCCTGTCCCAAAATCACAGCAAGCATTAAACCAAAGCAAAGCTTTTGATTTTTCATATTTTTAAAAATGAAATAGAATGCAAGATATAAAATTATCAAAACAACCGGGAACCATGCATATGCATTCATCAATGTAAGACCTGTAAGTTTGGTGAATAACTGCATCGGTTCATATTTTGCACCAATAATTAAATAATAAATTCCATATAAAAGAATATTTACATAAAACGGAATAAGAATTCCGCCAGCTAATCTTTTTTTCAAAAAGCCTTTTAAATATTCAGGTTTGCGGTCAAAATTTTTAATCAAACCATAGCCTGAACAGAAAAAAAAGATTGCAACAAGTGCCGGTCCCAAACGCATAAAAGCCTGAATCGTATGAGATTTCATAAATGTCCATTCCTGCGAAGCATGATGCAGCAAAACAAACAGCGCAGCAAAACCGCGCAGAGATTTTGTTGAATCAACACTCATAAAATCATCATGAAATTTTGAACCAAAACCGGCAAATTTTGCGCCATACAAAAAAAGTGAAATTACCAGTGCATATACAACAACAGTAATTAAATTGATATCCATTTTATTTCTCCTGTATTTTTTTTCTAAAATATCTTAAAAAATCGTTTCTGTCTGTTCTGTATGAATCAAAAAACTGCCTGGCAAAAGGCATAGCCTTTTTTGAGAGTTTTTTAGCATTTACAGAAAATTCTCTAAGTTTTTCAAATCTTTTTGTGTATGCAACAATATAAAAGCGCTTAAAACCTTATGAGCAGCATATATTTGTTTTATAAATGCTTTTTCAGTATAAAACAGGAATATAGATTGTCAAGAATTTTCAAACTTAAAAAAAATTAGTTGACCTGTTGAAAAAATGATGCTAACTTACTTGTAATATATTACATATCAACAACAGGAGCCAGTCATGAAAAACTCAAAGACTTTTCTGCTTGTCATTGCCGCATGTGTTCTTGCAATCGCTTCAAAAATCATTTTGCCAAGCAGTGTAAATGAACAGAATTTTGATTCGTTTCTTGTTTTAAAATTTGGTTTTCCTATTGTTGCAACTTTATATTTTATAATGATCTATTCACATAATGCATTTATTACAAAATTTTTTGCTGCAAAATCAGAGCTGTCTAACACACAATGCGGCGTGCGCTTTGGTATCTGTTTTGGCTTAATTTACCTTATGGGAATGCAGGAAGTTGTTGTTGAATCTTCACCTTTTTCAGAATGGGGAATTCAATTTGTTGTTTATCAGTTTGCAATGGGAATCGGTGAAGCTTTAATGGCATTTCTTTTGTGTTTCTGCACAGACAAATTTATAGTTTCTCCAAAAACTCCAGCAACAAATAAAACAAGTCTTTCAACTAAAAACAAAATTACATGCACTTTAACAATAGCCGTAGTTTTCTTTTTAGAAAGAACTGCACTTTATAATGCCGGAATAATTTCGAGCAATATAAAAACTTTTCCAATTCCAACTTATATATGGACATTTATTTTTGGAATAACTCTGGGTTTCTGTTTCTGCCTTATCTACCCTATTTTCAGCAAAAACAAAAATCAACAAACATCGCCGCATATTGCAGAAGCACAAAAGACAGATCATAAAACAACACGCACAAACCAAACATTTTTATGCTTAAAAATCTGTGTTCTTTCAATTGGTTTATGCTGGCTTGGGTTCAATCTTTTTATTGCACTCATATTTAAAGATTCAATTTTAGACATTATAACAAGATGGAGCTTCGATATTGTCTTTTTATTTCTTGTCTGCTGGCTAAACTGCAAATTATTTCAAAAACAGCACAACAATTAAAGAATAATTCTGCATCCGCAGCATAATGGATTTGCGTCGTCTTATTCGTACAAGCATAGATATGCATTTTAAAACGCTAAATCAGCCTAAACTTATTATAAATACTTTACGAAACCTTTTTTTGTATCGCCTGCAAAACCGATGCTTTCATAAAATTTGTGCGCTTCGGTGCGTTTAACATTGCTTAAAAGGCATGCCATATAGCAGTTGTTTGCTTTTGCGTCTTCTGTTGCCATTTCAATAACCTTGCGGCCAAGTCCCTGCTTGCGGTAATCTTTATGCGTAACAACGTTTTCAATAAAACAGATTGAACCGCCATGATGCGTCATGTTCGGAATTATTGCAGACCAGCATGTTGCAACAACTTTATCTTTATCTACTGCAACAAAATATTTTATATTTTTGTTTTCAGAGATTCTTTTCCAGATTTTTTGTGCTTCTTCAAGTTCCAAATAATCATTTACCGGATCAAGCTGAACATAAAGGTCTAAAAGCGACGGCAAATCTTTTTCTATAAGTGTTCTAAATTCCATTTTCCCTCACAAATTTTTATTTTTACACAAATTCTTAAATCAGGCACAAGACTATGCAGTGTCTGACACAAGCGTGCATATACTTTCTTCAACATCATACTTATTTTTAATTTCTATGTACATAGAGCTATAGCGCTCTGTCGCATTTTTCAAAAGCTATTACCCTTCTTTTTTTAAAAGCTTTTTATAAGACAAGTCCATGCAAAGCGCACCTATTGGGGCTGTAATGATAATTGATAAAACGGCAACAGACAAAACGATATTGCCACATGAAAGTCCAAGCGAAAGAGGAACAGAACCAATTGCAGCCTGTACTGTGGCTTTTGGAAGATATGAAATGACACAGAACAATTTTTCTTTTGCATTAAGCTTTGTGCCTATAAGACAAAGCAAGACACCAAAAGACCTGAAAACAAGCGCAATAAAGATTATTGCAACCGCACCGATTCCAGCTTGAAGCGTATAGCGGATATCTACAGCTGCACCAACCAGAACAAACAGAAGAACTTCTGCCGCAAGCCACAGTTTTCCGAACTTTTCAGCAATTCGGTTTGCTACCCCAGCTGTGCTTTTCATTTTTAATGTACACGCCATCGACATAACAGCCAGAAGCCCCGAAACAGGAACAATGTTTTTAAGCCATGTTTCAACTGACATTAAAAGAAATGCTGTTCCAAGAGTAATTATTACTTTCAGGCTGTTTCTAATATGATGATTTTTTGCATAAGCTGTTTCGAAAAAACATGCCAGAGCAAAACCAAAAATAATTCCAATAAGAATTCCAGAAATTATTGAAACTGGAATATTTACAAAATCCATGACACTTGCAGCACTGCCCTGCGCCATATTTATAAATGTTGAAAACAAGACAATTACAAAAACATCATCAAGTGAAGCGCCTGCAAGAATGAGCTGCGGCACTTTTTTGTCTGTTCCATATTGTTCTTCCATAAGCAGCACCATTCGTGGCACAACAACAGCAGGCGAAACAGCTCCAAGAACAGCACCCATAATTGCGGCTTCTAATCTTGTTACAGACAAAAAATACGGCGCAAAAACAATAAACGCAATAATTTCCATTACCGCCGGAAGAAAAGACATAAGAACAGCAGGCAAACCAATTTTCTTTAAATCTGAAACATCAAGAGAAATGCCAGCCTTAATCAGAATTATTATCAATGCAATCTGTCTTAATTCTGCAGAAATATTTAAAATTGAAGAATCAAGAAAATCAAGCACATAAGGTCCTAAGATAATACCTGTCAAAAGCATTCCTATAATGCGTGGAATTTTAATTTTCTGAAAAATTGAAGCTAAAGCCAGACCAACAAGAAAAATCAGCGCAAGAGACGTTATCATAAAAACTCCCAGTTTGTAAAAAGCATCAGTTTTTAGATTTGCGCAAAAAAAAAGCCGACACTTTCTACATAAAAAATGCAGAAGTCATCAG